>LVWT01000032.1 GCA_002083405.1 Nitrospira sp. SG-bin2 | reverse complement strand
TAACTCACGTGTCTGTTTTTTCGGGGCCACCTCAGGCATCGGGTGTTCGAGTGTTTTGGACAGTCTACATGTGGGGAGGTAGGCGGCTCAAAAGCAAGTTATTCGGCTGCAGCGAGACGATTTTCTTTTGGCGAGATACGCTTCACGCATCACGGCTCCACTGTCACATTCACAAACGCTGGCAAGCTATCCGCCCCTTTCTTATCCGTCACGCGCAGCTTGAACCGATAGGTTCTCGGCTCTGACACGGTTGGGGCGAGGAAGGATGCTTCGGCGTTGTTTGCGTCGAGGAGGGATACTTTGTTGCCGCGTAGTTGGCTCCAGGTATAGTAGAGGGCTTCGCCTTCGGGGTCGCGGCTTTTCAGCCCGTTCAATTTCACTTTTGATCCGGCCTTCACAGTTTTGTTTGTCCCTGCATCGGCGATGGGCGGTTCGTTCGGTTCGTCGTTCACGTTCACATCCACATCGAGCAGAGCCTGCTTGCCTCGGTTAGTCACGGTTAGTACCGCCTTGCCGTTGCCGACGATCTGCAGTAGGCCGCCGGACAAGACTCTAATGACGTTCGGACTTGAAGACTCGTAGGTGGTTCCGGTTTCCGGAGCACTGATCCGTCGGACTATCCCATCGGCGAACTCACCGACCACCGGCAACTCGAAAATCTTGCCCAGGGAATCCACGTGGCCAAAGGCGGAGGATTGTCCGGCCCGCCCGAGCTGTACCGGCTTGTCGGTGGCAAAGTCGATTGTGGTCAAGGCTGCCTTGGGTTCAACCTGTACCATTACTTCGTCGAAGACGGAGCGGGTGCCCAGACGTCCACGCGAGATTTCGGCCACGGCCAGAAGCCGCATGGGTCCGATGCCGTCCTTGGGGATCAACAGGCGGCCACCGAAAGGTGGGTTATGTTCGGCTAGTCCGATCGAGGCAACGGGCGCAACGATGGAGCCGGTAGCTGTGGTGTCATCCTGTTCGACCAATGCTTCGTCCTGTCCGCCGTACCAGTAGTAGCGCACCGTAACGATGCCACGGTCTTTTCCCACATCTACCTGGGCGGTCACGGTACTCCCAGCAGTCAGTGTAGCGCCTTCTGCCGGTTCCACGATCTTGAACGCATGGGCAGGAGCAGCCATGGCCAGGCATGAGGCAAACAGAACTAAGCACGAGGTCCGAGTCTGCGAGATACGCGCGCCTCGCGGAGTCGGCGACGCGGGCTTCACAAGATACGTTTCACGTTCCCCAATCATCGCGTCAGATGAAACGGGACATCTGTGATGATGACCCGCTCTTTGAACAGCAGCGCGGCCTTGAGCATCAGCGCGCGCTGGTTGTGCAGGATGCTCTGCCACCAGCGGGCTGGAAGGATTTCAGGAATGACGACGGTCACCCAGGTGTTCGGCTCTTTTTCCAGAATTTCCTCGACGTATTCCAGGAGAGATCCCAGCACCGAACGATAGGGAGAAGAAATGGCGATCAAATTGACACCGCCGCCCCATTGGGCCCATTGGATTTTAACTTTGGCGCTTTCTTCCGGGTCAAGATCGACATACACGGCGCGAATCTCACCGGGCCGGCTTCTCGCGTAGTCCAGGGCGCGGACCACGGCGCGATTCACTCCGCTGACTGGAATGACCACGATATTGCGTCGAGGCAGCGGAGGCCGAGACCCTCTGCGGTCCAGGGTGATTTGTTCCGATACGGCTCGATAGTGAGAGCGAATGCCCTGGAATATAAGGATTAAGATTGCGACAAGCAGAAAGACGATCCAGGCGCCCTGCATGAACTTGGTGCTGGCGATAATGACGGTGGCGATGCCGGTCGTGACGGCGCCGATGCCGTTGATGGCGAGTTTCTTGCGCCAATGCGCCCCTTTTTTGACCAGCCATCGCTTGACCATGCCGGATTGAGAAAGTGTGAACGAGACGAACACCCCAATGGCGTACAACGGGATCAGCGCATGGGTATCACCTTGAAAGATCACCAGCAGGAGGCAGGCGAAAAAGCCGAGGATGATGATGCCATTTGAAAACACCAGGCGATCGCCGAACGTGGCCATCTGGTGCGGCATGAATCCATCCCGGGCCAGGATCGAGGCTAAATGCGGGAAGCCGGCAAAAGCGCTGTTGGCCGCCAGCACCAGTAGCGCCATGGTGGCGATCTGGATGGTGTAATAGACGACTCCGGTGCCGAACGTGAGGCGGGCTAGTTGCGACATGATCGTTTCGTCCACTTTGGGAAGAATGCCGTAGTGATAAGCCATCCAGCTGACGCCCATGAACAGCGATGCCAGGATGACGGACATCCAGATCATCGTGGTGGCAGCATTCTTCGATTCGGGGTGGCGGAAGGCTTTCACCCCGTTGGAGATCACTTCCATGCCGGTCACGGCCGAACAGCCTGCGGCAAACGACCGAAGGATCAGGAAGAGGGTGAGACTCTCCATTGCCTTGCCGGGTATTTCGGGATTTGTCGGGGAGGGAGTCACACTGGGCGTAGAAAAGGAGTGCAGCGTGCCGACGGTGACCAGCAGTCCAAGCGCTCCGATGGCGAAATAGGTCGGGATGGCGAAGAACGTTCCCGACTCTCGGACGCCGCGGAGGTTGACGAGCACCATAAAGACAATGGCGATCAGTCCCAGCGCCTCCCGGTGTACGAAGAGGCTGGGGATGGCTGAGGTGAGGGCGGCGATTCCAGCAGCGACGCTGACGGCAACGGTCAAGACATAGTCGATCATCAAGGCTGCGGCAGCCACCAGGGCCGGATTTTCGCCAAGATTCGTCCGCGCGACGATATAGGCGCCGCCCCCCTCGGGGTATTCATGGATAATCTGGCGATAGGAAATCGTGAGGACCAGCACAAGAAAGAGAATGGCCAGACTGACCGGAATCGACCAGGCTACGGCTGCTGTACCGGCGAGGACGAGCACTAACAGGATTTCTTCAGTTCCGTATGCGACCGAAGAGATCGCGTTCGATGAAAAAATTGGAAGCGCGATGGTTTTCGAGAGCCGTTCGTGCCGTGCTTGTGCCGTCTTCAGAGGATCGCCGACGAGCCAACGTTTCAGAATCATCGAAGGATTATGGCACAAACCGACGGTGAGGGCGAACGGGAAGAGGACATTGTGACCCTGGGGCGAAAGACTCAGGCCGGTGTTGTACGAATGTATAGAATCGGTGTGATGCAGTATTGTGTATCGAGGGGGAGGGAGCGGTCTCTACGAACGAGACAAGACCGCAGGTTGTTCTCATCGATTCTGTAAAAATGGGTCTTGCAATAATTTTTTGAAATGGATATATAGAATTGTTCTAGTATAAGGTGCGGGTAGGGCTTGTCTTGCTTGAACAGCGAGCAAATAGATTGTCTGGTAGTACGGATATCCTGACGATCCCCAATGAGTATTGGGTTCTACTGGAGTCTCTAGTTTGTAGTGAGATTGGCTGACTCACGATTGCTCATAATAGAATAGATGGCATACGGATTTATTGTCGATTGATTGAAGTTGAATTGTTTACTGTTTATGGAGGAGGCTGAACGTATGGGTGTTTCAAAAAAACAGATATGTTCTGGGGTGTTAGGATTTGCGGCTGGTCTGGCCTTGATCGGGGCGACGCCCGCTCTTGCGGCGATGTCGCATGACGCGCATGCGGCACAGGACTCGAACGCCGATGTCGCCCAACCGGTTCATGCGCAAGCTGGTCCAGTCTTGATGGACAAAATGTCCAAGGCGATCGAGCAAATCGAACGCCAGGTTCAATCAACGGGGCCGTTCCAGGGAGCCAGTGCGCATGCCATGCAGCAGGGGATCCTGCTCGTAGCCGAAGACCCGGATAAAGTGAAGGTGACGCAGGGCGCTCGCTGCCCCGCGTATGCACCGGTTCGGGCCTACGACGTTACGGCGATCAACATCGAAATCACCGTGAATCGGTTCGGCGATTTCTATCCGGGCTACATGTATGCATTGACCGAACAGCTGAAGGGGGTTCGTGAGGAAGAAGAGAAGAACAAGGCAGCACGGGAGAGCGAAGATGTGACCTTCGCTGGCGGGGCCGTATCGAATGGTTTGCAGGGTGACCTGATTCAGCCGTTGGTCATTCGCGCGAACCAAGGAGATTGCTTGCGGATCACGCTCCGCAATCAGATCGATGGTGAACCCACGAATATGATCATCAATGGGTCGCAGATGTTGGTCACCAGCACCGGCAAGCCTGCGACGGCCAATAATCCGGATGCCTTGGTGGCGACGGGAAAGAGCACTGAATTCGAGTGGTATATCCAGCCTGATAAGCAGGTGGGCGGCCTCGCATTTCACAGTCATGCCACGCGCGAACAGTACTCCTTGGGCCTGCTGGGATCGCTCGTCGTCGAACCACGCGGCTCGCGCTTCCTCAGTCCGTTTACCGGCGAGGAGATGAAGAGCGGCTGGGAAGCCATGATCGATGTGGCGAAAGGGTCGGATTTTAGAGAATTCGTCATCTTCTATCACGAGGCAGGCGATGAGACCTTCCGCTTGCTGAACCGCAAAGGAGATATGCTGCCGCAGCGTGATGCGCATACGGACACCTATCGTCCCGCGGCCCGATTGCTCAACTATCGCAGCGAGCCGCACGGAACCAGACTTGAGATGCAGGAGCATCTTGTCGGATTTGCCGATGAGTCGCAGGGTTACGGATCCTATACATTCGGTGATCCCGCCACCACGGTTCCCCGCTCCTATTTGGGTGACCCGGCGACGTTCCGAATGATCGGTGGATCCGAGATCGTGCATTCCCACCATCTGCACGGGGGGTCGATCCGCTGGGCCAGACAGCCTGGAACCAGCAAGCTGGATGCGACGCTCTCCAAGAACGGTCCGGTGAAGTTTCCTATGATCAATGACACGTCGGACCGGTTGGACGTGCAGTCGATCGGTCCGTCGGAGATTTATGATGAGGTGACCGAGGGCGGGTCCGGCGGGTTACAGGCATTGGCCGGAGAATTCGTATTCCACTGCCATATTCCGCAGCACTATGTCACGGGCATGTGGGGGTTCTGGCGTGTGTACAACACGCTGCAAGCGCCGGGCTTCCAAACCGACGTGATGAAGGCGCTCGTGGAGTTGCCGGATCGCAAAGGAAAGATCAAGCCGGCCGTAAGCTCCGACAAGCTGGTCGGGACCACGGTGGATTGGTACGGCGGGAAGAAGTGGGAGATTACGAAGGACAAGACCGATTGGAAGGCCAATCCGGCGAAAGTGTCGATCAAAGATTGGGTCGAGTACATGCTGCCGCCGCAAGGTCTGCCTGGCAAGACAGAGGATCAAGTCCTGCAAGCCAAGGCGCATGATGCCACAGTGGTGAACTGGAAGTGGGAAGGTTCCTTAGCGTTGAACGAGCCGGAGACGCCGCACAAGTGGGCGGATTATGTCTCGCCCGCTCCGTTAAAGCGTCCGCCGATCACGTTCGATCCACAAACCGGAAAGCTGGCGTTCCCATGGCTTCGTCCGCATCTCGGCAAGCGTCCGCCGTTTGCCCCGAATCACGGTGGTGCGCCATGGTTAGAGCCGTTCCATGTGAGGGAGGACGGCACCAAGAGCACGGAACCGGCCAGGCCCGGTGAGCAAGGTCCGTGGAGCTTGTGCCCGGAGAATTCTCCGCGGAAGTACTTCACAACCCATTCCATTACATTGCCGATCACGCTGAAGCCGGCGACGGCGAACTCCGCCGCTCTGGTCGATCCAATCGGTATGATCTACGTGTTGCACGAAGAAGAAGCAGAAGTGCGGCAAAATCCCAAGAAACAGGTTCCGTTGGTCATTCGCGGCAACGTCTATGATTGCGTGGATGTGATCTTCAAAAACGAAATTCCAGACGATGCCAGAACCGGGTGGTCGAACAAGATCAATCTCCATCCGCATTTCTTCCAGTTCGACACCAGCGCTTCCGACGGTCCGACCATCGGGTTCTCGTACGACATGTCGTTGCGGGCCTTCACCATGTTGAAAGACCCGCAGCCGGAGAAGGGCATGCCTTTGCCTGGGAATACAGTGTTGACGGCTGATACAAAGGCCGGTGCACGCAGTATTACGGTGGCAGATCCGTCGAAGTTCCATGTCAATATCGAGTTGGGCGTTGGGATGGATGATCCTAAGTTCTTTGAAGTCGCGCGGATCAAGAGCATCAATGGCAAGACGATTACCTTCGATGCGCCGCTGAAGTATGGGCATAAGAAGGACGATATCGCCAGCGTCGAGTTCATCCGCGAGCGCTGGTATGTCGATGCGGATTTTGGGACTGTCTATTGGCATGACCATGTGTTTGGCACGGATACCTGGGGCCATGGATTATTCTCTGCGTTCATTACCGAGCCGCCGCGGTCGACCTACCATGACCCGGTTACCGGCAAAGAAATCCGCAGCGGTCCCATCGCGGACATCCATACGCTGGAGCCGGTGTCCGCCCATATCCGTGGCAGTTTCCGAGAAGTCATGATGCATATCATGGACAGCAATGCTCGAACAGCGGAGCTGATTACGACCGACAATCCTCAAGCGAGGATCGGAGCGACCACGGTGGATGGGCCACCGTCGCATCAGTTCCCCGAAAAGATCAACAAGTCGCCGATGTGGTTCCTCAATGGCGGCGAAGCGACGACCGGCAGCGGGTATAGTATGCGGGTCGAACCGTTGAGCGTGCGGTTGATGAACAACCCCGATCCGTCGAAGTTGTTCGTGTCCGGCATTCACGGTGATCCCGGTACTCCATTGCTGCGGGCCTACCTTGGCGATCCTATTCTCGTGCGGGCCTTGGTCGGTTCAGCCAATGAAGTGCATACATGGCATGTGACCGGCCACTGGTTCCCGATGGAACGGTACGGGACGACAGCCATGCCGAGGAGCACGATCCACCTGGCGATCGGAGAGCGTTATGATCCAGCGATTCCGGCGGCTGGTGGTCCGCAAAAACAGTCCGGAGATTACCTCTACTATAGCGGTCGTGCCTCGCATTTTGCCGAAGGTAGTTGGGGCATCTTCAGGGTGTTCGATGAATTGCAGGGCGATCTGAAGCCCTTGCCGAGCCGCGAGCAGATTCAGAAGTCTGCGCCTTCTGTTTGCCCGGCTGATGCGCCGGTGAAGTCCTTCAATGTGTCGGCGGTTGACCAGCAGATCCGGTACCATGACGGAGCGCCTGGTGTTATGGAAGTGGACCTCGAACGGAAGATGGTCTTCGGTAACGAGCAGGGCAAGATGTATGTGCTCGAAGGGGATCGTGGACGTGTCAAGGCTGGTGAACTCAAGCCAAGCCCGCTGACGCTGCACGTGAACGTCGGTGATTGCCTGAAGATCAATTTGAAGAACGAGATGGCGAAAGAGCGCGCCGGGTTCCATGTCGACATGATGGCGTTCGATCCAAAGGATTCGTTCGGCGCCAATGTCGGCAATAACTCAGGCGATCAAACAATCGGTCCAGGGCAGAGTAAGACCTACACCTACTATGCCCATCCGGAATACGGAGAACTGGCCGCCCTCATTCAGGATTGGGGGAACGTGGTTGAGAATCCGAGAAACGGTCTGTTTGGATCGGTCATTGTCGGGCCGAAGGGTTCGCGCTATCGCGACCCTGTGTCGGGTGACGATATTACGATGAAGAGCAGCTGGCGAGCCGATGTGATCGTTGATCGGACGGTTCCCGGCAATGAAAACAGGAAGAACTATAGAGATTTCTCCCTGATGTTCCAGGACGAGGACAATATCGTCGGCGTGAGCTTCATGCCGTACATTCAACAGGTCGCCGGCATTACGGCGGTGAACTACCGGTCAGAGCCGACTGCATGGCGGGTAGAAAAAGGCTGTGAAATTCCGGAAATCTTCAGCTGCGTGAAAGCCGGGGAAATGCCCTCGACTCCGCTGTTGCAGGCTCACGTGGGAGATCCGGTAGCGATTCACGTACTTGGTGCATTTAATGAGCAAGTCCAACTGTTCACGGTCGATGGTCACGAATGGCCGCACGAACCCTATATGCAGGGTGCCGATCAAGTCAGCACCATGGAGTTCGGAGGATCAGAGGTGATTAACGCCTATCTGACCGGCGGGGCCGGAGGTCCGAACCGGATCGTCGGCGATTACTTGTGGAAGAACCAACGTCCGGCTTATGTCAATGCGGGACAGTGGGGACTTTTCAAGGTACTTCCAGTCGAGGACCGGCGAATCTTGCACCTGGCGCCACAGGTTCCAGCCACCAAAACGGCGGAGAACCAAATCGGTGAAGCAGTCGTCACACCGACCTCGATGATCGGGCAGTAGTCATTCAGGCGGCGGTGTCCCGTATTACGGGACACCGCCGCTCCTCTGCACACCTCTCGCATTTGTCTTTGAGGAAACATAGTTGATGAGCCTGTGGCGATCACTGATCAGCAGCGCGCTTCTCGTTATACTCATGAATGCCGGAATAACTGCGGTATTTGCCGCCGGGGAGTCTGTTCAAGCTGTGAGCCGCGTCGAGGTTGTACTGGCCGATCAATATCGGAATCAGGCCGCCGCTTTGAAGGAAGAGTTCGCTCAAGCGGGCATAACCAATGTCCACTTCCAATTCGCCAAACGAGGGCAGCCGCCGCAGAATATCGGACTCGGCCGGGATGTCCCGGCCGACAAAGCGCGAGAGGTGATTCGTCTGGCGCTCAAGTACAATCTAGGTATCGGTATCCTTCTGCCTGAGCGGTTGTTTCCTCCACGATTCGTGACGATTGCCTCATCGAATTATGACGATACGGTCGAGTACCCCATCAGTCAGGAGGCTCTTGCCAAACTACAGGCCCCGGACCTGACGACGGAAGAGTTTCATCGAGTCTACCGTGAATTGACGTCTGTCCCGCTCGAACCAAAGGGCCGGTATTAGATAGACAGTGCCCCTTGTCTTGCGGCAGCAAGAATAAGTCTCGTGGCATCATCCTGTCCATGATACTTAGCCGAAAATAAATATATCCATGCAGAATCATCATGTTATAGCGCATCGCCGGACTCGAATCGTTGACACCCCAGTAGCTGGTCTGTAGGGTGATGTGGTGATGTTCCAAGCTACGCCGACTGTCCCATCTCTCGCGCATCCCCGGCCCATCCCGCGCGCCTGATTCCCCAGTCTCCGCCGCTTCTTCGAAGAACGAGTCTCAGCCGGTTAAGCGGTGCAATATGCGAATAACCAATCCACAGCCGGCATGTCTCCTGTGCCTGCACGGTAGATAGCAATTATGTGACGGACCGGTTCACTTGCGTGCTAGTGCATGGGTTGCCCATGGGGTGCGTGGGTATAGGCCCCTAATGAGGATAAGGAGATCATTACGATGAGAATCTCAACAATCATGAAAGCGCCAGCTGTAGTTTTAACGATCGGGCTGCTCGCAGTACTGTCTATACAGTCAGTTCAGGATGCCCAAGCGGTAGATCCCCTCGTGAAAAGAACTATAGCTCTTGCTCCAGTTGGAGAGGGGAACGCACTGGCCTCAGGAGCAGCGGAGGATACGCTGAAGGCCTGTATGGCCAGAATTCCCGTGGTGGCCAGCGTGGGACAACGCATGCTGGCCAAACAGACTTGTGCAGGTGAAGAGGAGACAAGAAAAGTGATTCGGTCGGCGCCGAAGTTCTGAGCGTTTGTCGTGAGACGCCTTCGGAGTAGTCCGCGGGTGCCTCCCCTGGCCTGCTGGTGTGAAGAAATTAAGGCGGCTGAGAGAGCTGCCCGCAATGGCGATGAAACAGAGTGGCGTATGCGAGAGTCCGGCGGACAGGTTATCACGGTTAAGAAGGGATGCGCATGAGGCTGAGCGAGCGATGGTCAAGGCGGTATAACGGATTCACGGCTTGGATCAGGTTGATCACGTTCTATGAGATCGCCGTGGGAATGAAGTTGACCATGAGCCATCTCCTCCACTACAAGCCCGTGACCCTTCAATATCCGCACGAGAAGCGGATTCTGCCGGACAACTATCGCGGCATGCTAGCTTTGCTGCGCTATGACGATGAGACCGAGAAATGTGTCGGATGCGATCTCTGTGAGGCTGCCTGCCCCTCTCGCGTCATTGCGGTGGTGAGCGCCGAGGTGCCGGGCGAACCGACGAAGCGATACGCGCGAGAATATTCGATGGACATGACGCGGTGTTTGTTTTGCGGACTGTGCGTCCAAGCCTGTCCGGTTGATGCGCTGGCGATGACACGGGAATACGAGTGGGCGGTAAGTGACAAGCGGGATTTGTTCCTCAATAAGCAGCAACTGTTGGCGATTGGGGATCGTACGTTTCGGACACGCGAGAAGCGGCTGGAGTTCCAGCATCTGAATCTTGCGGTTTTCAACGTCGCCGCATCCAATCATCCGCCCAAAGCTTGTTAATCTTCCGGGCCGAGAAGGAGGCCTGACATGATCAGGCCGTGTGCTCGTATTGCTGAAGCATGGTGGCATTGCTTCCATCGAAGTTATGCTGATCCCATGTATGCATGCCTTATCTGGAACCAGACATTGAGAAGGGTGTTGTAGAGTCGGCCCATAGGAGGCGCGATGCAGTGTCTACGTTGCCAAGGTCTCTTGATTGCCGTCCAAATGAGAGATATGGGTCAGCCCCTGGTGGCTGGTTGGCGTTGCCTGCTCTGTGGTGCAATGACGGACCCTGGAATTGAGGCTAATCGAGCGGGTCATGATCCGCCTATTCGGAATCGTGCGCGTGTCCCTGGATCACCTGTGATGAGGCTTGGGAAGGGAGGGATGAGATGAATCCTCGGTCGTCGAAGTGAGTGAGAGGGAGGGATGATCGTCAGGAACCGGGACAGGATCAGGCCTGCAGGTCTTTTGATAGCGATTGTCATCCTGATAATCATCAACGCGGTCACGCGGGCTGTTTCAATGAGTCGAGAATGCTGAACACCGAGAGGACGTTATGAGTGTTTGTCGTGATAAGCGAACAGAACTCTTGTTGCTCGCGTATCTGAGTGTGTGGGCGGCAGTTCTCTATGTGAGCTATAGGCTGATGACATAAGAAGGTGTCATGCAGAGTTGCCCTACTAAAGTGTTTCTGCCGGAGGGCTGAAAACGCAGCGAGTCTCTGGGGCTCTGAAGCTCACGGCAGTAGTAGGGCAGGGTCGGTCGTTTGCTCTCAAACGTTAGTGCACGCAGAAAGGCGAGTTCTTCTCAGAGTTCCACAAACATTCATAAACGAGAGGTAATTGATGACACCCGAAGAACAAATCACGAAGATGAAAAAATCGATCGCTCAGGCGATCAAGGTGATGGGAGACCGGTTTGGATCGACGGAGCAGGATGTCGCACTGGCAATCCAGGAACTGAAGGCGTCGATGCAGGCGGCGTCGGAGCCGAGTCTTTCCGTGAAAACCGTGCCGGGGCCAGGCAGCCAGTCACCTCAGGCTGCGCAAGCCACCAGCGAGACGCACTAGCGTCTGCAACTGAAAAGGAGAATGAAGCATGAATCTCCAATCCGCTGTTCATAGTCATATCGATGTCACGGACGCATTGGTCAGACTGTATCTCTTTCTGGCGCAAAGCATGGATCGCTGTGTGAGCAGGCAGCACGTATCAACTATCCGGATGCTGAGTTGCAGTCGCAGCTCGCCTCAACCAAGGCCACCGTCCTGGACATGCTGGCTGTCAATCAGGTGGTCAAGGCAAAGGTCGAGCAGGACTGCAATCGGGTACGCTCGCTTACCATGGCTTGTATCGAGGACGGAGCCGCGAATGCGATCGCTCTGGATGAGCTGAGGGCGGAGCGGGCCGTGTTGAAACACAAGACTATGGCCTTGAGTGATCTGCTCGCGGTATTTCGGTCTGCCTGATGGGAGACCGACCACAGCCTGTCGGTGCAGGCTCGGCGTGAGTGTGAATCGGCGGGCCGGCAATTACCACATTGGAGAGCAGACACATGTCACGCGCTGTCCTGTGTCTGTCCGGCGGCGCTACGGCGCCTGCTTCTGGTCCCGGAGGATTTGTGGTTTCTGCCCAAGGACGTGCTCGCCTCGGGTGTGGAACGTAAGCGGGTATTTGGCCCAAAGCTATATCTTGCCAGCGAAGAGACTTCCCGCCGGATAGTTTCGATGGACGATGTATTGTCGATTGACTTGGGGTCAGTGAGCCCCAGCAAGTGCCAGCGGATTTTTGGTTTGCGGATGGCAGTTTTCTTGGCTTGTTTGCGATTTTTCCAAACAGAGGAGAGATTCATAGAAAGATTCCTTTTCGCGGGCATGAGTTCCTAGCCAGGAACATACCTGACGGAGGAAAATGACCCTCTGATTCAATGCCGGCAATGGCACGTTTCATCTGCGTGAAAAGCAGCCTGTGTCATCCACGGTTGGATGAGCGTCAGAGAGTGGTGTTGCTGCAAAGACTGACGGACGGAGAATAGGTATGAGGAGTGCTGGGAGAAGACAATACGTTGAGCGAACGCACAGCTTAACAGGTGCGTCATGAGGGAGTCAAACATCCGGATAAGCTGGTGTCAATTGGGTATGTATCGTGTTGAGCCGAAATCACGGTGCGCGGCATGCACATAGCCCAGTACGTTCAAACTATTGAAGACAAGTTGACGTGGGGATCCTCATCCTGTATGGTGTGTCTACATTTCCCTCACAGTAGTCCGGTGAAGGAGATGTTTTAGCCATAACGGACTTCGCGATCGCATCGCGACCAGGTCCAGTTCGGAGTTGCACCACTTCCCGGTTGTGTCTCCCCTCGGTTCTCTGATCCCGTCATAATGCGATCAAACTGAAAGGATAGTGCAGTGGATACGTCTGTTCATTCCAATTTCCATGCCCTCGGTCTATCCGAGGCGATTTTACAGGACCTTGCTGCGGCAGGGTTTTCTTCTCCAACTCCCATCCAGGAGCAAGCCATTCCGCCGGCGCTTGCCGGGCGTGATGTCATCGGTTGCGCGCAGACTGGAACGGGAAAGACTGCGGCGTTTGTCATTCCGATGGTCGAGCGGCTCGCTGTACTGCCGAAAGGGCAGCCGCAAGCGTTGATCCTGGCGCCGACGCGGGAGCTCGCGTTGCAGACCCTGACGACGATCGAGAAGCTTGGCCGGAGCCGTCGCATCTCCGCCACCGTCATCGTGGGAGGCGCGGATATGCAGGCGCAAGTGCGGGGCCTGCGGCAGCGGCCGGAGATCTTAGTGGCGACGCCGGGCCGCTTGCTCGATCACATGTGGAGCGGCAACATTCTGTTGTCGTCCATCAAAATGTTGGTTCTGGATGAAGCCGATCGCATGCTGGATATGGGCTTCGCGCCGCAAATCAACCAGATTCTGGATGCCTTGCCGGAAGAACGGCAGACGCTGCTATTTTCGGCGACATTGCCGACGGATCTGGCGCGATTGGTTCAAGCAAGTGTCAACAATCCTGTGCGCGTGATGGTCGCTCCATCCGCCACGACGGCCGATGGCATTACGCAGGCGATCCATCATATCTCGCATGACGCCAAGGGTGATCTTCTCTTGTCGCTGTTAGGATCGGATAAGGACACGGCGCTTGTGTTTACCAGGACGAAACATCGTGCCGATCGGTTGGGACGCATGTTGGGGAGCGCAGGGCATCGAGTGGCCGTGTTGCACGGGGATCGCAGTTTGTCCCAGCGACGGGCGGCTCTGGATGGGTTTAAGCGCGGGACCTTTCGTGTATTGGTGGCGACGGATATTGCCGCACGCGGGATCGACGTGGCAAACATCGGCCATGTCATCAATTTTGATCTGCCCAACTGTCCGGAAGATTATGTGCATCGTATCGGGCGAACGGCACGAATGAAGACTACCGGGCGGGCCACGAGTTTTGTGACCAGAGAGGATCATCAGCAATTACAGGATATTGAACGCCTGTTGGGCCATGCGGTTCCCCTTGCTCCCGGCAGCAGCGCTCCGGCACCGGCATCGCATGTGAGGGCCGGGGGTGTGCGCCGGAATGATCAGGCTTCGTCGGGGCCTTCACGTAGCGGCGCCGGCCGCCGTCGCCCACACTATGGATCGGCACAGCCTGCGCGCAGTGCCCACCACTGATTCGTGCATAAAACCTGAAAACGGTTCATGAAATCGGCCTCGTGAGGTAGAGTGACCTTCACGGGGCTGGTTTCACATGCAGACCACGCATCATCGAGTCGCTGTTCTCAATAAGTTCCGCCGCTATCCGCGGGTTCGGATTCCCACGCCCTTCAGCTGTTCACTGGCTCCGTTGATGTCCAACATCAACGGGTGGTTCCACAACTCTCGCAAAGGGGTTGGCGTCGTCTATGACCTTTCACTCCGGGGAGTGCGGGTGAGTACTGAGGCGGTACTGAAGCCGGGAGACATGGTGGCGCTGACTCTGCAACTGCCCAAACAGATTTCACCGGCGAAAATTAAGGTTGCAACGGTCCGTTGGGGGAAAGATCAGATCTACGGGCTTGCTTTCAGAACGCTTTCTCAATCAACGCTGAGCCGATTGAGCAAATACATGGCGATTACGACGATGGAGAAGGAGTAGGAGCGCATGGACAAGAAGCGCGCTGTGCCGACACCTGGGCAGGCGATCACTCAATTGCGACGGCATCCCCGTGTTCGGGTTTCGGCGCCTTTTCCCTGCTCATTTTCTGTTGTCGGTCTGAAGCGTCGTTGGCCGGCCGTCGATCCTGGAGATTTGGGTGTTGTCTACGACGTTTCCACAAAGGGTGCCCGCGTGATGACCGAGGCCGTCATCTCGCCGGGCGATCGAATCACGCTGAGCCTGCAGTTGCCCAATCATCCGTCTGCGACATGTATCGAGCTTGCAACGGTGCGGTGGGGTAAGGAGCAGACCTATGGCGTGGAATTCGAGGGGCTTTCACCAGCGGTCGATACGCGGTTGCAGAAATTTATGGACCATTCATCGAAGCATATGGCCGTGTCTGCTTCTTGACTAGCTCCACGCCACGGACGTCACTCGTGAATACACGCACGCCCACTTCCTGCGTCGATCGGTAGATTCAGGGTCTTTGGTCTGCCGAAGTAACATCCAATACAGCACGGTTTCTGTAGAGACGGGCTCATGTCGGGCAGCCGCCTAAGGGGTGCTTTCTGTCGGAGCGATGAATTGTTTGCGGAAGGTCACGACCTTGACCAGATATTCTCTGGTTTCCTGGTAGGGGAGATTGCCACGCAACCGGTCATAGACTGCGGGTGGTTCGAGTCCATTGATCGCGTTGAGCGCGGAGACAGAATCCGAAGCGAATGCCTTATATACATTGCGTGGACCGGTATTGTATGCCGAAATCACGCAGTATTCTCGCGAGATTGTATTGTCGATCTGTTCCAGCTGGGTATACGACAGAACGTTCAAATAGGCGACGCCTAACTCGATGTTGTTTTCCGGATCGAAGAGATAATCGCGCGAGGGCGCAGTGTCTTGGCCTTTGACCTTGCGAAAGGCCTCCCGGCCCCCACTCGTCGGCACGAGCTGCATCAGACCATAGGCCGGAGCGGAGCTCACAGCAAATGGATTGAAATTGCTTTCCGTTCTGATCACGGCAAAGACGAGGCTTGGGCTGATACGGTACTGTTCGGCGAATCTGTTGACGACAGGCCGGTATTTGTCAGCCTGCCGGTTGGTGAAGTTTGCGACCATCGGAATGGTGGCAAACAGTGCGGTTTTCGAAATTCCGTTCAAGTCAACTGATCGAGTTTTAGCCTGGCGCTCGATGACGTAGTCGGCAAATCGTTCGGCACTTTCCGGTGTCCGAATGGGGTTGTTTTGGTGATCCGCGACGAGTCCCAGGAGATAGGGGTCCTTGTCGCCCGTGAGCGACACGGCTTTGTCGGAAAAGAGGTCGACGGCTCGAGGATCATTCGGTGTCAGGATAGTCGTGACGATGGCGTTTTTGAGGCTGTTTTTCGGTTGTTTCTCATCAAGTGTTTCAATGAGCACAGTCCCTTTGTCGAAATCGACGACTGCCCGGCTCATATAGTTCTGAGTGTATTTTACGTAGCGCTTCTGTTCCGGGAGTCTGACTTCTTTCTCGCCCCATGTCTTTCTCACCTTGCCTGTCAAGGCTTCCATGAGAGTTTCAAAGTCCCGCTGTACGGCCCGCAGATCCCGTATGGCCGCTTCAGGATTTCTCTGGTAGATCTCCACACGCTCCTTGAGGATTTGCTTGGGAGCTTTTCCCTGTGCGAGATCGACCACGGTTCGGCCTGTGGTTGATCGGAGTAATTGCTCCGCCGTCGAAAGCGTTTTGTCAGTTGTCTCGCAGCCGGACAGCAACAGCGGCACGAGTGCCGCAGAAATACGAAGATACTGCATGAGCGAATCTCCTTCACGTCTCTTGAACCATGGAGTTGAAATTGTACAAAAATACGAAGGAAAGATGAAGAGATGAGGTCAAGAGCCGCGTTGAGATAAGGTCCCGATCACAGTATTTCGTGCGCCGTCCGGCTTCTGTCGCGCCGGAGGGACATCCTCGTGACCGGTTGCGGTGTCTTGCGCGGTTCGGTGCTATTTGATGGCGACCGCCTTAACTTCCTTGTGGGTGGTGAGGCCTTGCAGTACCTTCTGTATGCCGTCTTGCACGAGGGTGGTCATGCCTTCCGCTAGGGCGGCCTTAAGCATATCCTCAGTACGGGCCTTCTGCTGGACCATGCGCTTCATCTGATCGGACCCGAGCAGCAATTCGTGCAGGGCGACGCGGCCTTTGAATCCAGTTCGGTTGCACGTTTCGCATCCCTTGCCCCGCGATAAGCGGAACGTGGCGTCTTGCTTGATGCCGAGCTTGTCCCAATACTCCTCCCCGTACGCCGCCCTGAGGTCGGCGTATTCCTCAGCGGTTCCGACATACTGCTCCTTGCAATCCTTGCAAATGCGGCGAGCGAGACGTTGCGCGAGCACACCGAGCATCGCATCCGCAAAGCTGAACGGATCGCAGCCCATATCGAGCAACCGAGTGACGGTTTCGACCGCGCTGTTTGTATGCAAGGTGCTCAAGACCAAGTGGCCGGTCAGAGAGGCCTCAATCCCCGTATCGGCTGTTTCCTTATCCCGCATTTCTCCGACCATGATGACATCGGGGTCGGCGCGGAGGAATGCACGCATGGCTGCGGCGAATGTGAAGCCGATCTTCGGTTGAACCTGGACCTGGCGCAGCCCGTATTGTGTGATTTCGACCGGGTCTTCCGCCGTCCAGATTTTAATATCCGGTGTGTTGATGTTTCCAAGAACAGAGTGAAGGGTTGTCGTTTTCCCGGATCCGGTCGGCCCTACGCAGAGAATGATGCCGTAGGGTTTTTCAGAGATGGCTTTGAGCTCCTTAAGATTACGGTCGGAGAATCCCATTTTGTCGAGAGGCAGAGGCTCGCTGGCCGCCAGGATACGCATCACCACGTCTTCGTTATATCCGGCGGTGGGAAGGGTTGCGACACGAAGCTCGATCTCTCTCGACTCCGAGAGCTTGAACTTGATCTTGCCGTCCTGAGGCTTGCGGCGTTCTGCGATGTCCAGACTGGCCATGATCTTGAGCCGTGAGACAATGGCGCGCCGGTAGCTCTGGGGAATCTTCATATATTCGAAACAGTCGCCGTCTACCCGGAAACGAACGAGCGTCTCGCGCTTTTCTCCGTACGGCTCGATGTGGATGTCCGATGCGTTTTGCCGGTAGGCGTCGGCGATAATCTGGTTGGCCAGGCGCACAATCGCGCTGTCGTTTTCGTCCAGCCCTGATCCGGCGGCCTCCTCCGTGGCCTCGGCTTGCGCTTCGGTGACGAGTTCACCGAGAATGTCGGAGACGTTTTCGTCGAGTTTGCGCCCCCCCGTGTCTCCCGACCCTGTTGAAGTGCCGAGGAATTGTGCGATATCGCGCCGAAGGCTCACGGCGAAACGGATATTAAGGCCGGGGAATGTTCGCTTGATATCTTGTACCCGGTCGAGATTGCCCGGGTCGTCAGTCAATATTTCAACAGATGTCCGATCCCGCTTCAGCGGCATCCAATGGTTCTTCTTCAGGTAGTCGACATTGAGATTCTTGAGCAGTTCGATGTCGACGAGTGTGCGCTCACTGTATTCGATGTAGGGGCACTTGTAGAATTGTGCGAGTGACTTGCCGATGTCGATCTTCGGGACCTTATATCTCTCGATGAGAATGCTTTCGAGATCTCCGTTGGGTTTGCGCGATTCAGCCAGAGCATTATCGAGGTCGTTCTGTGTGATGCGGTTGCTGCTCAGCAGCAGATCGAACTTGGTCGGATTCTTTTTGACGGCTTTCCGGAGATTGAAGAACGCGGTGCCGATTGCCTTGGCAATCTCCGCGACTGCTTCTTCATCTTTTCTCGTGAAGCGAGTGCCGTTCTTTTTGTTCAGGAGTTGTAGGACACCCATCAGATATTTATTGTCGGCGACGATGGGGTAGGTCAGTACTTGCTTGGTTTTGAATCCGGTGCGCTTGTCGTATGCGTTGTCATGAAGCAGCGAAGGATGAATCGTCTTGAGTTCTGCAGCGTTGTAGGCATCGACGATGTTGACGGGGCGAAGGTATTTGGCGCAGAAGCCCGGCAGACTTTGTTCGGTGATTGGAGTGCGGACTTCTTCAACGGTATCGAGGCTGGGGACTTTTGAAAAGATCTCTTTCTTTTCTGGATCGAAGACGAACAGCGTCACGTCTTCGGCATCGAAGAGGCTCAGAATGTCTTTGTGAAGGTCGAGAATAATGTGGTCGAGATTGTTGGCGGCCTGGATTTGGGTAATAATTCGTTTGACGTGTTCTGTGCGCTCAACCCGCAGTTGCAGATCTTCAAGGTTCTGAGCCATACGCGTACCTTGTGAGCTCCTTAGGGTCTGATCGATCCTGCGATCCGACGGCCGGGGCGACAGTCTTCTGCAGGGTAAGTCTAGAACGAGTGCTTGTCTGGGAACCGTGTTTCAGTGTAGCCCAATGGGATGGGAAGGCAAGGAAAAGCCAACTTTGTTCGAGAGAAAATGGGCTGAGTGTGAGTGGGGAAAAAAGAAATGTGGAGCGGCAATAGCTACCGAGGGAGAGTTTATGGAGTGCGTCAGCCGGCGTCGCCGGCTGCGGTATGGAGGTGGGCAACAACGTCCGACGGAGCGATACGGGATTTCACTCCGCTTCGGCGAACTTTGACCTCCACGACGCCATCGGCAAGCCCTTTGTCACCCACCACGATTTGGAACGGCGCGCCGATCAAATCGGCATCGTTGAATTTGACTCCGGCTCGGTCATTACGATCGTCCCACAGAACTTCAAATCCTCCCGCGAGCAACTCTTCATAGAGGCGGGCTGCGGCTTCTGTGGTCGTTGCCGATTGACTGACGGGCAGAAGATGGACATGGAAGGGAGCGATTGGGAACGGCCAGATGATGCCTTTGTCGTCGTGGTTCTGCTCGATCGCCGCCGCCGCAGTGCGGCCGACGCCGATGCCGTAACAACCCATGACGGCAAGGCGTTCTTGGCCCTTTTCGTCCAGGATTGTCGCATTCATGCTCTTGCTGTATTTCGTTCCAAGGAGAAAGACTTGTCCGACTTCGATGCCTTTGGCAAGCGTCAACGAACCGGCTCCGCGCGGCGAAGGGTCGCCGGTTTGCGCGTTGCGAAGATCCGCGAATTGATCGACCTTGAAATCACGGTCGCAATTGGCATCGACATAGTGCGTGTCGGCTCGGTTCGCTCCGACGACGAGGTTTCTCGTTCCATGTATCGCGTGATCCGCTACGATACGCACTCCAGGCAGTCCGACCGGACCGGCGAATCCCACGGGCGCGCCCGTGAGGCTTTTGACAGTTTCTGGTTCGGCCAGCCGTACTTCTGTGGCATGCAGCAGTCTGGCAAGCTTGACCTCATTGAGTTCGTGATCCCCTCGAATGAGCACGGCGACGGTCTCTTTGTCCGCAGCGTAGACCAGTGTTTTGACCAATTGCCGGGGAGAAATCTTCAAAAACGCCGTGACTTCTTCCACCGTCCGACAGTGTGGGGTGTTGACCGGGGTCAATTGACGCAACGGGGTATCATCGATATCCGACGGTGGAAGGACTTCCGCCCGTTCGAGATTGGCGGCATAGGAGCCGTGGTCGCTGTACGCCACTGTGGCTTCGCCGGTTTCAGCCAGGACCATGAACTCGTGTGAGACATCGCCTCCGATCAAGCCCGTATCGGCTTCAACTGCCCGAAAAGTAAGACCGCATCGGGTGAAGATTCTGGTATAGGCGTCATACATCTTCTGATAACTGATTTTGGCGCCGGCTTCGTCGCCATCGAAGCTATAGGCATCTTTCATGATGAATTCGCGCCCGCGCATCAGCCCGAATCGGGGACGGATTTCATCGCGAAACTTCGTCTGAATCTGGTAAAAATTCAGCGGCAATTGCCGATAGGACCGCACTTCACGCCTGAACAGATCGGTGATGACCTCTTCATGCGTGGGGCCGAGGCAGAAGTCGCGCTCATGGCGGTCTTTGAAGCGAAGGAGTTCTTTCCCGTAGTACTCCCAGCGGCCGGTCTCTTTCCATAACTCGGCCGGGGAGGCGATGGGCATCAGCAGCTCCTGCGCGCCGGCCCGATTCATTTCTTCCCGAATGATCTGTTCGATTTTCCGGATGACCCGCAGACCCAGTGGAAGATAGGTATAGATGCCGGCCGCGGTTTTTCTGATCAGCCCGGCGCGCAACATAAGGCGGTGGCTGACGGTTTCCGCCTCGCCGGGATCTTCCCGCAGAGTAGGGATGAGCAGCTGAGAAGTTTTCATGGAGGCTTAGCGGGAGAAGATTCGTTCCAAATCGTTCCAGAAGGCAAAGATCATGACGCCGACCAGCAGGACCAGTCCCGCTTGTTGGGCGATTTCCCGCTGGCGCTCGCCGAGCGGTTTGCGCAGAATGCCTTCAATCAAGAAAAAGAGCAAGTGGCCGCCGTCGAGAATAGGGATCGGCAGCAGGTTGAGCACACCGAGGTTGATGCTCAAGATCGCGATCAGGAATACGACGCTGGAGGCACCCTGAGCGGCAGCTTCGCCGGAGATGTTGGCGATTGTGAGCGGTCCGCCGATATTCTTGCTCGAAATATCGCCGACGATCATTTTATACAGACCGATCGCGGTCAGTTCGGTCCAGCCCCAGGTGGCTCCCAATCCATGGTAGACCGCCTCCAGCGCATTGTCGGAGCGCATCAATGAGCGGCCTGGTCCGGAGATGCCGATTTTCCCGATTTCGATGGTTTGTCCGTTCGCCGTGACCTTTTCGACCGCCGGAGTCACCGTGAGGGCGATACGCTGTCCATCGCGGAGAACCTCCATGCGCAACGGTTTCTGCGGGTGTTCCTTGACCTGTGTCGTCATCTGAGCCCAGGTATAAATAGTCTGCCCTTCGATACTTACGACCCGGTCACCGGGTTGGAATCCGGCCATGGAAGCGGGAAGACCGTGCATGACCGACGTCACAAGCGGAGGCATTTCTTCGACACCGATTGTATAGAGCGGTTCCTCACCGGCCGCAGGTTCTCCCGGGACACGTTGAGGTGTCACGGTCATCGGTTTGGCCTGCCCATCGCGGCGGATTTGGAGCGCGATCGGCTGCCCATTGCTCTTTGCCACCGCTTCGAGCAACTCGGTTTTAGTGGAGATATCCTTGCCGTTGACCGAAACGATCCGGTCTCCGATTTCCATTCCGGCTGTCGAAGCCGGTGATCCCGGGACCAGGGCCTCAATATCGGCGCTGAGATCGCGAAAAGTCGGTACGAACAGCGGAGCTCCCGTTGAGAGCCACCCGGCAAAGATCAAATAGGCAAGGATGAAATTGAATCCTGGGCCTGCCGCGACGATGAACACTTTTCCCCAGAGGCCTTGATGGACAAACGACCGCCGCCGGTCTTCCGGGGTCGTGGCTTCCGCTTCGTCCTCGCCGAACAGTTTCACGTAGCCGCCCAGCGGAATAGCCGACAATAAATATTCCGTTTCCCCGGCCTGCCGTCCGAACAATTTGGGGCCGAAGCCGATCGAGAATTTTAGAACCTTCACGCCGACCCATCGGGCGGCGAGAAAATGGCCAAGTTCATGGAAGGCGACGAGCACACCAAGAACGACGAGAAACCACCAGGCTTTTTGCATCAGCAGCCAGAGGGTGTCAGGGGACCAGGTAAAAGCGGATAGCATCGTGATCGTCCAGCGTGAATATGATGAAACTACGGTAACTGTAACATTGATCTTTCAGAATTCATATATTTTCTGTCAGCGCGGCAATGCATGGACGAGGGATCCCGCTTTCTCTCTGGCCCAGCGGTCGGCTTCCAGGGCATCCTCAAGGCCGGTGATCTCTCGATGGGTATGGGCGTGCATCGTATTACGGATGACATCGGCGATTTCGATGAACCGGAGGCCGCCGTTGAGGAACGCGTCGACGGCGACTTCGTTGGCGGCATTCATGGCCGCGGGCATGGTGCCCCCGATTCGAAGCGATTCGTAACCGAGGTTGAGACATGGGAACCGGTCGTGGTCCGGTTTGCAGAAGGTCAGCTTGCCGACTTCGGTCAAATCCAGCGAGGGCAAATCCAGCGGCATACGCTCCGGATATCGCATGGCATAAGAAATCGGCGTTCGCATATCGGGCAGTCCCAGTTGGGCGATCATCGATCGGTCCTCGTACTCGACCAGTGAATGGATGATGCTTTCCCGGTGGATCAAGACATCGATGCGGGATTCGCCGATGTCGAAGAGCCAGCGGGCTTCCACCACTTCCAGTCCTTTGTTCATCAGGGTGGCCGAGTCGATCGTAATTTTCGAGCCCATTTTCCAGTTCGGATGCTGAAGCGCCCGCTCCGGTGTCACGTCTTGCAGCTGTGCTTTGGTCAGTGTCCAGAGGGCGCCGCCGGAGGCCGTCAAGATCAGCCGCCGAACGTCTTCGAGCCGATGGCCTTCGAGAGACTGAAAAATCGCGCTATGCTCACTGTCGACGGGGAAGATCCGGACGCCGTGCTTGCGCGCCTCTTCCTGCATCAACTTGCCTGCCATGACCATGGGTTCTTTGTTGGCCAGAGCGATGTGTTTGCCGCTGCGAATCGCGGCCAGAGTCGGGAGGAGTCCGGCTGCTCCTACAATGGCTGAAATCACGAGTTCAGCTCCCGGCATGGCGGCCACCTGAGCGATGCCTTCCTCGCCGGCCAGAATTTCCACCGGAAGACCGGCGCATCGTGTTCGGAGCGCCGCGGCGGAGGATTCCGTGGAGACGGCGACGACTTGGGGATTGAACGCACGGATTTGCGCTTCGAGTTTTTCGACGTTGCCGCCTGCCGTCAGTCCGACGACTCGAAAGTCCTCCGGGAACCGCTGGACGATATCGAGGGTATTGGTTCCGATCGATCCGGTCGAGCCCAGGATAATGATGGACTTCATATCCTCTCCTCTTTCATAGAGATGGTGAGATACCGCGAACCCAGATCACATAGTAGTAGAAGGTGGGGGCGGTGAACAAGAGACTATCGAGCCGGTCCAGCATACCACCATGGCCGGGCAAAATGCTTCCCGAGTCTTTGACTCCCACGCGACGCTTGATCATTGATTCCCAGAGATCGCCGAATAGGCCCGCTACGGTCAGAAGCAGACCGAGAATGAGGGCATCGACCAGCGAGAGCTGCGGCACGAACCAGGCGCAGGCAGCCAGGGCTGCGCCGACAGCCAGGATAAGGCCGCCGCCGACCCCTTCAATGGTTTTCTTCGGACTCACCGAGGGCGCCAGCAGATGTTTGCCCCACAGTGTCCCGGCATAATAGGCGCCGGTGTCTGCCGCCCAGGTGACAATGGCCACGAAGAGGACAAACAACTCGCCCGCCGGCAATGCACGAGTTGACACGATCGTACTCAATGTGAACCCCACGTACAACACCCCGAATGCTGTAATAGCCAGATCTTTCAGCCGGCGTTCGAATGGCCCGGGTGAGAGCAACATGGCGGCTGGCAGGGCCAGTGCGGTCAGAGCCAGAATCTCCATCAAGTCGAAGGGCATATGTTGCCTGGCCAGCACCAGAGACGAGATGATCAGGCCTGCACCGACGAGCAGATGGTTCGGGCGGGATTGAAAACAGATCCGGTACAGCTCCATCAACGCCAAGAATCCGCCGGCCATGAGGAGCAGCGTCAGGCACCAGGGGGGAAGATAGCGGATAATTAT
Organism: Nitrospira sp. SG-bin2; assembly: GCA_002083405.1. Taxonomy (GTDB): domain Bacteria; phylum Nitrospirota; class Nitrospiria; order Nitrospirales; family Nitrospiraceae; genus Nitrospira_D. Next base: position 5,864 of record LVWT01000032.1, on the reverse strand, counting down.
GTACACCCCTGGAATGAGGAGGGCCGCGGTATAGACGCGCCGGAGATCAAATCGTCGGGTGCCGGCCGATGGTGTGGTCACAAGTGGTCTGGCTGTGTGGTGGTGTCGGTGGCAGACGAGGGTCTCACGAGGATTACGACGGCATGGCGCTCAAGACCCGGCCGAATCGGCGCTCACGCTTTTGATACTCCAGCAACGCCATCAAGAACTCGCGCCGGCGGAAGTCCGGCCATAATGTCGGAGTGAAGCAGAGTTCCGTATAGGCCAGTTGCCAGAGCAGGAAATTGCTGATTCGCGTTTCTCCACTGGTCCGAATGAGCAAATCCGGATCAGGCAGCGGATGTGTATACAGGTGTTGCTGGAGTAGGGCTTCATCGATCTGGTCCGTCTCGATCGTCCCGGACTGGACATCGGCCAGCAGCCCTCGAACTGCATCGACGATTTCCGCGCGGCCCCCATAGCTCAAGGCGACGGTGAGTACCATTTTGTCGAGGTGTGCGGTGTCTTGTTCGGTGGTGCGCACCCAATGTTGGGCTGATTCTGGAAGCAGTTCGAGGCGCCCGATGGCCCGGAAGCGGACCTGTTGCTCGATGAGGCTGGCTCGTTCAGTGGAAAGATAGTGTTCCAGGAGGCCCATCAGCGCGCTGATTTCCTGGGTGGGCCGATTCCAATTCTCCTGTGAAAACGCGTAGATCGTCAAGGCCTGGATGCCGAGTTCCAGGCATTGCGAGATCATGTCCCTGACGGAGTTGATGCCCTCGCGATGGCCCGCAATGCGGGGAAGGCCTCGGAGTTCAGCCCACCGTCCGTTGCCGTCCATAATGACGGCGACATGCTTCGGCAAGAGTTCCGGCTCCAACTTAGCAGTTAATTCGCGTTCTGAGAGCTGGTCGAAGGTCAAGGCTGACTGGTGTGCCATGGAATTGTGACAATACTCCTCACAGCATAGAGAAGATTGAGTGGAGTGAGAGAAGTCTACTGTCGGGGGTGCCGAATGTCAAACAATTCAGGAGAAATACGTGAAGAGGGCAGAAAATTGGAATCCGTTGCATTGCGGCTGCGGAAATGAATGGGCTATACTTCTCGCTCGCACGACCTTTGGAGAAAGAGTGGAACGATGACGAATCAGGTCCAATTGGCTACGTTCGGTGTCACGGAACTCGAAGCCCAGCACGCACTCGACCGGCTCAGTGTCCGGGATGTCGATTATGCGGATTTGTACTTCGAGTCGCGGGTCTCGGAGTCGGTGTCGATGGAAGAGGGCCTTGTCAAACGCGTGTCCAAGAGTATTTCTCAAGGCGTCGGGGTGCGCGCGACCGCGGGGGAAAAAACCGGGTTTGCATACTCGGACGAACTGACGAAGAAAGATTTGGAGATTGCGGCGGATACGGCGCGGTACATCGCCAATTCTCCCAAGGAGGATCGGGCGGTCCCGGCGCCCACGCAGACACGGCCGACGAGAGATCTGTACCCGGTGGAACGGGCCCAGGCCGAAGCGGCCACCCCTGAGCGAGTGGCCCTGTTGAACGAGATCGATGCCGAAGCCAGGCGGTACGACCCCCGCATCAAGAATGTCATGGCTTCCTTCAATACCGAATACAAAGTTGTGGCGGTGGCGACATCAGATGGTACCCTTGTCGGCGATGTGCAGCCGCTCTCTCGCTTGCAAATCACCTGCATTGCCGAGGAGAACGGCAATCGCCAGGTCGGGAGTTACGGCGGAGGCGGACGAGTCGGCTTCGAATGGTATCGTGAGGGGAGCCGCCATCTGGATTATGCGCGGGAAGCCGCGCGCGAAGCGATTTTGAATCTGTCTGCCGTCGATGCTCCGGCCGGCGTCATGCCGGTGGTGTTAGCCGGGGGGTGGCCCGGCATTCTGCTGCATGAAGCGATCGGTCATGGGCTGGAGGCGGATTTCAACCGAAAGAAGACATCGGCCTTTTCAAGCTTGATCGGGAAGCGCGTGGCTTCCGATGTCTGCACGATTGTGGACGACGGAACATTGCCGTTCCGCCGCGGGTCGTTGAATATGGATGATGAGGGTACGCCCACTGGGTGCACGACACTGATCGAGAAGGGCATCCTCCGCGGGTATATTACCGACAAGCTGAACGCGCGCCTTATGGGTATCGCCCTCACGGGCAATGGCCGTCGCGAGAGTTATCAAAGCGTAGTCCTGCCGCGCATGACGAACACCTTCATGCTGGCCGGCGAGTCGGACCCCCAGGACATTATCCGTTCAGTCAAAAAAGGGCTCTATGCCGTGTCTTTCGGCGGCGGGCAGGTCGATATTACCAACGGGAAGTTTGTGTTTTCTGCCAGCGAAGCCTATCTGATCGAAGACGGCAAGATCACGAAGCCGGTGAAGGGGGCCACGCTGATCGGAAACGGGCCGGAAATCCTGACCAAGGTCTCGATGGTCGGGCACGATCTGAAACTCGACAACGGGATCGGTACCTGTGGAAAAGATGGCCAGTCGGTGCCGGTCGGGGTCGGTCTGCCGACTCTCAAGATCGACGAAATTACAGTCGGTGGAACCCAGGGCTAGAATCAGTCATTGGTCAATCGTCAAGAGCCCGCCGTGTGGGCGTCAGTGGCTGTGAAAGGATACCGTGCTTCAAAAGCAAACATCGATACGTTCCGCAGAAGCATCTCACGGCACCTATGACCAGCTGGCGTCGGATGTGCTGGCCCGCGCAAAGGACTGCGGGGCAACCGAAGCCGATATCGTGGTGGCCGACGGCGAGACCTTCTCGGTGCAAGTGCGTGTAGGGGCCGTCGATCGTTTGACCAAGGCGAGAGAAAAGCGGATGGGCTTGCGCGTGTTCGTCGGAAAACGCTCGGCCACAACCTCGACCTCCGATTTTTCAAAAGAATCGCTCGAACGGCTCGTGTCTGAAACCTGTACGCTGGCGAAGGCTGTGGTCGAGGATCAGGTGTCCGGGTTGCCCGATGCGGTGCAGATGGCGCGCGATTGGCCGGACCTTGATCTCTATGACGACACGACTCTCGGCACAGAAACTCAAATCGAGTGGGCCAAACGAGGCGAGGCCGCGGCGTTTGCCGCCGATCCGCGCGTGACGAATTCCGAAGGCGCCGAGTTCGATTCGTCGTCCGGCCGGGTGGTGCTCGCCAACAGCCACGGCTTTGTCGGGTCGTACAAGAGTTCCAGTTATTCTCTGTCGGTCTCGCCGATTGCGACCGATCCTGGGACAGGCGCGATGCAGCGGGATGCCTGGTATGAAGTGCAGCGCAAGTTTTCGCGGCTGGCGTCGGCGGAATCGATCGGGCAGGAAGCGACGAAGCGGGCGGTTCGCCGGCTGGGCGCCCGCAAGGTGGCGACGAAGCGTGTGCCGGTGGTGTTCGATCAAGAGACGGCCGGCAGCCTGCTGGCGAATCTCTGCAGCGCCGTCTCCGGCTATGGCCTCTATAAGCGGGCCTCGTTTTTGCTCGATCAACTGGGCCAGACGATCGCCTCCGACCTGATCACCGTGTACGATGATGGCCGGATGGCGGGAGGGCTGGGGTCCCGCCCGTTTGACGGCGAAGGATTGGCCACCCGCAAGAATACGATCGTCGAACGGGGTGTGCTGAAGAGCTACCTGCTCGACACCTATTCTGGAAAGAAGCTTGGTTTATCCTCAACGGGGAATGCTGCACGGAGCGTGGGCGAGAGTCCTTCCGTCGGCCCCACCAACTTTTATCTCGTTCCCGGAGTGAAGAGTCCGCAAGACATCATCGGTTCGGTGAAGGAAGGACTCTACGTGACCGACTTGATCGGGTTTGGGATCAACATGGTGACTGGCGACTATTCGCGGGGGGCCTGCGGGTTCTGGATCGAAAACGGGGAGTTGATCTACCCGGTGGAAGAAATCACGATTGCCGGCAATCTGAAAGAGATGTTCAAGCACATTGAAATGGTCGGCAGTGACCTGGTATTCCGCGGCCGCATTGCCAGTCCGACGGTCAAAATTACGGAAATGATGGTAGCCGGAAACTGAGAGCTGATGGCGCCGAGAAAGCGAAGAGTGCTTTCTGCATTTGCTATACGCTATCAGCCATACGCTCTTATCCGAACGAGGTGACCCATGGCTGAATCGATCAGAGAAATCACAGTCCAGTACCCGAGCGGCAACGTCACGATGAAGGCGTTCGTTGCAGCGCCACAGACTAAAGAGAAGCGGCCCGCTGTCATTGTCATCCAGGAGTGGTGGGGGCTCACTGACCACATCAGGGACATCGCCAGACGGTATGCAGCCGAAGGCTATGTGGCGATTGCGCCGGACCTGTACTCGCGGCTGGGCCATGCGCTCACGACGGACGCCGGCGAAGCGGGAAAACTGATGAACACTCTCAAGCAAGAGGACGGGCTCGCCGACTTGAACGCGACCGTGGCCTATCTCACATCGGTTCCGGAAGTCGATGGGGCGCGGATCGGCGTGACGGGCTTTTGCATGGGGGGCTCCTACGCACTCATGCTGCCCTGTGTGAATCCTGCGATCAAAGCGGCGGTTCCCTTTTATGGCCAGGTTCCGAATCCTGACGCGCCACTCCAGAAGCTATCGGCGCCGGTGCTCTATCTCTATGGAGAGGACGACGGGTGGATTACGAAGGCCGATGTACAGCGGCTGGCGGCGGCGCTGAAGAAATACAACAAGCCCGGCGAGATCAAAACCTATCCCGGTGCCCCGCATGCGTTCTTCCGTGATAATGATCCGTCCGTTTATCGGCCCGAGGCGGCCAAAGATGCATGGGGCAGGACCAAAGCCTTCTTCAAACAACATCTCGGCTGATGAACATGACCTCGAGCGTCCTTCTCAGTCGTTCGTCTATCTGCGGCCTCGCCGGAATGCCATGTTGATCGGCCTCGCAAATCGAGTGTAGCTACACAAGGAATCCATCATGCCGCTGAATGCCGAGTTGGGAAAGAAGATGCTCCAGCTGATTACGTCGCGCTACGACGATCGGCAGTGGCGGAAACGTATCGAAAAGACGCTCGGTCTGCCGCAATCCGGAGTCACCGATCCGATCCAGCAGCAGATCTTCATGTACCTCAAGCTCGGACTGAAGGCCTATAAGTCCCGCCGGGCCGATCCGGACTCCTGGATCATCGGCGGCTATGCGACCAAGGAAGTCATCGACCGCGCCAAGTTCCAGCCCCAGCTCGTCGGTTCGACGGTCAAGAAAGAAGACGTGGCGTTTTTAGGAACCGATCCCGGCCAGGAGGTCACAGAATCCTGGTGGGATGAGATGCTGGTGCAATGGTTCGATGTGCCGGAAGAAGAAAAGCCCGCCGAGGAAGCAGGCGGCAAGGCCGCGGATTCAGATCCCTCTTCGACGGTTCAGTCGAAAGCGTAGATAGCTGGCTTTGCAAGTCAGGGGGCTGAAGCTATAATAGCTATCATGGATTCTACGAAATACATCTACTGGCAGGACAACAATCAGTGGCTTGGCTACCTACAAGAGTATCCCGATTACTGGACGCAAGGGGAGTCACTGGAAGACCTCCAGGCCAATCTTCGTGATCTCTTCCGCGATCTCACGAGCGGTGAAATACCAGGCGTACGCAAACTCGCAGAGCTGACGCTTCGGTGAAGCGCAAAGACCTCATTCGTCAGCTTGAAACCAGCGGATGTGTGCTTGTTCGCCACGGCGGAAAGCACGACTGGTATCACAACCCTGTCACGAAAATTTCCCAGCCGGTCCCCCGTCACACCGAAATCAACGAACACCTTGCGAAACGCATTCTGAAGATGTTGGCGAATCCATAAGCTGGTTAGCGTCAAGCCCGCGGACTCAGATTCCTCATCCACCGTCCATCAGCCATTGGTGCTAGCAGGCTGTTGACAAACGAGCCTTTTGAA
>LVWT01000031.1 GCA_002083405.1 Nitrospira sp. SG-bin2 | reverse complement strand
CTTGTAGGTGAACGTATACCGGGCTTTGACGCTGACCCCGGTTTTCTGGAAGACGAAGGTGTAGAGCCCGGCGTCGATCGCCGTATTACAATCGATTTCGATTTCGCGCGAGTCTAGAGAATCGATGTGCCCCACCGGGCGGTTTTCCAGGAAATGGTGGAAGTAGTCCTCTTTGTCGAGGACCGTGATCCGGGGCCGGCTGGACACCGTCGGGAGCAGGAGAGACGTCGGCGCGTAATTGGCGGAGACTTTGTGCACATCGCCGGTTTGGAGTGAGGCATTCCAGCGGTCGAACAGGGCGGCAATGTCCTCCTCGGTCGCGGCCACACACACTTCGGTATGTTGTGGAACCGCATGGCCGGATGGAAGGAGTGCTGCTATATTTTTTGTTTCTGCGTGACTCACTATGGGGACAGCGACTACCGCGAGGAGCAAGGCCAATCTTTTCATGAACGATCCTCCTTGGATGCTGAGCGATCAACCACGTGAGATATGGACAACGCTGGATCGCAAAGCCGGCTTGGCTTCTACGAAGGTCGGCATTATAGATGAGGAAGGAGACAAATCTCAACCGTGCTTCTTTGCTCGATTGGTGCCGGCCAAAACCCTGCCGATCGTCTTGACCGATACCGGAACCCCCAGCGGCAATTTGCGATAGCGGCACCATGCGGACTCGTGATAAAGTCCCGCCGCTCGCCGTGGAATTGCTGGAGGCCGTGGGATGATGTTCAAGCCAAGAGCGCTGGATTTCCTGGGATTGTCCCATCGATAAGAGGGGAATTCTTTCTATGTTCATGCTCAAGAACGTTCGCGATTCAATCATGCAGCGCACAAACCGGTACCGCCGGGCGCCGTTTCTCGTCATCGTCATGCTCGCCTCTTCCCTGATGCCCTTTGCTTTACCCACTGCCTGGGCAGAGTTGGCGGACGATTTTCGAATCTGGGGTAACGTCACGGCACGCGGCAATTTCGGGTTCATCGATCCGGACCTCAAACGATTCCGCTGGTGGGGCGAAATCCAGCCTCGGACGAGAGAAGAGGGCGAGGATATGGATCAACTCTTGATTCGTCCGGGGATCGGCTACGCGCTGACCGATCACTCGACGGTATGGATTGGATATGCCCATGTCATCAACTTCGTCGCCGTCGGCGACAATATCCACGAAGACCGGTTCTGGCAGCAATATATGTGGTCAGGGGCGACACCTCTTGGCGGCTTCACCAGCCGAACCAGATTTGAACAGCGCTGGCAAACCAATGGAAACGAAACCGGCGGGCGGTTTCGGCAGATGTTCAAACTCAGCTGGCCGATTCCAGTGTATCCGGCTGTGAGTCTCGTGGGGTGGGATGAGGTCTTCATCCATCTGAATGATACGAATTGGGGAGCCAGGCAGGGGTTTGATCAAAACCGTGGATTTGCCGGGATCGGCTACCGTGTGCAACCACCGGTGCTGATCGAAATCGGGTACATGAATCAATACATCAATAAGTCCACTCTCGATAACATGAACCACGTTCTCTCGCTGAATCTCTTTCTCGATTTTTGAGCGGCGTAGGCGGTCAACCCGGAAACATGCCGCCTCGACGCGGGTCCTCAATGCCATGAGCCGTCGCCTTTTCGGGGTGGCTCGGCGGAGCGCACCGTACCGGCAAGACTGATGCGGCGCATCAGTCTGCGATGCCCGTCGGTCAAAGCCCCTAACGTTTCTTGCCGAAGTATTCCTGCCGGCTGACGGCCACATCGGTCACAAACATCACACCGGAGTGCCGTTCGAAGAGCGGGCGAAGCCCTGCCAGAATAGGCTCCACTTTGTCTTCGGGGACAACAGTCATAATCATTTCCAGGCTTTCCTGCTCGCTGAACATGAAGTGAGCCTCGCGCACGCTATGGTGGCCCTTCCCGGACACATTTCCGATGATGGTATAGCCGGTGGCCTTGACTCGGTCGAACACCTCGGTGACGAACGCCCGGTGTTCCCCGGCGACGATCACGCGAATCTCCTTCATCGGATGCAATGCAAAACTCATTACTACGCTCCTTTTCGGCCATTGATCAGGGGTTATACATCAGATTCAGGCTGAGCCAAAGCGGGTGGCCCGGCCGCCACCGCGCTCTCAACCTTGCTGGACCTGTCCAGATTCACCCGTTCCCACGTTCCATCGGGACGGTATCGATACCACACCCGGTCTTCCGGGTCGAGCACGACGAGATGGACCCACTCGTTATGATAATAGTGCTGAAGCACTTTGTGCCGTTCAATCAGCTTTTCGATGCGCACGCGAGGCGTTTCAACGATAGTCAGCAAGCGCATCGGCTCATGGTACGGCATCTCCCCGTTCATGACGGTTTGTCTCGCCAACCCCAGCCGTAGATCGCTCCAGGGGCCGGACATGATCCCAAAGCGTCCCACCACGTTATGATAGATCTTGCTGCCGCTTCCGTAGACCTCGTTGTCGACAGTTGAAAAGTAATGCTCCATATTGATCCACTGCGCGACGACTTGGGGGGCCGTGAGCAGCACTTCGAGCAGTCGATTGCTCGGATCTTCCCGATAATCGTACGAATGCAGGAAGACACGTCCGCCCAGGTCCAGTCCTTTCGTCAGCTCCCGCCGTCCGATCAGGAACGACGTATTGTTTGAGAGGCCCCATTCCGGTCTGATCTGGCTCCAGTCCATGCTCCGCCTGCGGACATGCGCCTCGGCTGCCATCTCCTCGAGAACCTGTTGGACATCAGGGAAACGTGCACAGCGTTCCTGACTGGTGAGCGCGGAGGCTACTTTGAGGTCTTCCTGGAGTCGGGCGATGTCCGCGCGATGGGTCGGCGGGGCATCTTCGAGGTCGAGCAGCAGTATGGTATCGGTCGTTGTATCCATTTGGCCGGCGAGAAAATGCGTGTCGGACGGGATGTCGATCCCCAGAGTGGCGATTCGCTCGCGGACCTTGGGATTGTTCGCCATCATCGCGAGAGCACGGGCATTGGGCTTGCCTTCATTGCCGCCACAGGCGCCGCAATCGAGCGCGGATTCGTAAGGATTGTTGTCCGATGTGCTCCCGTGGGCGCAGAAGAGGACGAGCCGCGCGAAGTTCCTGGTGAGTCCCATCATGCGCAGAGCAGTGTCGACGGTCAGAACCTGTTCTTCCAGGGTGAAACCGGTTCTGGTGAGCCGTTCTTTATGTCGTGACGCGGATCGCGCCGTCAGATCGTATTGCCGCCGTAAAATGTCGACAAAGGCGTTGATGGTCTCGAGCGTGAGTCCGGCCCGCTCGATTTCTTCGGCAGCGATCGGCGGCTCCGGGTCTCCTTTCACCGTCAGCGCCCGTTGACGCAGGCCTTCGACGAGCGCAGATGTGATACGGGAGCTGCGGAGTCCGAGTTGTTCGTGCAAAGCCTCCCTGATTGTGGCCTGTTGCTCCGCTTCAAGCATCTCCGCGGTTTCACCGGGCCCTGGCTTGTCTATCGTCAACGTGGTGGCCAGAGAGGGAACGAACAGCCGTCGCAACCAGGCAGTCCAGCGCTGATAGAGCGCCGGGACCAATGTCTTGCCGAAAATCGGCAGACCGTAAAACCAGCCAAGCGATTCCACCATGACATAGGGGGTCACGACATTTTCTTTCAGATCGTGCAGGAGCGTATGACCCGCATGCACCCACTTGGCCCGCGCCGCATGCAGCGATACCTTGTGATCGAGATAGCTGCGCGGAATCTCCCGGACCTCATTCTTCGCCCGCATGATGACCGGGAACTGTTCCGTATCATGCTCCTTTCCCCAGGCCCGATAGCGGATGAAGGCGGCAAAGAAGCCGGCAAAGCCGAAGGTCTGATGCGGTCCGACCGATTCGAGGTGGCGGCGGAACGGTTCCGACCGCACGTCGATGCAGTAGACCGATTGTGAGTGCGGGCGCGCTGTTTCAGAGGGAGCGGGGTTTTCGGTACGTGCGTGCAGGCGTTCCAATAGCTGTTCCCGGTAGCCGGTCTCCAGGGCATTGAGCCATACCGGTCCATGGTCCGATTCGGGGAACGCCTCCATCCAGTCGACGAGTTGCTTGAGGTCCGCGGGGGCACTTTCAAGGAGTACGGTTGCATCAATAGTCAACGAACGGGCCAGGGCGAGCAGCCGGCGCGCGGCCCCGCGCCGCCCGGCTGCTTGCAGCCGGGGAATGACTTCGGCACGGTACCGTGTGAGGATATTGCTCCAACTCTGCCCCTTCCGATGGGAGAGCCGGTCGACTTCCTCGGCATAGAGGGCGGGCAACCGGCCCGCCACCCGCTGCCGTCGCAGATAATATTCTTCGGGGTAGTCGCGCATGTAGGCCGTCACAGCTTCATATTGTCCTTCGATGCCGAGATGGTCCGTGCACGCCTGCTGGACCAGTTCACGCGCGTACCAGAGACGAATCGCCAGAAACTTCACCAGGCCGACCGGGTGAGCTTGCTGCCAGGGGTAGTGACGCTCCTCTCCACGCCACTTGATGAAGCCAGCCCAGCCCGGCAGCGCAGTTAATTGTAACGATAAGTAATCCTGTAGAAGTTCACCCGGAATCCCCAGCGCATCCAGGCTTTCGAGGAGCGCGTCTTCGGGATAGTCCGGCAGCTGCGCGATCTTTCTGCGACTGTCTTTGATTCCACAGGGAGACCATTCGTGGGAGACCATGGCCTTCCAGGCTTCATAGAGGCCCTTTTCACGTCCCGGCATGACCCATGTGGCATGGCCCTCGTCCAAAAAGGCTCCGCACCATTTGATCATTTGATCGTTGATCTGCTGGACGATTTGTGTGCCGAGCGTGTCATCGCACCAGTGCGAGAGGGTGAGCCATCGGCAGAGCGCGGCTTGATTCTCATCCACGACTTTGCGGATTCGATCATCCAGTGAAAAAGGAAGCAGTACACACTCCAGCTTACGGGCAAGTGCGTCGATCAGCGGCTTGTCCGGATCTTCCAATTGATCGTCAAGCGGCTCCATGGCCGGGGCACAAAGTCCATCAGCAAGACAGGCATGCAAGACCGCGTTGTGCGTGACGGTCTGCGATCCGATGGTCACCTGCTTATCGATGACTCGTGACCCGAGTGCGTCACTGAGATGAGTGGACCGGATTCGGCCGGTCTTGAGGTATTCGCGATACAGATGGCTGGGAAGATAGCCGTTGCCGCCCATGAACTGCTTTCCGCGTTTGACGGCCTCTTGAAACGGCAGATATTCGATGCCATGCAATGGATTGTGGTGGACGAAAGTCCTCATCGGCCAGTATTGGGCGATGACTTCCCCTGCAAGACGGACGACCCCGCGCAATTCCATCCGCCGGGATTCAATCTCAGTCACGTGCTCTATCGGTTCCATGCGAGAGACTGCTCCGTGGCGGCGGTCTTATTCGGATCCTGATTCGACGAATACAGGCTGATCGGGGCCAAGCCAAGCGCGAGCAAGGCCAGCACGACGATCAGCAGGGAAGAAAATTCGGGATGCCTGAGGTCCGCATAACGTAAATCCGGCCGGCGGGTGCCAAAGAGCAACTGCTGGACCATTTGCATGATGTACCACGAGGCGGCCAGCCACGCCGTGAGCGCGATGAACAGGCCGATCGTTGAAGAGGGCGGGGCCGTCAATAGCAACCCCATGAATCCAGCGAACACCCCGAAGGGCGGTATTCCCATCGCGGCAAGGCCCAACAGAGAAAACAGGACCGCATATTTCGGCATCACCGCGGCCAGGCCGCTGACGGCCTGCGGATCGACATCGTCGCCGTATCTTGTGCGGATGACCTGCCAGGCAACCAACAGTCCGCCGGTGGCGAGGCCGACTGCTCCGGCCAGTACGGCTGCGCGCGGCGACGCCTGGTGGGCTCCGGCGACAAACCACCAGAGGATCGAAAAGAACGAGACGCTGCCGTAGCCCACCAACAGACGGACCCGTGATTGGGCCAACGCCTTGATTGCGCCGTACAGTGAGCTCGCCAGGGCCAGGAGGCTGACAACCGCGACGAATTCATTCGGCATCGTCGGCATAGCGGTTGCCAGTCCCTGAAGGCCAAGCACGGGCAGCAGCACCACAATAAACGGGGGCAGGCTACCCGGCAGTCTGGTCAGCGCCGTGAGGTACCCGTCATGAAGGGGCATGAGCGGTAACAGAACGGCACAGGTTGCCAGGGATGCCACCGATGAGACAGGCGGTCCCGCCACGAGAGAAAGGCCCGCGCCGACGACACCGACACCGAAGGAACCGATGCCCCACCAGGAGATGGGCCAAAGCGTCGTGTGATGACGGTAGAGGAGAAACATGATCATCAGCATGATCAAGATCAGGCAGAGCGGGCCGAACGTATTGCCCCCGGTGAGCACGGTCATTCCCAAGCTGAGAAAAATCAAGGTCAGGGTCCAGGCGAGCCGATGGCGCTCGTGCACCGGCTGGCCTAATGTGGCCACCACGGCTGCGATCGGCAGTAAATAGAGCGGTAAGAGACCATCGGGCGGGATCGGAAGCCGGTTGGCCACCACGGCTGTCGCCGCAAGGCTGATGACAGACGAGCCGACGGCACACATCTTTACACGGTAGGGATCGGACCCAAAAGCCAGACAGACGAGTGCACCCGCGAACGGAATTCCGGCCAACACCCATGGTATGACCAGGTCTGTCATCGAGACCACCCGCGTTCCAGCTTGTCGAGCCGATGAATCAGTTGCGCGGCCATCGAGTTGATCAGCTGATAAAGTTCATCGGCATAGATCCGGTTCAGGAACACCGTATAGAGGCGAATTCTCAGACCTTCGATCCAGGCGGGGATCCGGACCGCCCGCCCGTGGGCACGCATGTACAGGTAGGTCCAGCCCAGGACCGTCATGAGCGCGGCCATTACGACAATGAGGTCGAAGAGCCAGTCCGGGAGATCGGCGGATCTGAAATACGACGCCACCTCCTCCGGGTTGGGGTAAAGAAATGCGGTGAACGATTCGACGGCGAACAGGTAGACGAACACGATGAACAGGAGCGTCAGCAGCATGATGGCCGACACTTTCCATGAAGCCACGGCACGAAGTCGTATGAGCGTCAGGATCGCCTGCGACGAGGTGATCCAGATGAAGAAGAGGATAATGACGGTTCCCTGGGATTCCAGCAAGGGAATGCGCAGGACTCCGTGCGTGACCAATAAGATAAGCAGCGGAATAAAGAGTGTCGTCACAAACCCGGTCGACCAAGCCAGGCGGGAAAATCCCGCCTCCTCGGCGGCATGGTCCACGTGTGGGAAATGCGGCTCCTGTCGCGCCTTATGAATGATATTTCCACAATTGAGAAAGACCGTGGCCTTGAAGAGACCGTGCGCGATCAGATGGAACACGGCGAGCGAGAAGGCACCCAGGCCGCATTCCATGATCATATAGCCCATTTGGCCGATCGTCGAAAAGCCGAGCGTCTTCTTGATGTCATTTTGGGCCAGCATCATGGTTGCGCCGAGGACGGCCGTCAGGGTCCCGATGACAAAGGCGACGTGTAGGGTGGTTGATCTCATTCCGAAGAGGGGCGCGAGGCGGTTAATGAGAAAGCCTCCGGCGTTGATGATACCCGCGTGCAGCAATGCGTGGACCGGCGTGGGTGCAAACAGCGATCCCGGCAGCCACAGATGCAGCGGGAACTGAGCTGATTTGCCCATCGCACCGATAAAAAGGAGGAGCGTCACAGCCGTTGCGGCGCTGACATCCATTCCGGGCAGGATCGGAATGGTCAGGGGCGTGGCGGCCGCTCTGGCAAACAGCTCCTGGAATTCAAGGGTGCCGTAGAGTTGATATGCCAGGACAATACCGGCCAGAAATGCTGTATCGGCAACACGCAGCAGCGTGAACGTCTTGAACGCGCCCGTCAACGTGGCGGGGTGAACATGGTTGTGCGCCAGCAGGTAGAGCAGGTAGCTCAAGATTTGCCAAAAGAGAAACAGCATCATGAGATTGCCGCTCGAGACCATGCAGATCAATACGAAGTCGGTCAGGCAAATCAACGCGAGATACCGGCGCGCATGCCCATCCTGGTACATGTACCTGGTCGAGTAGCAGTAAATAATGATGCTGACGCCCGTGATCAGCGTCATCATGACCGCGCTCAGCCGGTCAACGTAGAAACCGATGGGAATAATGAAAGAAGTGACGGAGGCCGGATCATAGAATCGAATCGTGATGGGACTCTGCGATGAGACCAGGGCCAGGACGCCTATAGCGCCCAGGAATGCCAGACCGACGGGATAGGCGGCCGCTTTCGCGCGGGTGAACCGCGACGTCTCACCGCCGATCATCACGATGCCGGCGGCGGATAGGAGGAGAAATGGAACGATGAGTACCAGCGATACGAGCACGTCATTTCTCCGGATGGTTGAAAAGCGTTCGTTCTCTTTCTGTCAGGCGATGGGCACACCTCCCGCCACGGCGGCGGTGTACCATTAATACGGGTTCACCGCATTCGTCAAGCGACGGCACACTGCGGTCTCTTACTCGCGCGCCGTAGCGGACGACGCGCCGGGGTCATCCGGGAAGCGGCAATCTCTACTCCGCCTGGCCATTGTCGGTGTCGGTCAAAGCGAGCGTTCCCGGGCGCGCTTATCCAGGCGTTGAATGACGCCTGTCAGGGTCTGTCCCACTCGATGCAAGACCGCGTCGACATAGAGTCGATTGAGGAACAGCACATAGAGGCGACTCCGGACGCCGTTGATCCACGATGGCATCCACACGGCGCGGCCATGAGCCCGCATGTACAGATAGATCCACCCCACAATCGTCACCAGCGTCGACATCGCGAGGAGAAGGTCAAAGAGCCAGTCCGGGAGATCGCCGGCCTTGAAGTACGAGGCCACTTCCTCCGGATTAGGGTACAGGAAGGCGGTGAACGATTCGACGGCGAACAGATAAACGAACACGATGAACAAGAGCGTCAGCAACATCGCCGCCGACACCTTCCAGGAGGCGACGGCCCGCAATCGGGTCAGCGTCAGGATCGCTTGCGAAGACGTAATCCAGATGAAAAACAGAAAGATGACGGTGCCCTGGGATTCTAATAGCGGAATCCGCAACACACCGTGAGTCACCAGCAGGATCAGCAATGGGATCAGCAGGGTCGTGAGGACTCCCGTCGTCCAAGTCAGGGGCGAGTAACCTTCTTTCTCCGTCTTATGCCCTGGATAGGGGAGCAAAGGTTCCTGTCTCGCTTTGTGTATGACATTCCCGCTGTATAGGAACACCGTCGCCTTGAACAGCCCGTGGGCGATTAGATGAAACACCGCGAGCGAAAAGGCACCCAGGCCGCATTCCATGACCATGTAGCCCATTTGGCCGATCGTCGAAAAGCCGAGCATGTTCTTGATGTCGTTCTGCACCAGCATCATGGTTGCGCCGAGGATGGCCGTCAGCGTTCCGATCACGAGGGCGACGTGTAGCGTGGTCGAGCTCATCCCGAAGAGCGGAGCCAGGCGATTGATGAGAAAGCCCGCGGCATTGATAATGCCCGCGTGCAGTAACGCAGTCACGGACGTGGGGGCATAAAGATAGCGGGGAAGCCAGCCGTACAGTGGAAACTGGGCGGACTTACTCATTCCGCCGACCAGGAGCAGCAGAGTGACCGCCGTCGCGCCGTTCAATTCGACACCGGGGAACAGGGACACGGTGACAGTGGATTGCGCGGCTGCGGCAAACAGATCAGGAAATTCCAATGTGCCGTACAGCGAGTACGCCAGCACAGTCCCGCCCAGGAAGGCGACGTCACCGACCCGCAACAGCGTGAAGGTTCGAAACGCGCTTTTCAGCGTCTCCTGGTGGCTATGGTTGTGGACGAGGAGATAGAGGAGGTAGCTCAGCAATTGCCACAGCACGAACAGCATCAGCAAGTTCGCGCTCGACACCAGGCAGAGGAGGACAAACACGGTCAGCCCGATTAAGGCGAGATACCGGCGTTCGTGCAAATCCTGGTACATATACTCGACGGAATAGGTGTAAATGATCGTGCCGATGCCGGAGATCAGTACCATCATGACCGCGCTGAGCCGATCGATGTACAGGCCGATCGGGACGGCCAACACGGTGGACGCGTCCGGATCGTACAGTCGGAGCGTAATCGGGCCTTCCGCGGCCACAACAAAGAGTGTGGCAATGGCGCCACAGAAGGCTGCGCCGATCGGCCAGGCGGCGATCTTCGCGCGGGCGTGGCGCGTGGTCTCGCTACCGACGCCCACGATAAGGGCGGCGATCAATGGAAGCAGCGGCACGAGCAACACTGCGGACATCATCACCTCAAAGCTCTGAAAACACAAAAGCCAACCGCACGCTCGATCCTGGATCGAGACATGTTCGGTTGGCTTGTACTGCGACCGGCCTCTCGCACGAACTGCCGGTCACCCTACGACCCGTGATGCGACCACTCGGCGCTTCACTCATCCTCGGTCGATCATGAGGATGAGCAACATCGCCAATCCATACGTACGTATCCATAAATAATATGTCTGCCCGATCAGCGTCAAGCGTGAAAGGGTGAATGAGGTCTTTGAACCGGAATGGTATGGCCCGAAAGACCCATGATCGGAGGGTGGTTGCGCCAAAAGGGTGACGATTGTGCTTGTCCGCTCGCGTATGCGACTCGTATAATCTCGCTCTGGAAAGGCCCAATCATGGAAAATGCCATCCGCAACGCCATCATCAAGTTCGAGCAGGAGTTCATGGGCCGTGGCCCCGACGACGTGCGGGCCTCCATTGTCCGTGATTTAGTCGTGGTCCGGTTAAAAGGGGTGCTGACTCCGGCCGAACGGCAGCTGGCAAAAACTGCGGAGGGCGTCGAAATGGTGAAGCAGTTGCGGCAGAACCTGATCGCACAGGGCCGTGACAAACTGAGCGAACAAGTCGGTGAAATCACGAAGGCCAAGGTCCTCGGCGTGTTTACCGACATCGATGCGCAGTTGGGGGAACGGGTCTTCGTCTTTACGTTAGACCGGGAGCCGGTCAGCGGAGTGCGGTAGGGGAACGACGCGCGAAGGAACACCTCGTGCTCCCATCGCTTGAAAGCGGCGCGCTGGCTCCGGCATCCTTACGGCATGGCCGAACGCGCACTCAAAACCCTCCCATCCCATTCGACAACACCTCGGCAAGGCTGCCGGAGGTCTTCCATGCCAAACTCAACCCGACGCCCTTCTCCGAGGAGCCGTACCTCCTCGTCTTCAATATCGCCGCAGCGGCGCTGATCTGCGCAGGAGGGGGTCACTGGAAGAGTGAGGATGATCTGATTCTTCAGCGATCTTCCCGCTTCGGTCCCAGTACGGTTCCCTTTGATCACGAAGGATGAGAGATTCTAGTGCACCGGCGCCACGGCTGGTTGTGCAACAGAAGACGTTGTGACCGGCGGATCGCCGCGTTTGGGGCTGGGATGCCAGCCCATGACCGCGAGCAGCACTAAGAAGCCGATGACATACGCGACCGCGACATGCCAGCCGTGATACACCCAGCGACCGACGTTCTTCGCATCCGGATACATGTTGGACAACGCCACCCCGGCCGACGAGCCGAACCAGATCATCGAGCCGCCGAACCCCACCGTGTAGGCGAGCATGCCCCAGTCGTAGCCGCCCTGTTTCAGCGCGAGCGCGGTGAGCGGGATGTTGTCGAACACCGCGGAGATGAACCCGAGCCCCATGGCAGATTGCCAGGAGGCGACCGGCAATTTTTCCACCGGCATCATCGAGGCGCAGGTGACCAGTGCGAGCAGAAAAATCGTCCCTTTGGTCGCGCCGGGTAACAGACTCCAATCCGGTTTGCGTAACGGCGCCGAGACCAGGATTGCGAGCGCCACGGCTACGCCGATGAAGGGGAAATGATCAGCAATCTCGGGGTGTACCAGATTGATGTACACGTTGGTAGAAATCGCCGCCACCAAAATGAACCCCACAATACCGACGCGGCCCCAGTCCACATGCGCGCCACCGGGTTCATAGGCCATCAAGGGCGAATACTTGTTCTGCTGCAGCGCGGCCGGGATGCCGAACAGGACTAGTGCGACCACCGCAGCGACATACGCGTGGAGTACGTCAACCGGGCTCACCCCGTCGATCCACATCATCGTGGTCGTGGTGTCGCCCACCACGCTGCCCGAACCGCCCGCATTGGAGGCGGCGACAATCGCGGCGAGGTACCCGATGTGGACCTTGCCGCGAAAGACGGTGTGTGCCATGGCGCCCCCAATCATCGCCGCAGCGATGTTGTCGAGAAACGAGGACAGCACGAACACCATCGCGAGCAGCGCGAACGCACCCTTTGCTTGTCCCGGCAGGTACTTGGGGAGCACCGCGGGAACATGGCTGTCCTCGAAATGCTTGGACAGCAACGCAAAGCCAAGCAACAGGCACAGCAGATTAGAAAGAATGACCCACTCATGGCCCAGGTGGCTGACCAGGCCCGGCAGGCCATCGCCGGTCTTGAACCCGGTGAACGCCAATTTGTACAACGCGATCGTTCCAAGGCCGGTGAGCGCTACCTGCAGCGTGTGGTGGTGGAACAGCGCGACACCAAGCAGCGTGAGGGCGAACAAGATGAAATCGAACGGGATGCCAAAGGCGGTGGGTGGGTCAGTCGCTGCAATAGCAAACGAGGGGGCAAGCCATAACGCGAACGCGGCTCCGGCGATGCCCGTGCGCGACAACGAATTCTTCTGCTCTTCAAGGCGCATGACGCTCCCCCTGCTTCACGTTGATCAGAGCCCACATCCTTCATGAACGCTTCTACTGCAACCGCCGATACGCCGCTGCGACAAGCCGGCTGTGCATTTCACGCAGCCGGACGGGCAGGCTCGCCCCTCCTGACCTCGAGGTACTGATTCAAGTACACCTCGGTCTCTCGGGGCTCCGCGTGCCCGTCTTGCCTGGCGTCTCGTCGGTTTCGTCACGAACCGTCATGAACAATGCGGGCTTGCGATGCGAAGGAGCGAGCCCGCCATCATCACAAAGCGGTCAAGGGGGACATCACCATCACCCGGTTTCCCGTTCAATGAGCGCGCCTGCCTTGAAATGTTTGCGTTGAAACCCGAGTCATTTGACCAGCGTGACGGGGACCTCGGTGAGATGGACGACTTTGGTGGTGACCGAGCCCATCACGAGCCCGGCAATACGTCCGAGTCCACGCGATCCCATGACAATTTCTCCGGCTCCAACTGCTTTGGCGCACTCCACAATCTTTTCGGCGGCATCGCCTTCCTCCGTACTGCTGGCGAACGCTACGCCCGACGAGCGCAGCAATTGCTCCGCCGGTTCGAGAATCTCGCGATTATGCTGCGCTGCCATTTCCGCTGCTTTCTTGTCGCCCACGTAGACCTGGATTTCGCCGTACACGCGTAGCGGGGAGTGCACCGTCACGAGATGCACTCGATGTGGTTTTTCACGTGCGCGCTCAACAGCAAAATGTAGTGCGCGCATCGCGCTCTCCGAGCCGTCGAACGGAACCAAGATTGTGTTAGGCATAACGGCCTCTTTCAAACCAGTGTTGAGCAATTAAAGAAGATCAGTACATCCTATATCTCGCGGATTCAAGTAGCCAGTGCACAAATTCACCGAGGGCGTGGTTGTCCCGGCCCTCTTACAGCAGTTCTTTCCTCGGAGACTGCAGACGGGCAAGACGTTCCGGGCAGGGCTTGTCGCAGCCGGCATCGCACTCCAGACCGATGCGCTCCAGACCGCCACAACTGCCGCCGATCGGACGGCGACCGACCAGGACACCCACTGCCATCGCCAGAACCGCAATACCCATGACAAGAAAGGTCACCAAAAAAATTGTCATGACAGCTCCTGTGCACGGTAACGCTCGAAGGCGCAACAGACCTGCTCCTCGAATCGTCCATCACGTTCGATGACGAAGAGGACGGGAAGATTGAGCCGTTCGGCGATGGCCATGCCACGCTCAGGCCCCAATACCTGAAATGCGGTGGCCCAGGCGTCGGCTCGCATACTGGTATCCGCCAGCACCGTCACCGACACCAGATGATTATCGACCGGCCAGCCGGTGGCCGGATCGATGGTATGGGAATAGCGTCGCCCGGCGATTTCAAAAAAATTCCGGTAATTGCCCGAGGTGGCGAGTGCGATGTCGCTGAGCGCCAGCACCGTCTGTACCGAACGTTCGCCCGGCAACGGTTTCTCAATCGCGATCCGCCAGGGTGTATCGTGCTCCTTGAGCCCGCGGACCCGAATCTCGCCGCCGATCTCAACCATATAATGTTCAATGGCGTGCGCGGTCATGAGTTCAGCAACCCGGTCCACCCCGTACCCCTTGGCGATCCCGGAAAGATCCAGGAAGACATCAGGGCGGTGCTTGCGTATCGCCGGTTGAGTGTCACGGAGCGTGACTTTATCGAGACCGCTGCGTGTGTGCGCGGCGGCAATATCGCGTTCAAGCGGGACGCGGTCCGGATGAAACTCGGGGCCGAAGCCCCATAGATTGACCAGGGGGCCGACCGTGATGTCAAACGCACCTTCGCTTTGGGCGCCGACCTCGAGCGCGGTTTTGAGTACGGCATGCAGGGAAGCGGATGCGGATACCCAGTCGGTGGTGTCCAGACGGTTAAAGCGCGACAGTTCCGACTCCGGGTCATAGGTGGACATGGTGTGATTGATCTCGGCCAGCAATGCATCCACTTCGATCTGCAGGGCCTTCACTGTTGGAGTATTCTGGGTGGGGCGGTATTTCACGTTATAGGTGGTTCCCATGGTGCGACCACTCATGTGCAGTTCCGGGACAGGCGGTACAGAACGCAGCAGGCTGAAGCCGGCACCGGCTGCCAGTAGAACGATCAAGGCAATCAGCGCACGGGGGCGCGGAACGGAGGGATGCATGGGCGATCATCCTCCGAAGTCATCGAGCATGATGTTTTCCCGCTCGACACCCAGATCCAACAGCATTTTGATCACGGCGGCATTCATCATCGGCGGTCCGCAGAGGTAGTACTCACAGTCCTCGGGCGCCGGATGGGTCTTCAGATACTCATTATACAGCACGTTATGGATGAAGCCGGTATAGCCGCTCCAGGCGTCATCCGGGAGCGGGTCGGACAGGGCGACATGCCACTTGAAGTTGTCATGCGCTGCGGCCAGCTTGTCGAAATCGTCGACATAGAACATCTCACGCTTCGATCGAGCCCCGTACCAGAAGGACATCTTGCGTGTGGTCTTGATGCGACCCAGCTGATCGAAAATATGCGACCGCATGGGCGCCATCCCTGCCCCCCCGCCGATGAACACCATCTCGTTGTTGGTCTCACGGGCAAAGAACTCGCCGAACGGCCCGGAGATGGTGACCTTGTCGCCCGGTTTCAGTCCGAACAGGTAGGAGGACATTTTACCCGGAGGCACATTTTGCGTGCGCGGCGGGGGCGTGGCGATGCGAATATTGAGCATGATGATGCCACGCTCCTCAGGGTAATTGGCCATGGAGTAGGCGCGCTCAAGGGGCTCATTGACCTTGGACACGAGGTCCCAGAGTTTCAGCCGATCCCAGTCGCTGCGAAACCTCTCTTCGATGTCAAAATCCTTAAACGAGTACTCATACGGAGGGCAGAAAATCTGGATGTACCCTCCGGCGCGGAAATCGACATATTCATCCTGGGGGAGCTCCAGGACCAGTTCCTTGATGAAGGTGGCCACATTGTGGTTGGAGCGGACGGCACATTCCCATTTCTTGACCCCAAACACTTCATCTGGAACCTCGATCTTCAGGTTCTGCTTGACTGCCACCTGGCAGGAGAGACGGTAACCCTCGCGCGCTTCACGCTTGTTGATGTGGGAGGTTTCAGTCGGCAGAATGACCCCACCCCCTTCGAAAACCTTGACCCGGCACACGCCACACGTACCGCCGCCGCCGCAGGCGGAACTGACAAAAATCTTGGCGTCGCCAAGCGCATTGAGCAACTTGCCTCCGATCGGCGTCTCGATCGATTTCTTGTCGTTGATCGTGATCGTGACATTGCCGCTGGCCACCAGTTTGGAGCGCGCACTCAGAATAAAGACGACGAGAATGAGGACGAACCCGGTGAAGACACCGACACCCAGGAGGATCTCGATCATACGCGGTCTCTCATCAGGCTCAGAGTTGAATTCCAGAAAAGGCCATGAACCCGAGTGCCATCAACCCCGCGGTGATGAAGGTGACGCCCAGTCCCTGCAAGCCTTCCGGTATATCGGAATACTTGAGCTTCTCACGGACCCCTGCCATTGCCACGATCGCAAGCGCCCACCCGACGCCCGAGCCCACGCCATAGGTGACGCTCTCACTAAAATTATAGTCGCGTTCGACCATAAACAGGCAGCCGCCGAGAATGGCGCAGTTGACGGTAATCAGCGGCAGAAAGATTCCCAACGAGTTGTACAGTGAGGGGACGTATCGGTCGAGAAACATCTCCAGGACCTGGACGACCGCCGCAATGACGCTGATGTAGGTGATAAGCCCAAGGAAATCCAGACTGATCTCAGGGAGCCCTGCCCATGCCAGCGCGCCGTCACGAATCAGAAATTGGTAGATCAGGTTATTGATGGGGATGGTCAGACTCTGGACGACGACCACCGCGATGCCGAGTCCGAGCGCCGTGCCGATTTTTTTCGAGACGGCGAGAAACGTGCACATGCCGAGAAAAAACGTCAGCGCAAGATTCTCAACGAAGACCGCTTTGATAAACAGATTGACCAGGTCGATCATGAGGCCACCTCCGGACGGGGCGCGTGATAGATCCGGTATTCCGGTTCTTCCACTTGTGCCGGCTTCCAGGAGCGCACCACCCAAATGATCATGCCGATCAGGAAGAAGGCACTCGGAGGCAGGAGCAGCAAGCCGTTTGGCACATACCACCCGCCATCCCGATCAAGAGGGAGGATGGAATATCCGAACAGGGAACCGGAACCCAACAGCTCGCGTATGACCCCGACGACCATTAAGAGAGCGCTATAGCCGAGGCCGTTGCCGAGGCCGTCGAGGAAGCTCGGGAGCGGGGGATGTTTCATCGCATAGGCTTCCGCGCGTCCCATGACGATACAATTGGTGATAATCAACCCGACGAAGACCGACAGGTCCTTGCTGATGCTGAACGCATAGGCTTTGATGAACTGATCGGTGACGATAACCAGCGACGAAATAATGGTCATCTGCACAATGATGCGGATGCTGCTCGGGGTATGATTGCGGACCAGACTGATGGCCGCATTGGAGAAGGCGGTCACGACCGTCAGCGCGATGCACATCGTGATCGTGGTGGAGAGCTTCGACGTCACGGCCAATGCCGAGCAAATCCCCAGGACCTGTAAAATAACCGGGTTATTGTCCACGATCGGGTCGAAGATTATTTTTTTGTGTTGGTACGACATGAGCGCTAGCTCCTTTCGTGACGCAAACGGGACAGGAATGGCCCATACCCTTTATTGCTCAGCCAGAACTTCAACAAATTCTCCACGCCTCGCGAGGTGATGGTGGCCCCGGCGAGTGCATCCACTTGATGTTGCGCGTCCGGCGTGGAACTGTCAATCGCAACCTTTGTTATTTCAACCTGCACCTTCCAGTTCTCGTCGAAGAGGACTTTGCCCGTCCATTGTGCGCGCCACTTGGGATTGTCGACCTCTCCTCCTAACCCCGGGGTCTCGGCATGCTGATAGAAGCGGAGCCCCTGCACCGTTCGCAGATCCTCCTCCAGCGCAAGAAACCCGTACATGGTGGACCAAAGCCCGTATCCGTACACCGGCAGAATCAGTCTCTTCAACTCACCGTTGGCGCCGACAATCCGATAGACCGGCAGATAGCGCGGTTCACGCCTGATCCCCGCCACATCTTCGCGGCGGGTGAGTTCGGTGGAGATCTCGGGATCCTTTCCGGCCTTGACGATATTAAAGGTGTCAGGATCGACCCCCTTCACCTCTTCACCGGTCGCCAGTTCGATCATGCGGGCGTCAATCCGTTTCAGCGCTTGTTCTTCCGTCAGCCCCTCCTTAAGGAGGCCGGAGACCGCAACCACATTTCGGATGAGGTCGGCCTTCTGATTCGTTTCCTGAAGGGGGCGAAGGAGCACCGCTGCACCGGCAACCACGACCGAGCAGACGAGACAGAGGACAAGCGTTACCAGCAGCGTCCTACTCCCACTCTCAACTGGCGCAGCGGATACGGCGGAATCCGGTTCAGGTGCGGACATGGCGGCGGAGCCTCCGTCGGATGTTCAGCTGAACGACCGCATAATCGATCAGGGGCGCGAATACATTGGCAAACAAAATCGTGAGCATGACGCCTTCAGGAAACGCCGGGTTCGCCACGCGGATCAGCACGGTCATAGCCCCGATCAGCATGCCGAAGACCCAGCGCCCGGCGCTCGTCATGGCGGCCGACACCGGGTCGGTGGCCATGAAGACCGCGCCGAAGGCAAACCCGCCCAGCACCAGGTGCCAGTACCAGGGCATTGCCACCATGGGATTTGTCTCGCTGCCGATCATATTAAACAGGAGCGAAGCCCCGACCATTCCTACAAAGCATCCGACGATAATGCGCCAGGACCCGACTCCTGTATAGATGAGGAACACCGCGCCGAGCAGGCAGGCGAGGGTCGAAGTTTCCCCCATGGAACCCGGCATCAGGCCGATAAAGGCATCCCACCAGGTCGTGCCTCCACGGATGATCGCCTCGACGCCGCCGACTTTCCCCAGGCTGAGCGCGGTCGCGCCGGAATAACCATCCACCGCTACCCACACGCGGTCACCGGAAATTTCGGCGGGATAGGCGAAAAACAGAAAGGCTCGCGCCGTCAAGGCGGGATTCAGAAAGTTCTTGCCAGTCCCGCCGAAGATCTCTTTGCCCAGGACCACGCCAAAGCTGATCCCGATGGCCACCATCCAGAGCGGCATATCGGGTGGCAGCGTCAGCGTGAAGAGCATGGAGGTGACCAGAAAGCCTTCATTGATCTCTTTCTGACGCACCGTGGAAAAGACCGTTTCCCATACACCGCCGACGATTAAGGTCGTCAGATAGATCGGCAGAAAATACAAGAAGCCATGGACCGTATTGGCAAGAATGCTGCCGGCATCAAACCCGATATGGAGTGCCTCCAGCAGGTCGTACCGCCAGCCGGCTTTGGCCATGCCCACCTTGGCGAGTGCCAGATTGGCCTGATACCCGGTGTTGAACCAACTCCATAGGATGCAGGGAATCAGCGCCACCACCACGTACACCATCAACCGTTTCAGATCGATGCCATCCCGCACATGCGGCGCGTGGTGGGTGGTTTCGGGAGAGGAATAGAAAAACCCATCGACCATCTCGAACACGGGATAGTACTTTTCATATCGGCCGCCCTTGGCAAACAGGGGCCTGAGACGATCAAGATAGCGTTTCATGCCTGCCATCAGCCTTCTCTCTCAATCTGACTCAGTACGTTCCGCAGCACCGGGCCGTAGTCGTTCTTGCCGACGCACACGAAGGAGCACAAGGCGAGGTCTTCCTCATCCAGTTCCATACAGCCCAACTGTTGCGCCATGTCAGTGTCGCCCACTATCAGGTAGCGCAGCAACTGCGTCGGGAGGATGTCCAGGGGCATGATATCCTCGAAGTTGCCGAAGGGCACCATGGCACGCAGACCTCCGTTTAGCCCGGTGGTCAGCTCAAATTCCTCCTTGCGGCGACGGAAGAGGCTCGACAGCATGACGTTGCTCTGGGAGAATGTTCTCCGTCCGGGTGCGAACCAGCCCATGAACGTGCGTTCCACCCCTTCCGGAATCACGGATATCTGAAGATGATGGCGCCCCAGATAGGACGACCAGTCGGCTGCGTGACGCCCCGACAAGATCGAGCCGGAAATGACACGGCTCTCACCGGCCTGAAGCTCACCCTCGATCAACTCCTGGATACAGGCGCCGAGCCTGGTCTGCAGCAGGCGTGGCTGTTTCACTTGCGGTCCGCCGAGCGCGACGATGCGTCCGGTCGATAAGCGGCCGCTGGTAAACAGCTTGCCGATCGCAATCACCTCTTGGTAGTTGAGGTGCCAGACCACCTTGCTGACGTCGACCGGTTCGAGAAAGTGAATATGTGTCCCCGGCAGACCGGCCGGGTGGGGGCCTTCAAAACTGGCCTGGCGTATGTGGCCTATACCTTGTGGCAACGGCAATTCGGCTGCGGGTGACTTGCACACCCATAGCGGCATGGTGCCAAAGCGCGACAGCACCGTCAGGCCATGGCCGAACGACTCACCCTCTGCAGCAATAATGGCAATAGGATTGGCGGCCAGCGGGTTGCTGTCCATCGCCGTTACGAAGATGGCCGCCGGACGAGTGGTCGGGTCGGCGATCTTGCTATAGGGACGCGTGCGCAAGGCCACCCACAGACCCGATGCCAGGAGATTGTCCACTACCTGCGTTTCGGTCAGGCGGGCCAGTTGGCCGACGGGGTAGGATGCAAATGTTTCCTCGTCTTCGGTGTCGTCAAGCCGGATGACGACTGACTGGAGGAGGCGTTGCGCTCCACGATGGATCGCACGCACCGTGCCGGCACCCGGGGCTGTGATGCGTACGCCGGGTAACTTTTTGTGCTCGAACAGCGCTTGGCCGAGCTTCACCTTGTCCCCTTCGGCGACCAGCATGGCGGGTTTGAGATCGACATGATCCACGCCAAGCACGCCGACGTGGCGGACAGGTTTGGCGGCATGGACAGCCTGCTCAGGCTTCCCGCTGATCGGCAAATCCAGTCCTTTTTTAATTCTGATCATCATGGCAGTTGCGATGACACTCGTGCTGTCGTGATGGGTCGACTCGCGATGGTTAAGCAATACTCTATTGTTTACGCCGCCGGATGAGCGTTTCCTTTGCGTCCATCATGAGCGCCGCCATATAAAACGGCAGTAACCCATAGGGTCAAATTGCCGCAGTACAACTGTTTGGACATCCTGTTGTCAAGCCTTGTCGTGGGTACGCATTTCAGATGGCCTGACAGGGGTTGCGCCTTCGTCAGAAAGGACATATTGCCATTTCCAGGTGTAGAAGGTCGCTTCGCTGACGCCGAGTTGCCGGCAGAGGTCGCCGATCGGGGTCCCACTCTCAGCTTGCCGTATGGCATAATCAATCTGCTCTTCAGAGAATCATGACCGCTTCATCGATCCACTCCTTTCGCAAGGGACCGTCGAAGCCGCCATCTTACTTTCGTTTTCAGTTGCCGTTGTTCTTTGGGGAGATATCAGAACGGATCGCGCTAGCGGGAGATCCGACTCCTTCCAAGCAGATATTCGCGCGCAATTGCATAGAGATCCTTGGTCATCGTCATATCGAGCGTACGCCTAGAATCGTCCATTATTTCTCATGTATAGTGCCGCCTCATGGAATGGTTGAATTATCATCATCTACTCTATTTCTGGTCCGTCGCGAAGCACGGGACCGTTGCTAAAGCTTGCGAAGAACTTCGCTTGGCCCAACCGACGATCAGTAAACAGATAGGGCTTCTAGAGGACACACTGGGCGAAAAATTGTTCGTGCGGACCGGTCGGCACCTCGTGCTGACAGAAATGGGCCGCATCGTCTTCAAACACGCCGAGGATATCTTCTCAATAGGACAAGACTTGCTGAATACGGTCAAGGGACGGGCAAGTAGCAGCCAGACTCGCCTGAACATAGGCGTCGTTGACGTGGTGCCCAAGCTGCTGGCCACCCGTCTATTGGACTCTGCTGTTCGGCAGTCCCCCGGCATACGCTTGATTTGCTGGGAGGATAAGCTGGATCAGCTGTTGGCCGACCTGGTGATCCATGGACTGGATTTAGTCATCGCTGATACGCCGGCGCCACCGTCGATCAAGGTGCAAGCGTATAACCATCTTCTGGGTGAGTCGGGGATCACGTTCTTCGCAAAATCGAAGTTGGCCGTACAGTACCGTCGCAATTTCCCTCAATCCTTGAATGGCGCGCCGACCTTGTTGCCCACTTCAAACACGGTCCTTCGCAGGTCGCTGGATGACTGGATGGTAGGCCAGAAACTGGTCCCAACCGTCGTCGGAGAATTCGAAGATAGCGCTACCTTAAAAGCCTTCGGACAAGCAGGACATGGGTTGTTTCCTGGACCGACGGCCTTGGAAAAAGAGATTTGTCGGCAATATCAAGTGCAGGTGATACGCCGAGTTGATTCTGTCAGGCAGAAGTTCTATGCGATTACCGTCGAGCGTCGCCTGAAACACCCGACCGTAGTGGCTCTCTTCAACGCCGCCCATCGGGAAGTGCTCGACTAGCGAAGGCTGCAATCTCCAGAAGTGTCATTTACTCCGCAACGTTTGGACCTACGCCAACACGTTCTTGCACTGCTCCTCAGAAAGTCGCCACTTCCACGAGACGGCGTCGTACCTGGCAACCCGCGTGAATCGCCCTACGCGAACGACACCGAGCTACTTCTGAGTCGTAGGGGACGTTGAGCCGTCAACCTCTGTATTGACGATTTCTCCTCTTCGCCCGACGCCCGTGGCACCTTCGAATGATGCTCGGACAGCTCAATTAAACTTCGCCGGAAACTGCTTCACCAGGGCAGCCGCCAACGCATCGGCAATACCATAAACATGGTGCTCCATCACCGGCCACGTCTCTTCTTCTCCGGCGTAATCTCTGTTTTGAAACTTGTTGATTTGAGTCACATGATGGTCGACATGGGCAGCAAACAGATCTCGAACAGCGTCTTTTGAAAGGTGGGGATTGATTCCGCTAAAGAATGCGGCGATCTCGTCGGTGTTCGAGGCAAACTGCGCCATAGCAACCTCCTGCTGACGGGTATTTCCGCCCACAGTGGCCTGGGAATACGCTTTGACTGCTCCGTAATGTTTGGTCAATACGGTATGGAGCTGGTCAGACGCTGCTTCGCCGTAGAACGGCCTAAACGTCCGTGCAATATCCCTGGCATTGGTAGCCACCGCTTTTTCCGCGAAATCCCGCGACCTCAGATCGTTCTTCGCATTGTCCAAAACCACGTTGCGAATCCAAAAAAGATGCCGCGACCATTCATCACGCAAAACAGCCTGTAGATCCGCCTCGGTGACAGGATGAGGGTCCGCCATCGAGCTCCATTCGTGCGCGCAACCTCCTAAACCAACGACGGTGAATATCAATAGCGCCATAGGCCCACGCATTATGTTCATGTCCAACCCTTCCTTAGGTTAAGGATATACAGACAACGATTTTCTTCTGCTGATCTATACCACCTTCCTGTTTCCATCATGTAAACAACGAGTACCCATGCCGGTTCATGGATAATTGGGAAAGAGCGGCGGTGAAGCATCAGCGTATCGGCCCGTATCAAATAATCAGCTTATTGTTTCAACGTGCGAATGTAAGTCAACACATCGTTCGCCTGTTGCTTAGAAAAACGCCATTTCCAAGACGGCATCACTTTTTCGGGTTTTCCTTCATGAATGGTCTTCAGCAAATCAGCGCTTAGCTTTCGTTGAGTCGTTGCGGAAGTTAAGTCTGCCACCTCGGCACCTACGATCTTGAGACCATCCCCCTGGCCTCGTGCCCCGTGGCATATCACGCAATGCTTTTCGAACAGTCCCTTACCCACTCGAGCGTCTCCGTCCACTGGCACATCTGTTGAGCCGGATGGGTTACGGGGAGCGGAGCCCGGCGCCGCCTCGACCGGTGGGGCTGACTGAGCAGCGTCCGAGAAATTCGCGATTCCCGCAAGAGCTAGGATGAAAGTTGCCAGCAGCTGGAATCCCCGCCAGCCAAGTCTTATAAAGCGTCCGTTGTTAAATACTGTCATTCCAGCTCCTCTTGCTAACGTATCAGTTTGTTGTAGGCATCGAGTGCGGCGACCTTGTAGCACTCGGCCAAGGTGGGATAATTGAACGCAGTGGTGAGAAAGTACTCCAGTCCTCCTTGCAATCCCAAGACCGCCTGGCCGATGTGAATCAGCTCGGTGGCCCCGGTGCCGACCACATGCACGCCCAAGAGGCGTCGGGTCTCTCGATGGAACAGCATTTTAAGAAAACCACTGTCGTCACCGAGAATATGACCCCGGGCGATCTCTCGATAACGAGCCACACCGCTCTCGTACGGGACTTTCTTTGCCGTCAACACATGCTCCGGTTCTCCGACCGTCGACACTTCAGGGATCGTGTAGACGCCGATAGGAAAATGGCCGACCATCGGTCCTGCTTCGACCCTGAACGCGTGGCAAGCGGCCAGGCGACCTTGTTCCGCTGATGTCGCGGCAAGGCTGGGGAATCCGATGACGTCACCTGCGGCAAAAATATGTGGCACGGCTGTGCGATAGTGCTGATCGACGGCGAGGCGTCCCCGTTCGTCGGCTTCGAGCCCGGCTGCGGCGAGATTCAGCCGCTTGGTCGCGCCCTCCCGCCCGGCGCTGAAGAGCACCAGATCCGATGCGAGACGTTTTCCTGATTCCAGGAGAATCACCACCCGTCGCGGGCGCTCCTCGATGATTTCCAGCCGCGTCACGGTTTCGCCTAATCGAAACGTGACCCCGGTATTACGCATCTGATGAAGCAGTTCATCGACCAACTCTCCGTCCAGAAACTCCAAGGGCTTCTCCCGCTTATCCACCACAGTCACTTCGACGCCGAGCGCGGCGAACATTGAGGCGTACTCGATCCCGATGACACCCGCTCCGACCACAGCAAGCCGGCGTGGCAAGCAGGTTAATTGCAACAGCTCGTCGCTCGTGACAACCAAGTCGGGTTCAATGGAAGCTCCCGGAGGCAGAGCGGGGATCGTACCGACGGCGATGAGAATATTCGCGGCGCTGACGACTCGGCACCCATCCGCAGACCTGACGGTCACAGTGTGAGGATCTCGGAAGCTCGCCTCGCCCATAAGAACGGTCACCTCGTTACGCCGCAGTTGGTCCGCGACCACATCCGCTTGAGACTGTTCGACTTCCGCGACTCTGGCGAACAACGCTTGCGCATTTGCGCGGACATCGGAGATGGAATGGCGGTAACTTCCATTCCGAAGCGCGCTTCTCTTCATGGATATGACGGCCTCCCGAAACGTCTTACTTGGGATGGTGCCGGTGTCCACACACACTCCTCCGACGATGTGCCCTCGTTCGATCACTGCTGCGCGCTTGCCTAATTTGGCCGCCTGCACGGCCGCCCGTTGTCCGGCTGGACCGCTGCCGATACACAGCCACTCGTAATCGTACCCCTCCTCCATTTCTCATCTCCTCCTTGCCGATCGCGGTCCATCGGCTATGGCCTGCGCGGCGTCATGGCTGAATGGTTGACCGGCACGGCCAGAACCGGACAGTCGGCGCGGCGCAGGACGCGCTCCGTCGTGCTCCCGAGCAACGCATCGAGAAATCCGTGTCTCCATTCCGTGGCCATCACGATCAGATCCGACTGATGCTGTTCGGCTGTTTCAAGAATTTCATCCACCACGATCCCGGTACAGGTGCTCTCCTTCCAGAGCCACCCATCCCGTTGAGGCAGGCGCAGCTGCGGCCTGTCCGATTGCTCTCCGACGTACAGTACTTCACACATCACCGGCCGCACACCAAGACCGGCGACCAGCGTGCACGCGGCATCAACGGCGGCCTGCGGATGCGGGCGGTGATCAATGGGGATGAGAATACGCTGAATTCTGACGTTTCCGGTATCCAGCGAGACGAATCCGTCGCAATGACCCGGCACGAACAGGCTCATCGTGCGTGACTTGCGCGCCAGCGACTGACCGACCGTATCGGGTAACCATTTCCCGAGAGGATCCTCCGGATGTGTCGCCAACACCATCAGGTCCGCCGGTTTACGCCACAAGAGTTGCAGAATGGATGCGACCGGGTTGTCCCCTTTTGAGAGCATCTTTCGGACGCCAAAACCGAGTGCCAGAAAGTCCTCCTTGGTGGCTCCTTCCCTGAGCACCCCCCATCGGCTGAGCGTGGCCCGCACTCGCGGAAAATTCTCAAAATCCGGATCGGCCTGTATGGGATCCACATGCAGGATCGTGAGGTCGCTTGTCATACTTAGGCCGAGCTTCAGCGCATGACCAAACGCCGTCATGCTGGCCTGAGAAAAGTCAGTCGGATGAAGAATATGCCGGATGCGCAGCAACCCCTCGTCGATAGGAACAACCATTTTCTTCTCCTTCTCGTGGCCTCGCTGGGCAGACGGTTTGATCAGCACGGTCTCCCCCCTTCCTGAAGCATAAGGTCAGGCGCTGCCAGGGCGCACTACTTGTCGAAGGTCCAATTGAACGTCAATGCGCCGCCGGCGGCGATATTCGCATGACGGTGCTCATCATGATAAGGCCTATGGCCGTCATGCATATGGGGGTCCGGATGGATGAAGCGGACGCCATAATCCGTGGCTTTCTCCGGCGGAGGAGGGCCAAAGAATTGCGCCCCCGCGAGGCGGACGGAGCTCGCCTTTTCGGACGGTATCTGGGCGTCCGTAAGACTGCGTTCCTTCTGAAGTCTCGTGCCCATTTCCGCCCAGACCGGAGTAATGGCAAGCCCGACTCCGGCGAATACCGTGAGAGCCATGGCTATCCCGACGCTGAGCGCAACTTCTGTCGTTCCTCGGCCGGCCGCTTTGGTTATGGTTCGTGCTTTCATGACGCCCTCCTTCCAGGTTGCTATGAATGCCGTCACGATGAAATGTACTCGGCGCACGGTTCATAGACAAATAGATAACTTGAATTAAAACTATCTTGAAAAATAAATGAGTCGGCGCCGCATGTTCCGCAATTTTCCCCCATCACGACGAGCCGGATTTTCCCGGTCAGGTCCTACTCTTATGATTCGCCGTCGCAACCGTGATCGGGCCAGGACAATCCGTTGAGGCAGCGTGATGAGCGGACTAAATTGACTCAACCGCAGGTTCTTCTTATGATGCAGGCATGAGGTCTTTTAGACTTTCAATGGTTCCTGGTTGTTGATCGGACTATCATGCGCAATAAAAACGGTTCCGTGGGAAGTCGCGCTCTCGATCTAGGGAAAGCGGTCCGTTCCTTCGTTCACAGTGAATCCGGTTCGAATGAAATGTCCGTCGACGAACTCGCCGCCTCCACCAAGCTTCAATCCTGGGAGGAAGCTCAGCTTCCGAAGGGGTGGAGGTTTTCCTCGCGTCTGCCGATTGCCCTGTTCCTGCTCTTCTTCCTATTCATCTTCTTCGTCCCTTGGACTCAGACCGTGACCGTGACCGGCCAGATGTCGGCCTATACTCCATTCGAACGACCTCAAGACATCGAGGCCCAAATTGCCGGCCGTATCAAGAAATGGCACGTATTCGAAGGCGACCAGGTCAAGGAGGGAGATCTCATTCTCGAACTGGAGGACAATGATCCTAATTTCATGTCGCCCGATCTACTGACCTTTCTGGATCAACGGAAAAAAGCGATGGAGAAGACCCAACAGGCGGCATTGGCCAGAGTCGAGCAGCTGGACAAGCGCATCATAGAGATGCGGAATCTGGTGAAAACCGCCGTGCCGTCGGCTGAGGCCCGTGTGGTCGAAGCCGGAAATAAGGTGCGCGAAGCGCATCAGAAGGTAGAAGCCGCCAAAATCGCCGCGAGTACAGCAGCCCTTAACGTAGAGCGGCACAAACAACTGGCTAAGAGGGGGTTGGCTTCTCAGCGAGAGCTGGAATTGGCGATCCAAACAGATACCGCCGGTCAAGCTGATCTTGAGGGAGCCCGGGCGAATCTGCAAGCAGCCGAACAGGCCATGAAATCACTCGGCTTCGGACGAGATCAAGTCAGCGCGGAGATGTTACAGCGGTTGCTCGATGCGGAGGCCGGCCGGGATTCGTCCGTGGCCGAAGCAGCCAGAACCAGCGACCAGCTGGCCGACGTGTCGCTACGGCGATCTAACGCCGAACAACGCCGCTTAGCCGGTAGAATTGTGGCTCCGATCGACGGCACAGTCGTCAAGATGGCTAAAGTCGGCGCCGGCGAAACGGTGCGGCAAGGCGATACAGTCATCCGTCTGTCGCCCACCAGTACGGACAAGGCGGTTGAAATGACGGCAGACGGGTTGGATGCTCCCCTGTTGAATGCCGGTCGGAAAGTCAAAATCCTGTTCTATGGAATCCCGGCCATACCTCTGCCGGCTTGGCCTGAACTGATGGCCGGCACCTATTCCGGCGTGATCAAGGTGATCGACCAAGTCGACGATGGAAAGGGAAACTACCGCTTCTGGGTCGTTCCCGATCCGCAAGATCGCCCATGGCCCGAACAATCTCATGTGAGGCAGGGCACGAAAGTGATGGGCTGGGTCATCTTGAACCGTGTGCCCCTCTGGTATGAGCTGTGGCGTCGCTTCAACCTGTTCCCGCCGGATTATGAGGAACGTTCGCACACGGTGATGGACACTCTTCTCCCCAAGGCAGGACGAGGCTCAAAGTAATCGTGCTCTTCCAACCGCGCCGGCGTTCTCGCCAAATACTTTTCAAGCAGGTAATAGCGGCATCGCGGCGCCCGCATCACCAAGGGTGATGCGGCGATCAACGTGGGGGGTGAGGTCAGGATCGTTCGAGACGAAGATGACGGTCCAGGACTCCTCTTTCGAGCAGATTCGCCGCAGGATGGCCTCGCGCATAGCGGGCTGCATATCATGGATCATGCCATCGAAGATAAGAAGTTGCGGCCGCCCGATGACGGCCCGTGCCAGTAAGATGCGCAGTATATGCGTCGGCGCGGGAATCTCCCCGAGCGCGCTGATATCGGAATTGATTCCCTGTGGGAGGGTGGCCATCTCGTCTTGGAGCTGAGTCAGCCGCAGCGCCCAGCGGACGTCGTCGTAGGAAATATAGGGGCGCCGCCATACGATGTTGTCCGCGATGGTTCCATCGATGAGGGACAACTGCGAATCGATCATGAAACCGCGGCAGTGATTGACGGCGCTGAGATCAAGATGCCGAAGATCGACGTCGTTATAAGACACCGCCCCGCTGGTCGGCGTTTCAAGTCCGGCCAGCACTTTCGCCAATGCTATTCTCGCCGTCGTTGTCTTGGCGTAGATTGCGACTTTCTCGCCGGGGGCGACGTTCATATCAAAGTTATCGAACACACGCGCGCCGTCGCGAGCCAATCCCAATTCTTGACACGCCACCCGAATACCATGGGTCTTGGGATCCGGGAGGGTCACTGTCGCCGTCGGAGAGGGCGGGCGCTGATCGCTCGGCAACGAGAAGAACGCGTCCAATTCCACCAAAGCCGTGAAGAAGAAATAGACTTGCCCCATGCTCTTCACCACCGCGTCGAAGTTGATCAAGAGGCTTCCAATCAGGACCTCCACGGCGACAAGTTGGCCGAGTGTCAGTTGCCCGATAGAGAGGAGCCAGCCGCTCAGCGCAAGAGCGGCGCTGTGCGCGAGCGCTTGCCCCCCCACGGACGCGAGAAATTGACGCAGCAGGACGGCAAAACGCGCCCGACGGCACTCGATATACTTGTTCGCCAGTTGGTCGGTCATCTGCATGAGCAACGCGTGGCTGTCGGTCGCTTTGATATGCAGCAGGTTCCGTGAGATTTGCTGCATCCAGTGCAGCACGTCATATTTGGCATGAGACATTTCGACGGTCGTCCGCAGTCCGTCGCGCGACAGGACGAAAAAAATGACCGCGGACCCGAGAAGCAGGACGACGTTAAAGATAATGAAGTACGGATGGTAGAAGACGAGGATCATCATGCCGATGATTCCGCCTACAACGACATGAATGAGATCCACGAGCAGAACGGACAGTGCCCGCTGCATGAACGCCGTTTCCATGAAGCAATTGGAGATCCGCGGCCTGAACCCTTGAAATTGAACATGGGGAAGCTTCCGGGCCATCGCAAAGGCGGTCCTCACGAACAGCCGGCGCTGGAGGACCTCGACCGCGTAGTATTGCAGCGCTCGAAATGCCCCGACGAACGCCAGCACGACGACCATGATGATCGCGAGCGTGGCGATCATGACCGGTTGAATCGCAAAAGAGAACGTGTTGACGAGTTCTTGGACGGTCAAGGGAACGATGAGCGAGAAGAGTCCGATGACGAGCGCATAGGTGATCACGAGCGTCAGAATTCCGCGTTCAAGCCGGAGGAAATTCCCGAATATCCTCAGCACTTCAAATAGACTAGGGTGGTGCTTGCCGAGAGCTTCTCCCATCCGTTATCTCCTATTGATTCATACGGAGCGCCGGGTATTTCGTCGTCGCCAAACCACCTACCTGCACTCGGAGTTCGCCGTTCCCAGGCATTTCCGTCAACCTATCGAGCTGGCCCCGGCTCGTCACCTCAGCGATAACTCGCCCGCATGATTTCATTCGGGCCCTTGGCCCAAGCTCCGATGGCCCATTGATATTGCGCCAGGGCCTTGTAGTACTCGGCCTTCGCTCGGATGACCTGATTCTCCGAATCGATGGTGTTGCGCTCTCGCAGATTGACGAACAACACGCTGCTTGCCCCGACGCTGAAGCGGTACCGCTCGCCCTCTTCAACGATTTCAACCAGGCGGAGCGCCTGTACCGCCTCCTCTATTCGTTCCCTCGCTCGCTCGATCGCGGAGAAGGCATTATCGACATCGACCAGGACTTGGTTTTCCCGATACTGTTGCGCCATCACGAGCCGTTCGGCCTGGCCTTGGGCCTGCAGCACTTCGCCGCGGCCGCGGCGTTGCATCAGAGGAATCCTCAGCTCCACGCCGAATCGGTATCCCAACCCCAGAACGAATTTTTCAGGAGAACGGGCCGGCGCCGCCTCGAGGTCAAGGCTTGGGAGCAGGTTATTCTTCGCCAACGCGAGATCGATGTTGTTGATTTTTGCCTCCACGTCCAGTTCCTTGACCTCAGGCCGTTCTTCCATCGCGGCCAGCTTATGCGCCATGATGTCTTCCGGAGTCGGCAGCCGCCCCGCCGGCGGAAATTCCGGAACGCGATCGATCGGCGGAATCGTCGGAGAGCCATTGTCCCACAGAAACATGGACAGCTTGAACTGCTCCTGCTCGAGCAGTCGCCGGGCAGCGATGGCAACTTCCCGCCGGCGGTGGACCTCCTGGCCGGCTTCCGTCACGTCGATTGGAGCGATCACACCAGCCTTGGCGCGCTCTTCCACTTGCTTGTAGCGCGCTTCCGCCACGGCGACCGCTCGCTTCTGAATGTCGAGCAGTTTGGCAGCCGACACCCACTCCCAGAATTGATGGGCCGCCGCCAAGAAGAGACCTTGCCTGGTTTGAGCGATCTTGATGTCTGCAAGGGGGTTGGCCAGTTCCGATCGCTGGAGTTCTGCACGTTCCGGGTTGATCATCAGACCGCGTAGCAGAGGAAGGTACCCGCCCAGGATCACTTGTTGATTCCCGTTGCCGAACGACAGGTCTGGAATTCTCGCATCGCCGATCGCTTGGCGGAACCCGGCGCTGCCTTTAAAGCCGGATGGATGCAGCGCTTCAACCAGCGTGTCGTTATACCCCACCGTCTGTGTCCCCTTGCTGGGGTCGGCGCTTGAAATAAACCGTTCAAGCTCTGTGTCATTCACGAGAGTCGGTTCGAACGCGCCAAGAGCCTTCAGCATCTTGCCGCGGGCGATCGTTTTTTCAGCTCCGGCTCCCTTGAGGAGCGGATGAGTCCGATCGATCCTTGCATGAAGTTCGTCCAGACTGAATGGAATGGGCGGGAGGGATTCGGCCGCCGGCACTTCTCCGACCTGACCTGAATAGCCGACTGCCGGTAGCAGGAGTAGCCAGCCGAGAATGAACGATAAGACTCTCATGAGGAGACTCCTTTCTGGTTGGAAGGTCGGCAAAGATGCTCACCAAGCACCATCTAATGAGTTCATAGAATAAGCGTTCTGCCGCCGATCTGCATCAGCGTCGAGAAGGCTCTCGACGCGAACACAATCGCATGGTGGGTAAGTTGAACGCGAAGGGGTCACGGATTCCTTTTTAGAGCCGTTCGACCTTGATGCGGGGTTTCCATCGGTCGAAGAAATTGGCGGTATGGAATTTGTGGACGCTCCTGAACGGTTAGAAGGGTTTTTAGTCGCTCGCGCTTGCGGATAAATTCGATATCGATCGTTTGCCCTATCTCCAGTTCTTTGAGCACGGCCAAAAAATCTTGTACAGTGCTTACGCGCATGCCTCTTACGGCTGTCAGGATGTCACCGCCCATCATCCAGGGCTGACCCGACACCACCACGTCGATCGTGCCGGCCCTGAGTCCTGCTTCGGTAGCCGGACTATCGGGCACAACTGTTTCGATCAGCATGCCATCGGTCAGAGGCAAGACGAAAAGATCGCGTATTTCCTCGGTGATGAACTTCCCGGCTACGCCCAGCCACGGCCGACGCACACGGCCCGCCGTCTTCAATTCCAGGACGATATCCTTCACCAAATTAATCGGAATCGCAAATCCGATATTCTGCGTCCCCTCCAGCATGGAAGTCGTCACACCTATCACTTTGCCGTCTGAGTTCAGGAGAGGACCGCCGCTGTCTCCAGGGTTCACCGGGGCGGTCGTTTGCAGTAAAGCGATGCGCGGTTCCGTGAAGTTTACGGATGACGGCATCCGGTCAAGACCGCTAAGGATTCCGGCGCTCAAACCGAACCCGAGGCCATAAGGGTTTCCGATCACGAATGTCCGCTGACCGATCCGGAGCTTTTCCGACGAACCGAGATCCACCGTAGAAAGTTTCCCTGTAAATCCTTTTAACTTCAGCACCGCTACGTCGGTGTAGTGGTCCACACCGACAATCTCGACTTTGCTCTTCTCACCGCCGTAAAGCTGCGCGGAGATATCCCGTGCTCCCCCAACGACGTGGGCATTTGTGACTACGGTGCCAGACTCATCAATAATAAATCCGGTGCCCATTGACTTGCCGGAGACAAGGCCTGTGGTGAACGACGAGGATAAAAAAACAGTAGCACGTACTGTTTTGGTATAAATGGCCACCGTCTGTTGCTCATCCGACTCAACAGCGGAAACTGATCCGGCGTGCTGCGATTCCAGGAGAACCAGAAACAGGATCGTGAGTGCCGCAACCGTATGTCTTTTCTGTCTTCCGCATATACTAAACATGTCTCTCCTTCCATTGCTCGAACCTCTACTTCGACCGTTCGACAGGCGCGCTACGCGCATGTCAGACTACGCTACAGGCCACATCGCTCTAATTCCGGTGGCGATCAGAATATATAACGGAATGCCGATCGTCACATTGTAGGAAAAGGTCAAGCCAAGGGAGGCGGCCAATCCGAGGGTTGGGCTCGCTTCAGGAATGGCGAGTCGTTGAATCGCAGGAACAGCGATATACGAAGCCGAACCGCAGAGGACGCCGAACAGCGCGTAGGTGCCGATTTCAAACGGATGCCCCAGGAACATGCTATACCCGTGCGCGATCAGGATGCCGAACGTGGCAAAAATATTGGGGGCAACCAAGCCGAACATGACGAATTTCCAGCCAGCAGCGCGCAAGTCTTGGAGCCGTTTGCATGCGGTCATGCCCATTTCGATAAGGAAGAGGCATAGGACGGCCGGGAACAATTGAATAAACAATTGATCGTTTGCGCGTGTGACCGTCGCCCCTTGCAGGCCGGACACAAAGCCAATCACAATGCCTCCGAACAATAAATACAAACCGGAATTCAGAAAGACTTCGTGGAGCACTGCCTTGCTGAAGATACCGTGGGTTTTGACGTTGTCTTGTGATCCGGACGACTCCAGCGCCCGAGGAGGGCTTGGTAGCGTCACTTGGGAGCCTTTGGCTTCGTCGAGTTCGTCAAGTTCATCGATCTGACCGCTCGAATCCAAGCGCCTCGCAGAAAGATCATATGCGGGCTCGCCCGGCATGTTCCCTAGCGCATCCATCAAACCGGTTGCGCGCATGCGGGCCACGAGCGCAAGGGCCACCAAACAGCCGGGGATTTCCATGACGGCGAGCAGGACCGGCATGTATGCGGCGAAGGCGATATTGGAGGCCGCCAAGACGCCCAAACAGGTCACAAACGTTCCGGCTGAATCAGAACCGTAATAGCCGGCGACCGCCGCCGCATCGATTTGCCTGATATTGGTTTGACGAAGCACCACATACGCGGCAATACCGATTATGAGATTAGCCAGAAACCCCACAACCATGAATCCACTGGCGCGCCCCAAATCCGCCGCGGAAAGCGACGCAAGTTCCTCTCCGCCATGCCATCCGATCGAAATCAATAGATAAATGATCAGACCTTTATAAATCGCGTAGGGAAATTCAAAGGGGACTTTGAGGAGCGGTACCAGAAAGCCGAGATAGAAAAAGAGCAGCAAGGGCTTGAACAGATTGTGTAAAAAGTTGTCAACAAATTGTTCGAGCATGGAGGTGTCCTATAGATGATGAGCGTAGCGTCTTCCAGCATTGAGGTGGAAATTCCGCCGTGGCGACGCCCTCTGCTATCGTGGTCTAGAGCAAATCATGTTCCAACTTCTACGCTGGACACATCACCTGGATTTATCGGATATGGATGACCGTACGGATTTTCCATGAGCGTTGTGAATGTGCGCGGGCTCGCGTCGTGCGAAAACTTAGTGCGCAGGCGCACTGCGCACACGCCGTTGATTTTAGTTTCGTCGGTCCGTGGACAGGTCACTGCGCATCTGGCCGAGTCTTGCCCCAGAACAGAGAGTACACATACGCCTGGTAGGCCAGCATCAGCATGAAGCCGACTCCAAACCAGGCGAAGCCGGTCGTCAGCCCATACGAATCAGTAGCCGCGTTGAACACCGTGAGGCTCAGCGCCGGATCAGTCGTAGAAACCAAGATGTAGGGATACATGCCGAACGTCACGCTGGAAAGCATCAGCAGGATAAATAGACTTGAGGCAAAAAAGGCAGCGGTATCGCGCTGTCTCCGCCGAAGATATAGGCTGCACCCCAGTGCGGCTATGCCGCTCAACGGAACCAGATATTCCATCGGGTGCCCCGCGAAGTTAAGCGCTAAACTCGGCTGAACAAAAGGAACGGCGGTTACGGTGAGCGCCGTGCATCCG
This sequence comes from Nitrospira sp. SG-bin2, assembly GCA_002083405.1. Taxonomy (GTDB): domain Bacteria; phylum Nitrospirota; class Nitrospiria; order Nitrospirales; family Nitrospiraceae; genus Nitrospira_D. The sequence goes on along the minus strand of LVWT01000031.1, from coordinate 4,177 downwards.
GCTGTGACCCAGCCCATGACTGAAGCGATCGAGACGGCACGTTCATAGAGAGCACCTTCTGTTTTCATGACGAGATAATTAGCGCCATGGAAGGCGAGGATCGACACGCTGGTGATCGCCAGCAGCGTCGTGAACCAGTCCAGGATGCCCGGATCCGGTCCAGGCAGAAAGTCCGTCCACAGCGGGACGAAAAAATACCCTTCTCGGTTCAAGGGGACACCACGAATGAGATTGCCCAGCGCGGCGCCAAAGACGATCGCCAACAGCGAACTCGCCGTTGTGAAGACTGCATCCCATCCCTGTCTCCATAGCACATGATCGATGTGCGACCGTAATTCCAATGCGAGACCGCGAAAAATCAGCAGCCACAGCACGAGAATCAAAGCCAAATAGAACCCGCTGAATCCCGCGGCAAAGGCCTTTGGATAGGCAAAGAAAAGCACGGCGCCGGCCGCGATCAACCACACTTCGTTCCCGTTCCACACCGGTCCGATGGAGGCGAGCACCGTTCGCCGTTCGGCTTCGGTCCGAACGACGAACGGATAGATCATGCCGACGCCGAAGTCGAAGCCGTCCAAGATCACGTAGACGCCCAGCATTAGCGTCACGATGCCAAACCATAGGGTTTCCATCAACAGCTCATCCGTTCACGCGGTATGTGCTACCTGTTCGCTGGCCGAAGCGGGGCCGTGCCGAATCGTTTCACCGATCAGGAAGATATACAGCAAGCCGAGTAGGAGATAGAGACCCGCGAATCCGATCAAGGTAAAGAGGGCGTTTCCCGAGTGAACGAGCGGAGACGTGCCGTCTGCGGTGCGTAGTAAACCATGCACAAGCCAAGGTTGCCGTCCCAGTTCGGTCGTCATCCAGCCGGCGGATGTGGCGATATAGGGGAATGGCGCCGAGAGCATCAGCAGCCACAACAGCCACTTCATGTTGAACAGACGGTCACGCCACAGCGACAGCAAGGCCAGACCCAAGATGGTGGCTAGGATCGTTCCCAATCCGGCCATGACATGGTAGGCATAGTAGAGGAGCGCAAGATTATCCGGCCACTCGTCACGAGGAAATGCGTCGAGTCCCTTGACCTTAGCGTAGAAGTCCTTGTATACGAGAAAGCTGAGGGCGCCAGGGATCTCAATCGGGTTGTCGATAGTCATCGTTTCCAGATTAGGCTGGCCGACTAGATAGAGGCCGGCTCCTCTCTCCGTCGTGAACAGCCCCTCGAATGCGGCACCTTTGATAGGTTGATGCTCAAAGACCTGCTTGGCGTTCCCATGTCCGGTCGGAAAAATCATCAGTGCGGAAGCTAGTGCGCCGGCTGCGACGCCTGTCCGGAGGAAGGTCTTCGCATGGGACAGATACTGACCAGACAAGAGATAGTGGGAACCCACTGCCGCCATTGCGCAGGACGCGGTGACGACGGCTGCCGTCATGGTATGCGTGTATTGCCAAAACAACCAAGGATTCGTCAGCAGGCCGGTAAGACTGTTGACGAATAGCCGACCATCCTCTCCTGCTTGATACGCCACCGGATGCTGCATCCAGGCATTCGTGGCCAGGATGAAGTAGCCGGATAGCCACGTACCCACAAAAAGCATCAGGGTGGCAAACCATTGCACTCTCCGGCTGAAACGCTTTCTAAACAGCAGCACACCGAGAAACGACGATTCCAAGAAAAACGCAAAGACGCCCTCCATAGCGAGGGTTTGGCCGATGACTCCACCGGCGTAGTTTGAAAACCTTGCCCAATTGGTCCCAAATTGAAATTCAAGCGGGATACCGGTGACGACGCCGAAGCCGAAACTAAAGGCAAAAATGATCGTCCAGAATTCTGCGACCTCCTGATAGTGTTCATCGCCTGTTGCCAGCGCCCGGCTGCGCACGTACACCAATAGCAACGCCAGTCCCATCGTCAATTGTGGAAAGAGATAATGGAAGGTGGCGGTGAACGCGAATTGCAGTCGGTCGTACAGTAATGCGCTTGCCATGAAATTTGTTCCAAGCCTGCGGTTATGTGCAGGCGCATGTTTGCATCGACGTGTGCCGCAACACCAGCATCCGATCGATCTTCTTCCAGAACGTCATCCGATAGAATTTGTTCAGCATCGTCCTATGAGATCATTCACAAATCCCGTTAGTCTGACGATGCTGCGTCTTGGCCCATGTGATCGATCTTCTCAACCGCCAGATACGATTCGTGTTCATGGGTGCCACAGCATTCCGTTGCGCCCCTTTGATTTTCCCGCTTCATCCCTCCTGTATCGCCCGCGCTTCGCTCAGCCATTCCCACGCGTTCCTCGCTCGTCATGGCTCTACTCCTCGTGCGGAGGTAAGAATGAGACGGTTGCAGCTTTGAGATCGTACATCGCTCCAGCGATTGCAATGGTCCCTTTACGTTCGAGCTCGCGCAGAATTGCGCTTTCTTTACGTATGACGCCGATCGTTCGCTCGACGTTCGTGCGCGCGACCCGTTCCACGAAGGCGGCGTTGCTCGAGCGGCGAACGCCCTCGTATGAGGTATCCGCCAGCGCGGGTTGAATACGACCGAGGAGGCCCGTGAGATGACCCAGCTCGACGCCGTCGATCGCGCCGCACGACGAATGACCGAGCACAAGCGCGACCTTCGCTCCGGCTACGTGACAGGCAAACTCGAGACTGCCCAGAATATCGGGATTCGCGACATTCCCAGCCACTCGAACGTTGAACACATCCCCGATGCCTAGATCCATGATGAGCTCGGCGGGAGCGCGGGAATCTATGCAGCTCAAGATCACGGCGACCGGAAACTGGCCGGCGGCTCGCTCACGCTGCTCTCGCAGGAAATCGCGATTGACGCGCAGCCCTCGCCGGAACCGCTCGTTGCCGTCCTTCATCATGTTGATGACGTCAACCGGGCTGAGTCGGTCACGATCCTCTTTGGATGAGGCCAGCACACGCGCCGTGCTGAGAAGGCCGATACCGGCGGCGCCTAAGAGGGCGGAGGCGGTTAAGAATTGCCTTCGGGATGCCATGGTTTTTACCTTCCTTTCAGTGATCGCGCCTCGAAGCGCGTTACCTCCCAATTTCGCGATTAATCCCTGTCCTGCCGATCCTGCTTCGACAGTACTTCCCGCTCGGCCCGCAGCCAATCCTCGACTTCATGCCCATCGGTCCCCCCTCGCTGGAGATACAGTTCGTACGCGCGTAAGGCGATCTCCTTTTGAAGCGACAAATCCGCACCCTCTGGTGCTATTCCGTTCACCTTCTCTTTATGTTCCTTCTGATGCTCACGCTTCATGACACCCTCCTTTCATGAACGCGATCGCTTTTGCTGACCGCCGATTCAAGATCCGAGGAGGGACTGTTCGCGTCCCTCCTCGAACTAGGTTGCTTGATTACCGGTTCATCGGCTGTATGTACGGATGCACATACTCCACGACGATCTTCCCGTCTTGTGCGACCACTGGGCTTTTCCCTTCCGCCGTCTTTAGCGGGATCAGAAGATACGCGTTGCCGTTCGAATCAATCACTTCCAGATGGGACACCTGCTCGTCCAAATCCTTGACGTTCAGATTGTGTTGCGCGGCGGCCCTGGCTTTTAGTTCCATGCTACCGCCGCTCGCAGATGACTTCTCACCCGCAAATACTGTCGGCGCCGCGAACATCGCCATCGTAGCAACGATGGATAGGACTTCTGATTTCCATAGACCGTGAGAATTCATAACGCCCTCCTTGTGGGTTATAGGGTGAACAATATGTTCACACGGATATATGTATAAGGTCGTTCAACTCATAGACAAATAGATAATGGAGTAGATTTGCATTTATAAAGAGAATGACGTGGGATATGCCTAATGTGTCAGAAAGCGCCGGTGCCAGATTTTATTGAAGGGGGGGTAGGGTATTCAGAAAAAGCGGAAGGCCTAGTAGCTATGAACCGGCGAGTGCTCGTTCGGTGTGACTTGCATCGGCGTGGTCACAATGACAGCGTTCTCTTGCTGCAAAGTTCCAGGGATGAAAACCGCAACGAGCCGAATTTATGGGATAGCCAATTTGTCTAGCTGTTCGAATGACATGCAGTGGAAGTGGTAAGACGTTCTTGCAGCCGGATGATGAGTGTGCTTTTCCCCGCCGTGAGGTCAAGGTCACTGATGATGCTTCCAACCTTAGCCCCGATAGCGCGTTCAATCTTTGC
>LVWT01000030.1 GCA_002083405.1 Nitrospira sp. SG-bin2 | reverse complement strand
GGCGCCCCTCAGGTCGGCGCCCCTCAGGTCGGCGCCCGTCAGGTCGGCGCCCGTCAGGTAGGCGCCCGTCAGGTAGGCGCCCCTCAGGTCGGCGCCCGTCCTACTGGCCTCCTGTAATGCCGTACGCACATCCGAAGCGGAGTCGGAAACGTATAGTTCTCTACCGCTTATTGATTTGATTGTGATCATTTCGGCTCCCAAACTATCGGCCACCTGTTAGCGGATTTCCCTGAAACGAAACCCTCCATCACTTCACCGCTGTTGAAGTTCACATAGAAGGCCCTGTAAGTGTCTTGCCCTATCTGCACATAGATGACACGGTTGTAGGAGTCCTCGTTTTCCCTGACACGTATGGCGCCGATCATGGGATTATCCAGCCGAGGTTGATCATCTTTTTTGCGTAGTCGCGGAGCTTCTGGCGCTCTACCTCGTTCAGCACTTCCCATACGTAGATGCACTGCGGCGCTTCGGAAAGGAGTTTCGCGAGCACCTCAACTTTCTCGGCGTCTTCTTTTTCCCATGCCGCTGCGGAACGGACTAGGTCGTTATGGGACCACGCCTGAGTGCATGCGCCTGTCGTCCCAGGGCTGTAGCGTTTCTGCGCCTCTGAAACCACTTTCGCCGCATATCGCATCCTGTTTGGGAGGGTTGAAAGATCAGGGTTCACGACACCAACTCCATCGCTTCACGAAGCATCAACTGGACGGTGGAGACGGAGATCCCCAACCTCTTACCTATGGTTTGCGCGGAAGCCTCTGGGCGTTGGATGATCTGGTCCAAAACTTCCATCATCTGATTGTACTTCGGATTACTGTGACTCAATTTCCGCTTGCACATTCTGGCCTTTTCGAGGCGGTGCTCGTATTTCGGCTCCAACATCACAGTTTTGTGCTTGTACTCCTCTTTCAAAAGGTTGAGGTTCTTCTTGTGATGCTGAAGGAAAGTCGGTCGGTAGTCGTCTCTCTCAGCTTTAGTGTGGCCGCCCCAAATGCCGTTGGGTTCGTCGTTTATCAAAGCTGAGGTTAAACAGGCTCCAATGACGGGGCATTTGAAGCAGATTTCTTTCGCCTTTTTGTTGAGGTATTCATACTCCCCGTCCCACAATTTGGGATCGCGGTCCAGACACGCGCCTCTTGCTTCCCAGGATGTCTTCATTGGCCCTCCTGCGGCTCTCCGGTGATTAACGCGACTAACTCTGATACGGTGCCGAAAACCCACTGCTTTGATGGGTCGGTTGTGCCCCTTCTCTTAGAGATGACGAATCCTGCGAGTGCACCGTAGTTTTTGGCCTCCACCTTGGCTTCATTCGTCCACCCGGGGAGGTCTGTTTTGGCCACGTCTTTCAATTCCAGCGCGATCCTGTGGCCGTGGATCTTCACATTCGCGATGTCGCCGCAATCCTTACTCCCCCGCCTCACTAGACGGTCTATGGAGTCATCCCCGGTTACTTCTTTGAGGTAGTCCGCGATGGACCTCTCAAAGCGTGAGCCGGCCTGTTTGGCGGATTGGCGGGATCTGGGCATCTTCCCCCTGACTTGTCGGTGGGGTGTGCTATGGGCTTAACCATATGATATGTGTCACACCATGTCAAGCGATTCGACAGGAAGATGTCAGATAGGAGTCTTACGATCCACGTGTGAACGATTGGTGGCGCTTCGTCATGGAGGTCACGGACCACGCGACACAGACCTCCATTGCGGAAAAGTCTGGGATAAAACAACCGCTGTTGAGCGACTGGAAGACCGGACGGATCAAACAACCCGATCCCTCTTCGATCGTCACCCTCACGACCGCTTATGGCGTTCCATACACTGATGGACTGGTGGCGGCCGGCCACATGACCGAGGACCAGGCCGCGACTGTGATTGAGCGCAGTCCACGCTCCCTGACAAATTCTCAGTTGTTGAGCGAGATCGCCTGGCGCATCAGGTCATTTGACGACTCTCAGGTGCCGCCCCTTGCCGACGCGGATCGACTGCGTAAGCACTTCGGACTCGATACTCACGTCCAGCAGGGCGATCATGGCGGTAAGCATGTGAGCTGACCACGTCTCGGGGGGGTTCAGCTCTAGCCGAACATGCAGCTCCCCCCGTAGGTAGTCAAGATGGTCGTCCACGGTCTCGAGACGAACTTTGATAACCCGACATGAGACGCAAGATACCTGTCATCTTGGTTTTACGTGTGCGTAACTGTGGAAAAATAATCCAACCCTAAGCTGGCGCTTAAGCCCGCCGCCTTGAAGCGTTGAGGTGTGTGTGTGTGTGAAGCCGATGCTCGCGTTAGCGCTCAAACACGGTGAGATAGGCCCGCTGATGGGGTCCTGCGTCATGTGGAAGGCGATTGGGCCACCAGTTCCAACGCTTCCCTCAGTTGCTGGGGGAGTTTCCTGTTTCTCTTCTCCGCCCGCCTCAAGATCCCCTGACAGGCTCTCTGGCTCAAAAAGTACTTGTGCAGGTGCTCGCCCGGAGTCTCCAAGATGTCCGACAATGAAGACTCGACGACGGCGCTGGGGGACTCCGAAATTTGAAGCGTCCAGCACTCGGTAGGCGAAACCATACCCGCATTCGACCAGCGCTTCGGCGACCGTGTCCATGTCCCTTCCCCCGTTGATGGTGAGGAGTCGGGGCACGTTCTCAAGCATGAACCATTTGGGGTGGAGTTCATCGAGTAGTCGGACAATCTCCCAGAACAATCCTGATCGCTCCCCTGAGAGTCCTCTACCTTTCCCGGCAATGGAAATGTCTTGACAAGGGAAGCCTGCCGTGATGATTCCACGTTCGGGAACAAATCCAACTGCTCTAAGGTCATCACCGGAAACTTTCGCAACGTCATCGAATAGGGCAGAGTCGGGGAAGTGTTTCGCCAGGACTTTCTGACAGTGCTTGTCGATCTCCACCGAGGCCACAGTCTTCACTCCTGCTCTACGGAAGGATTCCTCGAATCCCCCGACACCGGAAAACAGGGAAACCAACGTCAGCATGTATATATGCTATGGCCGATCGTAGTGACTAAAATTCCCCGCGCCTCTTGATCTCTTCTGGGAGGGATTCTTTCAATTGCCCCCTAACCTTGGCCGCTTCCTCAAGGATTTCCTTCGCCCGCTTAGGGCTGTCAGGGATTGAAATCTCAGGAATGAAGACGCTGGCGCACCACACACCACTGGATTCTGTATCAACACAGTGCTTGATGCACTCCGGGCGCACGTTGCAGGTATGGCAGAGGTACTCCACGTCATCGGCCTCACCTTCGGTTAGGCGTTCCGGGGAGATGAGAAATCTGCTATCCGATAGGCAATTGGCGTGATTCTGCCACTCACCGGACTTAAGCCAGGTTTTCACTGGCCGTACTGCCTGAAGCAGCCCAGCCGGCCATAGTTCAGCTCGTCTAAAAGGGTGGCGGTCGCATTGGAGGGACCCATGCGATTCTTCAATACGCTGACATCGATCTCCCCCGGCCGCATGTCCGTATCCCTTGTTAGGGCTAGGATTACGTCACTGTCCATCTCGGCGCCCTCCCTTAGATCCTTCATTAGCGGTTTGCGTGTTTCCCCTTCCCGGCCTCGATTCATCTGGTGAAGCAAAAGCACCGCGCAGTCCATCTTCTTAGAGAGCAGTTTGCATTGCGCCGCAACATGATTCACCTGTTGATGTAAGGCCCACCTCTTATCTGAGGGGGCTAGGAGGAGAGAGTGGTCCACGGCCACTAAATCGAGTCCGCGTTTCTTCAGTGACCGACAGTCCGCGACAATCGACTCGATGGTTTGGGAGGGGTTGTCGTTGATCCTCATGCGAGGCCTGGTGGCGCTTGAGGCGAATCCGTCAATCCTCGCCTTCTCGTCGGCCGTTAGTCGGTGCATGAAAAGGCTCTTCAGCGGAACACTCGTGGCTGCGGAGAGTGTTCTGGACATGCATTCCTCGCGCCCCATCTCTAGGGAGTAGACGACACTCCGGTATCCCGCCCTGGCCGCTTGCAGCATTGCGTTGAGGCATAGAGCGGACTTCCCGGCGCCAGGCCTGCCGGTGATGGTGTAGAGCCGGCCACGATGCCATCCCCCATACAGGAGATGGTTGACCCCAGGCCATGGGGTTGGGATGGCTACTGATTCGTTGTCGTACCATTCGGTCCACGATTGGTACGCGGAGTCGAAATCGTAACCGGTGCAGCCATTGTCGATGTCAGCTTCTTCTACGAACTTGTGCACCGCCAGCACAGCTTCATCGGCATCCAACTCGGTTGCCTGAATCAGCTTGTTGCCGAGATCGTTGATGCGCCTCAGCCTGGCCTTGTTGAATATGAGATCGCAGTAGTACTTCGCATCCCCGCCAGTGGTTTGGACCTGTATCAGATCCGTGAGGTAGGGGGCTCCACCGGCTTTCGTTAAAACCTGTCTACGATCCAACTCCGCCAGGACGGAGGTTGCCGAGACCGGATTACCCTCGCTGAACAAGCCAGCTATTGCATCGAAGATCAGTTCATTGCGGGGGTGGTAAAAGTCTTTCCCCGATATCCGCACCACCACATCGGGGATGGTGGCGGGGAAGAGTATTAAGGTGCCTAGAAGGGTGGACTCGGTCTGTAGTTCGCTGTCTAGAACGCCGGCCCGCCCCACGGGTCCTCAACTGGCTGTGATTTCGCGGCGAAAAGTAGGGATGGGCCGATGTCGTCCAATTTGAGTTGGAACGATGAACGTTTATTACCCTCTTTGTCTTCCCAGTTCTGTTGTTCTAGTTGACCGGAAAAAACCACTCGCGAGCCTTTCCGCAGTTGATCGTTGATGTTCTCCGCCAACTGCTTGAATGCCACAGCCCGGAGGAAGGTTGCGCCGGAATCCTCGTACTGTTTCGTCTCTTTGTTGAACACGCGGTTGTTGCAGGCGATCGAGAGGTTGGTTACCGCCACCCCCGATGGACTGAATCGCCCTTCCGGGTCGGCGGTTAATGTTCCCGATCCCTGCACTTGAGGTAGGCTCATGATTCTCCTTCGTCTAGATAAATATAATCGCTATCGTTGTCACTCAATTTCACCCAACGCCCCCGCATCAACATCGGAATCTTGCTAACGTCTTGCCATGGTCGAATATGAAGCCCCCACATTTCAGCCTCATTTGGATGCTCCGTAACCCATCTGTGGCACGGCGGGCAGAGCGCCGCTATGTTATTGGGCTCCCATTTGCCGCCTGACGAACGGTTTTTACGATGGTGATGCTCTACCCCAAATCGACCACATTTCTCGCAGAATCGATTTGAGCGAGTATTTACAATCTCGCGGCACTGCTTTTCTTTCACCAGTGGTGGTATTTCCATGCCAGCTCGGCGTGAAGCCAAACCAAAATCCGCCAGTGATGCGCCGGAACCACTAAAACGGGTTCCCCGTCTTCCACGAATGCTTGAACGGTGACAGGGTGAACATCACTCATCCTTTCGTAGTTCCTGGTAGACCTTCAGATTCCCCGGGAAAAGCGTGACCGTAACTTTGACAACATCGTCGCTGGAACCGCTGAATTTTATGGAGCCCTTCTCGTACAGGACTTCCTGACCGTCTATCTTCATCACATCCGGCACGATGCAGCGAGGTTCCTTACCAAACCATTCATCATCGACAGTTTCAATTAGTTCGATATCTACGGCGCGATACATCAGATGTCCAACCTCACTGGCCCGGGTGGACCTTGAATGTCTTTTAGAATACTGAACGGGACCCACCGTTTTGGAAATGCATAGCCACATTCCTCGAACCAGTCCCTATCCCATTCGGGCGTTTCGGTCGCCCAAATAAAACCGTTTGTGCCCTCAATGACTGCGGAGGTCATCTTCTCGTAAACCTCATTGAGGGGGATGTTGAATTGTCGGGCGTAATCGCCGGCGTACTCCTTGAACCATGGCCCCGGAGCAAGGGGGAACTTCTTTAGGCGGCGTTTCCAAAGCCAGTAGGCAACAATGGCGGCCAGAAATAGGGCACCAGCGATTAGACCGCCCATGTGAGCCAACGCAACCTTGAGACCCGAATTCGCAGCCTGTCGCGGAGGAGCCTTAGTCGCCACCATCCCACGTGGGCCACCGAGTCGTTGAGAAGCTCATCCAACGGCGCCCAATCGACCACAGTGGTGTAGCCTTCGTCGCGCAACCGTGTTTTGGTGACCTTCATCAATCGATATTCGCGCCCCATCACCATCAGGGAAATATCGCCTTTGGGGTTGTGAAACAGCTTCTCTGCCAAGGGTTCTGCTACTGCTAAGTTAGACATTCTTCCATTCCTGTCGTGTGAGTGTTGCCAGAAAACATTTGACCTCTGCCTCGGGGCGATCGGAGAACCTCAACTCATCCGGGTAGAGTTGGTAGATGGCATAGCCGTTACTGGCCTCGATGTTCACCGAGTGCCAACCAAACGGGGAGGCATTGACGGTGGTGCATTCATCCTCGTACCCTTTGATGAGGGACTGGATGAAGCCTTTAGCGAACAGGCAGACACCGGGGGCTTCCTTGATCACCCACTGGTCGTCGACCTTCTCGACCTTTAGGTTTCCCAGTTTCCCGAATGGAGTGTTGAAGGAGTCGTCGAAGTATTCCGCCCCAGTCTCATCCTGGTATCCATCAGGGCCGAATTTTTCTATCAACTCAAGGGTGATCATCCATCTCCCTCTCCCATAGTTCCAGATCCTCCGCCGACACTTTAGATTCTGCGGCGCGATCTATAAGCCATTTGTGTAGTTCGAACACTTCAGTTTGTGTGACATCTTTGATGGACTTCTCCTGCCACCCTTTACCTTTGAGATAATTGGAGCGGGAGATTTCATAATGGTGGACGATCAAATCCAGCGTGTCTGTGGGGTAGTCGGATTTCTTTTGGATCTCCTGAATAACCACACCCATCGCAACATAGAGCCTCTCCGCAATCTTTAAGGGAATGAGGGGCTCCATCATTCGTCTTTGATGTCTTTCTCGAGAAAATCGAAGAGGGAGGTTTCGCTGGCCTTAACACCCTCACCCACCGCTTCATAGAATCTCTCACAGACTTCGGCGGCTTCTTGTGTGGCCACCATGAGTCCACCCCATCCGTGTGTCTGAATGATCCACCACGCCAACAAACCGGAGTAGGCGGTCATCCATTCGTCGATGGTTTTTCTGACGTTCTCGGGGACGGTGGGGAGCCTCCCGATATAGTCCAAAGCCACCCTCAAATTTTCAGCGAGATAGAAGGGGATACGGAGTTCCGGTTCTTGGGGGACCTCAACCTTTAATGGTGGGGGGATCTTTTTGCGCCGGAACATCAATGCCCCCAATTGTATGCGTTGCCGATGGATTTGTTTCTACCCAAAGTTGTAAAAACCTGCTTATCGTATGCGTGCTTCAATTCAAGCGCCAAAGTCAATTCCGCCTCGGCCACGTCAAGGTCTGACTGTTCCTTTATTGTGACCTTCACAGCGTGGGATTTCGCCTTCCACTGGGGACCTTTGAAATCCAACTGGGCGATGGAGTCCGCGAGTTTCAAAAGTCGTTTCCGCCAGTCCCTCTTGGCGGTGTGCCAAGCTATCACTTTGGAGAGATGTTCGATCTTCTCCCCAAGTTGTTTAAGTTCGTTCTCGATACTTATTGGTGTTGTCATTCGAAACCAAACCTGTACCTGTCTTGCGGGTCTAGGGGTTCTCCGTCGCGCTCGAAATCGTGACAAGATCCGCCGGTAATCTCATCGAGTTCGCAAAGTATCTCGTCGCCCCATTCAAGCGTGGTGATTTCCTTACCGAACAGGGTCCAGCGGAACCGCATTGCTCCCCTTTATCAGTCCCTCGATGTCGACCATCTCGTGTTCGTGGGTTTCCCATTGGTTGTTGCGCCAATGATGGATGCGGAGGCCTTTGACGGTTTTCCCGTGCGCGCGAAGAATCCTCGCGTAAAACGATAGCTGCAACCAGTACGAACCTAGTTGCGTGGAAGGAACAACACCTTTGAATGGGGCCGATATTGTTTCCGACTTGGCTAGGTCGGCGTTTGTCTTGTAGTCCTCCACATAAAGCCCATCAGGCTCTATAACGAGTCTGTCGATGAACCCGCAGTGCGCCCTTACGGGATCTGCCACGAACACCTCGTAGCGGGCGTCCTCATGTTCCCGTGTGGCGAAGAACGCTTCGACGAGGGGGAGAAGTATGGGGTTCTTTGTCAGCGCCGATTCGAGGCTGCCGTCTTTGATCGACCTGGATAGCTGCGCGTACTGTCCCCGGAGTTGTAGGGCCGCGTGAACTGCTGTTCCGACTGTGGCGGAGGCATCCCGGTTCAGCTCCCACATGGCGATAACCTCGGAGGCTTCCACGCCGTACTTGTCTGCGACCTTCTGTGCAACTACGGGGGTGTTGAACCCGCCCTTGTATCGATCGGCGAACACCGACCCGGAGAGCCACTGTTTCCCATCACCGGAGTAGGTGTGGGTAGCGGCATCGAAGGTGACCCGAGTCCCAGAGGCCCAACAGCGTAATTCTTCCCCTGGAATGGGTCGGTAAACATCCAAATCCCTAACCACTAAGGGTTTCGCCGCTGTCCGGTCCCACACGTCTTTCATCTGACGTAGGGCGGCATCCATCGCTGCTTCGTGGGTGTCGGCCTCAGTTTCAAAGGTCGGCTGGATGTTTGCGTATTGAGCGACCGGGATCGTTGCCGTCAGCGTCACACGTGCCAAGGTCAGTAGTCCCAACCCAGCCAGTAGACGTAAAAAGCAACCATCACTACAGCGAAGAATGCCTCATACAAGGCCCATCCGTACTGTCCGTTAGAGGCGTATAGCACGGCCGAGACAGCATCGAAGGCCGCGAATAACCCGCAAAACCACAACATAAACGTTCTCATTGACTCAACTCTTTCTTGACAGCTTGGGCGGTGAAGTGATCTACCGCGTCACGTAATGCTTTCGGGGAGGCGTTGGCGATCTCGCACTTGTGTTTGTCGCTGAAATACTTCTCCACGTCCTCCCGGGATGCGCCGGCCCTGTCCGAAGCTGCTTTCACATCCGCCAGGGAGATGGAGGGCTGAGCCTCTTGATGGCGACGATCATGGGAGCCCCGCTCGTGCGTTGAGGCGTCCGGGTCGGGTTCATCCGTGGGGATCGTTAGGCCTTGGAGGAGGAAGGTCCGGTAAGCCACACTTTGGGCTTTGGTGATGCCTTTGTCTCCGCTGTCTGCGGCTTCGCCATACGAGGCGCCGCTGAAATGGTCCCCATTTGGGCCGTAGACGGTGTATTCCACCTCGACGATGCGGTTGACCATCTTGGCGCCGTTTTTCGATTCGTAGCGCTCTGAGGTCTCACTGAGAACCCTCGGAACAACCACAACACCGTGTGCTCTCAATGCCGGCCCGACAGCGTTCATGACCGCGTCTATGCCCCTGAAGCGGTAGTTCTGCCCGGGGGTGGTGTTGACCCCGTCCTTCCCGATGCCCTGTACGTCTTCCATGACTTTGGACCACGCCCCATAAACTGAGGGGGCACTACTTTCGCTCATCGCGCTAACCGACCGGAAACGCAGGCCCAGTCAAATATCCTTTGAGCCGTTCCAAGAACTAGGTCGGCATCGTTCGATCCCTGGTGGATTTCTGTCGCCAACTCGGCGGCCCACTTGCGGTGTTCGACTTGAAAGCCCGAGTAAAAATTGATCACGTCCGTCATAACTTCTTCGCTTTCAAATTGGTAGCTCCCTGACTTTGGATGGCGGCGTCGAAGATGGGTAACAGCACATCGATCTCCGCTTCGCACACCTCGAAATACCCATATCCTTTACGTGCGCCCGCAGTGGTTAACGTGTAGTGGGCCGCCCAGAAAGCTTTAGCCGGGTCTATGGGTGAGGCGTATTTCTCGGCCGCCTCATTCAATGCCTCGATCGCCTTGAATCCGTGGTCTTTTACCAACCTTCGGGCGATCTGCAGAACCGCTATGGCGCCTTCAGGATCTGGCGTGCGCTTGCCGCCGAGCTTTCTTGCGATTTGGCGAAGGCTACGCATTGACCATCGCATCCAACGCAGCCCTGTGGTCGGCTTCACTTACCGCAGTGGACCAGGTTTCTCCCCGGTCCTGGGCGTCCTGTGCATAAGCGAGCCAGGTGCGCTCTTTGCGATCGATCTCAAAATCGTCAACGTACTCAATCCCTGTGCAGTTGAAGTCGCAGTCCTCAAAGTCGGCGGCGATAAGTCCTGCGTCCCAAAGTCCGTGGCCTACCAAGCAGCTCGCGGCGCCATTCAACACATAGACGCATTGAGGGACATAGCTTGTTGTTCTCGGCGCCACATAGGTCTTGCCGGGCTGTTCTGCGGCGATTCTCCGCACTGCCGCGATGACTTTCTGGCCGTTTTCACTCATCGTCAGCCCTCTTCACTGCTGTGCCCCAAGGGATTTTTATGTCCTGCGCGTCTTGAACGTCGGACAGCCATTGGATTTCTTCGGCATCAACCGCGAGATTCATGCGGAGGTCTAGGGAACGTATGTCGGTCCACGTATTGAGGTCTTCCCCAAGAGTGTCGTCTATAACTCCGCAATCCCACAAGGCGTGTCCTACAAGGCATGATGGCTTACCGTCACGTATGTATGAACACACGCCTGGGAGGTACTCATCGTCTTCATTGGCCGGTTGATACACGAAATCAGGATTCTCTACGGCGTGATGCCGGACTCTCTCGATAAGCCTCTGGCCTAACTCACTCACTTTTAGCCTTCCCGTGGTATTCCTCAAGCTGTTCGCGGAATCTTTTCCCGTCCGCGTAACCATCCGAGTAGCCGGCGTGGTAACCATCAGCGGACCCAATGTCGTAGCCTTCTATCCGGCCCATCTCGTAGCCGTAGAAGTAGTCTTCTTTGATGCCCACCTACTTATTGTAGGGGCGATTGATGTGACTATTTCTGATCTAAAGAGTGACTGTAAATGGCGGTAGAATCTTATATGCAGGGACAGCGGATGCCTCCACACCTCCCCCAGGCCGCGTAAGCGTGATTCAACCTACTGGGATGTCAGTGTGGCGTTGAGTTGTCAGCCCTACCTGCCCTATGAGAAGGGTCTGTCGCAAAACAAACTGACGAACTAATCAGTTGAAACTCCGTCTTTAATCTTCTTTTTAGCAAGGAGATGAAGGCGAGACTAGGCACGAAAGTCCAGTAGTGCAATGGAGTGCACGACGAGACTTAGGAGCTAGAGTCCAGTTCGGAGGTTTTTTCAAGGACGCAAGTTTCGCGCGGAGCTCTTGGTCGTTGATCTTAAAAGAAAAGATTTTCAAAAGATCAAAAGACGGTGGTACTTGCGTCAGTCGGGTACGGCACTTGGTGGACGCGGGGGTCTCGGGGAAAGTTGGGAAACCCTTACATCCAATAACCTGAAGGTTGATGTTGGAAAATAGTCACTACGATCGCCCCCATAATTGATGTATGACACCGGAAGAGTTCGCCGCGAAGGTCCAGTCGGAGGGCGGGATCTGTGACGCCTTCTTTGAGTACGGGCTGAACGAAGATGACCTTGACGACTCAGACCCGCTTCTAAAGCATTTGGTCCGACAGTTTATTCGGGTTAGCGAGCATCTGTACGCAGGCCTGGAATCAGCCCTCGCAAGGTACACGGATTGAGCACCCTCACATCTCTCCTCCTGGCCCGCGAAGCGGTGAAAAGAAACACCCACATCAGGTACAGCCAGAAACACCAGAGATTGGGCAGGGACCTCTACTTCTACTGCCATCTGGGTTGGAGAGACAACGACTACCAAGGGTATGGGTGGGATGTCTCCAAAGCTTTAAGGCCGTATGTCCCTGGCGGGGATTTGACGAAGTGGTGGATTCAGGGGAGATCGAAGCAGGAGATGCTGGATTTATTCAAACAGGCTGCTGAGGGGTTGATGTGATCCAAAACCGGGAAGGTTTAAGTTCCGCCGAAATCGGGTCACAGTGGATCACCCGTGACGGTTTAGTTTACGAGCGCAGAGAGAACGCCTGGTTTTTCAAGATCGACAACGACTGGGTTCAATGCTCAAGCTGGGGCTCCATCCCTCTAAGTTGCAACTTCCCTTTGGAGCGGGCGTGAAATACACAGACACCATTGTTACGGCTGTACAGGTCACCAGACCCTATAGAGCGTTCAAGAAGGCCTTCCCTAGGCACCACGAGTTTAAGTCCGTTACAGGGCGTCTCAGCCACTTTTATGTCTCGGACACGATAGGGAGATCACAGGCCTACCCGGGGGATTGGGTTGTGAAATTCGAGGACGGTTCGGTGGAGATTTTCACCGATGAAGAGTTCACCCGCAGATACAAGGAGGCGTGATGTTTTGGTTAGGGATGTTGGCCGGCGGAGTCCTAGTAGCTCTGTTGGGATACGCGGGCGCCTGCTGGTTTATGGGCGAAATCAAAGACAGCATCTTCTAATGGCCGACCTACTCCTGGCCTCTCTTGTTCTTCTCATAATCATCGGCCCAACACTGTTATCCGAGTACCTTTTGTGGAGGTGGAAGTGGAACCGTTAATTATCGGCGCGTTCTTCGTTCTGTGGGTGGGTGGTGTTTTATGCCTACTTTGAACGAAACCGATGTCACCTCGGATGTGGACAGCGCATTCGAGGAGATGGAATGCATATGCATCCACAGCGACCACGGCGGCGCTCAAGTAGCCTACTACATTGGCCACGGTTGCGCGGACGGAATGCTGTGCCAGGCGCACATGAAATACTACCTTGAACAGTATCGCCCTGGAATCGTGGCCTTGATCGGGCAGTGGGGTGGTGTGACGTGTTCTAAATGCAATAAAAGGTTCTACTCTATTGAGCACCACCACAAGGTTTACCCCTTGTGAAGATGTCCCGCGCCAGGGCTGAAGAACTATGTACGGCAGACGGGGATTACTGCGTCACCTACATCGGCCCCAGGGAGACCGGGGAAGAGTTCTGCCTTTACGGCTCGCCCACGACCTTAGAGGCGTGCGGGTTTTTTGAGGACACCTCTGAATGGATTTGCGAGACGATCCACATCGAACCGGACTGGGCTATTGAATTCTTGGGCGATCACTACTCCGTGTACGACAGATCCAAAAAAGTGTCGTGGATGAATCATCACCCGTGGAGATCAAGGGATCGCGCCGAAAAGTATATAGAGCTACTGAAAGAGGACTGGTGGGATGAATGAAGACCCAGAGGAATACACCGAATCGGAGTTCCTAGGGTTCAGGCCGGATCTACCGTTGATCGAGTACACCGAGTGGGGCTTGTGGGGAGATGCTGTCTTTGGCTGAGTTAATACTAGTTCTGTACGCCCTGGTGTCAATCGCAACCGTTTACGTTGGCGGTAGAGAGTTAATGGAGCACGCGGATGATGCGACCGACTACACGATAATGATGGTGTTACTGAGTCTTTCTGCGCCACTCTGGCCGCTCTGGGTGCCGTTCTACCTTTGGTACAAACACGTCAACAGTTGATGGATAAGTTTTCCGCCGTCACCGCCTGTCCTAAATGCAAAACCCTGGACATTCATAGATTCCGGCTGCCAAAAGAAATCCCCGCCGACTACGAACCCGGAGTGATTAAACGGGTTCAGGCAAGCGGGGTTGTGCACAGGGTCGAATCGTGGGGGATGCCGGATGAGTATGCGATGGAACGGAACTGTGAAGTGATCCGACAATGCAAGTGTGGGAATGAATGGCCAAACAGGTAACCCGCCGGCAATTCTTCACAGGGGCTTGTCTGACGCCACTCCTGGTTTTACGCCCGCCTCAAAAGCCAACAAGGCATGTCTGTTACGCGGCGAAACCTGAACCTGTGATTGTCCACCGCATCATCCCCACAAGGGGGACATACGCGAACTGGCCCTCACCTGGGGTGCCACCACAACCGTTGATAGTTTGAGGAAATTAGATGGATGCAACAGAATTGTTTTTGGAAGTGGCCCGTCTAGCTGGGCTACACGGTTTCAAAGAGGATCTCTACTGGGATCAAGACCTGGCTGTCTCGGTGGATGTGTCCGACCTGTTTTATTGGGCCTGCGCCGACTCCGAAGACGTTACCGAAGAGAACCTGCCGCTATTGAAGCAGTCCATCGAGGATATTGCGAACATCTGCAAACGCTCCGTGCATAAGTACGCAACACCACTTTTCGCCGCCAGAGTGCGAGGACAGCGACCCCAAGGAAAGTACATCTCGGATTACGTGTACGAGTATCCCGACAGGGTGAAGGTGTACGACGAGGAGTTTCAACAGTGGGTTTGGCAGACCCCGAGAGATGCTGACGACAAGCTCTACCATGACCCCCAGTTGACTCAAGCGCTCAAGGCCCTGTTCCTGGCTCTACCTGAGAGGCCGGTGGACTTTGGTAACCCGTTCACGCCAGAAGGCAGCTACGACTACGGCAATGCTGAAGCCTGACTTTCCGCTCGGTTATCGGCACGAAATCACAGGAGGAAACATGACTGAAACAGCCACCTACGAGCACCACTTCATCACCAACGACGGCCCGATCTTCAACATGATCGAGGACGAACGCGGCGAGATTTTCTGGGGCTACGGGCACAGGGAAGCCGATGAGTTTCGATCCGAGGTAAACCGCTGGCTGGCCCACATGGAATGTGGTGAGAACTGTATCGACGGCGGCTATCCGGTTGACCATCTTTGGGCGCGAATGGACGACGAGAACGGCGAACACTTCAAACTGGTCGACAAGCCGTGGCTAGGCACCAAAGAGGCGGCTGACGATGCGTTCCCCGTAACCCGACTGTGCATCTGAGCACATCCATCATGGAGACGCCGCAAGAACTCGCCCAGCGGTGGCGCAAACGTGCCACAACAATGGAAGGCGTGGGCGACGGCCCAGCCAAGCTAGTGGCCTATCACCTGCGCTTCTGCGCCGATGAGCTAGACAGCATCACACCACGATGCACCTGCCCGGCAAGCACCTTATTTAGCGGAAATGTCGGACGCGACTGCCCAGCGCACACCTGGACGTAAAGCCCTCAAGGTATCGGCGAAAGGAACAAGGATGAGTGACGCCAACTCGGTGATAAAGCAGGCCGCAATTGATTGGTTCCACCCCAATTGGCGGCAGGCCGAAGGGTTCGGCGCGTTCGTCCTAAACCAGCTCCAAGCTGTTGGCTACGAAGTGGTCCACGTGCCGGAAGGTATGCGGCTCAGTCTGCGCTACGACCGAGACGCCGAGATAACCCGACTCAACGCCGCCGAGCAAACCGGCACTTGACGTAAGAGGGGCGGTTATCAGATGAGTGCAGGCGGCCCCGACTACTGGTGCCCTAAGCATCTTCGCGAAGTTCTCTGCAAGCAGCAGGCCCACGCGCCTGATCTATTCACCCGCAGCCAGATTAGCCGCTTGGTTCAGGTGTTGGACGTGCACCGGCCACTGGGCAGCAACGGCAAGCACGGCGACCTACACACCACAACCTGCGGGTGCGAGCAAACCGCAGGTTGACATAGGATCGCGTTTATCGGCTAACTGGCCAGGGCATCAATGAAGTCCGGCCGGTACCCATCCACCCGCTTGACCTCACCGTCAATGACGGCCTCAAGAACTGGGATGTAGTTCAATCCCTCAGCCCGGAACTTCTTCGCGGTCTCAATGTCGTTGGTCAGATCGAACTCCTCATACGGGATCTCTTTAAGATTCAACCGTTTCTTCACGGCGTTGCAGCGGAAGCAGTTCGGGGTTGAGAAAAGTTTGACGGTCATTGGTTTCCTATAATCGGTGAAATACTAAGTCTAATATGATTTACAGTCAGTTTTTCAACTGTTTCCGCATCCAATCGACCCCGCCTTGTAGGTCAAAAGGTGAATAATGTGCGTTTGGTTGGCCGGCGAGGAACGAAACACCGGAGATGATGGCCATGACAATCCCGATCACCTCTTCTAACGGAGTCAGAAACAGATCCGCAATCTGCGCGGCCAGGGAGAATGGGTTGGAGAAGAAATCCTTCATCACCGCCTGGTAGATGGCAGCCTTAATCTCCCCGGATTTATCATCGGTGTTCTCGGCGAAAATATCTCCACCTCGGTACACTTCCATCCAATTATCGGGCTGAGAAGGCTTCCCTGGCATTCCAAACCTTCGGTAAGGGTCTAACCCATGGGTGTTGGGTTTCGTCGCCCACGATTGACACCAGGGGGCAATACTGTTGATTTGGCGACAGGGATTCCCGTAGGCCAAGACACCCTTAAGATCCTTCAGTCTCCAATTCAGCGGCTTACCCGGGGCCAGGTAGTCGAAGTAGAAGTAGGAGATGATGATTCCCCCCTGCGAGAATCCGCCCAAGGCCCACGGGGTTCCGGCGGGGAAGGGGGTTCCGTTGTCCAGCTTCGTGGAGCCAACCAAACGGGCGAGTTCTTTAACCCCAGAGGCGTTGTCGAACGGGAGCGCGCCGTTGTTGTATCCAACAGGTTGATGACGAACGAGGCCCTCTTTTTCCAGTTGGTTGGCGGTGTCAGCGACTGGGCCGGCGAACATATCGGAGAGATGGCCCTCGACCGTGAACATGATCGGCTTAACCTTGGAGATCATCCCCAAAGAATCTTGAGTTTGGTAATCCAGCACATCTAGGTAGACACCGTCCGTGCGGAGGTTCCACCCCTCAGCGCTACGCTTAGGTTTGTAGATCCTCAGAACATCTCTCAGTGCTTCATCGAAGTATTCGGTGTCATCCAAATGTTTCGCGTACGAGTATCTAGCTTTGAGTTTCCGTTTCGCCGCCTGAACTGTCGGCCCTGACATACCAAGGGTCCACCCGATCCACGCCATAAATCACTTCCTACTTTTGGGGACGCCAAATAGAACTCACCCCCATGAAGAGGGTGAGATTCGGTTTATTAGAGTGTTCCGTTACCCCCGGAACAGGGGAATTATCAGAACTTCAAACGGTAGGCTTCGATAGCCTTAGTAACCTCGTCTAAAACGTCCTGAGCGTTCTTCTGAAGCACTGGAATTGTCTCCGTGACCTGTTTAGTCACCGGCTCCACAACGTCCTGCACAGCGGGCGGTAGGGCGGCGACGACAGCCTCTGGGTTGTGAGTTGCCAGGGCCGCTTTGATTTGCTCGACAAGGGCTTCGAGTTGAGGATCAGCCTGCGAACCTTTCACCTGAACCAACACACCTGTGAGCACAGATACGGCCGTGCCGATGCCATACGTCCACGAAGATGGGGCGACATTCGTGATCGCTTCGTTCGCCTGAATACCGGTGAGGAAGGTTACAAGAGCCCCGAGAAAAGCCAGGAGGGCGTTGGTGTATTTGGTGAGTTCGGTGAGCTTCACTGGAAGATTCTTCCTAAAATTCCGTAGGGCAGCTTGAACAGCTTGTTGATTTCGGCCGCGAACTCGCCCTCAACCTCATCCAAAACCGCTCTGGTGAAAGGGATTAGAACGTTGCGTGCAAACCAGGTACCGGCCTGGCTGGATAGTTCGTTCACTTGTTGGCGTCAGTCCATGCCTTGAGGATCTCCGCCGGCACCGAAGCGAGAACATCCTTCGCCCGCTCCACAGCGGCCTTATCAGTGACCGCGCCCTCCTCAGAGGCGGTACGGATCACCCTTCGAAGTGAGTCCTCATCCCCCAGGACGGCGGAGCGCTCCACCAGCTCCATGTGCTCCATGCCGTCAACATTCAGTAGAACGTCGACAACTTTCCCGATGGAACCCTCATTCGGCTCCCGATAGATGGAGCGGGAGTACACATCCTGGTTTAGTGCGTCGTCGATCCGTTGAAGCAAAGCCCGGTCTGCGTCTGAAAACATGTCGTCTACCTCTGCGCCTAAGAAAAACTGTTGAAGATATTGGTTGAAAACATCCATCGGGAAGTTCGGCCCAACATCGGTGTGGTTGCCGATCCCCAAATAGGTGATGCCGTTGTGGTCCGTGATCCCCGTGTTCCCCTTAAGGGTGGGGTAGCCGGATGCGCTTCTCCCCCAACGAATTACGGGGGCGATGTTGTATTTGCGGCAATCCTGCGCGGCCAGATACGCGGCGATCTTGATGCCGTTACCCATGTTCTGAAGCCACTCATTGCGGGTCCAGGAAGCAAACGAAGGCCCGAAACAGAGGTTGATGGTGTAACCGTTGGCATCCAGCACCGACCAGGAAGCATCATCGGTGTCCACAAGGTCATAGACGGTGCCGTCATCCCCCACCACATAGTGGTAGGAGACGCTCGCATTCCTCATGTAGTTGACGAGGTTCATCCCCCCCGCACCCTCAGAGGTGTGAAGGACGAAGTAGATCGGCTTTCGACCGTTCCTCGATGATGCGTTCGGCCAACCACTGATCAGGTTCACTTCGTTGAAAAAAGTTGGTGTTACAGGTGTTTGCGGAACTTCGGGAACTGAGACGCTCCCATTAACTGCCCTGTCGTACACCTGGTGGGCCTCATCCCACCGCGCCGCATACCTGTCGGGGAAGGATGAACCCTGAACGTTCTGCGCGAACTTCCCTGCGGTGAAAGCATCCTTCGCATTTACATAGTCATCGGAGAGACGGTCAAGGAACATGTCCGCTGATTCAGCGAGAGTCATCCTCTGACGAGGGGTCCCCCACCACGCCTCCCCGTTAGGTCCGGGCTGCTGCTGGAAGTATCCAGAAGAACGGTTGTCGTCCGACTCTGAATCGTGCGGGTAATCAAAGGTTTCCGGGTCCACACTGTTGGCGGGGCACCACCACTGCCTCTGCCCGAAACCGTCGTTGGCTCCAACCTCCACAGAGATGGTCATCAACGCGATAATCACGGCCATCTTCTCTAGCCCGCGTTTATCCGCCACCTGTTTAACCACCAAAGCGATCTGTTCGCGGGTTAAAAGGGGTTTCTTATCAAATCTGGTAAAGCTCATTACGCTCCGATGGAGTCTGCGGCATACCAGCCGGCGATCTCAGGGCCGGGACCGGAAGATGCGGATTTGAAACCGAAACCCACATACCGGTAGCCGTTGCCGTGGTGAACGATGTTTGTGGAGTCAGTCCACGAAACAAGAGGAGTAGTGGAGGCGCCCACATACACCGAATAGGTATTCGATGATGGATTGTATTCCGCCGTGAAAGTCTCGTAATCCATCGTGTGAGTGACCTCGGAAGACCTATCTGTTATCGTGACAGGTCCCGAACCGGTGCAGATAGCTACATAGTCCGTACCGGAGGTTTGCTTGTGGTGGATGGCGGCGAAATTCGTTCCGTCGTAGTTGGAGTTGATGACAACCCACGCATCCCCATTGCCGGCGGCGACAGTCGAATAGGTGAACCTGACCGCATTAGTTCTAAGGGGGGCGTAGTAGAGCATCGCCGTGTCATCGAAAGTCCCAGAATCGGACTCTCCGATGGCTACAGCGTTAGGTTTACTGTCCTCGGAGTTGTCGTAGACCTGCGCCTTACCCAACAGGATGGTCCAAGCCGGATCAACAACCTGCCCGGGTGTTCCGAAGGAATAGTTGTATTGAACACCCTGGAAAATATCCGAGGTGGCGGGAGCGTTGGGCCAAGGGGCCTCAGCCCTGATAACCGTGCCCTGCTCCCTCAACCGAGGATTTTCCCCGTCGTCGTAGTCGACCTTCAAAGCCCAGGCAGTGCCGGTGGCTAAAAGATCCGAATCGGAGGAGTCCGCGCGAAAAGAGAGAACACCATCCTCGCAGTAAGCGCTCCATGTATCCAAAGTCTGACCGTAGATGTTGGAGAACTGTATAGTTCCCGAAGCGTTGAGGGGAAGATCGGTCTTCTCGTAATAGATATATTCAACGGGATTCCCCCGCTGCAATTCTAGAACCTGATTCGATTTGACCGAATACCGTGGTTTCAAACTCACGCAATCACCCACGTTCTCCGTGGGTCCGGGGTTTCCACTCTATACAGGGAGGCGGAGGCAGAAATGTTCACAGGAATAGACAGTGAAGCCTCGATCGAGATCGGGGCGGCCTCCAAAGAAACACCGAACGCTCCCCAGAAACTATTGGATGAGCTCATCGTGGCGGTACCAACAACGGAAGCCGCACCCGCCCCATCACCCAAAAGGATGGCGCCGGGGAACATCCGTATCGTCTTGTTGTAATTTGTGAAATGCAGAGAACTGACGGGGGCGGTGTTAATCCCGTGAACCGTGACAACCCGGTCACACGGATCATCAGAAGAGACTGTGACGCTATTAGAGACGGTTGCGCTGGGGCCTTGGGTAGTTGGGGAGCCTATCGACCCCACACCCGAGTAGGTGCCGCAAACAATCCCCACATCCCCCGCACCACCCATCGAGGACACATCCACCTGAATGGTCTTCGAACCCGTACCGGGGTCTTCTAGGGTGAATGGATACAGGGCACACTTGTCCGAGAACCATCTGACTACGGTGCCGGCGTCCATGGAGACACCCCCGAAGGATGCGGTGACAGTCCCCCCGGTCGCGTCGGAGGCCCCCCACCACACCACACCCAAAACGGCCGCCCTATCCGTGGCCAGTGTGGAAACGACGTGGGAGAAGGTGGTGTTGTCCGTGGCGCTCAGGGAGTCGAACTTGTATGAGGCCGAGTCGAAAGCTACAGCCATTAGGCGGCTGCTAGGTTCGGGAACTCGATATCGTTCGCGGTCAGAATCAAAACATCGCCCTCGACCACAATCCTGGGAGCCTTTAGGGCGGCGGGGAACAGATACTTGGCGTCCACATCCCCGTCAAAGCCGGACCACACCGAAATATGGGAGATGGTTTCAGGGTCCGTCATATCCCACTGGGCCGGCTCACCCGTTGCCTCCGTAGCCCCGTCATCGGGCGCGGAAAAGGTCATTGCCTTACGTGAGGTCACCTCAGAGACATTTGAGGTGCCCAAAGCCCCGGGATGTCCGTCGTGCAACTGTATACAGGTTATGGGAACTGTGAACGGAACGTTCCGTAAAGTCCCCAGCCATGCGTTAGCTAAATACTCACTCAGCCCGATAGTGGCCATCACATTTCCTTGGCAAGAATTTGAAAGGTGCGGTCATCCTGTCGTCCACCGTTGGTGGTGATGTGGCAGGTAACCGAATATGTTTGCCCCGCGATACCCCCGGAAAGCCACACTGTTGCGATTGTTTCCGTCACATTCGAGGAAATGACAGATAACCCCGGCGAGGGAACGAAGGTGGCGTGGACTAAATAGTCATCCGAGACCAGCCACTTCGACCAGTCCACGGAGTAGTCGAGGATCGCCTCGGGGTCTTTCGTAAAAGTCTTGGCCATTTAATGGCTCCCAACTAAGTGTAGCATTTATAGTTCTGCGGCGAGACCGGCGAGACGAGTGTCCAAGGTGCAATCCTTCAACTTCTGCGTTTCGTGAAAAGTCAAGCCCTTGATCCGAGGAAGAAGCTCATCCACAAGATTGGTGAGTTTGATGATTGCTCTACGAAGAAGGGTGATCTGTTTACCCCGCTCCTCGTATTTGTCGAACAACTCTTTTCTGAGGTCTGCGGAGATTTTCTCGATCATCGCCAACTGATCAAGTTTGTTTTTCCGGCGATTCACCAGCATCGTGAAGAGTTGATTGATCAGTCCCCCACCCAATATGGCGGCGAGGAATTCGAGGGTCGTCACAACGTCAACTTGTTGGCGATGAGTTCCTGAAGCCTCTGCTGAATATCGGGCCGGGACACTAGTTGTTGAGCTGTGGCTAGGCGAACCCGGTACATCAGTTCCGCATAAAGCCACGTCAAAACATCAACCTTGTAAGTAAGTTCCTCAATGGGGTCTGTTTCCACATCGATAATTTCCATGTCTGCTCCTTAAATAACCCGTTCAATGCTGGCGAAGTCGACAAGCAAGCTGTTCGACGCGTTCGTGGCACCCCACTGGGCGGTGACCTTGAGCGCTGTTGATGCCGCTGCCGATGTGGTGTCGATAGTGGTGGTGGACGCGCTGGTGTTGACCAGGTGAGTTAGGCCGGTGGTGGCCAGGTTGATGACGCCTCGGGGTTTTGCCAGTGCGGTGCCGCTTGCGCCCGTGGAGCGCACGGTGATCAGGAATTCGAGGTGGAACGCCGATGCGGCGTTCGCCGTGCCAGTCGATGCCATGACCGCCGTTTGCGCCAGTGCTGTGTTCTGGATATAGGGCGTGAACGTCAGCGAACTCGATGCGGCGTTGCTGGTCTGAATTGTCCCGTCCAGTACCACGCGGTAGGTGGACCCGACGAACAGGCTCGCCACAGGCAGAGTAGCGGTGACCACGTCTATGGCACTGGTGGTGTTTGTTCGAGCCACTTGCGCGCTGATCGCGGACAACCCGCCACGGGGGTAAAGCTCGCCCGCGCCGACGATCGCCCAGTACTTCGTTGCCGAGACCGTGATGACCTGTAGCGCAACCCAACTGCCAGGCTTGATGAGCGCGAATGACGTTTGACCGTCGGTGAAGGTATCGCTACCAGCTCGGGTGAAGGTCACGGAGTTCAGTGTGGTGTCGGTGAATGCCTTCGCCACTACGCAGCCCGAACCTTCATTAAGGCCGGACAACGCGGGCAGGGTGGGGGTGAGTGCGCCGCTGGCCGCGTTGTAGCGGTTGAGGTTGCCCATCGTGGGGGCGGTGCTCGCGGTGATGATCGCCGCCGCGTCGAAGGAGCCTGTGGGGACGCGCGTCATGATTTGCTGCCCTCGTTCGCAAACTTCTCATCTTCCGCCAGGGCCAGCTCGGCTACCTCGATGGCATCTTCATCGCCGGGGAAAGAGTCGGAGTAGCATGCGTTGTTGCGTTTTCCGTTGGGGCCATTGAGTATTGCGATGGCTCGAAGTTGATCACCATGGAATGTCAGGACGATACTGTCTCCGATGTCGCCGACGGTTTCCACCCCCTTGGGGTCGGTGAACTTCACGACGATTTCTTCGCCTCGCGTCTCGATTCCGAGGAAGTGGATCAGGCCGGACCCCAGCGCAATGCTTTTGACTTGCCTTATGCCGATGAAGAATTCGTCGCTGTCCTCGATCCGCACCCGCTGATATGCGGGCTCGACCTTCAGTGCTATTGTCTCGACTCCTGCTGTGCGCGTGATCATTTCGCTACTCTCTATTTCGGCAATACGGCGATGCGGCGGTTCGCGAACGTGCCGGTGCCAGCCGTGACTCGGTACTTCATTTTGAATGTTGTTGACCCGGGTGTTAATCCGGTGAGCAGGAACGATGCGCCGTATGCGCCAGGACTGTTCACAGTGGGTGGGTTGAACACGATGGCGTAAGTGTCGGAGGCGGCCTGGGTGGTTGCACCCGAAATGGCAAAGCTGACGTACGGGATTCCTGCATTGTTGGTGAGTGCGGAGTAGAGAAATACTTCCGCCATGCCGTTGGACCCGACGGTGATGGTGACGTTATCGGTGGTGGTGGTCAGGTCCGCATAACTGGTCGAGGTGGTGGTTTCACTGGTGGCGACAAACGCGGCCGGGGAGAGGTTCGCTCCCTCGACCAGGCTCCAGATCGACATTTCATAGTTGGCAGTTCCCGTCCAGAATGGGTAATCAGCGGCACCAAATCCGGCGTAGCGGAACGACGTCCCCAGCGACGTCTCATTCGAGGTATCAGTGAAGGTGGTGCCGCCGGAAAACGAAAAAGTCATCGGCGTACCGTTTTTCAGCAGTTGGAACTGCCTGTCGCTACCGCCGACCACTCCGCAGACAAGCGTGTACACGGCACCCGGTGTCAACGTGTCGGTGACCGCCTCGCGGAATACGTTGGTGAAAGAGCCGGAGACGCGTCCCGCTATAGCCCATGCCCCGGCGCTGTTGTACTCGGCGAAAACGTAGGTATCACCGGCAGAGTTCATCCGGCCATAGAGAGCCATTCGATCGCCAGAAGACGTGCAAACCGCAGAAACCTTTTGGTAATCAGTCTGCGTTGCCGCCGCGTTGTACCGGACCTTTTCGACAGCGGCTGTCGCTACAACCTTGCCGCCACTAACAGCAATGCCCGACCCGGATATCACCGTGAACTCGCCGGGAAGTGCACCATCTGGCTCAGGCCCAAAGTTGACCGTGGCATTCGTGCCGCCGCCGCTCGATAGTGCCGCCAGCAGTGCATTAATCTCGGTGATGCTCAGCGAGTTTGAAGCCAGAGTGTTCGCGGCGCCAGCGACCGCAGTGTGCGCCACGGCCGGGGTCACCCCGAATCCACCAAGTAATCCGCCGAAGCTGGCCCCGATCGAATTCATAACGCTCTGAACGTTATTCGCGGCTGCTGTCAGGTTATTGCCGACTTGAGAAGTCGCAGCTTTCGCCGCCTGCTGTAATGACTGCGCCACCGTCATGAACGTGCCGTCAGCCTGATCAATGAGGGTGTGAACGGGATTCGCGCCTGGCGTGTACGAGAACGTGCCGTCGAGGTTGTCGACCAACTGGGTCGTCAACGCCGAGAAGGTGCCGTCGAGGTTGTCGAACACTGGCGGCAAAATCCCCTGCAAACCAGTCTGGACCTGGGCCAACAGGTTTTGCAGCGAAACGTCCCCAACTTGCAGCGGGTTGAAGATCCCCGAGAGGCCATTCTTTAGGGCGGTCAACGCTGACAGGATGCCAGTGATGTAGGTGGTTACATCACCAATGACGGTGCCGCCCAATCCAGAAATCAGTGATGAGAACTTCGATGTCGCCGCGTTGATCGCGCCGAACACGTCATTGATCGTTGACCCACCCGTGACACCGCTGATCAGGCTGTTGATGTTGGTGACGGCGCCATTCCAGTTGGTTGACAGCGTCGACAGTGCGGTGCCGCCGAGCAGGATGGCGCCGTTGAGCGTCCCTGTGGCTGAGGAGTTCAGAACCCCAATAAACTGCCCGGTGCCGTTGAAGATTGAACTGAGAGCGGTGCTGCCAATCTGGACTGCGTTATTGATCGTCCCCGACAACCCAGCAGCGTTCAGCGCCCCGGTACTTGGGGTGATGTTGGTCAGCACTGTACTGAGTGCGGTGCCGCCGTACTTGATCGCTGAGTTGAGGGCACCCGTCGCGGACGAGTTCAATACCCCAATGAACTGACCAGAACCATTGAAGATGGAACTTATTGCGGTACTACCGATTTGAACCGCGTTGTTGATTGTGCCCGTCAGGCCTGCGGCGTTTAGAGCACCTGTACTCGCTGTAATGTTGGTGAGTACCGTGCTGAGAGCGGTTCCCCCATATGTGATTGCCGAGTTCAGAGCGCCCGTGGCTGATGAATTCAGAACTCCGATGAACTGACCGCTACCGTTGAACACAGTGCTCAGCGCAGCGCTACCGATCTGCACGGCATTGTTGATGGTTCCGGTCAACCCGGCAGCGTTGATGGCTCCCGTGCTGGCGGTGATGTTCGTCAACACGGTGCTCAAAGCTGTACCGCTATAGGTGATTGCGGAGTTCAACGCCCCCGTTGCGGAGGAGTTCAACACGCCAATGAACTGGCCAGAACCGTTGAAGATCGAACTCAACGCGGTGCTTCCTATTTGCACGGCGTTGTTGATGGTTCCTTGCAATTGAGCGGCGTTGAACTGGCCAGACGAGTTCAGGTATTGCAACAATGTCGATAAGGCGGTACCCCCGAAGGTGACAGCCCCAGCGAGTGCGCCCTGAAGCTGAGCAGCATTGAATTGCCCACTGCTGTTGAGGTATTGAAGGAGCGTGCTCAACGCGGTACCGCCAAAGGTGACCGCACCAGCCAACGCACCCTGCAACTGAGCTGCGTTGAATTGACCTGAGCTGTTTAAGTATTGGAGGAGCGTCGACAACGCCGTGCCGCCGAAAGTCACGGCGCCGGCTAAAGCCCCCTGCAACTGCGCGGCATTGAACTGACCGGAGGAGTTCAGATATTGAAGCAGCGTCGACAGTGCTGTCCCCGCAAACGTGACTGCACCATTCAAAGCACCGGTCAGGATTGAGGCGGGAACACTAGAGAGTGCGGCGATAATGTCTGCCGCCGTCGCGTGGGTGGTTGTGGTTATGCCGTGAACCGGAACGGCGATAGACCCCCATGTCTCACTTGAGCTACCTGTAGCCGTAAAACCGACCGAGGTGGAGCCGATCGACGCATCACCGATCAGCAATCCCAGGTTGAGCCCACCGACCCCCGGTTGAAGCGACCTCTGATTCCTGTTGTAGCTGGACATGGTTTGCAGGAAGTCACTGAACGCCTGGACCACAATGTCGCTTGTTAAGGCTGTCACCGTGTGCGAAAGGGAGGTCCCAGTCCCGGTGTTGGTGACTGGTGTGCCGAAACTCGAAACACCGCTGTAACTGACCGAGTTGGCCGCGTACAGAACATCGGAACCTGCAACGCACGAAACCGTTTGAGCCCCAGTCGAGGGTGCCATCAGCCCGTAGAGCGATAACGTCCACTTGTTGGGTGGGCCACCCGTGGTGTTGTAGACGAAACTCCCCAGTACTGGGATGTTCGTTCCGTTGATGCTGAAAGTTGGTGCGGTAATGGCGTTGTTGTCGTCGTAGACGACGAAAACCAGGATGGCGTTCCCCACCACCGTGTGCGCCCACGAATTGTTCCCACTAGACCACGTTTTACCCGCGCCGGTCGATCCGTAGGTGGGTGTGGGGGTTTGCGGAATGCCGTAGGTACCGCCAGTGAAAGCGTTGGCCAAATTGTCGATGACGGCCTGCATGTCGGTGGACATTCCACGGGTAATGTCACCAATTAGTCCAGCCACTGCGAACTGGCCGCTACTGTTGAGATTCTGCAACAAGGTGGTCAATGCAGTGCCACTGAATGTGACAGCGCCATTCAGGGCGCCGGTCAATTGTGCGGCATTGAACTGACCGGAGGCATTTAGATACTGCAACAACGAGCTGAGGGCATTACCACCGTAAGTAACGGCCCCATTCAACGCTCCGGTGAGCTGAGCTGCGTTGAATTGCCCCGACCCGCTGAGGTATTGGAGCAGCGTCCCTATCGCAGTGCCTGACACGGTTACCGCAGTATTGAGGGCACCCGATATTTGCGACGCCGCCAACTGTCCAGATGGGATGAGTGTGTTGAACGACGTGCCGTTGATGGTGACCGCGTTGTTTAGTGCGCCGGCTATCTGGGACGCAATCAGACCGGAGCCATTAAACAGGGTGGACACGGCATTCCCACCCAGCGTGGCTGCGCTGTTGATAGCGCCCGTAATCTGCGAGCCGTTAAGCAGGCCACTGCCATTGAAGATGGTGCTCAACGGGTTGCCGCTGATCGTCAAACCGGTTGGGAGCGCGCCAGATAAAAGGCTTGCCGGTATAGCAGAAAGCCATGCGATCAACTGCTGCAACAGTCCGCCGAGAACCGCAAACCCTGCCTCGCCAGTGGCTGCAAGGAATGCGGCTAAATCAGCTACCGCATCGGCAGCATCGGAAGCGGCTGTGGTGGCGACGGAGGCTGTAGTGGAGAGGGCGGAGGCTAAAGCCGCACCCGTGGCCTCACTCATCCCCGCGAGGAGGTCGTTCCATTCGTCGTACAGGTCGGAAAGCGACGCCTCAGTTAAAGCAAGCGCCCCACCCAAAGCCGCACCCGACCCAACGGACATCGCAGAGAAAAGATCCGCGATCTCCTGATCGAGAAAGGAGGTGGTTGATATAGCCCCGGATAGAACGGATATGAGGGCGGCGATGCTCCCAACACCTAAACCCGCTAGGAGGGCTGCGATGTCCGCAGCAACATCTATCGCCGTGCCGGCCGCGTCTAGGATGGCGTCAGTCACATCCCCTATGACTGTTCCCCCGACACCCACGATCAGCGCCGCTACGTCATCTACAGTGTCTTTAACGGGGACGAGAACGCTTGTGAGGGCCGATAAATCATCCCCCACACCGCCTAGAGCCGTGACGATTGCAGCGATAGGGGGGACGGATAACGCCCAATCCTCGATGTCGCTGAGGGTGCCCCCAACAACCCCGGTAATGGCCTCAACAATGTCCCCCAAAATGGGGACCTCTTGAATCTGGGCCAAAACAGTTTCGACATCATCGAAGCCCGGGATCAGGCCGAAAAGCTTTGTTGCTATAGCCTCGATAATTGCGAGGGCGAGGGAAACCCCATCCCTCAAACCCTGATACACCAAACCCAAAATGGTGTTGAGAACAGTGTTGGCGGTGATCTCCGCCATTTTCGCGAGACGTACAGCGTTCTCGGTGAGATTCTGCATCCCCGAAATGGCGCCAGTGGCACCGTTGTAGAGGACCCCATCCCAACCGTCCAGCGAAAAGCCGGTTGGGACACCGGGAAGTGGGACGGTCATTTAGTCCTCTAAGTATTCGGTCAAAGCTTCTAGACCTGTGATCTCACTACCAAGGCGATTCATCTCAGACTCAAGTCTTTTACGCGCGGCGGCCTTCTGTTCCTCAGTGCCGGATTCGCGGATATTCTTGATGCTCTGCACAAACTCCGGTTTAGTTTCGGCGACTATTTCAAGAACCTTTTCCGCGATCTGTTCGTTAGTCATCGCAGGTTCAGGAGCGGGGGGCGGGCCTTCAACCAATTCCGCAAGAGACCATTGACCCCCACCTTTAAGATGATGGGTAGCTAATTCGGGGTGGTATCTCAGACCGAGTTTCCACCACAATTCCGAGGTGGGACCCCATGCTTGGACCACGGCAATGGGTTGACGATCACTGATAATGGATCTACCCGGTCGGAAATCAACTATTCCCGCGCCCATGACGAATGCCATACCCTGCGGATGTTCGGGGTCTGGTGGGTGAATCAAAACTGCTCCTATTTGATTCTATCAATAAGATTGTGACTTCAGCCGACGTTGAGATTGGCTTATAAACCTATGGTTAAACCACTAAACGACGAACGAGCATCCGAGGTTGGAGAGCGCATCTTTAGCTCGTTTAACTACCCGCGCCAGACGCTCGCCAGTAGACATCGAGGCTTTGCTCTGCCCGATTTTCACTTGGAAATCCAAGGCTTTATCGTCGTCACCGCCCCAACTTGGGATGAATTCCTCGACTTGCGCCACCCGTACGAAATTAGGAATTCCACGACAAGTAGTTCCAACACGTGTGCCAACCTGGTAATGCCAGCCTGGCAGACTCCAATGGTCCGAGTTCAGTGAAACCGTGTGGGAGGTTTCACTCCTTGAAGCTAGGAATCCCCCACGCATAGCTGCAATAGCACTTAATGACCAGGAGTTGTTTTCCGCGCCCTGTTGGTAGAGTTCCCATAGATGCGCCCAACCGAGGTTTCTTGCTCGGCCGACATTCTTCCATTCCAGCCAGGCGAATATCGTGCCTACCAAGAATGGCATCACTATGCTAGAAATAATCGAACCCAGAGAGGAGAAGCCGCCGAGGAGGAAGTAGCCGGCGATATTTCCAATTGTTTCGATCAGGACTTTAACTGTCGCGTCCGCTGCGGGATTGTCCCCACCCACGATGACGGATCTCGCCGTTGCAGGGGACCACGTTAATTCCGAGGTCTGCATAGGTGAATAGGTGCTATCTCGGAAAACCAACCACGGTGCTACAGGTAAAGTGTTGAGGAATCCCGGCCCATAGTATTCATCCGGGTAGAGGGATTCATTGTCCAAAACCGAGACTGCGGTGTCCTCGATGAACCCACCGAGGTATTGGATGACGCTTCGGAAGAACCCCTGGACGATTGTCCCGCCCAAGAATGTGCCGTTGAGGGAGTCGTGGTAGGCGGAGTCATCGGTGATCTCGAAGACCAAAGCACCGTTAGCCGGTCTGTCGACGAAGAGGATGCCGGTTTCGTTCTCCCCCTCATCGGTAAACACCCTGCGGTATCTCAGCGTTAACTGCGCATCCTCTAGCGCATCCGCTATAACACTGTCGATGGGATTCATACGGGTGGCTATAATGGTCCACAGAGATGAATCGTCGAAAGGTAAAGGATTGGCCTTTATATGGACTTGCCAGTTTCTCCACTCCGTTGGTAAGACAGAGAACCATTGGGCCAAATCGAATGGATCATCCGGCAATTGCCAAAGGTTACCCTCCTGCCTTATCAGATTCAGGAGAATCATGGTGGAGCAGCACCATTTTGCCGGGCCAATTAGAGGGAGTACCCGGGGAAATTGGAAAATCGGGATAGGTAATACAGGGTTTGGCGGGCCTAAAAGGAACTGTAAATATTGCAGGTCATCATTGAAGGTGAACTCCATGAAGTGAACACGGTCACGCATCTTGATCGACCAGTGATGCAATAGCCCGGTCCAGCGCATTTTTCCGCGAAAAAAGTCAACCCGAATGATGATGTTTTTGCATTGATTCGGATCGTTCGGGACAGTCCTCAACCACTCCGAAATGTAATGGTCGAAGCGGAGCTGTATAACCCCTTGGGTGGAGATGTTCTTTTTGAACGGGAAAGATGCTTGTATCGCGTCCTTATAATCCACCCGGCCGTAGTATTCGAGTCCCGGTGATCCGTCCGCTTTGTTTCGGTAGAACGTCACCATTGGCTTCGCTTTCCGAAGCCCCGTTAATTCCTGGCGCCAACCTTCAACGGATGTGTTGATATTGGCGATCTCTTCAAGAGTTCGCATTAACCTTGTTCAGTACAAAGAACTGTTCAGTTTTAATGAACAGTGAAGAATGGTGAACAGGTCACCACGTTGCAATGCTCGCCCGGAGCCAAGTATTCGTTCCCGTGCATATGTACAGATGGGTTCCGTTGTAGGCGATCTGACCAGCCGTGCCAGTTGCGACAGCACTGCCTGGTACTGCGACAATCACGGGGGTGGTGGAGGCGGCGGCTGAGCCGGCAGCAGTGCGGACTGCGGCAGCATTTGCGGCGGTCAGGATTGTTCTGCCAACCGTGGTGGCGTCTGAAATCTCCGCAGCGGTAACACCGTCAGCCGCGTCCGCTGTTGCTGCATCAACGGCGTCGCGGATCACCTTGGATGCGGAGCCTTTACGTAGTGCCATATCTTTCCTTAAATAAGGCCCACAGGTCGCGACCAGGGGCGTGAATACCATTTCGGTATTTCGAGTTGAAGACGGAAACCACCCACCGCATCACTGACGGAAACTGGTATCTCGTCGTAGGTTCCACCCAGAATTGGGTAGAGAAGATCCTTGCCGCCCCACAAACCTTGAAGGTTTATCCGGTTGGCGGCGAGAAGGGTTTGTTTTCGCGGATCGGAATCCGCCACACACCCAGCACCTAAAGGTAGATAGGGGAGGAGGACAGTCCTGCCCATGTCCAGTAATCCGGTGCCGTAGTCGTTGTTTCCCCAAGAGAAGTCGGGGAGTCTCCACCTGGCCTGATCGGTTAGAGTCCATTTCGGCCAAACGGGGACATCGCAGTCGACGTTTAACTCGATATCGACATGCCCAGAGGAGGTGTCGCCTTCCCAGTCGTAGAAATCGGATGGGCCGACATAGAAAGGAAGCTGAGCGGCGACGGTCATAACAACTGTGGAGCAGGCGTAAAGGTGGGGGTCTTTACCTTCCCACGAACCTGACTCGTATGCTTTCGGCTCCTCCAACAATCTTACCTTGAGATCCCGGTAAGAGCCTTTCTCCGTGTAGCGGATGGTGCATTCCTTGACATAGTCGAACGCAAATCTCCACCGGGAATCGATAAGCTTCCACCGTTCCGGGTCGCCTTCTTCATCGAAGATGTTGACGGTGAAAACCATGTCACGGCGCTGCCATAGAAAGTCGACGAATGTTTGACCGTAGGAGGATTTAATCCACAAAGTCTTTACCGGTGCATCCACGGCACCGGTAAGCTTCGGCATTAACTGAACGCCTTGACGCCCACTCCCCGGCCCGGAGATACGAAATACCTCGTTGTGCACGCCAATGATGTCAATAGCGACTGTTTGATCGATTACACTCATTAACCAACTGCTTTGAGAAGGATTAAAACTTCGATATCCACGGCATTTGCGCTTGGGCGTCCATCATTTCCGTGGTCCGCTTGAATTCGTCCAAATTGGTCACATGGATTCCGCCGTTGTAGACCCGCTGATTTACCGGTGGTACCCCGGTTTGCATGGGCTGTCTTTGAGGCAAGAGGGGGATTCCTGAAGCTTGTGCGGTGGAGCCTGGGGTTACGGTGCCCACCATCAGTGAGGAGAGGATGTTCGCGGCACCTGTAGCGATGGACCCGGCGATTTGTGCGCCTGCTTGAATTCCTGCCCCCGCAGCACTTCCCGCGCCTGGGGCTGCGGCGTTCCCTCCCAGCGATGCGGCCATAGCGGCGATAGAGCCGGCAGTGTTGAAGGCGCCCTGAATGCCTTGTGACAGAGCGGGGTGGAGGTGGTCCTGGGATTGCGGCGCTGCGCCCAAGGTTCCACGGGGGTCTGCTCCACTGCCGGGATCAACTCCGGGTTGTGGAAGGTCGGATTGCCCTGGGGCGCCCAAACCTGCTAGGGCGTCGGATACTTGGGGGAGGCCACCCGGGTCGGGAGCGGGAGCAGTCGCCCCGGGTCCGGGTGGGCCTCCGGTTGATGCGGGTGCCGCTGCGTTCGGCTGCTCCAATGGCAGCGGTCCCGGGCTTTGAGGGGGTTGAGGGATGGGACTGGGGCCGAATCCGGGAAGAGGTGGGAATCCACCGTCCTCGAATCGAGGTATACCCCTTGGGAATCCGCCGTTCTTAAACCCTTGGATGGCTGCCCTGGGGATGGACATGTTGTTGAGGGCGTTGAACAGTCCGGGGCCGTAGAAGGCGGTGGCCTTGTTGTTGGTGATGAACTCACCCGTTGAAACAAGGGCTGAACCGTCAGGGAATCCGCCAGCCTTGAAGCCTTTACCTAAACCGATGCCCTTGGGTGAACCGTCAGGGTTCATGCCGTACTTTTTCGTCACATACGGGATGACAGCGGCGATTTGGGCGGCGGGATCGGTGTAACTTCCCCCGAGAACATTGTTGGAGTTGAACGTGTCCAGGTGGAATTGCAGAAGACCGGCCGCCGCTCCCCCATCGCCGTGTATCGGGTCGGGGTTGCCGTTTGATTCGGTTTTGATTTGCCGAATGATGGCGTCTTCCCAGGCTTTAATGTTGGTTACCCCGTATTGGGGTCCAACCTGTTGAAGGATCTGCCTAACCAATGGACGGTACTGTTCCGCCCCACCGCCTGGGTTGTAAGATGCGCCCGAATACCCCAGTGGGAGTTGGCCGTTCAGGTAGCGCTGCATGTCATCGGCGGCCATGTCGTTGAGGATGCTGCCGCCAGCCATGCTCGAATTCCCGAAGGCGTCGATGAGGCCGTTGCCCAGTTGCTGTCCCGAGCCTAGGAGGGAGGAGAAATCAAGTCCGGTGAAGCCGGATATCAGGCCGAGTCCGATGCTTGAGGCTGCCGATCCGATGTTTTGGGCTTGTCCTGTAAAGAATTTCAGGATGTTCTGGGGCTGTAGGTAGGCCGGCCCACCAAACCCCCCCATGTCGGTGAGACCCGGTATCCCTAGCCCACTCATCCCGGGCATCAAACTGTCGAGGGCGCCCGAATCAACTGGCAGATACATCCAATTCGTGAATTGAGACTGCTCCGATCCTCCACCGCCGTACTGAACTCCCCCGGATTCCCCGGAGGAGACTGCGGTTCCATCGGGCAGGGTGAGGGCGGTGTGGGTGGCGTTCCACCCCACGGTGAGGGTTCCCGGGCCACCTTTACCGGGGAGGAAACCTCGTGCGGTCAATTCTTGTAGCTCTGTGCCTGTGGCGAATCGGCTTGACCAGGGGTCTCTACCGGAGGCGATGTTTGCGACCAGCGAAACCAAACCTGAACAGTCCACCCCGGCGGGGGACCATCCACCCCACTGGTAGGGGGTTCCCACGAGCGAGTCGATGACACTGCGCATTTGGGCCATTACTGGGCCTGTAGGGGCTATACGCGGCATTCCACCCGGACCTGGGGTGACTGAGTAGATCGGGGTGTTTCCGACCGGTACAGAGGGAACTGAGGCCGTTGTTGACGATTGGGTGTAAGGGGTTACGGCAGGAGGTTGGGTGGGAACTTGGGGAGTTGGGAAGTCCCCCGCTGCGCCGTCTGGACCCTTACCGTCAGCTCCGGTGATCCACTTTCCGTAGTACCAATAGCCAGTCTGTCCCGGTTGGCCCGGGTCTGCGATGAAGCTTCCGTCCTGCCAGTGCCCTACCGGCGTTGGGCGTTGGGCAGGGTCGGCTGTATTCCCGTTGCCTGGCGGAGGCGGATTCTGGGGTTGCGGGTTGACGGGCGGGGGTGCGGGCGGGGCCTGTGGCAGCGCTGTCTTGGTGGTGTTAGGGAAGATCGTTGGGGGCGAGACAAATGGCAGCACCGTCTGCGGTTTGGCCGGCTGCCCGCCGATGCGCGCCTCTCCTTGCGGTCCCTCGGTATGAGCCCGAGATGTGGCGCTCCCCCGGATTTCGTCCCCCAGCTTCTCCGAAGTCGGCTGCGGCGCGAGATAGTAGGAGGGAGAGTTGGCCCGCCCTCGCCCTTTCACTATCCCTGGGGCGCCAGCAACCTGAGAGGTCGCGCTTCCTGAAATGCCTTCGGCGATGGCTGCGGCGGGGTCGTGGCGGGCGGTATCGAGGAGGCTCGAATCACCGCCACCACTGAACCAGCCACCGATACCATGCCTGGGGATCTCCATATTGTTCAGGGAGTGGAAAAGGGGCTCGCCGTAATAATCAACTGCCGCAGCCTTTGTGACGTGCTCCTTGGGTGACAGCAGTGCAAAGTTCAGGTCGTCGGTGGGGCCACCAATGCCTTCGACTAGGCCGCCCTCAGAGAACCCTTGAACCATGTTGGAGTCGTGGGGCAGGGATACGGTGACGCCCCCACCTTCAAGCCGGTTGACGACGGTGATTCCCTGCTCGGCCCAGGCGTCGATCTGCTTCTCGGTCGGGGTTACGTTCAACGTGACAATCGGTCGATCGTCATTGTCTTTGCGGACGATCGGGTCAGGGTTGAAGTCCCTGAAAGCGCCTAGGCCGGATGGGCTTAACTCCCCCCTACCCCTGGCGGCCTCAGCTCCGCCAGCGTTGATTTGGGACTGCCTGATTTGCGAGTCCGAGGTTGTCTGTAGCGCGAATCCAATCTGCCCCAGTGGCCCTAGCTGTTGCAGAACATCAGTCAGGGTGGGAACCCTGCCCATCGACCCAATGCGGTCCAGCCCTGGCGCGCCGAGCATCTTCCCCGCGATGGAGATCCCTGGCATACCCCCGAGGACGTTCAGTCCCAGGTTGGGGGTGTGGGCAATGAAATTCCGATAAACCTCAAGCTTCGCGGGGTCTCCCATTGCGGCGTCGATCACGTCGGATGGCGTGAGGTGCGCCCCCTGGAAATCGCTTGCGTGATCCCGGTACATGGCGCTGCTCTCGAACTGCGAAATGAGTTGGGGCTTAATCTTGGAGCGGATGGACGCCCTCAAGCCTTCAGCGGAAGGATCTGACGCGGCGCGGACCAAATCCTGCTTGGGGATGCCTGCCTCTTCGGCCAGCTTGTTGATGTTGACTTTGCCGATCCCGGGGATGGTGAAGTCCTCGAAGGACTTGCCTGTTTCCGCCGCCGTTGCGGTGGTTGCAGCACCTGTCGTGGATTCGAGGCTGCCCTTCAGTCGATCAAGGGCGTTCGCTTGCGTTTGCGCCTGCTGTGCCGCGAGTTCGTGAGCCTTCCCCAGTTGGGTGATAAGCGTTGTGACGGTTACGATTGCGGCGGTGAACGCCAATCCGGGGCCGATGAAGCGGAGGAGATTCCCACTGGCTGCGAGCAGTGAGACCGGCCCGCCAGCGATCTTTCCGGCCGCGCCCTTTGCCGCCTCACCCATGGAGCTGATACCACGGGTGGCGGTGACAGTGGCCCCGCCTACGGCACCGACCTTCCCCACGGCCCCGCCTGCTGAGGACCCCATCGCGCTGACATCTTTGGTCGTAACCCTGGCCTGCCCGCTCATGTCAGTGGCCTGCTTGCCCAGGTTGAACATCGACGTTTTCAGTGCGTCGTAACGGGTTTGCGTGGTGGCGAGAGCCCCACCCCCCGCTGACAGGCCAGTCATCACGCGGGAGTACATCGTCCACGCGCCCGTTAAAGCGTGAACAATGGGCGCGGCGATCTTCAGGGTTAGATAAAGCTCGATCAGGGGCTTCAATAGACCCGTGTTGCGCTCAATCCATCCCGCAAGTTTCGAGAATCCCCCGATAACGTCCAGGAGCCTTTGGGACCAGTCCCTTGTGGCTTCGATAACGTCGTGGACGAAAATCTTCACGTTCTTGAGGGCATCCACCAATTTTGAGGTGAAGTCTTTCGCGTGACGGAAGTAGTTCATCAACGTGTCCTGGCCCTTATCGGACTTCAGGAACTCCGCCCACTTCTTGGTTCCGGTCTCCAAGGACCCAACAAATCCGGCCGCGTGCCCGGAGATGGCGTCGAAGGCCTGGGATACGGAGGAGAACATGGAGAAGATGTTGAGCAGGCCATTCCCCAAGGAACTGAGGGATTTCAGACCAGTGTTGATCCACTTATCCAGGGAGCCGTCTTGGGAGACTTTGTTGGCGAATTTATCGAACCGCTCGAAGACTTGGGCGAAAGCGTCACCCAGGCGGGGAAGGAAATTAGCGGACGCTATGGTGAGGAAACCGTGGACAAGTTTATCCAGGCTTCTTGAGGCATTCTCGAGCCCGCCCTCGGTGCCGCCGAAAAGTCGGGTCATCAGGGAGGTGTTTTGGCCCGAACCCAACGAGGAGAACAGCGCCTTGAAGTTGGAGTTCAACCCATCAGATACACCGGACAGTCCCGAACCCAAAGCGGGTAACGTTTTGTGGGCCAGGTCTTTAAGTGATCGATCCATGCCGGCGAACAGATGGTCCGACACGGGCATTTGAACGAGGTTCTTCCACTCCCCCGAGAGGGAATGCAAAGCCTCAACCGTAGACCTGGCGTTAGGGGAGAGCTTCGCTAAAGCCTCGGAGGCCTTGGAGATTTGGGATTCGTGAATCGACTCGGCGGCCCTCGCCACCCTCTCTAAAGCCTCGGAAACCCGCTCCGACCCCATGACACCTTCAGCGTTGGCCTTGTTGGCGTCCTCGATGGTGCGGATGTTCCTGCGACGGACCTCAGACAGGTGGTCGGTGTCCTGCATGAGTTGGAGCTGGGCTCTTTGGTACTCCGTGATGGTGTTGAATCCACCCTTGCGGAGCCTCTCCAAATCCTCCTGAATGGACAGGAGGGCGTCAGCCTCATTGAGGGAGGAGCGGTGCATCTCCGCGTTAAGATCCTCGATCTCCCTCTTTTGATCCCTGATTGCGGAGGTGAGATTCCTTTTCGCGGAGAGCAGTTCGCGCTCGTTGTCGTGGAGCTTCTTCGCGTTCTGGGAGGCGGAGGCCGTGTCCTGCGAGTAGGCCTTGAGGGCGTCGCCAACCCCGTGAAGACCTATCGCCAGGGCGCCTACAGACGCCAAAGCCCCACCCAGAACACCGGGTAGGGCGAAAGCGGATTTACCTAGAGCGTCGAGACCAGCGGCAGCAGAACCGGCCCCGTAAGCCAAAGCGGGGAGGGCGTCCAACCCTGCGACAACAACAGTGAAGATGAGGGCGCGGCGAAGCTTCCCGAACTTGGAAGTGTGGTCACGTTCGATGCGGCGAACCGCAGTATCGAAATGCTTCGTGTCCCCCTTGATAGGGACGTTGACAGCGTTAGCCCGGGCGCGTTCCCTGGCCGCCAATAATGCAGCGTCGAACCGTTTAGTGTCGGCGGCGATGGACACATCGACATCGTTGGCACCCTGGGCTTTACGCCACTCCGCCATCTTCGCGTCAGCCTTGGCAACCTCAGCCGTGACCTCAACCTCTAGGCGGTGGGGTTGCTCTTTTAGCTTCCTGCGAACCTCGGAATGGAAGTTCCGCACTGTGGGGACAATGCGTACAGCCGCTTCACCAGCGAGGACGGCTGCCATTTAGGAGGCTTTCTTTAAGCGGTTACGTTCCTGGGCGCGGGCGACGGCATCCTTGGTTCGGATGATCTTCCGGGTGAGCTTCAACTCAAGGCCCGGAATGATTGGGCGCTTCATTTGCTTGCCGGTCTGAACTTCAATTTGCATCATCATCAAGTTGACCTCTTTTGTGTGCCCGAAAATCGGGGGCCTACTCGATCGTTCCGGTTGTGAAGCCATCCACTCGATGGTTTCCGGGTCCTCCAAAACCTGTTCATTGACTTTCGTGCCCTCGATATTCATGAGGATGTCGAAGAAATCCAGAAGTTCGGAGGTTGGGCGCTTACGGCGCCATTTATAGAAGACTTGACTTCCCACGTGAATGGCGTAGGATTCCCACTTGAAGTAGTCGTGGGCCGAGAAGTGGAGAATGTGCTGGCAGTCCCAGCAGATAGCCGACCAGTAACGGTCAACTATCTTCATCAGCCTTTTAAATCGTCCCCATCCACGCCGAACATGTGGCGCAGGTAGGCCCTATTGAAGTTCTCCCACCGGTATTCCGGCTCATCCTTGAAAAGATTCTTGATGGCCTCATAGTTGTCGCCGAAGAGGGCCTTCTCCCCGGCAACCCCATCACCTTTGACGCCGGCTTCGCGCCACAGATCCATGCGGGTGACGGTGGGCTGTTCGAGGACGATGCCCTTCACCTTCATGGGGGGGACTACGTTCTCTGAGACGATCTCATTCCAGTAGTCGTCAGCGTCCAGTTCGGGGACTGCTTCTACTTTTCGTGCTGGCACAATCTGCTCCTAAATTGTTGCGACAGAATGAAACCCCAGCCCAACGGGATCGCCGCAGGGCCGGGGAGACATGTGGGGGTTAAGCAGAGACGGTGACCGCAACCGTGTCCGTCAAGTCCGGGTTTGCGGCCTTGTAGGTAACGGTGACTGTGGCGGAACCCGTTGCAACACCCGTGATCAGGCCCGTGGAACTCACGGTGGCCTTCGTCAGGTCGGACGAGACGAATGTGCAGTCCGGGGTGTAGTTGACGCCGTTGTTGCCGGTGACGGTGATCTGCTGAGTACCGGCCGGCGCGACCGTTGGCGCTGAAGGGGTTGCGTTGAGTGAGGTGAGTGCGGCCACGAAACCCGCCTGGTCTACCAACTGCCGCCAACCTGGGCCACACCATCCCTGGGCCACCGAGAAGCCCACAGAGCGGTCACGGAACGCCCGGAAGGTCATCTTGTAGCCGAAGGCGTCGTTGTCCTTCGAGTCCTGGTTGTCGACCTTCACCAGCTTCACGCGGGGCATGATGTAGTAGGTGTAGAGGTCGTCGCCGTTAACGTCGTCCGTGGCAACCAGATACGCGCGGTAGAAGATGTTTCGGGGCAGGGTGGGGGCCTGCACAACCACACCGCCGTGGGCGGAGACGCTCAGGTTGTCATCATTGAAGATGGTTCCCCAGAACTTCTCTAGGACAACCTTGTTGGTCTCCAAGAAGTAGGCATCGAACGAGACGACACGCTTGGAGATGATGGTTCGGACGGGGTCCGCTTCACCGTAGGCTTCGATGTCGGTGGAGTCGATGTCGTGGGTTAGCGTGACACCGGCCTTTTTCTCGATGATCCCAGCGCTTTTCGCGGTTGTGGGGATGTCCAGGTCGCCAGTGCCGGCGTCCTCAAGGGTGGAGACGGCATCGTTGTCGAGGTCGTCGAACAGGACGGCGAAGTGCAGATTGGCCAACACCAATGATTCGCGGGCGTCCCGAATTGTTTCAAAGTCGGGCATGAATCCTCTTAATCAGGAAGGAGATTGTTTATGATCTGCCGGTAGTTCGGCAGGTTCCGGGGCTTCCTGATGGGAAGCTTGTAGGTCACCGGAATGAACTTTTCATCAATGATTCGCTCTGGAATCGTCTGCGGGCCAAGCCATTCCTTCGAGTAGGAAAACTTGGTTACAGAGCCGTCCTTGCGGGGGATGGGGAACCTTTCGAGCACGTACGGGTCCATCATCGATCGGACGAAATCACACAATTTCCATGCGTCGGCACGTGTTTCAGCGATGGAGGCTATTTGGATCAGGGTTTCGTCAACGCGAAGGTCCGGTTCCGCTAAGCCTGGCTGTCGCCATACCCTCAAAGTCGGTTGAGTTCCGCCGTTAGGTTCAACTGTTGGTGTGTAATGCCCTGGGGGAAGCCAGGTGCAGACAAAGACGCTGTCGCCCAGGAGCCACTCGAAGTAGTCGCAGATCGCGTCCTCGGTGTCCTCAAACCCTCCCTTAAACCAGTTGGGCAGGTTCATGGGCGATGAGGTAGGACCGCGTGTAGGGCACCTCTGAGGTCGTGCGAGCCTTCGTAAGTGGTGACCTGACCGGGTGTGGGGCTGTGGCGTCCGTACTCGTCGGAGGTGGCGTATTCGACATCCACCAAAACTTCCCCGATGACACGGTCATTCTTGAATCCGCCGATCATGATGGCGGCCTTCACATTCGAGGCCATCAAACCCGGATGCCGGTCGCCTCTGCGGGGACGGTCAGCGATGTTCTGGATGTAGACGGCGGCAACCTTTTGGGTGTAATCCGCCACCACCGCACCTAGCCGTTCGCTCTTCAAAATCTCTGTGAGGGCCGGATTCGGGTAGGGGTATATGTGGACATCTAGGTAGAAGTCTGCTTCGTCATCCAATTCGACCCACCGCCTGGACGTAAAATCTTCCAAAGTCTGTCCCGGTCAACGGGTTTACGTCGTTCCAGTTCGCATTGGTTTTGATTTCGAACTTC
This sequence comes from Nitrospira sp. SG-bin2, assembly GCA_002083405.1. Lineage (GTDB taxonomy): Bacteria > Nitrospirota > Nitrospiria > Nitrospirales > Nitrospiraceae > Nitrospira_D. Next base: position 13,997 of record LVWT01000030.1, on the reverse strand, counting down.
ATGTTTCCCACCACAACCCGGTCCCCGTACTTCAAGACGATCCCGTCCTTTGGGCAGCAGAAGCTGACGTTGGAGTCCGAAGTTTCTTGACGGGAGGGGGCTCCCAATGTTGACTGTGTGGCAACCGTTGGGGCACCTGGTGTTACGTCCGAAATCCAGATGTCATCGATGGTTCCGATGTATGCGGCCCCATCCTCGTCGGTGATCCCTACAGGAATTCCGTCGTCATCAACGGGGTCTCCGTGACGGTCCCTCTTGGCCCCTACTGTGTCGTTGATGGCGCGAAAAACCTTGCCGATCATCGGTAGTAGGCGCTCCCGTAACCGGGGTCCCCGGGGGCGTACATCGGTATGGGGGCTTTGAAATCCGTTGCCCACACGTAGCCGATGGACTCTTCCGGGTCATCCCTATAGGTGGATTGCACCCACCAATTTCCTGTGACGGAGCATCTTTGGAGGTACGCAATCTCTTCGGGTGTGAAGAACCCGGGGGGGCATGGACTGTAGGCGGCTGAATTGGGGCCGTACGTCTCCGATGTCACCCGCTTGGGGTTTTGCAACTCCCTGCGAACACCCGCCAGGATGATGCCGACAACGGTGTCCCTTTTTGTTGCTGGGATGTGTTCCGTTGTGGGCCAGACTCTTTGTGCGTAGCTGCGCGCCCAAGCCGAGGCCATTTGTAACAGCAACTCGGCTTGAGCCAACTCAGGAGATTCGTCCGCGAAGGACTTCTTCATGAGCGTGGCCAGGTCCGTGACTGTGGCCAGCGCCTCTTGCATTAGGAAACGGTCGCCGCGTAGGTCTTCGTGAAGCCGTCGATATCGGCGGTGATGTTCACTGCACCCGCACCAACACCCGTGACGAGACCGGTGGCGGAGACGGTGGCTTTGGTGTCGTCCGAGGAGTCCCACACCACGAAGGGGTCGCGGGCGCGGTTGTCGCCGTAGTCGTCCACCAAAGTCAACTGGCGGGTGTGGTTTGCACCTGCGCCTGCCGTGATGGTGCCGGTGTTGCCGATGGCGGTGTTGCCGGTGGTGGCCTTCAATTGGATTCGGGCGCCACGAACGAAACCGTCACCGTGAGTACCGAAGTCGTCGGTGTAGGCCGGGTCGATGACCGTCTCGAAACCGCAGTAGGTGTTGAGCACCGAGAGATCGGCCCAGTCTTCCTGCGAGTAGGTGGACAGCCAGCGCATCGCGATACCGTCCTGGCCGGCGTCGGCACCCCGCACGTCGGAGAGGGGCTGCTTCGGGGAGCGGGAGATCATGATGAACGCGGTGGGGTGGAACAGGAACGCGGAACCACTGGGGATGGTGTCAACCTGGAAGATGTTGTTCCCAGCGACCCGGTTAACGCGGGCGTCCTGCAACGCGGCGGAGGCGGCGGCGTCACCAGCGGAGTCGGCGCGGTTGAACCGGTCATCCAACAGCAGAGCCTCATACACCGCCGAGCCAACAATCATGTTGCGGCCCTTGGGGATGCGGCTGTTGTTGAGCTGCGTGCCGGCGCGAGTCATAGCCTCGTACACACCATCCGCGTCTGCGAGGTGGAGGGTGGAGTAGTCGGCTTCCCGAATCTGGTTGGACAGCTTGTATTCGATGCGGTCGCGCACTGCACGGACCTGGCGCGCAAGCACTTTCATCGCGAAGTTGTTGATGTCCAAGGTCCACTCTTCGTCCGTGATTGGGACGGCGTGGTACACGTTGGTTGTCAGCTTCACGTCGATCGTGGTTTCCGACAGGTACTTCTTGTTCAAAGTCCGGTCGACGCCCGTGGAGCGGAGTTCCCACTCGTCAGCGGTGGTGGGGAGTTCGATCCGAACCGTGATGGTGTCGTTCAACAGTCCGCTGAAGTCCGTGCTGAACGGGTTCAGGGAGACCAGGTTGGGCAGGACTAGAACGTCCTGAAGCATCCCGAGGGCGGAATCGACAATCAGGTTCGGCTTTTGGAAAACGTTAGCCATTTATACCCTTTTGGAGGCGTGCGCTTATCGCACGAAAGAATTGTTTTGGTTCTCGCGGAACTTTTTGACAACGTTTCTCACGACGGCTTTATCGTCGGTGTCGCTGCTTGATCCACCGCCGCCGTAGCCTTTCTGAGCGGGCTTTTCGTCCGTCTCTGTGGGCTTCCGCGATGCGGGTTTGGTGGTTTTACCGTCGTTGTAGACGTTAAGGAAGTCTTCGATATCCGCCGTGATGGTGTCGGCGTCTTCGCCCTGAATCCTCGAATAAAATCGGGCGGGCAGTCCCTTGTCTTCCGCGATCTCTCGCACAAGGTTGTCGCGCTGGGTTTTCTTTTCGAAACTTTGCAAACGCTCAAGTTCTGCTTTGAGGGCGTTGCGTTCGTCTTCCCAGCGTTGGGTGTCGGTCTTTTGAGCTTGCTCGAATGGCTCTAGATCCGCTACCCTCTTTTTGAGTATAGCATGTTCTGAAACAATAGGATCATACTTGGATTTCTCCCGCGCGAGACGCTTCTGGACTTTATCGTTCATCCATTCGACCGCTGCGTCTTTATCGGGGAATTGCCACCACGCTTTTGACGCTGGACCGGAATTATCTTCGCTGTCGTCGGCCGTTTCAGCATTTTCGACGGAATCTTCAGACATGTTTTCTCCATTTCCGCACCGTTTAGGGCCGTGCGTTTCGCCTATCCCATTTGGTGTGTGCGGATTCGTATCAAATCGATACGGTTGCGCACATTTTTATGCAGCGAAATTGTTGCGCTGCGCAATCGCCCACTTAACTTGTGGGGAGTTTGGGTGAAAGCCCGCTTGGAGGAGGGAGTTTTCCCTATCCCTTAGCTCCTGCTCAAGCTTGTATATGTCTAGCTGGCTTCCCTCGTAGGGGTTGTTCTTCAGCCATTTTCGGAATTCGTTTACCTGCCCCGTGCTGCTCATTTTCGGGTTCGCGTTGTAAACGTTTTTCCAGCCTTTTCGGTAGTATCGCGCGGCCTCATCCAGGCTTTGGGATTTCGCGTAAACCGGCCTGAGGGTGCATTTACAGTTGTTGTGCACCTTAGCCACATCCGAGAAACCCTCTGGTAGGTCCGGGGCGTTTTTGTTGGGAGTGAAGTCCGCGTCCGATTTCCTACCCTCTTTGCGTGTATCGTTTTCCGGGGAGAATGAGTCTTCCTCGTAAACCGCCCCCCTTGAGGCGAGGAGTGCACAGAAGTGGCAGGGGTTGGAATCCGTTACCCGGGCGTACCCGATGAGTTTCTGATCTATCCTGGTGATGTTTTTGACAACATCCCTGGAACCGTTGATCGCTTCTTTAACGGCCGCACCGGAGGATCGTACGAGGGCGTTGTCCATCAACTCGTCTTCAAGGCCGGGCATTGCTTTTTTGGTTTTGTAGTTCGCCTCGACAGTGAGGGAGGTCGCCACCCTCTGTGTTTCGAATGGGGCGGTGATGTCTCTTAATAGACCTAAACCAAGATCGGGCATGGCGAAGGCATTGGTGGAGATGCTTAGCGGCTTCTCCACGTTGGGGACTGCGATGTGTAAGGGTTCATCGAGCGGGAGGCTTGCAAACCGGACATTCTGTGTAAATACAGCCGCTACACGTTGGCTTTGCAGATAAGCTGTTTTGATCCTCGGTAAAACACCCGCCAGCCACATGGGCATTGTTTTGTCGAGGCTTTGGAAGTCCACCATCGTCCACAGCGGGTAGAGATCCACCGCGAGTGATGCGGCGATAGCCTCTTGATCCTGTTCGTGCCGCGCGGCCAAGTAGGCGACGTAAGCCTCTAAGGGGCGGAGAGCCACGTCCTATACCGCCAATCCGCATTGCAACCCCGCCTCAAGCTCCCCAACGCGAGCCATCAACCACTGGTTTTCGCGTTCCAATTCCGCAATACGGCTTTGGTAGAATTTACGCTCGACCATTTCTGCCAGGTTTTCATGGTGAGATACCGCCTGTAGATGGTTCGGGCTAACACACCAGCGATTGGCGCACGTGTGGTGGATTACCTCACCCTCGTTCAGTGGCGAGCCGGTGGTAACTCTGTAGACGACCCGATGAGCGAGATGATGCTTTCCATTCAGATGGAAGTAGCCGTACCCATCGGGTCGGGGAGTTCCTAGCCACGCCTGGCACCCGTTCCTGTCGGGCGGACCGATCAACTCCGCTAGCCGTTCTTCGACTGACGTAGATAAGCGCTTCTGATCCCCTCGGTATTCACCCGGGTAATGAGCCGAGCACAAGCCCTGGCGCCATACAATACCGTCGCAGAGACGACACGACTTGCGCCTCGCGCAGGGTCGTAGACTTGTTAGGGGGCGACCTCTGTATTGTTGCTGACGATGCCCCTTGCAGTAGCCCATTGAATGATGCCCTCGGTCACAGCCGGGGAAGCTGCATCCGGCCATCTGGGCATCAATCCGCATCGCCATCAGGAGCGCTCATTGGCGCTCGTGACCGGTTTAGGCTGATTTTGCATCGAGTTTGTTCCCCCACGTTGACCGGGGACGGCGCCATCCGGCTTGATGCCTAATTCGCGCAGGTACTTGTTCAGGCGGCCGTGTTCGCCCGTGTCGTTGAAGTAACCTTCCTTCGCCAGCGCAACATCTGCTTGATCCACGCCGGGAATGCCAACCCATGCGAGGTCTTTCGGGTAGCCGAGTTGGGCGCAAATCTTGCCCCAGGCGTCCGCATATTGGGCGAGGCTTCTGATCTGCACATCCTGCCAATGGACTCTTGCGGTGTAGTCGTTGGCGTCGTCGGGGCGGCCCTCGATGAGGGCGGCCAGCCGTAGTACCTGGGCGTGGGATTGCCCGAACATCGTTTGCTTTTCGAACAGTTTCTGGTAGGTGCCGCGCCTCGAAGCCTCAAGTGCATCCGCCGCAATGTTCGCTACCTGTCCCACCAAATCCGGGGGGAGTTGAGTGATGGCGAGGAAGCTTTCAAGGTCAGATTTGTAGGCGGCGATGAAGGGGTCCATCACCGTTTCGTCAAGGGTGCCGAACTTGGCTAGTTCATTAGAGGAGGCGAGGAAGTCGCCATGCTGAAGTTGTTTGGCGGCGGCGACGGTTTTCTCTTCGGTGTCGGGCTGCTCTAGGCCGGTGCCGTAGCGGACTTTGAAGGAGTTGAAGTGCTGGACGAGAAGCCTGTCGAGGACGGTTTTATCCATCCGCGCGGCCAGTTCCACTACGGGTTCGACATCCCCCCAGCATCTTCCCTTGGCGTCGACCTGGTTTAGGTAGCGGACGAAGGGGACAACCCCGTAGGCATGATTCGCTTCTTGGACGTATTCCAGTTCGTCATCGAGTTCAACGGTTCGCGTGGAATCCCACCACCGGTAGGTGCCGTCGAACAACTTCTCTAGGAGATACCTAGGGTAGTCATCCCCGGGGTCTGTGTAGATGGCGAAAGCGTTCTGGGGATCTACGGCGCGAATCACGGCCTGAACTGATTTATCGGCCCCTATCCCCTGCGTCACGCGGACAAAGGAGTATCCGGCGATGATGGTGGTGCGGTTGATGGTCAACTGCTGGGCGGGCATGTTGTTGGCCAGCCATGTATCCCAGGCTTTTTCGTTCTCCCTTGAGCCGTCTTTGCGGAACCCGTCGACAATCATCTGCTGGGCGAAGGTGGAAACCATCAAGGTTATCCACGGGTTGCGGGAGAATCTCTTGAGGACCAGTTTTTCTTTGTTCTGACCCTTGTAATGGTTGGCGGTGGGCTGCTGTCCCGTGCCCCACAGTTCAAGTAGTTGAAGGCGGCACCGCTCCGTTTGGAAGACGGGCATAACGTCGTCGCGGATGAACTTTGCGAGTTCTTTCCCTGACAAGTCTTCTTTGGGAAGTTTGATGACAGCTCCGGGTGGGGGGATCTCCCACGGCTCCGTTAAACCAGCCATATACCGCCCCCGAAGGGTTTACCTTCGTAGTGTTTTCTGTTCAACTCTTCCTCGGAGATTTTCATGTTGAGGCCCCATAAGGCATAAGTAATCGCGCACAACGGGCTGATGTCCACCAGAACGTCTTTTCGTCCCCAATACCAGGCGCGGTATTCTTCTTCCCCTTTAGGGCCGTCAAGTTTTCCCACACGGATTCGGGTAGCACCAGATAGCGCAGTACTAAGAGAAATATCGTTAAGATGACAAAGGGATCGGTTAGTAACCGTTTCGAAAAGGTATCCGCAGGCATCCGTCACATCCCTGGCGCCGAAGGGGATGACTTCAACCGGATTTCCATCGCGGTCCCGAAGCTTCTGTATCTCGGGTATTAAACCGCCCGCGACAGAGCCGGCCTGTACACAAATTCCCAAGGGTGGTGGCCTGAGCCCCGCTTGACAGAGCTTTTGGAGTGCCTCAAGGCACCAAGATAGCGAGCGACCAGTTCGGACAACCTCTACCTGCTTCTTACCTTTGGCATTAAACCCTGCGAGTGCGATTGCAGCGTCATGCGGCGCGGATGGGGTTGCGTCGAGGGCAACCACATATTTTGTGACATCTATCTCGCTTGAGTCTTTTCCGAGGTCGGCCCACAAATCCAAATCGATGACGGATCGGAATTTGTTGTCGGCCCATAATCCGAGGCGTTCCCGGCCGAACTGCTTGTCCGGCTGCCCTCGGCGGGCGCTAACGAGGGATTCAAGGGAAACTCGAATGCCTAGGGCGGGGTTCGCCCTGAAGTACTGCTCCAAGTCGTCCAGGTCGCAACCCGGTTCGGCGCACCACTCCATCAGGGCGAGGGTGTGTTTTCCCTGTTCTGATAAGCCCCGCTCCCGCATCCGCAGTAGCCAGTCGGAGTCATCGAGGCCCGTGGAGGATGTGCAGATGAATTGGCGGTTCGGTGCGGCGCCAACAGCGTTCTCAATGGCTGCCGCGATCTCGTCGTCCATCGCGTAGGCCTCGTCCGCGATGATCACCTGGGGGGAGAGCCCACGGATGGGGTTCTTGCCCCGGGCCTTGTAGAGAATCCTTCGGCCCTGGTATTCGATGCTGAGGTTGTCATTTCCGGCGCGGAACTGAACTTTCCGCATCTCCAGGTCCGGGCAGTTGTCGATTGCCCGCTTCAGATTCAGGTAGCTTTCTCGGCATGTCGGGAATACCTGCGCCGTATTGATGACCAGCGGCTCTTTGAGAACGAACAGTCCTACGAGCGACCGAGCCTCTAGCACGCGGGTTTTCCCGTTGCGGCGGGGCACCAGTAGGCACACCTCTTTGGAGGCGAAAGTCTTGTCGGCCCGAAGGCCTAACATCTGCCTCAACGTCCACTGTTGCCATTCGTCCAGGCCGAAACCCATGAGTTCCAGAAATCGGATGGATTTATCTGCCATTCCCGGGCTGACGATTTCCGGCACGAAGCAGTTGAAGGGGCGCGGCGAGCCTGTTCGGGTTTCCCCTAGATACAGTGGCTCGTCAGGCCCGAGGCTGAATGGGTTGCTCCGGGGATTTTCCGTGGACAAAGAACCCTCAAAATGAGGTAACCGCTAACGCGTGGTGAATGAAACTTAAGAGTTAAACTCTTGCTCTAGGAGATCGAAGAGGCCCTTATGCTCGGACTTTGGATCTTTACCCTTGGGGGTGGCTGTGCCGAGTTTTAGTTGGCCCAGGAGTTGACGTAGGGCTAAACGTTGTTGTCGGATCTCCCTTAGTAGGGGGTTCACGACTAGATGGATTTCCGCCGCGCCATCTGCGAGAAATTCGACTTCTTCAGATAAGCGGAGCCATTCCTGATTTCTGGCGCTGAGAGCCCCTGTAAGCTTGTCTATGATGTCTACGGTACGTACGCACTCTTCGAGTATCGTTAGGCCCGCAGAATCCAAATCAGCCCCATTTACGACCCCATTCCAGAGGTCTCTAGCCCGCGAACCCAATCGGCTTGGCGGATTTTTCCCGCAGCCATCGGAAATGGTTGTCATGGGCCTGTTCCCAGAATTTGATTTCGGTGTCTAGAGGGCTGTACCTGAACCGCTCCGTGGGTTCCTTGGATTTCAGCGAATAGACGCGGCAGAGTTCGGCGGCGGAATACTTGACGAGGTCTTTCAACTCATCGACTGTGAGGCCAACCCATAAAGGCGGCCCACCTGGATCTGGCATAGGTCCCTCCTTTAATTCACATTGTATCAGTATTTGATCAAATGCATTTTTATGCGCTGTTCAGAAGATGGGTGACTTCAATCGGGGGGAGAATAGATGCATGAGTAAGAACTCTGGGGTTCAAGGTAAAACCGTTCCACAGTTGGCGCGTGCGATGGCAGCAGCGAAAAGGAAGAGCCGGCGAGATGCTCGGACCGTCGCCGAACAGTTGGCGGAACTGGATACGCGCCCGGGGAACTCTCTTCGCGAGCGCGGGCGCCTGCAATGCACATGATCCGTGTGAGGTTCGGGAGCGAGACGAGACCGATCATCTGCGCGTACACGGGGAAGCATAAATACGAAACCCAAGACGTAGCCCAGGTCGCCCTGAAAAGGGTGCGGAAAGAACGCTACGCCACCGGGAAAAAGAAGAAGGAGTGCGCCATCTACTACTGCGTCATCTGTGAGAACTACCACCTGACATCGAGGGCATCTTGAAGCGGGTCAGTTTTCTCTTGGAGAAACATCGCCGCGACATTTGGAGTGATGTCGATGGGTACATCTGGTATTGGGATGTAGGACTTGCAACCTGGGTGGTATTAGGCATGGTGCACGGTGGGCATAAGAACATAGCTATGGCGGAGAAATCCTGTTCCGGCTATGGACCGTTCACCCGAGTGGTGAAGGGTTGGCGATGATTAAATTCACGCAGGACCGTGGACCATGGTCGTACTCGGATTCGGGTACGTTTCACCGGCATTGGAGCAGCGATCAGGGCTCGTACGGGATTTGGGAGATGCCGACGAGCCACCGGGGCGACACACCACCGGATTACTGGTTGGGAATTATCAACGACCCCACCGGAGAGGATCGGATGACTGGTGTGACGTGGCTGCCGGACTCGCCCACCTTCCAGTCGGCAGTTGAGTTGGCTCGCCAACATTTCAGCGATGCGCAATGAACTGGGAACCGCAAGAAAAAACCGGCTACACCCTCCTCCATGCCCAAATGGGTGAACGTCTCTACGCCATACAGAAGAAAGACGGCATAGGGGGTTGGAGGTTGTTTTACCGGGGCAGTGAGAGTGAAGTGTTGAGAACCATCTTTATAGGTGGATCTATGACGGATTGTTTCGTGTACGCAGACAGTTATGAGGCGGGAATACAATGAAGGACATCACAGACAACCTGAACGACACCATCGCATCTGCCGTCAAGGTGCAGATCGAAGCGAAGGTGCTTGAGGCCCTCAGTGGCGGGGAGTTTTTTGAGAAGTACGTTCACGCGGTCCTGTATCGGAAGATAGAGGTTCCAGACCCCCAGGACCGCTACCGGAAGGTCCAAATCAATTTCATTGACAATGCGATCTCCAAAGTTATCGAGTCGGCGGTTCAAAATGCGGTCTCGATGGCAGTGGAAGAAGAACGTGAGAAGATTCAAGACGCCGTTCGGAAGGCCGTCAAGCGCCGGTCCGATCAGTTCGCAGAAGATGTGACAGACGGCTTAATTGAGGCAGCGCGAAAGCAATACAGCTACAAATTCGACGTACAGCTCAGTGTCCCGCGCTAGGGGTCGCGCATGATGTCGAAAAAAGATTCCGAATCTTTCTTCCGCATGGCCCTATCAAGGATGCAGTTAGCTTTAACGGAGATTCAACGTATCAGGGTTGAAGTGTATGACTGCCCTTCTTTGGAGGAGGCGGAGAAATCCCTTGAGGAGTCTATTGGGTACTTCATTTTGGGCCGGGATGTGGCTACGGGGGTCTTGGGATTTACTCCCCACGAGTCGATGCCGACTTAACGTAACGCAGGCTTTATCGGTACTCAACAGGAGATGACATGAACGCGACACCGACCTACACCATTCGGAAATCCGATGACGGCATGTGGGAGGCATTTAGCGATGAGTCACCCAACTTGAAGGGCATTGGGAGGACTGAACATCTCGCCATTGACCACCTTAAACAGCAGGTCCAAGAGGCACAGCCATCCGTTATCGGGCTTTACGAGACAACAAACATCGGCAGTCGTGTCACCCTACGCGGAGTCTGCATGGATGAGGACTTTGCGCGGGAGTGGGTGCGGGCGAACGATCCCTCAAAGACATGGGAGTCCCGGCACCAAAGCCGAATCCCCATACTGGGCTGACATTCGAGGGGTGGTTATCAAATGAGCACAGTAAGCCTTCGTCACGTTGAATGGCGCATCAGCAGATTTGATGGACGGTGGGAAGTGGTCCGCCGCGAGAACAGTTGGCCAACCGTGGTTGGTCGATACCCGACTCTGGAACAGGCGCACGAAGCCGCTGAAAACGACCGGGCAACCGTGCTGGCCGACCCGATGGTGACAGAGTTCAAGCCGCTTGAGGTCCGCATCAAGCGGGCGTAAGGAGAGAGATATGCCGCCAAGCGTCCATAAGTTGACCCCACCTGAGAAGCGCCTTCGCAGAATCCACTTCTGGACAGGTAAGGGTCACGAGCCCACTGCAAGCAACTGCTACTGGGCCATGCCGCAAGATCGCACGTCTGGCACGAAATCCGTTTGCGAGCCTTGTGCCCAGTTGCGACGCAGGCTGACGTAAGAAGGGATTTATCGGTGACCTACGAAGGACCAACTGAGACTGCGTTCTCTAACGGCTTCGAGTACGATGAGTGGGCCGATCTCTGGTGTTATCGATGCGTCAAGGATGACATGGAGAGCGTGTTCTGCCCGATCCTTAATGGGGTAATCTTAAACAATGAGGTCCCGAAGGAATGGTCACCAGGAACAGATGATCTACGGGATAGATACCACTGCTCGGAGTTTGAGGCCGAGTGACCGACGACGAATGGGTCGCCGCCCGACTAGCTGAGTATCCGGGAATGTCCGAGGATCGCCGCGCCGAGCTATCAATGCTCCTTTGGCAGCCATCGGATGCTGAGGTGATCAGGTTGAAACGGCCTACCCCTGCCCGCCGGCAGAAGGGTCGGAACGAACAGTTTACGGATAACACTCCGCTGGCGGTCTAAATGAAGGCTGTCCCATTTGAAATCGGTGCGGATCAAACCCTCAAAGACCTGATCGTTTGTGTTGATCAACTGCTCCCGAATATCTGAGAGTCGCGTTTCCAGTCTCTCCCTGGCAGTCTTGACCTCCCGCCCGTTGAGAAGCCCTTCAGCGTAATCAACACCCAACTGCTTCAGGCGTCCAATCAATCCAGCCTCCTCATTGCGAAGCTCCTCAAGGTTCCCTTGGTTGGGATTCACCAGTAACGCATCCGCCAATGGGGATGACAAGAAGCCCTTAACAAGCTTGATCACTAGGCCGTCCACGGGATCTAGTCGTCGAGAGTTCCGGTGGCAGTTCTTGCACACGTAGATCGGGTCATTGGAGGTGTGGGAAACCCCTGACCTCATCGGATGTTCGCAGCGCCCGCAAATCAAGATGCCCGTCAGAAGGCGTTTCCGCGCATTCGTTCCTGCCCTCCGCCCCGGGGTGTTTAGCAGACTGGCGACGGCCCGCCACGTGTCCTCCGTGGTTATGGGCTCCCAAGTGGCATCCGCAACGATCTCCCCCCGATACGATCTCCAACCCGCGTTCCTAGGGTTGATGAGAACCTGCCTCACAGTGGAGCCCGTCCACTTTTTCCCCGCAGTCGTATTGATCCCGTTCCGATTCCATTCGGCAGCTATCGCGTGCAGAGAAATCCCCGAGAGAACCTTCTTGTAGGCGCCCCTCAATAGAGAGGCCTCCGGTTCCAGTGGCAAATCATCCGGGTCATACCCGAAGGCCCTCCTACCGCCCCACCCGTGACCAGCCTCCGCCGCCTGCCTGGCTGCCCTCTTCTGTCTTGCAGACTTCCTCTCCACCTCCGCCTTCGCAACCGCCCCCTTGATCCGGGCGAACAACCTTCCGTTATCTGTGGAGAGATCCACATCCCCCGTCACAGTGGCGAGGGAGAGCCTTTTGCGGTCCGCAAGCTCCATGAAGTGCTCAAGTTCTATGGGTCTTCTATGTAAACGGTCCAGATCCCACACCACCACGCCCTTAATCACGCCCTTTTCGGCGTCCTCCAACAGATTTTGGTATGCCGGCCGCACCCCCTTCGTGGCGCTTGTATCGTTATCCTCATAGAACACCGGCGTCCATCCGCGCTGGTCACACAGCTTTACGCAGTCCTCCCTCTGTCTCGAGACAGCCAGCCCCTCCCCCGTTCTATCAAGGGACTGCCGAAGGTAGACACCCACTCGCATGTGGAGTATCCTAGACGAATATTCCAGGTAACGAAGATTCTCGAAGGATGACATGGCCGGCTTCCTGATCGCACTCCCCATAGGGATTTTGGCGTTTTGGATCACCACCGACGCCCTCTACGCGCCTAAGCCCATCAAACCCCGTCCAGTGACCATCCCAGACGTGTGGAGCAGCATCGCGGAGGCGCAAAACACGCTAGACGCCAGCCTACGGATGATCTACGGGGATCTACCGTGATGTCACACCTTCGGAGTAGGTTCCCCCCATGTGGTGGCTACTCCTCCTCCTCTTCGCACCAATCGCGCACAGTGAATCCCCCGACGAACTGTTCCTCCTACAGTTGTATGCGGACGGAATCACCTACTCCAACGCCCCAGACATCATCGGATACGCCCACGGTGTTTGCGCGGAAATCCCCTCATATTCCTTCCCTACGATCGTTAGTATGATTAGACATGACTTCCCCAGCCTTCCATTGCAGGCGGCGGATCGTCTAGCGGCGGACTCCATCCTGGTCTACTGCCCGAATTATGCGACGAAAGTCATCGAAGACCGGCTGAACGGACAAACGGTGCATTGAGCAAGATCGATGAATTAGCTAAGGCTGCCGAAGCGGCCGGATACGATGTGGAAGTCGATTCTGATGGTGATCTATGGATTCAGAACCTCCCAAACTACGTTATGGCCTCAGGGGAATCCATGTCAGGCGGATGGCACTATGACGAATACGACTTCGACTACAGCCAAATCATGCCGCTGGACCCGGAAAGGGCGATGAAGTATCTCGGCGGAGACCTGCTCTCCTTCGACTGGTAAATCTCAGGAAGAATTAAGCTATTCCCCTTCGGCTCGATCTACACTCATAGACATGATTGAAGTTATCGAAAGTTTCCCCAACGGTTTGGTGGCGAAAATCCAGCTCACCAGTTGCTTCGATGAAGAGAAATTCCGCGACGGGTTTCTCTCGGCCAGGAAAGACTGCCGCGAATTAGGTGTTAAAGGGGCGTTGAAGAAGTGGAACCGGGAAGAAGCTGTGGAGCGGCGGAAACTCGGATTGAAGACGGCGAAGCAGTACTGAACCGCTTTACGTAAGAAACGAGGTACGGCAATGGGTTACGAATGCGACAACGACAACCACGACATCGGATGCCAGTGCCCCGGCGTTCCGAACACTGTCCAGCGGATACGTGAGGTTGTGGCCCGCACGATCTACACAACACCCAGCGAGGCGCTGCGGGGTATGGCGGAAATCCTTCGCATTATCGACGGCCCAAACCCCGCATAAAGAAGGGATTCATCGGGCGCAATGACCGCACACCGTTACGTCACCCTCACATGCGACCTCTGCGGCGCCGCATCCCAAAGTGCTCGCAGCATCGTGGAAGCCCGTGCAATCGCCAGGGCCAAGCAGTGGCGATTCAGCGACTACCGCGATTTATGCCCCAAGCATCCTGTAGTGGCGCCGGCACAAACCTAGCGCGTAATGGGTCCCATCGCACTTTGAACAGCTTTCCCGCCCATACTCCCGAATATCACGGTTGAGACGATTTTGGCGGTAATGGGTCGGACACCAAAAACCCGACCAAACCCTACTTTTACAGCCGGAATGCCGGCAGTCCCTGTGTTTAGGGCAATCCTCACCCAAAGTGCACTTCACGCACCAGCCAAAGTCCATTATTAACCCTTCTGTGGCTAAAAGTGATTTTACCCGAACCTGTGAAATTCACAGTTGGGGATGGGTGGCT
>LVWT01000029.1 GCA_002083405.1 Nitrospira sp. SG-bin2 | reverse complement strand
GCAAAGGTGTCTGTCAAATCCGGGCCACCTCAGGTCTTGCAATCAAATATCTCATGTCTCGCCGCTGGTGATCGTTCCGCCCTCGTCGACTCGACTGCGGTGCGTTCCATCATATGGTCATGCGGACCTCGATGCCCACGGCCGTGTCTGTACGATGTGAGGATATAGAGACTTAGAGAGAGCCGGCGTATTTCTTCATCTGTAGAAAAGCTTGAGGGCATTCGCTATTATGACGGAGGTTGGTTCTCCGGAGGCCTCGACGGATGGCGGATGTTCTTACATTTCCACCGGTCACAGACCACCTTCTCGTCGAAGTGGTCCGTCGCATTCTCACCATTGGCTCTCCCTTCAAGATCGTGCTGTTCGGCTCCCATGCCAAAGGCACCGCCCGTCCGGACAGCGATTTGGATCTGCTGATCATCGAAGAGTCCGATCTGCCTCGCTATCGGCGTTCGGGACGGTATCGACGGGTGCTCTGCGGGGTGTTTCCGGCCAAGGATATTATTGTGTGGACCCCACAGGAGGTCGAAGAATGGAAGGCTGTCCCCAATGCCTTCATTTCCACCGTGCTGGCCGAAGGCAAGTTGCTCTATGAAAGATAAGTCGGCCCTGGCTCAAGGGTGGTTTCGGAAGGCCGACAGCGACCTTGCGGATGCCCGGCGCACTGCTGCCAGTGAAGGTGTCCCGTCCGCGTGTCTGAGATGGGAAGGCGCAAACGATCAAGGCAGTTTTTCGATGAGTCCTCGGGCGATTCCGTTTCTTGACTCTCTTTCCGCCGCTTTGTTAGACTCCTCAATCCAATTCTAAGTTATTGATACTTCCATTATTTCTTGAATCCGGTCGGTCCTAGCAACATGAGGCACCACACGTGATGAAAGCCTGGCTTTTTGACGAACAGTTTCAGTTCGATCGGCTCCATCTGTATGCCGAGGGCATCCAGGGAGAATGGGGCGCCGGAGATTCGATTGCCGAGGAAGAGGAACTTCCTCCGTCGCCGCAGAATGTGCAGGCGAAATCCGGCAATGGACGAATCACCATTACATGGGATCCGGTTCCGGAAGCCATGTATTACAACCTGTACTTCCAGACGACCAAGGGCGTGCAGATCAAGTTCTCCGAATTGACCCGTCCGATTGCCGGCGCGGACGATTTCAAGAGCGTCATCGGCGTAAAAAAAGACAAAGCCACTTGCCTGGAAGGCTCGACCAGTCCGTTCGTTCATGACGATCTGGCCAACGGCACCTGTTATCACTACGTTGTCACCGTGGTCACACCCAAGGGCGAGAGTCTTGAGTCGCAGGAAGTCATGGCGATTCCTTCCCCCTATCTGTTGACCATGAGCATCGGCCAGGAAGGGGTGGGTGACGGCGAGTTCAGTTCTCCGACCGGCATTGCACTCGACACAGACGGCAACATCTACGTAGCCGATACCGATAACCACTCAATCCAAAAATTCGATAAGGCCGGCAAGTTTCTGGCACGCTGGGGCAGTGAGCCCAGTTCGCAGGAGGGGCAGTTCTACTATCCGCGCGGACTGGCAGTGGGGCCGGACAGTGTCATGTATGTGGCCGACAGCGGCAATAATCGTGTGCAGAAGTTCGACCTGGAAGGGAATGCCCAGAAAGCCTGGGGGAAGTTCGGGTTCGCCTGGCGCGGGGCCGAGATGGGCAAGTTCGATGTGCCGTGGGGACTCGCGACCGATCAGGACGGTAACGTGTATGTGTCCGATACCAGCAATGCCCGCATTCAGAAGTTTCAATCAGACGGACAGCCGCTCTTGAAGTGGGGACGGGACGGAAGCTTCGACGGCGCGTTCTTTTTCCCGCGCGGCGTGACGGTCGATTTCGTCGGCAACATCTATGTGGCCGATGAGAGCAATAACCGCGTGCAGAAATTCGACCAGCGCGGAAGCTTCTTGACGAAATGGGGGCGCGAAGGCAAGGGACCGGGACAGTTCAAATCGCCTTGGGGCATTGCCTGTGACGCGCTGGGCAATGTGTATGTGGTGGACAGCGGCAACCACCGGATTCAGAAATTCGACGGCAATGGCACCTTTCTCTGCTCATTCGGCAATCGCGGTAAGACGGAAGGGCAGTTGAATTATCCCTACGGCATTGCCGTGGATAAGGAAGGCTGCGTGTTCGTCGTCGATAGCGGGAATAACCGGGTGCTCAAGTATACGCCGACGGAAGAGGAAATGGCTCGCGGCAAGCAAGAAACGACTCAGGCCGTTGAGCCGGGGGCAGTTCAACCGCCGCGCGCGGTGGCCGTGAAGGCGGGCGATACGGAAATCTTCTTGAGTTGGCTGGAAGTGCCGGGTGCGATCGCCTACAACGTGTATTTCAGCACGGCTCCGCACGTGACCACTCAGGGTGCCACCAAGATAGAAGGCGTGAGCAACCCCTACATCCATACGGGCCTGACCAACGATACCCCGTACTTTTACGCCGTCACGGCATTGTTCGAGGATGAGGTCGAAAGCGGGCTGTCCGAAGAAGTCACCGCGATGCCGGTGTTGATCGATATTACCGCTCCGCAAAATCCCTATGCGGTGATCAACCACGGCGCATTCATGACGAATTCGCCGGAGGTGATGGTCACGATTTCCGCCACAGACGTCGATACCGGCGTGGGCGCCTATTTCGTGTCGGAAAGTCCGTTGACGCCGATGGCGGGTACGCCCGGATGGGTCGACGTGACGCCGGCGTTGAAGTTCGGCGCGACGATTCCGTTCATCCTGTCTCCGGCCGACGGGCAAAAGACGATTTATGTCTGGTTCAAAGATGTCGGCAACAACGTGTCCACGCCGGCCGGCGCAACGATTTTAGTCAACACGTCGGGCTATCTCTGTGTGTCGAAGTGGGGCAAGCCGGGCCGAGGCGCGTCGTTGCTGCACGGCGGCGAATTCATGGCGCCGATGTATGGCCTCTGCATCGATCAGCAGGGATCGCTGTTCGTGGCCGACAACGGCAACAATCGCATCCAGAAATTCGACAACGCGGGCAACTTCATTATTCTGTGGGGCAACTTCGGATCGGCGAACGCCAACTTCCATAACCCGACCGGCGTGGCCTGCGACGGCAAGGGCGATGTGTGGGTCGTGGATACGAATAACCACCGGGTTCAGAAGTTCGATGGAAAGTTGGGCGGATACCTGATGAAATTCGGTTCGCGCGGCAACGGCGAAGGTCAATTCAACGCGCCCTGGGGCATTGCGGTGGATCGGGTGCGCGGATTCGTCTATGTCGTCGATAGCGCGAATTTTCGTGTGCAGAAGTTCGATATGATGGGCGAGTTCATCATGGCGTGGGGCAGCTTCGGCACGGGCGACGGCCAGTTCTATTTTCCGCGCGGCGTTGCTGTCGATCAAAGTGATGGAGCCGTCTACATTGTCGACATGGGGAATCACCGTATCCAGAAGTTCGACACCAGCACCAATGTGCTGCCACAGTTGCTGGCCAAATGGGGCGGCAGTCCGGAAGCCGGCCATGCCAGCAGTCCGCTCGCACGGGAAGCCGGCCAGTTGCGATCGCCGTGGGGTATTGCAGTGGATGGGGCTGGGGATGTGTTTGTCACCGATACCGGGAACCATCGGGTTGAGAAGTTCGATCGCGAAGGGAACTTCATCACGCAATGGGGTGGCTTCGGCAACGGCGACGGCCAGTTCAACTTTCCCTACGGCATTGCCGTGGATGCGAAAGGCAGCGTGTTCGTCGTCGACAGCGGGAATACCCGTGTGCAGCAGTTTATGTCGGCCGAAGAGGGCAGCGAGCGGCTGCAGGATGAGGCCGAGGAAGATCTGAGCAGGGGAGCTGAAAGTCTCAAGTCGTAAGGCCTTCAATCGCGTCGATCGCCGGCATCCGGACGTTCGGACATTTCGGAGGAGCTATCATGTTGGATAAAGAACCGCGACAGGGGTTGACCTACGACGATGTCGTGCTGGTGCCCGCCATCTCGCGGGTGCTGCCGAGCGACGTCGATCCCGGCACATTCGTCTCGCGCAATATCCGCATCAATATTCCGATGGTCAGCGCGGCGATGGATACCGTGACTGAGGCGCGGCTGGCCATCGCGATGGCGCGCGAAGGCGGGATCGGCATCGTCCATCGGGTGTTGGCCCCGGCCGATCAGGCGACAGAGGTCGATAAGGTCAAGAAGTCCGAGAGCGGGATGATCCTCGATCCGGTCACAATTTCACCGGACCAAACCATCCGCGACGCGCACAATTTGATGGCCAAGTACCGGATCTCCGGCATTCCTGTGACCAAGGGACGCAAGCTCGTTGGGATTCTCACCAACCGCGACCTGCGATTCGAAGGCCGGATGGATCTCAAAGTCTCTCAGGTGATGAAGCGGGATAAATTGATCACGGCGCCTGAAGGCACCAGCCTTGAGAAGGCGCGGGACATTCTTCACGAGCACCGGATAGAAAAGCTGCCGGTCGTGAACAAACAGTTCGAACTCAAAGGCCTGATTACGATCAAGGATATCGAAAAGCGCATCAAGTATCCCAATGCCTGCAAGGATGCGCACGGCCGTTTGCGGGTGGGAGCGGCAGTGGGAGTCGGGCCAGAGACCGAGGAGCGTGTGCATCTGCTCAAGAAGGCCGGGGTAGACCTGGTCGTCGTCGACACCGCCCACGGCCATTCGCAGGCCGTGTTGGATACCGTGAAGATGATCAAGAAATTGTATCCGGATCTGGAGCTGATCGCGGGGAATATCGGAACGGCTGAAGCAGCCAAGGATCTTCTGAAGATGGGCGCCGATGCGGTGAAGGTAGGGGTCGGGCCCGGATCGATTTGCACGACACGGATCGTCTCCGGCGCCGGCATGCCGCAGCTGACGGCCATTGCCGATTGCGCCAAAGCGTTGAGCGGCAGCGGAGTGCCGATCATCGCCGACGGCGGCATCAAGTTCTCCGGTGATATCACCAAAGCGCTCGCGGCAGGGGCTTCGTCCGTCATGCTCGGGGGGCTTTTGGCGGGCACAGAGGAATCGCCCGGAGAAACTGTGCTGTATCAAGCCAGAACCTATAAGGTCTATCGCGGCATGGGCTCGATCGGCGCGATGGAACGAGGGGGCGGGGATCGATATGGACAGGGCGGGCGTCCGGCGCAGAAGCTGGTCCCTGAAGGAATCGAAGGACGGGTGCCCTATAAAGGACCGCTGGCTGCCGTCGTGTACCAATTGGTCGGCGGCGTCAAATCGGGGATGGGGTACTGCGGGTGCAAGACGATTGCGGATTTGCAACAGAACGCAACGTTCATTCGTCAAACAGTCGCCGGCCTCCGCGAGAGCCACGTGCATGACGTGATTATCACCAAGGAAGCGCCGAATTACCGGATGGATTGGGAGTGATGTTCCGTGAGGGGTTAGGCGTCAGGCGTTAGGCGTTAGGCGAGTAACGCTTAATTCCAAGCCATGACCCTCCAACTCACCTCACCCCTCACCCCTTACCCCTCACGGACTTTGATGGAACTTTGGCACAATAGAATTCTTGTCCTCGACTTCGGGTCGCAGTACACTCAATTAATCGCGCGCCGCATCCGCGAAGCGCAGGTTTATTCACAGATCCTCCCCTGCACGGCTTCGCTGGCCACGATCCTGGCCTATCGTCCGCAAGGCATCGTCCTGTCCGGGGGGCCCTCCAGCGTCTACGAGAAAAAAGCGCCGACTGTCGCGAAAGAATTGTTCGATCAGGGGATTCCGATCCTCGGCATCTGTTATGGCATGCAGCTGGTCACGCATCTGTCCGGCGGCGACGTCGCCAAGTCGAAACACCGGGAGTATGGCCGGGCCGATTTGACGATCGACGATTCCGGCGATCTGTTCAAAGGGGTCGGGCAGGGCGGTTCGACAACCGTGTGGATGTCGCACGGCGATCGCATCGAACGGATGCCGCCGGGATTCCGATCCATTGCGCATACGGGTAATTCTCCGATTGCGGCGATGAAGCGCGACGACCAGAAGCGACGCATCTATTGTCTGCAGTTCCACCCTGAAGTCGCCCATACTCCGGAAGGCGCGACCATCCTCCGCAACTTCGTCTATGAAATTTGCGGCTGCAAGCCGACATGGACGATGCAGTCGTATGTCGAGACGGCGGTGAAGCAGATTCGCGAACAGGTCGGTTCAGCACGCGTCATCTGCGCCTTGAGCGGCGGGGTCGATTCCTCGGTGGCGGCGGCGCTCACGCAACGCGCGATCGGCGATCAGCTCACCTGCATCTTCGTCGATAACGGCGTGTTGCGGTCCGGCGAACGCGATCAGGTTCAGAAAACGTTTGCGTCGCAGCTGCATCTGAATCTTCGCGTGCTCGACGGCACGAAAGCGTTTCTGGCCGGATTGAAGAACGTGACGGATCCTGAGCGAAAACGGAAGATCATCGGCCGGCAATTCATCAAGCATTTCGAATCGGAGTCCAAGAAGCTGAAGGGCGCGTCCTATCTGGTCCAAGGAACGCTGTATCCGGATGTGATCGAAAGCGTCAGCTTCAAAGGCCCTTCGGCCACGATCAAAACGCACCATAATGTCGGTGGCTTGCCGGCGCGGATGAAACTGAAACTCATCGAGCCGTTGCGGGAATTGTTCAAGGACGAAGTGCGCGTCTTGGGCAAGGAATTGGGTTTGCCGGACGAGATTGTTTGGCGCCAGCCGTTTCCAGGCCCGGGGCTCGCCATTCGGGTGCTGGGGTCGGTCACGCCGGAGCGATTGGCGATCTTGCGCGCCGCAGAAACGATCGTGGACCAGGAGATCAGAGGGGCGGGACTGTATCGGGAAATTTGGCAATTCTTTGCCGTCCTTCTGCCGATTCGCACCGTCGGTGTGATGGGCGATCAACGGACGTATGAAAACGTCGTGGCGATTCGTGCGGTGACCAGCGTCGACGGGATGACGGCCGACTGGGCCAGGATTCCGAATGACGTCCTTGGGCGCATGTCGAATCGGATTATCAACGAAGTGAAGGGCGTGAACCGGGTCGTCTACGACATCAGTTCCAAGCCGCCGAGCACGATAGAGTGGGAGTAAGACGTGAAACGTAAAAGGTGAGACGCGGGCCATCGTTTCACTTTTCACGTTTTACCGTTCACACAATATGGAAATCAGACTTCAAAAAATAATTGCCGGTTCCGGCCTCGCGTCGCGCCGAAAGGCAGAGACGCTGATTGCCGCCGGGCGGGTGACGGTCAACGGCAAGGTGGTGACGGAACTCGGGACGAAGGTCGACCCCGAGCGTGATCATGTCAAGGTCGACGGCAAACATCTGAGCCACGCGCAGCCGTTTGTCTATTTGATGCTGAATAAGCCGAAGCATGTCATGTCCACGCTGGACGATCCGGGCGGCAGGCCGACCGTGAAAGATTTTATTCGGGGAGTCTCGGTCCGGGTGTTTCCGGTCGGGCGTCTGGACTTCGAGAGTGAAGGCTTGATGTTGTTGACGAACAACGGAGACTTGGCGCAAGCGCTGCTGCATCCCCGCTACCATGTGCCCAAGACCTATTTGATCAAGGTCAAGCGCGTGTTGACGGATGAGGAGATCAGGCAATTGGAAGGTGGCGTGAAGCTCGAAGACGGCATGACCGGCCCGGCGCAGGTGAAGAAAATCAAGAAGGCCGAGCAGAATTCCTGGCTGGAGGTCACGATCCGCGAGGGGCGGAAACATCAAGTGCGGCGGATGTTGGAGTCGGTCGGCCATCCGGTCATTCGTTTAACGAGAGTGAAGATGGGACCGTTGTCGCTGGGGCGGCTGGAGTCGGGAGAGTTTCGGTTTTTGACCGACCGGGAAGCCAATGCGTTGCGGGAGTCGGTCGGAGAGCGCGTTGCCGCGATTGAGCGGGGCGAAGAGCCGGCGACGAAGCCGAAGCGTCCGGTCAGGCGTGAAGGCTGGGCTAGGCCGAAGAAAGCGAAAGTGGCGTGACCATGAAACTACGGACTCACAAATGCGGTGAATTGACCAAGCAGCAGGTGGGGCAATCGGTTGTGTTGAACGGGTGGGTGCAGCGGCGGCGCGATCACGGGACGGTGATGTTCATTGATTTGCGGGACCGAACGGGCCTGACCCAAGTGGTATTCAACTCAGAGCGCAATTTGTCCGTGCACAAGGCTGCGCATACGTTACGGAGCGAATGCGTGGTGTCGATTTCAGGCCAGGTCATGGCCCGCCCGGATGAATCCAGGAATCCAAATTTGCCCACCGGCGAGATCGAAGTGTTTGTGGACGATGTCGAGATCTTGAACGAAGCCAAGACGCCGCCGTTTCTCATTGAGGACGATGCGGAAGTCACCGAGTCCATTCGTCTGAAGTACCGCTATCTTGATCTCCGCCGGCCAAGAATGCAGAAACTATTGGGCATGCGGCATGCCATTGCTCAGGCTGCCAGAGGCTTTCTGCATTCGGAGGGGTTTCTGGAGGTTGAGACGCCGGTGTTGACGAAAAGCACGCCCGAAGGCGCCCGGGACTACCTGGTCCCCAGCCGGGTGAACGCCGGGCAGTTTTTTGCGCTGCCGCAATCGCCTCAGCTGTTCAAGCAGGTCTTAATGGTGAGCGGCGTCGATCGGTACTACCAGATTGCCCGCTGCTTCCGTGACGAAGATCTCCGGAACGATCGTCAACCGGAATTTACGCAGATCGATCTTGAACTGTCGTTCGTCGACCGTGAGCAAGTCATGGCGATGATGGAGCGGATGATCGTCACCATATTCCGTGACGCGGGAGGCGTGCAATTGCCGACGCCCTTCCCACGTATGACCTATGCGGAGGCAATGGGCCGATATGGGTCGGACAAGCCAGATCTGCGCTTTGACCTGCCGCTTCATGACGTGACGGCGTTCGCCGCTGCGAGCGAGTTCAAGGTGTTCAAGGATGCCGCGACCAAGGGCGGGATCGTCAAGGCGTTGATCGTCAAAGGCGGGGCCGCGACGCCACGAAGCCGCATCGACGCGCTGGGAGAAACAGCCAAGAGCTTCGGCGCCAAGGGGCTTGCGTGGCTCAAGATTACCGCTGACGGACAGCTTGAATCAGTGATCGCCAAGTTTCTCGATGCCAAGGCCTTTGCGGCGGCGTTGCCTGACGCCCAGCCCGGTGACCTGGTTCTTTTCGGGGCAGACAAGCCGGCTGTCGTGCACGACGTGCTGGGGCGTATTCGTCTGTTATTAGGCGAAGAGTTGAACTTGATTGATAAGAACGTCTGGAAGCCGCTCTGGGTGACTGAATTTCCCTTGTTGGACTATTCGCCGGAAGAGAAGCGGTATGTGTTCATGCACAATCCCTTTGCGGCGCCGATGGACGAAGATCTGAAGTTCCTGGACGCGGAGCCGCTCAAGGTCAGGGCCAAGGCCTACGACATGGTGCTGAACGGCAGCGAAATCGGCGGGGGCAGCATTCGCAACCACCGCAGCGAAATCCAACTCAAGATCCTTGATTTGCTCGGCATCAACAAAGAACAGGCCCAGGCCAAGTTCGGATTCTTGCTGGAAGCGTTGGACTACGGCGCGCCGCCGCATGGAGGCATCGCGTTCGGTCTCGACCGGCTCATCATGTTGCTGGGCGGGGCGGACTCGATCCGCGACGTGATCGCGTTCCCCAAGACGCAGCGCGCCCAATGCCCGCTGACCGATGCGCCGTCGACCGTCGGCGCCGAGCAGCTGAAAGAGCTACGCATCAAGCTGGATCTGGTCGAGTAGGGAGTCTTTGTCCTCATGGCCGGCAATACGTTCGGCAGAATCTTTACCGTCACATCCTTCGGCGAGAGCCACGGGCCGGCGATCGGCTGCGTGGTCGATGGTTGCCCGCCGGGTCTTTCACTGTCGTCTGAAGACATCCAGAAAGATCTCGACCGGCGCAAGCCCGGTACGTCGCGTCATGTGACTCAGCGGCAGGAGTCGGATACCGTTGAAATTCTTTCCGGGGTGTTCGAGGGGAAAACGACCGGCACGCCGATCGCGCTATTGATCCGCAATGAAGACCAGCGCAGCCGCGACTATGGAAATCTGATCGACACCTTTCGTCCGGGCCACGCCGACTACACGTACTGGCAGAAGTACGGCATCCGTGACCATCGGGGGGGAGGACGATCGTCCGCGCGAGAAACGGCCGTCCGCGTCGCCGCTGCGGCGATTGCCAGGAAGTGGCTTGCGGAGAAGCACGGCGTCGTCATCCGCGGCTATTTGAGCCGGCTTGGGCCGATCGACGTGCCGTTCCAGAGCTGGGACGGCGTCGGGTCCAATCCCTTCTTCGCCGCCAATACGGGGTTGATCGCGAAGCTCGAATCATTCATGGACGATCTGCGCAAGGCCGGTGATTCCGTCGGGGCCAAAATCACCACGATTGCTGAACAGGTGCCGGTCGGCTGGGGCGCACCGGTCTATGCCAGGCTGGATTCGGATTTGGCTGCGGCGATGATGAGCATCAATGCGGTGAAGGCGGTCGAGATCGGCTCAGGATTCGCGTCGGTTGCCCAGCGAGGGTCAGAACATGGCGACGAACTCACACCCGAAGGCTTTGTGACGAATCACGCCGGCGGGATTCTCGGGGGCATCTCGACAGGCCAAGACATCGTCGTGACGATCGGCATCAAGCCGACATCGAGCATTCGCATCCCGCGCAAGTCGATCGACAAGCAGGGCAATCCGGTCACGGTCGAAACAAACGGCCGCCACGATCCCTGCGTCGGTATCCGTGCCACGCCGATCGCCGAGGCCATGTTGGCGCTGGTCCTCATGGACCATGCGCTTCTCCATCGTGCCCAAAATGCGGATGTGATAACGAAGACTCCGAAAATCGCCGGCTCGGTCAAACGGGCTGTTGCATCTGGCGCGAAGAAACCTGCCTCGAAGCTCAATCCTGATCCAGCCGAAGCCTAACTCGGGCTCACCGGTCGATCTTCTGCTTCAATGAATCAGACGAAAGGCCGCATGATCGATATCTACACAGACGGTGCCTGCAGCGGAAATCCCGGGCCTGGTGGCTGGGGAGTCTTGGTGCGCGCGGGCAGTATTGAGACGGAACTTTGTGGCGGAGAGCCGGACACGACGAACAATCGCATGGAGTTGCTCGCGGTCATTGAGGCGTTGCAGTTGTTTACGGAGCCGGTGACGGCACGCGTCTATACCGATTCGCAGTATGTCCAAAAAGGCATCAGCGAATGGATTCACAGTTGGAAGGAGCGAGGCTGGAAAACTGCCGGGAAAGAACCGGTGAAAAACGAGGACCTCTGGCGTCGGCTCGATACGCTGGCTTCGGGGCACAAGCTTGAATGGCACTGGGTCAGGGGGCATAGCGGGCATCCGGAGAATGAACGTGTGGACGTATTGGCTCGTGCCGGTCTCGAACTATCGCGCAGCGCCGGCAAGAAAGTTGGTGGTCCTGTTGCTCCTGCTCCGTCCACCCCTCCGGTCAAAGAGAGAAGCGCGACAGTCCTCTCTCGTTCCATTCTCGATATCCAGCATGCGACGGTCTATCGGGGCGACACCTGCGTGTTTTCAGATTTCTCTTTTGCGCTGCACGAGGGGGAGCATGCGGCGATTGTCGGTCCGAACGGAGCCGGTAAATCGACCCTGCTCAAACTTTTAGCCGGCGGTGTCCATCCGTTACCCCTGGATGAGACCAGAATCAGCCTCTTCGGTGAGGAAGGCGGGAATGTCTGGGATGTACGAAAGCGGATCGGCATTGTGTCTCACGATCTTCAGCGGGACTATCTCATCTGTGCCGAAGGATTGAACGTCATTCTGTCCGGGTATTACGCGAGCAACGACACGTATGGCTATCAGGAGTTTACTGAGGCGCAGGTTGCACGGGCACATGAGGTGATGAAGGAGTTGGGCATCGAATCGCTGACAGGCCGCCGCTTTGGGCATCTCTCAACTGGCGAGCAGCGGAGGTTGTTGCTGGGGCGGGCGCTCGTTCATGACCCGCTGATGCTTGTGTTGGATGAACCGACGAGTGGTCTCGACGTGAAAGCCTGCTTTCAGTACCTCGATCTGTTGCGGGCTCAGATTAGCAAAGGGAAAACAGTTCTACTGGTGACGCATCATCTGCATGAAATCCCGCCGGAGATTGAGCGGGTGGTGTTGCTCAAGGAAGGGAAAATCGTTGCCGATGGACGTAAGTCTGATTTGCTGACAGATCAACGAATCAGCAGCCTTTTTGACTGCTCTGTTTCATTGGCTCAAGCCAACGGTTGGTATCAAGCTTTGCCTGGATGACGGCTTGCCGTGAGAGCGGTTCCAGTCTCTTACTTCTTCCGAAATCCGAACAGCATCCCGCCGGCTCCGGCGCCGGCTGACGGCAGATAGCCGGTCAGCACTGCTGTGAAGCCTTCGGCATTGCCTCGAACCCAATCAAACGTGCGAGACAGATCCGCTTCGATCAAGGTCCAATCCAGATGAATCCAGCCGGTGGTGTTCAGGATTGCGATGAGCGCGGCCAATGATGCGGTGATGACCAGCGCGATCATCAGGGTTTTTCTGAGGGCCCAGCCGATCAAGAAGCCTCCGACAAAACTGGCTCCGCCTCTGGCCATGGCAGGCGACATCATGTCATTGAGCCAGGCGCCGAGTCCTGCAACGGTCGTTGCGCCGGCGGCGAGGAAAGATTTGGCGGCCCAGGGAGGATCGGCCAGGATCCCGGCAAGTGCCTTGTTGAAGAGGCTACCCTGAGGTTCGCTTGCTGCGTCGCTCATAACTGGCCTGCTTCGAACGTGTTACAGGTGGATGGGTCTCCGGATTCGAGGCCGCGCTTGAGCCAGGTCATTCGCTGTTCAGACGAGCCGTGGGTCCAGCTTTCAGGCTGGACCTGGCCACGTGACATCTTCTGCAAGCGGTCGTCCCCGATGGCTGCTGCTGCGCGCAGCCCCTCTTCGAAATCGCCCGGTTCGATCACATTCCGTTCTCGTTTGGCATGGTAGCCCCAGACGCCGGCATAACAATCGGCCTGCAGCTCCATTCGGACCGACAGCGCATTGGCTTCCGCCTCGGGCACCTGTCGCCTGAGTCGGTGGACTTTTTCGGCGACGCCGAGGAGATTTTGCACATGGTGGCCGACTTCGTGGGCAATAACATAGGCCTGGGCGAAGTCACCCGATGCGCCGAGGCGACGTTCCATTTCGTCGAAGAAGGTCAGATCTAGATACACGCGATGGTCGCTCGGGCAATAGAAGGGCCCTACGGCTGACGAGGCCGTGCCGCAGGCAGACTGGACGGCACCGGTGAAGAGCACCATGCGCGGGTCTTCATAACGAGGGCCAAGCAGGGTACGCCAGGTGGTTTCTGTATCGGCAAGGACGATGGAGGCAAACTTGCCGAGTTGGTCGCGTGGAGGGCCGACCGGTCCCGGTTCAGACGGAACAGAGACCTCGGTCATGCCTTGGACCCCGGTGAGCAGATTCAGGACGGTCATGGGATCGGCTCCGGTGAAGTAACTGACAGCGAGCGCCAGAACAATGGTGCCGATGCCGAGGCGGCCTCTGCCTCCAATCCGGCCAGGGCCCCTGCCGCGACGATCTTCGACGTTGTCGCTTTCGCGCTGGCCCTCTATACGCATCGGCGTGCTCCTCCAGGCCGGACAATCAGTCCGACTCCTTCTCCATCGACTGAATGAATTTGTCGGCTTCGGCGATGGAACGATTCATATCTTTGACCAGCTGATCAACCTGCGCGTCCACTTTGACGAGCTCACCTTTGATGGCGGATAAGGCTCGTGCATTCAAATTGTGCTTCAGATAGAGGACTTGATCGCGCAGCGGTTTGAGGACCGGTTCAATCCGCTGCTCGGCCCGTTTCATCGCCCCAAGCATCTCTTTGTAGCGGACCTTGGTTTGGGTGAGCTTCGCCTGGCTCTTCCGCCGCAGGTCGGCGCTGGAGTATTGGCCGAGTTCTCGTTCCCACTCAGAGAAGAGCGCATCGGCCACGCTTTCGACGTCGGCGATCCGTTTCCGGACCGCTTTGGCGCTGTCCTCGCTCGTCTCGAGTTCGCCGTGCAGCTTCTTATAGGTGGCTTCGAGATCGCCGCCTTCGTAGGCGACGACGTTGCCGAATTGTTCCAGTGTGCTTTGAATTTCTTTCTTCGCGTCTTCCTGGGCGTCTCGCGCGGATTTGACCCGGTCGCTGAGAATGTCACGCTTGGCATAGCCCATTTTTTCCATGGCGGCCATGTAGGCGGTATCGCAGCCGGCTATGCTGAGGACAATGATGAGGAGCGCGAGTGACCGTGCAAGACATGGCATAGAGACCTCTCTTGTGAGCAATGCCGCATGAACCGGACAGGCGCACACGGGTATCTGAATACGCGAAGGAATTCTGCATCATACAGAACCTATCGACGGGGGGGAAGATGCTGGAAACCGAATGTGGTCCGTGCAAGGCTGATGCACCGCTAAAACAGGGTGGAAATTTTGGTGTGCCTGATGCGAAGTTCGATTTAGCCGGTATGCGTAAGAATCTGAGTTCCAGAAGCGAGGAATGGAAAGAAGTTAGCGGTCGAAGGTGGAGGGTTGTTTAACGCGATTGGTTAGAGCGTCGAGGATGTGAGTCCGATCGAGGCTTGGCCGGAGGCGCAGGTTGTACTGCCTGCGCCTCCGGTGGGTTGCTGTTCTCTTTCTACGGTGTGGCTGCGCTGGTCTTTGCCGGGGCGGCAATTTCGTTGAGATCCTTCGGGTAGAGGACGATCTCAATCCGTCGGTTGGCCGATCGCCCCTCTTCAGTGTCATTCGAGGCGTGCGGTTGCGTGTCTGCGTACCCGACTGCAGAGAGGTGCTGGCGGTCTACACTGCCTTGATCGATCAAATAGCGTACGACAGTGGTAGCCCGTGCCGTCGAGAGTTCCCAATTCGACTTGAAGCGGCCTTTCAGCTTTGCACTGATGGGCACATTATCGGTGTGGCCTTCGATTCGGATCTGTTTGTCCGAAACGGTTTTTAAAATATCGCTGACCTGCTTCAGCACATCCACGCCGGCGGATTTCACTTGCGCCTGGCCGGAGTCGAACAACACTCTGTCCACCATATTGATCGTGAGCCGGTCGCGCACTTGCTGGATGGTGATGTTGCCCTTGGAGATTTCGTCCTGGAGCGACTTCGATAATTCCTCCTGTGTTTTCGTCAGCCGTGCGATCTCTGCTTCCTTGGCTGCTTTGGCGGCCTGCTCTTGCTCAAGTTTCGCGGCCAATCGTGCCTGTTCCTGGCGCAGTTCCTCGCGCTCTTTCGCGATTGCGGTGGCCTCGGTTTCCATGGCTGCAGCCTGCTGCTGGAGTTTGCTGATTTCTTCCTGTGCGGATGCGCTGCCGCTTGCATGTTTCTGTTCAAGGTCCGTGATCTGTTTGCGCACGTTGGTGAGTTCGCCGTCCAATTGTGCGGAACGAGATTGGAGGGCTTCCCGTTCTTTCGCCAATGCAGCGACTTGTTCTTCAGCGGCTTTCCGTTGCGCGGCTTCCAGATCGAGCGACTCGCGCATCCCGGTGAGCTGGAGTTGCTGTTGCGCGGTCAGTTTCTTGGCCGCTTCGAGTTCAGCCAGCGCTTTCTTGTGCGTATCCGCGCTTACGCAGCCTCCGAGGGTTGCCGCGCAGAGCAGTGCCAACGCGGACATCCGGAATGCCACGGTTTGATGACGTAATCGGTATCGCATGGTCTCCTCCTATGAATGAGAGCAAATGGAACACATTGAGTAGAGCAAACTCGATGCCTGACGACTCATACATTCGCCTGAAAAGAACTGCTTAGTTCTCATTGTGTTGCCGAGGGAATGCCAGATTCGTCTGCGGCTACAACGAGAAACAGGGGTTCTTGTATGCCTCGACTGTAGGAGGCGTCATACAGCGATGATATAGTGGCTGTACTCTCTCTCTCTTGCTCGGTTGGCTGCTCCTGATATCGGCTTGCCGGCACGAGTGGGTATTTCAACCAATGCATGTGGAATGATTGCGCATGAATCGGGGAAGCAGAGTCGAGAGGCCAGTCGTGAAGGCGATGCCGGTGTGCCGCACGATCGCGTTCAACAAACCCTATGGCGTGTTGCCGTGCTTTACCGATTCAGGTGGGCGTCCGACCTTGGCGGACTATATCGATGTGTCGGGAGTGTATGCTGCGGGACGGCTTGATCAGGACAGTGAAGGGCTGATGATTCTGACGTCTGATGGCAGGCTCGCACATCGGATCACTGATCCCAGGCACAAGCTTGGGAAGATCTATCTGGCACAGGTCGAGCGTGAACCGACCGATGACGCCGTGAGTCGCTTGCAAAGCGGTGTGATGTTGAGCGGTCAACGAACAAGACCCGCGCAGGTCCGGGTACTCACCGATTCGCCATTGATGCCGGATCGCCCGGTGCCGATCAGGTTTCGGAAGAATGTGCCGACCGCGTGGATTGCAATCACGCTGTACGAAGGTATGAATCGGCAGGTCCGTCGCATGACGGCTGCGGTGGGGCATCCCACGCTGCGTTTGATTCGAATTGCCATCGGGCCGATTCAACTGGGCGATCTCCTCCCGGGCACGTGGCGAGATTTGGCGCCGGAGGAGATCTCGCAGATTGCTCGCAGGATGGAATGAGGAGCCTCTTTAGGGGCAACGACTCACGGTTCTCCGTGATCTCCGCCGGGAAGCACGGTTCCCCCTGTGCCGGTTCATCCGAAGTTTTGCTTGTCACCCCTTCTTTTTGGCCTAAAATAGTATCGTGGCTCCTGACGAACCAGCGGATCGAGGTTCCCGTCGCGGCTACACCGCGGTTTTGACGGCACTCTTACTGCTGTTCTGCTTTCGTGTGGGCGCCCAATTGCTCCAGACATGGTCTCCTGTCGGATTTCTTCCTCCGTTCGAGTCCTGGGAGAGCGGGGCTTTGCCCTACTGGTTGCTGGTGGTATCGCAAGCGATCATCATCCTGGTTTGTGCTGGTTTAATCTGGCGATTGCAGACGGCGCGGACCATGCCGTCGGCGAGAACGGGCATCGTACTCCTTGTCATAGGCTGGTGTTATTTCGGACTGATGTGCATGAGACTCATCATCGGTCTGACGGTGGCTCCTGATCACTATTGGTTTAGTGCGAGGTTGCCCACCGTATTTCATTTGGTGCTGGCAGGGTTCCTCTTGGTCTACGGAAGGTTTCATATGACAGCCGGCCGGGCCATCAGATCCACGAGCCTGGGAGACACGGCATGAAGAAAGTGATTCAGTATGGAACCTATCCTGCCGTGATGCTCGGCAGCATATGGGCTAATGTGAGTCTCATGGAAGCGGGAGCAGGGATTCTCTTGGCGACGTATCTGCCGGTGACCATCGGAACGCTGCTTATCATCTGGCTCGAGGTGCGGATGCCCTATCGGGTCTCCTGGAAGCCATCGGGAAAAGAAGTGGCTGAAGACTCGGCGTTTCTCGCACTCGTGCATGTCGTGTGGCCGAAACTGCTCTCGATCGGAGTCGCCTTTGCCCTCTTCGAGCTATGGACCGGGCGAGACTGGCTGAGCTATGCGATCTGGCCGAGGGAGTGGCCGATCCCACTGCAAGCCATCGCGATGGCGCTGGTGGTTGATAGCACGCGATACTGGTTGCATCGGATCAGCCACGAGTGGGAACCATTGTGGCGGTTCCATGCCGTCCACCATTCGCCTCACCGCTTGTACACGTTGAACGTCGGTCGGTTCCATCCGATCGACAAGAGTCTGCAATTTCTCCTCGATGCGCTGCCGTTTATTGTCATGGGTGTGCCTCCGGCTGTGCTCAGTCTGTATTTTGTGTTCTATGCGGTAAACGGGTTCTTTCAGCATTCCAATGTCGACGTGAAGCTGGGCTTGCTCAACTACTTGATGAGTGGACCCGAGCTGCATCGCTGGCACCACTCCATGATCAAGGAGGAGTCCAATCACAACTACGGGAATCATCTCATTGTCTGGGATTGGCTCTTTGGGACTCGCTATTTGCCATCGGATTGTGAGGTGGAGGAGCTGGGGCTCATCAACCGCCGGTACCCAACCGGCTTCACGCAACAGATGGCGGCGCCGTTCTATCCTGGGTTGGACAAAGCGGCTGTGTGACGATGTATGCCTGAGCACGTTGATCGCTCTACCATTGAGGCGGCCATGCGCCTCATTCGTGATCGGGAATGGTTGCCGTTGCTCGCGCACACCGAGCAACCTGAGGCCATTCAATGCCAACTTTTGTTGTCGATCCTCGCTTCACAACGGAACACTCAGTTTGGACGGCAACATGGATTCGCCTCGCTCCGATCTTATGAAGAATTTAGCCGGGCGGTCCCGGTGCTCGGGTTCGAGGATCTTCGCGAGCAGATTGAGGGTCAAGAACAAAGCGGGGAGTGTCTGCTGAATGCGGAACAGCCGGTCCATTATGTACAAACCAGTGGGACTACAGGAAAGCCTAAGCATCTGCCGATGGTCAGGTCGGCACTGGAATGGATCGACCAGTATCAACGGCTCTTTGCCTTCGCGCAATGGGCAGGTGTGCCAGGAATCTACGATGGACAGGTGTTGGTGATCGCTGGTCAAACGGTTGAAGGGCAGTTGCCCGGTGGTGCGCCGTATGGCTCGATGTCGGGGTTGATGAATGAAGCCTTGCCTCAGGCGATTCGGCGGAAGAGTGTGCTGCCGGAGGGTATTCTCTCTGTTGCCGATGTTCGGCTGAAATATCTAAGAATAGCGGCCTGTGCGGTGGCTGCCGAAGCACTGTCGGTTCTGGCGACGCCCAATCCATCGACTATCCTAAAATTGTTGGAGGTCATCCGTTCTGAATTTCCGCATCTGGTTGAAGCGCTGACTGTTGGGCCACGGCATCCAATTTTCTCACAGAGTGCTGTTTGGGCAGAACCAATTCCCGTCAGTGCCCATCGGCTCGCCTACCTGCAAACCTTGACGGAGCACGCATCGACGCTCGATCTCGCCACGCTCTGGCCGGGACTTCGCGCAGTTATCACCTGGACCGGTGGCAACTGTGGGGTCTTGATCCCAAAATTGCGCACGCTCTTGTCTCAAGAGACGGCGGTGATCGAGATGGGGTATCTGTCCAGCGAATGTTTGGGGAGTCTGAATGTGGATGTGCGTGAGAATCGGTGTATTCCCACATTTCAGGAACATGTTTTTGAATTCATCGAAGTGAAGGACGATGATGGTCACGCGCCAGGTCCCGTTTTGCTGGGAGATCTGCGTCAGGGACAGAAGTATCAGGTCTTGGTGACGACACGGAGTGGTCTCTACCGCTATGCCATGAACGATATTGTGGAAGTGACGGGCTGGTTCAATCGTGTCCCGACAATTCAATTTGTTCAAAAAGGTAAAGGTGTCACAAATATTACAGGAGAGAAGTTGTACGAGCATCAGGTGGTGGAGGCGGTGGATACAGTTCTCAAGGCCTCTGGCATTGCTTGCGAGTTCTACGTGATGCTCGCCGATGTTCACGCGGCGGGATACACGCTCTATCTTGAACAGGCTGCCGTGCCTAGTTCGTTCAGTTGCAAGGTCGATGAGCAGCTGACACGCATGAATGTGGAATACGAGGCCAAGCGAGAGAGCGGTCGGTTGCAGCCGCTTCGAGCAGTGCTGCTCCGTCCTGGTACTGCGGAGGCCTACCGCGCTCATTGTGTGGCCAGGGGGCAGCGGGACGCACAGTTCAAGTTGATTCGTTTGCAATACCCGCATGACTGTTCGTTCGATTTTTCGCAGCACCTCCGATAGAGGGCGTGATGGTTATGAAGAGCCTCGAAGTCCAATCGCTGAATATTCCCTTTAAGCAAGCCTTCGTTCATGCGTCGGCTGTCCGCGCCAAAACCGAGAGTGTAGTGGTGACAGTGGCTGATGATGCCGGCATGGTCGGGCTCGGCGAAGGTTGCCCGCGCTCCTATGTGACCGGAGAAACGGTTGCATCGATCAAGCGGTTTGTGGAATTGCATCGAAACCAGTGGATGAGATTCGCCACGATCCGTGACGTGCGAGCTTGGATTGGTGAGCATGGCGCGGTGATCGACGAGAATCCGGCCGGTTGGTGCGCCGTCGAGACGGCTGTTCTGGATCTGCTCGGCAGGGAAGCGGAACAATCGATTGACGCATTGCTTGATCTTCCGCCGCTTGCTGGAACCTTTCAGTATTCGGCTGTGCTGGGCACTGAAGATCTTGTGTCTTTTAAGAAGCAGCTCCAGCGATACCTGGCTGCCGGCTTTACCGACTTCAAAGTCAAAGTGACGGGCCGGCTTCAAGACGATCTCGACAAGCTCCAACAAATAGCTGAGGCAGGGCATCCGAGCATCCGGGTTCGGCTCGATGCAAACAATCTATGGAGCGATGCCGATGATGCTGTGGCCTATCTGAAGCAGCTTCCTGGTCGTATCACGGCGATCGAGGAACCGCTTAAGGCCGGCGATTACAATGGATGCCGGCGAGTGGCCCACGAGCTGAAGATCCCGATCATTCTGGATGAGAGTTTTCTGCGGGTGGAGCAGTTTGCGGCCATTGAAGCTGCGCCGTCAATGTGGATTATCAACCTTCGCGTTTCTAAAATGGGCGGGCTTCTGCGATCGCTCGCCGTCGCTCAGCGGGCCAAGGATGCCGGGATTCCGATCATCGTCGGGGCTCAGGTCGGCGAAACGAGCATATTGACCCGCGTGGCGCTCACGGTTGCGAACAGGTACCGGGATATCTTGATTGCTCAGGAAGGGGCGTTCGGGACGTTACTTTTGGAGCGAGACCTCTGCGAACCGTCACTGATGTTCGGAGCCGGAGGCCGGCTCGATGTGGTCGTGGTGAGCGGCGGCGCTGGATTGGGGCTGAGTTTGGTGTGACGAGGCAAGAGATGACGGATCTCCAATCGCCCAGTTGGTCGTTCGGCGATCCGACTGGGTGGGCGATCGCATGCGGAGTTTTTCTGATGCTTTCAATCGGGCTTGGATGGGCCGTCTATGGAATTTCTTATCGTCTTCTCACGATGGGGTCTCTCGATCGCAGGGACCAGGTAAGACGCTGGCCCAGCGCGATGGGTGGCTTCCTGGTCGCTCTCGTGATTTTTTCGATGTTGTACGCCACGTCCCTGAGCGGGTTTTTGCAGTTGGACTATCGGAATGGGCAGCTCGCCATTCACTATACACTTCCCAGTCGCACCGTCATGCTTCCGTTCATTGAAGTGATGAATGTACAAGAGGCGCCGGCCTTCAAAGGACGATGGCGCTTGGTGCTGACTACCGATACAAGTGGAACGCATGAAAGTGCCTTGGCATCGTATGATGAGGTGCGCCAGGCCGGAGCATGGATTCGTCGGCAGATGCGCCAGCCGTAAACGGGGTGGGCGAGATTTCTTGCGGCGCAGGGTGCGGCAGGCGTAGAATTTCGGCTATGGATAAATTGAAGCGTAGTGCGATGCTTGTTCTTTTGCTGCTGTCCTGTGTCGGGTGCGATCAAATTACAAAAGATGCGGCAAGAAATTATTTGGTCTCTGAGGCGCCCATCTCTTGGTTTCACGATACCATCCGGCTCGAATATGCCGAGAACGCGGGTGCCTTTCTAAGTTTTGGAGCCGGCTTTTCAGAGCAGCAGCGCGTGATACTGTTCCAAGCTCTGCCGGCTCTGGCGCTCGCTGGTCTGACAATGGTTCTCGTGGTCTCCAACGGCTTATCCACGATTGCGATCATTGCCTGGAGCCTTGTGCTAAGCGGGGGGGCGGGAACCTACTCGATCGAATGTTTCACGATGGGCGAGTCATCGACTTCATGAATCTCGGTATCGGCAGTTTTCGCACCGGCATCTTCAACGTAGCGGATGTGTGCATCACGGTAGGTGTGGTCTTGTTTTTTCTTGAATCCATTCGGCAACGAAACCAGTCCATTACGTCTTAGCCCGCATGATTCATGAACGATTTCTGATAAGGATTGTGTGTTTCCGTGTGGATTTGGAGGGGGGGCGTTAAGCCTAGGCTGGGAATTGGTCCCAGTGAAGGGGAAGAAGGACGAGTTAGATCTGGTCTATTTCCGTAATGATCGTATGGTAGCCGCTGGCACCGGCCGGCTGCGGCCGTACGATCTCGGCGATCTGCAGCTGGCCTTTGGTATCCGTGGCCCGGACGACGGTCTGGTATTTGCCGGGTTTCGGTGGTCTCCAGGCGTAGGTCCAGATGACCCAGGAGTAGGGCGACATCGGTGTTTCAATCCCGCATTCATTCCAGGTGCGGCCGGCATCGAAACTGATCTCCACTTTGCTGATGGAGTTCGGCCCGCCGAAGGCGATGCCGCGAAATTTCTGTTCCGGTCCGCGCAGCGTTTGGTAGTGCCCGGGTGAATCGATGCGTGAGAAAATTTTGATGGTCCCGTCGTCGGTCCAGCCTTTGCGCTGCCAGTAGCCTTTGTAGTCGCCGGGGTACACTTCGATTTCTGCGATCCACTTCACGTTCTTGATGCCGTAGAGTCCGGGCACGATGAGGCGTACCGGAAAGCCGTGTTCTCTCGTCAGCTTTTCTCCGTTCATGAGGAAAGCGAGCATCACATCGTTTTGCATCGCGCGCGTGAAGGGGATGCTGTCGTCGTAGCCGTCGATGCCGCGAAAGACGACGTCGCGGGCGGTGTCTTCATCGGCGCCGCATTCCAGCAACAGCTTCTTGAGCGAGATGCCGCGCCAGGTCGCGGTTCCCATGCTATCTCCGCCCGGTAACGTATCGATGCACATGAGCGTCGACACCTGATCGTACGAATCGCGGTTGAGCAAATCGCGCCAGCCCAATGCCATCGGGGTTTTGACGGCGCCTTTGATATTCAGTTTCCATTGTTCGATGTTCACGTCCCGTGATGCGGAGACTGCGCCGTCTGCATAGTTGACGACATAGAATTTTGATGTGGGTGTGAAATACGTTGTCTCGCGCGGAGGGACGGCAAACATCCGGCCGAAAATTCCACCGACCGCATCGCATCCTCCGCTCAGGCCGGCAAGAGTGCCGAGGCCCAGGCTCTTGAGGATCGTTCGACGCTGCAACGCAAGGAATGTAGAGCGAATCGACATGGCTATAATATACACGGAAATGATGCTTGACTCTCCTGATTTACCTTTGGTATCTTCCCACCTGTTCGATGGTTGTTTTGTTCCTGCCTGATGACCGCGCCTGACGGCGAGTCACGGTGCGGTGCCTGAGGGAAACTACCCGAATTTTTTTCGAGCGGGTCCCTTGACATGGGAGATTGTGCGCTGTATAGTGCACGGCTCGCATGGAGAGTGCGATCGTTCTTTGACAACTGAATAGAGGAAGTTGAGCAAGGTGTAAGGTGTATTGAAGTGGTGGCCCTTGGTCCAA
>LVWT01000028.1 GCA_002083405.1 Nitrospira sp. SG-bin2 | reverse complement strand
TCGTCACTTTATGCACAGGGTCCGTGCCCGGCAGTAATTTCGCCATCAATGCATGGCCCGCCTCGTGATAGGCCGTAACCCTCTTTTCCTCATCGGTGAGCATCATGCTCTTCCGTTCCGCGCCCATCAGAATCTTGTCCTTCGCCATCTCAAAATCCGACATCTCTACTTGCTTCTTGTTCTGGCGCGCCGCCCACAATGCGGCCTCATTCACCAAGTTTTCTAAGTCGGCGCCTGCAAATCCCGGGGTGCCTCGCGCAATCTGTTCCAGTTTTACATTGTCCCCGACCGGCACGCGCTTCGTATGGACCTTGAGAATTTCTGTTCGTCCACGGATATCGGGGCGATCCACCACAACTTGGCGATCAAACCGTCCAGGGCGCAATAATGCCGGATCAAGCACATCAGGGCGATTGGTCGCCGCAACGAGAATGACGCCCTCGTTCGTCTCAAACCCGTCCATTTCGACGAGCAACTGATTGAGAGTCTGCTCCCGTTCATCATGACCGCCTCCGAGCCCTGCCCCTCGCAGCCGGCCAACCGCATCGATTTCATCGATAAAGATGATGCAGGGCGCGTGCTTTTTCCCCTGTTCGAACAAATCCCGGACACGCGACGCCCCGACTCCCACAAACATTTCCACGAAATCAGACCCGCTGATGCTGAAAAATGGCACGCCCGCTTCGCCGGCCACCGCCTTGGCCAGCAATGTTTTACCCGTTCCCGGAGGACCCACCACCAGCACGCCTTTGGGAATCCTGCCTCCAAGCTTCCGGAACTTTCCGGGATCCTTCAGGAACTCTACGACCTCCAGAACCTCTTCCTTCGCTTCCTCAACGCCGGCCACATCGGCAAACGTGACCTTCTTGCGATCTTCCGTCAGCATCCGCGCTCGACTTTTCCCGAAGGACAACGCGCTATTGCCTCCGCCCTGCATCCGGCGCATGAAGAAAATCCAAATGCCGAGAAAGAGGACAAAGGGACCCAACGTCACGAGCAAGGTGATGTACCAGGGACTCTCATCCGGCGGCTTCACTTCAATCTGGACATTCTTCTCCCGCAGCTCTTTTACCATCGCAGGGTCGTCAGGCGAATAGGTGCGGATCCGGGTCTTATCCTTCAACTGTCCGCTAATATGGTGGCCCTGGATAACGACCTTCTCCAAATCGCCCTTATCGAGCTTCGCCATGAAATCACTGAATACGATCATCTCTTCCTGAGGCGGTGGCGGCGCACTGAACAGATTGAACAGCAGCACGAGGAACAGGCCCACGACCAACCAAAACAGCAGGTTTTTCACACTGGAACTCTTGACGCTTCTCATACGTTGCCCTCAGCCCTTTCAGAATGAGTATTCGCTCGACCGTACGATACCAGCCCCTCTCTTCTACCTACCCGGGTGCTATCCTATACTATCTTGTCGGAATGATCACGGATACCAAGCTAACCTCTCGCAGGCCGTGGAATCAACCTCCTGCTGGAATCAGTTCGAACGATCACCAGATCCAAATCAAGGCTCTTCGCGCTTCGACTCTCGTCGGATGACGGGATGACCATCGAGAAGCGGCCGGAACCCAGCAACCGAGAAGAATTGCGCAAGCGGCGCGGGCGGCAGCCGGGAACTCGACTTGGCGCTGTGAACGAGATGCGCCACGCCGAATCGCTCCGCGGCCACCAAGCACCCCTCGTCATCATCCATAAAAAGTGATCGCGCGGGATCGAACCCCAGCAAGCGCTGGCACTTCGGCCAATACTCGGGCCGCATCTTTAGATAGCCGATCTCGAATGCGTCCACAATGCGATCGACGTACTGATCGAGCCCGGTCTTGGCGGCTTTGACCGACAGGCCAGATTCATGCGCGTTTGTGATGATGGTGACGCGCTTCCCCAGGCGCTGAAGGTACTGCA
Organism: Nitrospira sp. SG-bin2; assembly: GCA_002083405.1. Taxonomy (GTDB): domain Bacteria; phylum Nitrospirota; class Nitrospiria; order Nitrospirales; family Nitrospiraceae; genus Nitrospira_D. The sequence continues at coordinate 41,368 of LVWT01000028.1, read as the reverse complement.
AGAACTCCTCCGCTCCCGGCAGAAACCCGATCATGTGATCCAGCTCCTTGTGCATGGCCACGACATCGATACCCACTCGCTCACTCCAGTAGTGAAGATCGGTCCATGCCAACTCGCCTTCCATCGACCGATACATGGCCATCAAGCGGCTGCGAGATTCGTCAAACGACAGACCCTGGAGCAACGCATACCGACGCGGCAATTCCTCCTCAAAAAAGAAATTGTCGAAATGCCGGTCCAGCAACGTGCCGTCCATATCGAGGAGCACGTCGTCGATCTGATCCCACGAAAAGCCGCCATTCGCCATCGGGCATCCGTTATTCATGAAATAATTTTCTGAGTGTACCATGGCGCACCGCTTGTTTGTGGGCTTAGGTTCCTGTCATCATACCCGACTTGCAGCAGGGACGATTTTTCTATCACATGCCGGTTGACCAATGACACGCCGAAAATCTTCCAAACCCTCGCCCCTGACATCTCATCCGGTAGCTCTCACCACTGAGACCTCACCCCTCACTCCCCACCTCTCACCTCCCCTCGTAGCCATCATCGGCCGGCCGAATGTAGGAAAGTCCACACTGTTCAACAAAATCCTCGGCGTCAAGACTGCCATCGTCGATGACGTTCCCGGCGTGACACGCGATCGCAACTATGCAGACGCGGCCTATCGGCAACGGACGTTTCGGCTGGTCGATACCGGAGGGCTCGACCTCTCGGCCTCGGACGGCATGTTGGCATTGATTCGCCGTCAGTCCGAGATTGCCATCGCCGAAGCCGACATCCTGATTTTCCTGCTCGACGGCCGTTCAGGCCTGACGCCTTCTGATCATGAAGTAGTGCGGCTGTTGCGTGGTGTGACCAAACCGGTGTTTATGGCGATCAACAAGATCGATACTCCCAAGTCCGACCCGCTCATTGCCGACTTTTATCAACTGGGGGTAGACGAGCTCTATCCCGTCTCCGCCGAGCATGGTATCGGCGTGTCCGAGCTGCTGGATGCGCTCTACCCGCTGTTGCCTGCAGCCGATGGAACCAATGAGCTGTCGCAGCTGCCCCGCATTGCCGTGGTGGGCCGTCCCAATGTCGGCAAATCCACAATGATCAACGCGCTGTTGGGAGAAGACCGGGTGGTCGTGAGCGACATTCCCGGCACCACACGCGATCCCATCGACTCGCTTGTGACGCACGCGGGGAAGCGGTACGTGTTCACCGATACGGCCGGCATCAGGCGGCGGGGGAAAATCGATCGCGGGATTGAAGGCTGGAGCGTCCTGCGCTCGCTCCGCGCCATCGGCCGCTCCGATGTGGCCGTGCTCGTGCTGGATGGAGAGGAAGGCGTCACGGAGCAAGACACGAAAATCGCGGGGGCCATCCTCAAGCAAGGGCGCGCCTGTATTCTCTGGATCAACAAGTGGGACCTTCGTGTGGGCGATGCCGAGGCCAGGAAGAACTACGAACTTGAGCTCCACCGCCGCTTCCCCTTCCTGACTTGGGCTCCGGTACTCTACGGCTCGGCGCTCAAATCGGAGTCCGCCCGTACGGTATTCGCCCAAATAGACGAGGTGTACGCGATGTTTACCAAGCGAATCTCCACGGGCACCTTGAATACCTGGCTGCAAAACATTCTGTTGGTCCATCCATTGCCGGTCCGCAAAGGCAAACCGGCGAAAGTGACGAAATCCGCGTTTGTCACCCAGGTTACTACGAAACCGCCGGCCTTCGCTTTATTCGTGGGCCATCCGGAAAACATCACGCCGTCGTATCTGCGGTATCTCGAAAACCAGCTCCGTGAGGCCTACGGGTTTACCGGAACGCCGCTACGCCTCCTCGTTAGAAAAAAATGACCGGCCGCCGGTGCAAAACCGCTTTCGAGTTGACGGCTTCGCAGGCTCATGTTACTCGCATAGGAGATGCAGGTGTCTTGCGAAGACACCTGCAATTTTCCCAACGGGACACATACGCCCACGTGCTTGCGACACCGCAAGGGTTCAATCAGAGGTCTCGGCCCCGATGACGCGACTATCGAACAATCGACGGTTCTTTCAAGTCCTTGCTTTCGCTGGTTTCGTCTGTTCGACGTCGCCGGGCTTTGCCGACGACGAACTTCGGGTTCCCGACAACGCCATTCCCGCTGAGTCTGATGCGAGGGCCGACTCCGCCCCGGTCGAAGCAAATCCGGCTCAATCCGAGACACGCGCCGATTCCACCCCCGTGAAGCCGACTCCCAATCGGGCCGAGACCGTCACTGATCCAGCCCGGATGGAAACAAATCCATTCATCAGCCTGAAAGCATCGGTGTGGCGGACCAAACCCGGAATCGTCTTCTTAAAAACACCGATCGGATTGTTAACGCTCAGCTCGAAGACGACCCTCAAGGATTTCCTCGCTTCTCAAGATGTCTTCTTCTGGATCCATGATACTCATCTCGCTGTCGAGATCAGAAAGAGGAGCAACGATTCCCTGGTCCATCGTTATCTCAGCGGACCGTTCAAGCGGAGCGGAGACGGCGAGAATAAGCTACTGCGGTGGACACCGGAAGGAGAGCGCTCCTTCGACTTCGGCGCCCATCAACGCTCGCTCGCCGGGCTTCGTGAAGGCAGTCCGGTCACGGTCGAAGTCGACGACAACGGTACCGTCATCGGTGTCCATGACTTGCAGTTCGATCTCCAGATTGGCCAGATTGCTTCGGGAGGGGCCGACGCACAGCTATTGCTGACCGGCACTGTCTCCAAGCTGAAATCGAACTTCATCTTCTTCAGAACCCCCGTCGGCGTGGTGAACGTCAACGCCAAGATCGGCATCAAGGATGCGAAGGTGGGACAGACCTTGACCCTCCGCATTCATCGTCGGAACGTGGTGGCGGATCTTGCCGCTCCCAATACGACGTCTCCGGCTCGCCGCTTTCTGACCGGCCCGTTGGAATTTGCGTCGCCGGATCATGCCGGCATCAGACTCTGGACTCCCGAGGGCGAACAGATCTATCAGACGGATCGGGGAAAGTCCGCCTTGGCGGGGCTACGGGAAGGCAGCCCGATCACCATTGAACTCAATGGACGGGGCGAAGTCGTCGAATTCCATCGACCGAACTAACCTTCCGTTCTCCTCCCCTTTCACTTGACTCTCTTTTTCATCCCTTCGTAGACTGCACGGTCTATGAAATCTACTCGAATACCACGCGCCTCAGACGGCCGGTTATCCGTATCGCCGAATATGCGAGACCGGTTCGACACGCTCTACAAGGATCACGTCGATCTGATGTATCGCTACGCGAACAGGCTGTGCGGGGAAGCCGAAGCGGCGAAGGACTTGGTGCAGGAAACCTTTTTGAATGCCTACCGTGGATTCAACCGCTTCCGCGGCGACGCACAGGTCTCCACCTGGCTCTATGCCATCGCTTCGCGGGCCTGCCTGCGTATGCGGCGAAAACGCAAGGGGGCGCCGGAACGAGAGCTGTCGCTGGAAGAGTTCATTCCCTCTTCCGAGGGCGAGTTCCACCTGCAGATCCCCGTCGAAGGGCTGAGTCCGGAAGAGGCCCTCCAGAACAAGGAGCTGCGGCAAGCCCTCAATGCCGCGATCGACAAACTGCCCAAGAAATACAAGATGGTGCTCGTGCTGCGCGACATGGAAGGTTTGAGCGCTAAGGAAGCGGGAACCGTTATGGGTTTGAGCGAGCGCGCGGTGAAATCACGGCTCCACCGCGCGCGTCTCTTTGTCCGCCGCGAACTCAGCGCGCGAGGCCTTGCGGAAGGAACTCACGAGCCGGATCACGAGTCACTGACGTAGCGCAGGGAGAAACCGCGATGGTAAAACGTGCCGCCCCGAAACCACGAAGAGGTCTTGCAGCCACACCCCATCGGCATGAAGCCGGACGGTGCCTCGGTATTCTTCGTGAATTGTCGGATTTTATCGACGATGAGCTGCCGGATGACATTTGTCTGCAAATCCGGCGGCACCTGGGCGACTGCCCTCACTGCGAAGAGTTCGTGGCCTCTCTTCGCCAGACCGTGTCGCTCTGCCGCGGGAATCCCGCCCCGGCCCTATCGGCGAACGAGCGGGCCCTGATGCGCGAGAAGATTTTGAACGCAGCCCGATTCCGGTGATCAATCTCTGTCAAACCCGCCGGCCTCCATGCTAAATTGACCAACGGATCTGGAGTGAAACTTTTTTCAATACAGGCGTTCATCATGACTCGATGCAGACCACTCACAGCGGCATTAATTATTGGGGGGCTGTTCACCATTTTCGATGCCAGTTCGGCAATGCTTGCTGCGGCAGCAGCTTCACGCACGCCACACGCACGTGCGACGGTCCAGAGCCCGGCCACCGAGGCTGCTCGCCGATACGCCGATGCCATCTCAAAGGGCGACCGTCTGACTTTTGGGCAGTTGGACTTCGCCTGCCAATATCGGCTTGTGACAGCTTTGCCGCCTGGTCGTAAGACTGCTCCCGAAGCACACGACTCATCCTATGAGACTTGCTGGAAAAAAATGACCGCCGGCCACGCACCGGCCCTGAAACGGACGGACGTCGGCATGGATGTCCTCTGGCCCAGCGCAGGCCCGCTGGTATTCTATGGGGACGAGCTGTCGGATACTCCGGCCTCGGCATTCGTCATGGATGCGATCGGGACGTCACCGCCAGGGAGCGGCCTGCAATTGACCGTCACGAACAGCCGTCGAATCCCCGACGGGTCATTTCGGCTCAAGCCGAACGGCAAGGTCATCGGCGTCCCAACCACGTTGGTCGCGATTACGGTGGCATACCAGGACCCGTTAACCGCACCGGTTACCCATGCGCCCGGCACCGTGCAATGGACGAGCACGGTCAAACGTCCCCGGCGCGCGATCAAATCCGTCGTCACCCAATGGGTCGTGTTCACCGGGCTCAAACAACACGGGTTCCCGAACGATACCGCGGTGTTTCAGCAGCCGGTGGACACCACCCCGGAAGCGCCGGGCATGGTGGCCGAGCAGATTCCATTCACGACAGAAATCAGCCGGGCTCTGCCTGAATCGCTGGTGTGGTGGGGACCCAACGATCAACCAGGCACATTCACGGCCGCTGCAGCACGGGCCGCAAGCTTCCCCGATTTGCGCGATCGGATCGCACTGCTCAACCGTATCCTGATCATCGATCCGAACCAGGTTGACGCCCTGCAGGTCCTCACCAAGCACCTGTACGCCGTGCTGCTCGGGGATGCCGCCAAGGGGCACAGCCTGACCGTGAAAGACCCGGCGCTTTCGCTCACCGTCAACGAATTCTACTGGAACATCTATGCAGGAGCAGCCCGTCTGGACCTCTCTAACGGAATGGAGATGGGCGGCCTGCCCCAGCCGACACCAGCGGATTTTCTCTACCGGATGGTACCGGCCCTAGAGACCCTTGCCAAGATCCGTCCCGAACAGCTGGACAACCGCTTCCGACTCGGCATGGCCTACCGATGGAACAACGACCAGCTCCCGATGATCGAAACCTTTGAAGCCCTGGTCCGCGACATTCCTGACAACCGGAAAACACCCAAGGCCGAAGCCCTCCTCCAATTAGCCTGGTCCCGCATCAACAAAGTTGCCTGGAACCGGACTTTGCACGATCCGGACAGCCTCCAGGCCTATGCCGATGCCGAAAAGGCATCGGGCCTGGCCGAGCTGCCGATCGACAAATTTCTCGCAGAATACACCATGGCCTACAGCATGATTTTCATGCCGGATTACGGAGACAAGGCGAAGATGCTGCGGCATCTGACCGACGCAAAACTCTGGTTCGATGAAGTGCCGGGAAAAGACGACGCGGTCTGGCGCTACTTTCTTCACAGTGAACTGCTAAAAGCGGTGCTCGATGCCGATCCGACCTTCCGACCGATCTTGGCTTCGACATTGAAGAGGAACGGATAAGACGAGCTACCCAAGAATTGACCGGTCTCTTTCGATATGTTCGTCCTGAGCGCAAGCGGAAGGAATCTCAACTTTCCGCCGGTTGAACAGGCTGACGCAGACGGTTTGCTGGCAGTCGGCGGAGACCTCCGCCCTGAACGGCTCCTTGAAGCCTATCGCCACGGCATCTTTCCCTGGTACAACGAGGACCAGCCGATCTTATGGTGGTCACCGGATCCACGGGCTGTGCTCTTCCCCTCCAAGCTCCACGTCCCACGCAGCCTGGAGCGGACGATGCGTCGCGGTCTCTTCACGGTCACGCTCGACCGCTGCTTCCGGGAAGTGATGACCCGATGCGCCGGCCCCAGACCACAATATCCCAACGGCGGCACCTGGATCACGCCCGCGATGATCGAGGCCTACGGAACACTGCATGAACTCGGTTATGCCCATTCTGTAGAAACCTGGGTCGGGACAGACTTGGTCGGCGGCCTGTACGGCCTGGCCCTCGGGACGGCATTCTTTGCCGAATCCATGTTTACACAAGTAGACGACGCGTCAAAGACCGCGTTGGTCGCACTCGTACGTCAGTTACAAGTCTGGGAGTTCTCAATCATCGACTGCCAGCAAGCCTCGCCACACGTCCGTCGCTTCGGCGCCGAAGAAATTCCACGGCGCGAGTTCATGGCCTGCCTGTCCGAAGCCACCGGCCGATCCAATCGCTACGGAAGATGGGCGTTTGATACTGTTCCCGCCATACAATCCGGAATTTGACAGTCTTTTCCCCTCTCACTTATGATTCATTTTCTTTAAGAGGAGGGCATCCTATGAGTTTCACGATTACGCCGAAAGAATTGAAAACCCGCTTGGAGAAGGGGGACGACCTGGTACTGTTGGATGTTCGGGAACCCTGGGAGAATGCGCTGGCCAAGCTGGACAACTCCCTGCTGATCCCGCTGGGCACCTTGCCCCAGTCGCTTTCAAAGCTGGACAAGAATACCGAAATCATCGCGTATTGCCATCATGGGATGAGAAGCGGAGACGCGACGGGATTTCTACTCCAGCAAGGCTTCTCAAACGTCAAGAATCTGATCGGCGGGATCGATGCCTGGTCGCTCCAGGTAGACGGGAAAGTTCCACGATACTGATCCGGTGAACCAATGGGATCCCATTGCCCGCTCCCCTCACATCGTCAGCGGAGCGGGCTAGCCCATTAGTTCACGGAAATAGGCGACGGTTTTCTCAAGACCCTTGGTAAGATCGGCCTCAGGTTCCCAGCCCAGCTCTTGCTTGAGCTTTGTGGAGTCGATCACACTGCGCATCTGCTCCCCCAGCTTAGCCGGACCATGCACTTCCTTGCAGGAAGAGCCGGTGAGGCCCACGAGTATCCGGAACAGTTCATTGACCGACGTTTCAATCCCGGTCCCGACATTATAGACACCCTGTGAATCCTGTCTCATCGCCACCAGGTTGGCCTCTGCCACATCGTCAACGAACACGAAGTCCCTGGTTTGGCGGCCATTCCCGTTGATGATCGGCTGCTCGTTGTTCAACATCTTTCGAATGAAAATTGCCACGACACCGGCTTCCCCTTCCGGATCTTGCCGAGGTCCATATACGTTCCCATACCGCAAGCTCACGACCTGAATTCCGCTGATACGCTGAAAATAGGACAAGTAATGTTCGGCGCAGAGTTTGCTGATGCCATAGGGCGAGAGCGGTTTGGTCACGTGAGATTCCGGCGCTGGAAATGCCTCCTGCTCTCCATAAATTGCGCCGCCGGAAGAGGAGAAGATGACCTTTCTCACCCCATGATGCACCGCTTGATGCAGGACATTCATCGTCCCTAGCACGTTGACCTGCGCATCGAATACCGGATTGTCAACCGAGACCCTTACGCTGACTTGAGCAGCCAGATGAATGACGATGTTGGGCCGCTCATTGCGAAACACTCGCTCCAGTCTCCCGCTTTGGATGTCCAGCTTGTACAAGCTGGCAGCGCGATTGACGTTTTTTCTCGTCCCGGAAGACAAGTCATCCACAATAACGACTTGGTGCCCTTCTTCCACGAGCCGATCGACCACGTGGGAGCCGATGAATCCTGCGCCGCCCGTTACGAGTACCTTCATCATCCCTCCGCTAAATGAGTATCCTCTAAAAACCGCTTTGCTCTTTTACATACCATGAAACCGCGCCGTGAGCTCAAAAATTGCCAACATTTCGTGATTCCCCTTCTTCCCCTTCACGGGACAATCCAATGTCTGCAGCACCCGCAATCCCAGTTCGTCCGCATGGCGCACGATCCGCTGGAGTACAGCCTGCCGTTGCGTCTCGTCACGAACGATTCCGCCTCGACCAACCTGTCCTTTCCCGACTTCGAACTGCGGTTTGACGAGTGCAATGACGCGGGCGTTGGGCGCTAAGAACGGGAGGATTGAAGGGAGCACGTTCGTCAATGAGATAAACGACACATCGATGACGGTGAGCGCGATCGGTTCAGGAACGGCTGACCGTTCGATATAGCGGATGTTGGTCCGCTCGATCAGTACGACACGCGGGTCCTGCCGAAGCCGCCAGTCGAATTGGCCGTAGCCGACATCGACCGCATAAATCCGCGTCGCGCCCCGTTGCAAGAGACAATCGGTGAACCCTCCGGTGGAGCATCCCACATCAAGACAGACAAGACCACGAGGTTCGGTCCCGGACGCATCCAAAGCAGCTGCAAGCTTGTCCCCGCCGCGACTGACAAAGCGGGAGCCGTGTGAAACAATGTCGATCGCCGCCTCCACAGACACCGCTTTGGCCGGTTTGTCGATCATGGCGCCGTTCACCCTGACCTCTCCGGCGAGGATCATCCGTGCCGCGGCTTCCCGGCTTGGCGCCAACCCCTGCGCGACCAGCCGTTGATCAAGACGAGCTTTTTGAGGGTATGCTTTGGTGCCCATGGAAAGACGGATTCTATCAAGACATCGACAAGGCAGTCGGACCACTGAGGTGTTATACGTCCGCGTCGGAATCCCGTCTCTCGTCACCGTCCGAAGAAAATGCGCGAAGATGCTTCTTGCCGTTTGTGTCCTGGACCAGCACTTCGATCTTCCGCTCGGCCTCTTCCAACACCTTCAAGCAGTTCTTCGACAGACGAATACCCTCTTCGAAGATCCTCAACGACTCATCCAGGGGCAAATCCCCCTTTTCTAATTCCGCCACGATGGCTTCCAATCTGGCCATCGCCTGTTCGAACTTCACACCAGCCACCGTCATCTCCTCTTCATCGACAAATGGGTCATTATAGCGGGGCGGACCCGGCTTTGGAACCATCGGGCATCACGTTCGCCACCACGCAGCGCAGTTGTCCTTTTGCAAGCCGGGCCAACACCTCTTGCCCCACCGCGACTTCGCAGGCATCCCGGATCACGCGATGGGACGACACCGACTCTAGAATGCTATACCCGCGGTCAAGGATCCCCAGCGGGCTCAGCGTATGCAAGTTTACGAGACAGGCCTGCGCCGATTGCGTCCTGCGGTTTAGTCCGTATCGCATCACTTGTACAAGACGCGAGCCTAACTGAGGTACCAGGGTTAGCCCCTGACGCACCTGCGCATCCGGGCTGTTTCCGATCAATTCGTGTTTGAACGAGTGCGCCTTGTCCCATCTCTGCCTCAGAAGACCCTGCACGGCCCGGCGCATGTGAGCAACCGCTCCGTCGACCTGCTGAATATCCTCCAACACGCGATACCGAACGTTCGCGATGCGGGTGACAATGAGATCGAGCTGTTGCCGATCGGCTTCGCAACGGCGGCTCATCGCCAGCCGGGAGCGAGCCGTCAGTTCACCGAGGCGATCGACAACCTCACTCAACACCGGAGCGACAGCCTCTGCGGCGGCCGAGGGCGTCGGCGACCGCAGGTCCGCGACAAAATCGGCGAGCGTGACATCCGTTTCATGACCCACTGCCGATACGACCGGAATGGGCGATGCTGCAATTGCACGCACGACCCGCTCATCGTTGAAGCTCCAGAGATCTTCCGATGAGCCGCCGCCCCGCCCCACAATCATGACATCGACACGGCCTAATGCATTCAATGATCGAATGGCGGAGGTAATCTGCTCTGCAGAGTCCTCTCCCTGTACCGACACAGGAGCGATGATGATGCGGAGAACAGGACACCGGCGATGCAGCACCGTCATCATATCTCTAACGGCCGCCCCCGACAGCGACGTCACGATACCGACAGTTCGAGGAAACACCGGCAAGGGCCTTTTTCGATCCAGATCGAAAAGCCCCTCCGCAGCCAGGCGAGTCTTGAGTTGCTCAAACGCCACCTGCTGCGCGCCGCGCCCCTTCGGTTCGACATACTCAAGAACGACCTGATACTCCCCGCGCGGTTCATATACGGTGACGCGTCCCCGCGCAACGACATGCAGCCCATCCTCCAAACCGAACCGCAATCGAAGCGCGGTCGACCGGAAGATGACGGCTCGCATCTGGCTGGAATCGTCTTTGAGCGTACAGTAGAGATGCCCGGACCCGGGCGCGCGAAGATTGGAAATTTCTCCCTCGAGCCATACCTCTGAAAAATCGGCTTCGAGAGATGCTCGAACCAGACCTGTCAGTTCCGATACCGTGAAAACACGCCTCGACGGGGAATCACCGGGCGATGGGAAGGAGCGAGTGCGACTCGTGACGTCCTCCTTCAATCGATCATGCGGATCCGCTCAAAGGCGATGGCCTTCCCCAAACGCGCGTCAAGCTCCACCAGCACCGCACAGAACACCGACGGGCCTGATGCGACTTCAAAGCGTCGCGGCATGCCGGTCAGAAATTTTTCGATCGCCAGTTCCTTTTTCACTCCAATCACCGAATGCAGCGGACCGGTCATCCCGATATCGGTAATGTAGGCCGTCCCCTTGGGGAGAATTTGATCGTCGGCTGTTTGCACATGGGTATGTGTGCCGACCACTGCCGTGACTTCACCGTCCAAATAGTGGCCCATGGCCATTTTTTCAGACGTGGCTTCTGCGTGCATATCAACAATTATCGCCGATGTTTCCTGTTTCAATCTCGACAATTCACGTTTGGCCGTTTGAAACGGGCAATCGATCGTCGGCATATAGGCCCGTCCCATCAGCTGAAGCACCGCCAGCCGTTCCCCGCCGGCAGTTTCGATGACCACACTGCCTTTGCCGGGCACCCCGGGCGGATAGTTCGAAGGGCGCAGCAGACGGGATTCGCGCGGGAAATAATCGAGCACTTCCTTCTTATCCCAGGCATGATTGCCTGTGGTGATGACCGAGAGGCCCAATTCAAACAACTCTTCGGCCAATTCCGGCGTAATGCCGAACCCGCCTGCGACATTCTCTCCGTTTCCGATCACGGCATCGATTTGGCGCTGCGCAACAAGGCGCGGTACCGCACGGGCGACGGCGCGCCGCCCCGGTTCGCCCATGATATCGCCGATACACAACACCTTCATCGGGCGTATTCCACGTACCGGCTCTCCCGAATAACAGTCACTTTGATTTGCCCCGGATAAGTCAGTTCCTGCTCGATTTTCTTCGCCAACTCGCGCGAAAGCTGGAACGATTCGGCATCGGTGATATCTTCCTGTCGTACAATCACACGGATTTCACGCCCTGCCTGGATGGCATAAGCCTTTTGCACTCCCTTTAGTCCCGTGGCTAAGGACTCGAGCTTTTCCAACCGTTTCACATAAGACTCCAGCGCTTCTCGCCTGGCTCCCGGCCGGGCAGCCGAGAGTGCCTCAGCCGCAGCTACCAGTACGCTCTCCGGACACAGCGGCTCCACCTGTTCATGGTGCGCGGCAATCGCGTTCACGATCTTGGGAGATTCTCCGTATTTTTTGGCGATCTCGGCCCCCAGCATGGCGTGCGGCCCCTCTTCTTCATGGCTGACCGCTTTGCCGATGTCATGAAGCAAGGCACCGCGCCGCGCCAACTTGACGTCGAGTCCCAACTCCGACGCCATGATGCCGCAAATATACGACGCTTCCCGCGCATGGTACAGATTGTTCTGTCCGTAGCTCGTCCGATACTTGAGCCGCCCCAGCACTTTGATCAACTCAGGATGAAAATCCGCAAGCCCCAATTCGAAGATGATTTTTTCGGCCTCTTCATACATCAGCTTGTCGATATCGACCTTTACCTTTTCCACAATCTCTTCGATGCGGGTGGGATGAATACGGCCATCGTGCATCAACCGCTCAAGCGACACTTTGGCGATTTCGCGCCGCAAGGGATCGAACCCCGAAATGATCACGGCCTCCGGCGTCTCATCGATGATCAAATCAATCCCTGTGGCAGCCTCGATCGCGCGGATATTTCGCCCTTCCCGGCCGATGATCCGGCCCTTCATAGCGTCGTTTGGAATCTGGACCACCGAAATCGTGGATTCCGACACGTAGTCGCGCACCACCCGCTGAATGGAGCTGGTGATGATTTCACGTGCTTCCCGCTCGGCATTTTCACGCGCCTCTTCGATCGTCCGCTTGGCGATGCCGGCGGCATCAAGCCGAGCCTGCGACTCCATTTCGACGATCAGCTGTTTTCTGGCTTCTTCGGCCGTCATACCGGCCACGCGCTCTAATGCTTCACGATGCTCACGTTCAGCCTTGGCACAAGCTGTTTCTTTGGCGTTAAGCCGCTCCTCACGCTTCGCGAACTCCTGATCGCGTTTCTGCGACTCGCTCTCCCGCTTGTCCAGCGCGGCCAGCTTGCGATCAAATCCCTCTTCCTTCTGGAGAAAACGTTTCTCGGCGGCTGCGAGCTCGACAAGCTTCGCCTTTTGCTCTTTCTCGATCTCTGATTTTGCCTGAAATACGAGATCCTTAGCTTCCAGCCTGGCCTCTTTCAGCACATTTTCGGCTTCGCGCTGGGCATTGTGCACGACCTGCTTGGCCTGCTCTTCCATCTCAGCCCGTTTCGCCCCGGCCATGTTGCGACGCACCAATTCAAATACCACAACCCCCACAAGGGCTCCGGCGATTGCACAGACGATGTAGAGAACGATTGAAGTAGAAATGGGAGTCACCCCCTTCTTGGCAAACCAGGTATCCAGGCTGCCCGGTTGCACGTAGTACGTGTACACAGATTGAGCGGGGTGCTTCTAACAGACAGGAATGGAGGGAGAATACCGCCCAGGAGATTGCTGACAGTTCAGTCGAGAAACGCGCGAGATCGTCTGCCCGCTAGTACGACATCCGTCAGATTCCTGCCACTCTGCCTCCCCCTTGACCGCAGGATCCCTTGTCGAGATCCAAGCCGCCGAAAAGGATCGGTGTGAGAAACAAGAACCATCTGTTGACACCCACCATGAACGGCATGCGACCACCCTCTGTCATTCACATCCACATCTTGTCGCAAAAAATCTGCCAAAAATTGCCGTCTGGGTATGACCACCCTAGTGAGAATCCACCGGATTACCGCATCGTACAGGGACATGACACCGTTCTCTATCGCTTTCACAACGTTCGTTTCCAGTCGAGTCAGCTGCTCTGAGAATCTGTTCTCAATCCCCCGCTTGTCCGTTACAACACCGCACGCACACGATCACGGATTGTAGACCCACGATAACAAAGGGCTTCTATGAAAGCAAGGCGAAACTTGCTCCTGATAAGGAGTGGAGAGGAGACGAACCTGGGAGATTTACCGAAAGAGCGACGTCGGCATCTGCTCTTCAATGGATTCCATCAATGTATCCATCCGCCGATCGACATCCGCCTCTCCCTGAGCCCGCTTCTTTTCTGACTCGAAGAACTGATGGGCAAGATTAATGGCCGTCAACACGGCTAACTTCGAGGGGGTAGCGGTCTTCATGCCTTCAGCAAGATGCTTCATGTGATCATCAACGAAATGAGCGAGCCGCCGAATATATGCATCGTCGGCAACACCGCGAATCGCATACCGCTGGCCATAGATCTCAACATCGATCGTCTTAGTCAAGGGCCACCTCCTTGGCATCGTCCGCACATTCCAGCAATTCAATCTCGCTCATGACCCGCTCGATTCTCGATCTGATATCGATTCGTTCTTTTTCCCACCGGCGATTCACATCATCCTGCGAGGCAAGCCGCTGGCGGGCTGCCTTGACTTCATCTTCCAACGACGCATTTTTCCGCTTCAGTTCCTGGACTAACTTCACCAGGTCTTTGATCCGAGCTTCAAGCGCATCCAACCGATCTAACGCCATAGCGGTCCTGTGTGCCCTCTCTTCTCATAATTCGAGCCGCACTATAAAAAACTTTGCGAAATCTTGTCAAGAAACAGACTTTGCGGCACCGGCGAGGCGGAGATATTCCTTGTAGCTGCGGAGGACGCGCTTCACATATTGCCTGGTTTCGAGGAACGGAATCAACTCGACGAATTCGTCTTCGCTCCGGCCTCGATAGGTCGCCGCCCAACCCTCGACAGCGATCGGACCCGCATTGTACGCCGCGATGGTCTGCGCCACGTTGCCGGAAAACTGCGCAAGCAACTGCTCCACATACCGAACTCCGATCTGAATGTTCGTATCCTGATCGAACAAATCCTCCCGCATCACGCCGGGAAGACGATGCCGCTGAGCCACCGCATTGGCCGTTGCAGGCATGATCTGCATGAGACCGATGGCTCCGACACGGGACACTGCGCGCCAATCGTATTGGCTTTCCTCCCTGATGATCGCCGCAATGAGAAACGGGTCCACCCCGTTGACTCCCTGTGTTTTGATCGTGTGAATCAATCCCGTCGGATAGGCGACATTCCACAAATCGTCCGCCACAGCCCCCCCGGTTCGCTCCAGACGGTCTCGAAATCGAGCCCGCACAAGGCGCAGCGCATGATGGTAAGCCCCGGCTTCATTCAACATCACAGGCAGCGCCGCCAACACGTTGGAATCTCGGCTGTAGTGGTCTGTCAGCACGGCGAGTTCTCTCGCGGCATCCTGCTCAAGACCCAGCGTTCTGAGTTCAATCGCCCGCCGATAGGTCGGCTGTTGTTCGATTTCCGCCCGGCCATTGCTATGCTGCACGGGCCCCTGAGCCGAATCCGTTGCAAGTGACCCCGCAACGGCCGTAGCCGAAGAATCCCTCGGAGTCTTTTCCTGATCTACGGGCGCCACGGCGGGGACGTCGGTCCTCCCCTGCGCCAATTGACAATAGTATGTCAGAGGATAGCGCTTGCAGAGGAGATGGAAGGTTTCTTTCGATTTGGACTCTTTGGCATGACCTTGAGACCTCGCGATCCAATAGAGCGCTTGCGGTTCCCATTCGCCGTCTCGCTGATCAACGATTGGTTGCCACACGGCAATCGCATCCTGGTAGCGACCCGTTCGATACAACACCCACCCTTCGCGCCAGTGGGCTTCGGCCCGCTGAGATGCCGGCTCTCCCGATTTGACGACATGCCTGTACTTCGCAATGGCCTCATCAAACTGGGCCTGATCTTCCAGCCAAATTCCGGCAAATAACGTGATCTGCCCTTTTTGTTCGGGAGACAAGGACCGCTTGGGCAATCCGCGGCTCAACTCCAACAGTTTCTCACCCATTCCCTGTCGGAGATACACACGAGCCAACCAGACCACGGCCTCATCGGACTGAACCATCTGAGCTCCAGCGAGTTCCTGAAAGGTCTCGCGCGCTTGGTCATAGAGTTTCAATCTGACTTGTGCGATGCCCAATTTCAGCTTGGCGTCCCCACGGCGTGAAGAAGACGGGTCTTTTGCAAGAAACTTTTTGAGTTCGTCGATCGCTTCCGCATGCAGAGCCTGTCCCAGAAAGGCCTGAGCCCTGGTATAGAAGTCATCAGGCTGAGGGGTCCAGGACTCACCACCGATATTGGTCGCAAGCAGAGCTCCCGCCTCCTTGGCTTCCTTCGTCTGCGGAAACTTCATCCATAATTTTTTGAGCGCCTCCCTGGCCTCAACCGGCTGATTGGCTCGACGATAACAATCGGCCAGCCGCAGCCACGCCTGGGGCACCCGCGGCTCTTTGTCGTTGATACCGACGGCCTTGGTAAGCCATGCCAGCGCTTCGGGACAACTGGAGGCTTGATACCAGGCTTCTCCCGCACGGAGGGCGACCTGATCAAGCAGGTTTGAATCGGGGACTGATTGCGGCACTGATTCGAATGTCCTGGCCGCCTCTCTCGCCTCCCCCAGATGGAGCAATGCTTCACCGATCCAGAACCGGATGTAATCATCGAGCACTGAAAAGTCTTGTTGGGCCGAACGGAGATAGGTGAGCGCTTCGCTTGGACTCCGCTGAATCAGCATCACTCCCGACAACAATCCTGCCCGCTTGGCCCAAGGCGAAGCCGGGAATTGCTCCATCACTCGTCGAAGCCGCTCCAGTTTCAGCGTAGCGACCTGATCTTTCGTCAGCGCATGGCCGAACCGCTCTTTTGGCCATGCAGCGGCGGTGAAACACTCCTCAGCCGACCCACAAGCATCTGCTTGAAGTTTTTCCGAATCCGTAACCGGGGCAGACTGTGCGTCATAAAGAAAAAACCAGCCGGCGACGATGAGACACACGGCCAGCGAAACCGGCACAAAGCTCCGGCCAAGGCTTGCAGCAGATCGAGGGCTGAGGGTCGGTCTTTTCATCGCCGTTCATTATATACAGCATGAGCCGCAATGGAAGAAGTTTTACAACCGCCTCATGACTCGGCGCTCCTATGGTGTCGGTTCATTCTCACTTATGGTAGGCTCTTCGTCACACAACGAGATCCGGAATGCTCTTGATGCCGACGCTGCCCGTTCCAACCAACTTATTGGCCCTCACCGAACCGCAGATGGTGAAGTTCGTCCGCGCACGGGGCTGGCCGAATTATCGGGCCGGACAAATCCTCCGCTGGCTGTATCGCCGGCGCGCACGCGCCATCGCCCAGCTGACCGACCTGCCTTCCCGCGATCGATCGGCATTGGCCGAGATCGCGATCGTCGGGCGCGCGTCCCACTGTACCGTGTTGCCGTCTCAAGACGGCACGAGAAAACTGCTGCTGACGCTCGACGACGGATTGATGATCGAAGCCGTACTCATCCCCGACGACGATCGGCTGACACTGTGTGTCTCCACCCAAGTCGGCTGCATGTTGGACTGCGGCTTCTGCCTGACCGGTACCATGGGTCTCAAGCGCAATCTCAAAGCCCATGAAATCGTCGACCAAGTCCTGACCGCCCAGGACCGGCTCAAAGCCGGCGAGCGAATCACCAACCTGGTCTTCATGGGAATGGGAGAGCCCTTGTCCAATGTGGATGCGCTTGAAGCAGCCATTACCTGCTTGACGGATACGTCGTGGGGCCTCGCATGGTCGCCCAGACGGATCGTCGTATCGACGGCAGGCCTCGCGTCCCGCTTGAAACGAGTCGCGGCCCTCGGCGTCAATCTGGCCATCTCCCTCAATGCCACCACGGAAGAACTGCGCCGGGAGATCATGCCCGCCGCCAGCGAAATCTCATCACTTAAATCATTACTGGCGGCCTGTCGCCGGTATCCTCTGGCGCCAACCCGGCGGCTGACCTTTGAGTATGTCCTGCTGGCGAATGTCAATGATCGGCCTATGGACGCCCAGCGTTTGACGACTCTGCTTCGAGGCATGAAGTGCAAAGTGAATCTGATCCCGTTCAACGAATTTCCGGGAAGCCGTTTCCATCGCCCGCCGGATCGCGACGTGCTCCGATTTCAAGCCACCCTCCGCCAGGCCGGGATCGACGTATTCGTCCGTAAAAGCAGGGGACGCGACGTACTCGGCGCATGCGGACAACTCGGGGATCTTCCCGCAGGCCGGGAATCAGTTACCTTGACACCTATCGAATCCCGTTGTTAGCATGCCGTGTGTTGCTTATCCCATCATGAAACGGCCGGCTCTCCATCACTATTCGACAACGTGCCTCCTTGCAACGCTGCTTGCGTTCTCTGACGCCGCATCGTCAATGGCCCTGGAGCCCCTTGAACATGTCCTGTCCAACGGCATGAAAGTGCTGCTGGTCGAAGTTCCAAAGGCCCCGGTGGCGACAGTGCAGGTGTGGTACAGGGTCGGCTCCAGAAATGAAGTGATGGGACGTGCCGGACTCTCCCACATGCTGGAACACATGATGTTCAAAGGCACGGCGAAGTATCCCAAAGGCTCATTTTCCCGCATCATCCGCAAAAACGGCGGGATCGACAACGCGTTTACCGGACAAGACTTTACCGCTTATTTTGAAAACCTCGCGGCCGACCGCGTCGAACTGGCTCTGGAACTTGAGGCGGACCGCATGCAGGGCCTGATTCTCGACAACAACGAGTTTACGACCGAACGCGAGGTTGTCAAAGAAGAGCGGCGCTTGAGAAGCGAGGACGATCCGCAAGGCGCGCTGGTCGAGGCCTTGTTTGCTCAAACGTTCCTCAGCCATCCCTATCATTGGCCGGTCATCGGCTGGTTTGCCGATCTCGATGCGATGTCGCTTGACGATTTGCAGCGCCACTACGACACATTTTATTCTCCCAATAATGCCACCCTGGTCGTCGTGGGGGACATCAAGGCAGACACGTTACTCCCGACGATCAAACACCTCTTCGAGCCGATTCCCAAAGGGCCTTCGCCCAAACAGACCATCTCGGCAGAGCCGGATCAGCGGGGCGAACGACGTATTGTTCTGAAACGGGAAGCCCAGGTTCCCTCTGTCATGATGGGATTCCGCGTCCCCAATTATTCGAGCGACGATGCCTATGCCCTTGGCTTACTCGAATCGATTCTGTCTGATGGGAAAAGCTCCCGGCTCTATCAGAGCCTGGTCCATGACCAGAAGAACTCCCTGTCGGTAGGCGCGGAATACAGCCTGCTGCAAACAGATTCCGGTTTGTTTTATTTCTATTCCCTCGTAAGCCCAGGCGCGAAGGTTGAGGCGGTGGAAGACGCACTGCATCGCGAGATCGCCAAGCTCCACAATGAACTGCTGTCCGACCTGGAACTCCAGCGGGCTAAAAATCAGGTGGAAGCCTCCCGTATTTTCGAGCAGGATTCAAATTTTCGCCATGCCATGCTGCTCGGACAATTGGAATCCATCGGCGCGGGCTGGCAACGGGCAGATCAATTTCTGGAACGCGTGCGGACCGTCACCGCCAAAGACATTCAACGCGTCGCCAGGCAGTACTTGACCCAGGACAACCGGACGGTGGGGATTCTCATTCCCCTGCCTCCCAAGGAGCAGGAAGCGTCTCTTCCGTCACTGCAACAGGGAAAGCCATAGCACACCAACCATGCCGCGCAGAATGACAGACAACACCCATCGGCGTTCGGGCCATCGCCCCTTGGGGTCCTTACGCACCGGTGCGGCCTTGGTCGTATGGGGAGTTCTCACCGCAATGACCGGCGTTTCAGAGCCGGGATTTGCCGCCGATATCTCCCCGGTTAAAATCACGACACCCAATGGGATAACTGTGCTGGTGGTCGAGCAACACTTTCTGCCCATCGTCGAAATCCATGCGCTCATCAAGACCGGATCGGCGTACGATCCGCCGGAAAAAGCCGGCCTGGCAAATCTGACGGCCAGCCTCCTGGAAGAAGGCACGACGACCAGATCATCGAAACAATTGGCTGAACAGATCGACTTTGTCGGCGGCGCACTGGAAGTCACCGCGCACGAAGATTACACCACTGCAGCGGCGCGAGTGCTCAAGAAGGACGTTGACCTCGGCTTCACGCTGCTGGCAGATATCCTCATGCGCCCGGCATTCCCCCCGCAGGAATTCGATCGGGTGCGGTCGCAGATTCTTGGAGAAATCATCAGCGACAACGACGACCCCGGCCATGTGGCCATGAAAGCGTTCAACCAATTGGTCTTCCACAACCACCCCTATCGGTGGCCGGCCAATGGGACCGAAGAAGCCCTGAATAAACTCACATTGGCCGACGTCCAAGCCTTCTACGCGAAGGAGTACCTGCCGAACCAGGTCATTTTCGCCATCGTCGGCGATATTACGGTGGAGCACGCCACGGTCTTGGTCCAAACGCATTTCGGAGCCTGGAAGAAGGGCCCGGCGCCGGCCAGGACGGTCAAGAAACCCACTGCCATCGGCAAGAAAGCCGTACAATTCATCGAAAAAGACCTGACCCAATCCACCATCGTATTGGGCCATAGCGGCATCAGCCGGACAAACCCGGACTTTTACGCCGTGACCGTCATGAATCATATCCTCGGCGCCGGCGGATTTTCGTCGCGCTTGATGGACTCCATCCGAGACAAACAGGGACTTGCCTACGGCATCATGAGCCATTACGAAGCACGCGCCATGCCGGGCTCGTTCTGGGTAAATCTCCAGACAAAGACGGAAACCACCAACCAAGCGATCAACGGCGTGCTGGCTGAAATGAAGGCCATCCGCGAGGCTCCGGTCACCGACCAGGAACTGGCCGAAGCCAAATCGTTCTTGATGGGCAGCTTTCCGTTACGGTTGGACTCGACCGCCAAACTGGCGAAGGTGTTGGCGCAAGTGGAGTTTTTCGGATTGGGATTCGACTACTTCGTCCAGTATCCCAAATGGATCGAACGGGTCACGAAGGAAGATGTGCAGCGGGTCGCCAAACAGTATCTTAACCCGCAACATTACGCCCTCGTCGTTGTCGGCAACATCGCAAAAGCAAAGATTCGTCACTAGTCCGCTCATCCACGAGACGCCTACTGCCATGCCAACCGCGCCGCTCCAACACAAACTCGATCACCTCCGCGCCCTGCTCTCCGAGATGGGCTCCGTCCTCGTTGCCTATTCCGGAGGAATCGACAGTACCTTCGTCCTGAAGGTGGCACATGAGCAGCTCCGTGAGAATGCTGTCGGCGTCACGGCTGTCTCTCCGACGTTTCCGTCGATCGAACTGGAAATTGCCACACGTGTCGCCCAGGAAATCGGAGCGCGCCACGACATTGTACGGACGGATCAGCTTGAAATTCCCGAATTCGTCAGAAACGATGCGGCCCGCTGCTTTCACTGCAAGACTGATTTGTATCAACTCCTCGAAACAATACGGCAATCCAGCGGCGGCACTCATGTGGTGGATGGAACGAATTTGGACGACCTCGGCGATGACAGGCCCGGCATCAAGGCAGCACGGGAATGGGGAGTGCGCAGCCCGTTGGTCGAAGCCGAGCTGTCGAAAGCCGACATCCGTGTTCTCGCGAAGGAATTCGGGCTCTCGAATTGGGACAAACCGGCAGCCGCCTGTCTCTCATCGAGAATTCCGCGCGGCACCCCGATCACCATCGAAAGCCTCCGCCGCGTGGAAGAGGCTGAAGATATCCTGCAGGCGGCAGGATTTCGTCATGTGCGTGTGCGGGAGCACGGAGACGTCGCGCGAATCGAGGTCGGACCGGATGAGTTCGCCCGGCTGAATGAACCGGACTTGCGCGCACATATCAGTGCATGTCTCCACAAATCCGGGTTTCGCTTCGTCTGTGTGGATTTGGAGGGATACAGGCCGGGCGGGATCAGTCTTCGTTGATCCCGCGCGACCCGATCATCGCGTTACTGCTGGTAGGATTTAGACAACGCTTCGAGTGCGTCGTCTGCGAACTTCCTGTTGTCCGCTTCATTCAAACTTCTCTGGACAACCTTCTCCGCAACAAGCAGGGCTAAGTCGGTGGTTTGAGCCCGAATGTCCTGAATCGCCTTGCGTCGCTCACGGTCGATTTCACGCGTTGCATCGCCTTTGATCCGTTCGGCTTCCACCGTCATCCGCTGCTCATTTTCTTCCATGAGCCGTTGAGCCCGCTCCTTGGCCGCAGCCAGAATTCCTTCCGCCTCTTTCGCAGCGGAATTCAGCTTGGCCTCATATTCTTTGAATTTCCGTTCAGCCTCAGACCGGTGATGTTCTGCCTGGTCAAGGCTGTCCTTGATTTTCTTTTCCCGTTCTTCCAGCATGCTTAAGATGCCGGGAAACGCAAACTTGTAGAGCACGAAAAAGAGAATCGCGAACGACATCACTTCCCAGAAAATCAGGGAAGAAAAAAAGTGAGATTCGAACTGCGGCATGTCAACTCCCCAGGAGAGAAGGACGACAGGAGACGAAGGCGCGGGCCTCCCTCCGGTCCCTCATTACCCCTTCCGAAAGCCCATAATAATGAAGGCAATGACCAGGCCATACAGCGCAATGGCTTCCACCAACGCAAACC
Source organism: Nitrospira sp. SG-bin2 (assembly GCA_002083405.1). GTDB lineage: Bacteria > Nitrospirota > Nitrospiria > Nitrospirales > Nitrospiraceae > Nitrospira_D. Next base: position 19,356 of record LVWT01000028.1, on the reverse strand, counting down.
CGATCCACATATATTTTGTGACGCGAGCTTCGGCTTCCGGCTGGCGCGCGACCACTTCGATCATCTTCCCGAAGATATACCCGATGCCGACGCCGGCTCCGGCAAACCCTGCTGCGGCACAGCCCATCCCGATCAACCCTGCTGCTGCTGAATCCATTGTTTGTCTATCCTCCTTTAATAAAAACTCACGCCTATCCCAGGCTTACCCCAAGGCCCGATCGACCTGTCCCTCCGGCAGGCTGCGAGGAATGAACGCCTTGAAGCATACCGTGTAATGCGTCAACGAGTGGACGGCAATACGAACCCTGCCGGACAGCCCTTTCTACAGTCGGTCAATGCGCATGGTCATCATGGCCATGCAAGTGAAATGCGTCTCCCAAATAGACACAACTCAACATGGTAAAAATATAGGCTTGAATGAACGCAATGCCCACTTCCAGGACATTGATTCCCACCGTGAAGACAAAAGGCAACCATCCGATCAACAGTCCACCGCTGATCGCCATACCGAACAGCACACCGAGCAACACATGGCCCGCCGTCATATTGGCAAATAATCGAACGGCCAGCGAAATGGGCCTCGCCAACTGACTCATGATCTCGATCGGGATCATCAGCGGAACCAGCCATCCCGGCGTCCCTGGGGGGATCAGCACGCCAAGAAACTTCACGCCATGCAACATGAAGCCCACCACCAAGCTGATCCCATACACCACGAATGCGAACACGGCGGTCACGGCAATCTGACTCGTCACCGTGTAGCTTCCGGGAATCATTCCGAGAAGGTTGCAGAAGAGAATGAAGACAAACAGGGTCCCGATAAAAGGGAAAAACCGCATCCCCTCTTTGCCCATCGTCTCCATGATCATCGTGCGAATGAAATCGACCATGATTTCAGCCAGGTTCTGCAACTTGCCGGGAACCAGCTTGCGTGACGATCCTGCCATGATCATCACCACAGCCGCCAGGGACACAGCGATCCACATAAACACGACGGCCTTATTGATGGAAATATCCAGCCCACCGAGGGCAATGGGAATCCAGTCATGCAGTTCGAACGGATGAAGCGGGTTGTCTTCCATGGCGACCTTATACTTCTTATACTTGTGTTAGTGTCGGGTTACGTCTTCGTCCACCGTTGCACGGACCGATAGGCATTCCTCATTCCTGTTACACCGCCCAACACCAGCCCCCCGATTATCCCCCAGGGCGTGGAGTCGAAGAGATAGGTGTCACACACCCACCCCAATCCTCCTCCGGCAATCAGTGCGGCAAGCAGATCGGTTGCGATCCTGACCGCCTGGCCAAGCCCCGCATAGAGCGGATCTTGTGAAGAGGACATACTTATACCCACAGGCGGCAAGTGCACATGCAACACATGAGCAGAACTCTGCCGAGAATGGGTCCGCAATTCAAGCAGAACTCACTTCGGAATGTCAAGCAGACATGGGCCTGTTTCTGCAGCGGTCGCTGCGGTATAGTGACATACCTTCTCCCGGCAGAATGTGTCGACACCATGTCAACGACGCTCTCATTGACTCGCTTCCTACAAGGCCCTCCGTCGCCTCTTGTGGCGACGATGCCTTGCCCGCCGGCAAGTCCCTTCGATCTCTACACAAGAATGGCCTCGGCTCAACGCCCTTCCTTTCTTTTTGAGAGCGGCAACGGACGCGCGACGACAGGACGATATTCATTCTTTGCCAGTGACCCCTATCAAACCTTGAGCGGAAAAGCTGATCAGTACCTACAGCAACCGACGCACGGCCACGAAGAGTCCGGACAGGCGCCCTTCCGGCATCTCGCCCGACTCGTCGGCAACTCCCACATCATGCGGCCCGTCGATGTCCCGCCTTTTTTCGGAGGAGCGGTTGGTTATTTCAGTTATGATCTCGTTCGCCAATTCGAGCAGCTTCCGTCTGCCGCGCTCGATGATCTTGCAACCCCCGATCTTGAGTTTGCATTTTTCGATCTTGTCGCTGCGCTTGATCATGAGCAGCACTGCCTGATGCTCATGTTCTGCCCGCCACTCGAGCGTTTTTTGGGTGAGCCGCGTGAGAAACTATTCCGGGAAGGGCGCGATCGCCTGGCTGCACTGGAAGCGCGGCTGTCCAGCCCCGCCTCTACCGAAACCGATACCGACACACGAGGCAGCCTCGCATTCTCACCGGAACAACAACGGTCGTCCTATATCGATCGTGTTCACCGTTGTCAGGACTATATCGCAGCCGGCGATATCTATCAGGCCAACCTTTCTCACCGTTTTACTGTGACGGGAGATGCGGTTCCGTCTCAATCCGGATTGCAGCCCGATCTGCTTGCGTACAGCCGTCTGCGCACCCTGAATCCTTCGCCATTCTCCGGCCTACTCCGCTTCGATCACACCAGCCTCATCAGCTCATCGCCTGAACGACTCGTCCGTCTCAACGGACGCCGGGCTGATACAAGGCCGATCGCCGGCACGAGACCCCGCGGAGAGAATGCTGCCGACGATCTGCGGCTCGAAGGCGAGTTGCGCTCGAATGAAAAAGAATGCGCGGAACATATTATGCTGGTTGATCTCGAGCGGAATGATCTCGGCCGAGTCTGTGACTTCGGGAGCGTCCGGGTCGATGAACTGATGACCCTGGAACGGTATTCCCATGTGAGCCATCTGGTCTCTCATGTCAGCGGAACCCTGAGAAGCAACGCCACGGGGTTTGATTTGCTAAGAGCCTTATTCCCGGGTGGAACCATCACCGGCGTGCCGAAGATCCGCTGCATGGAAATCATTGAAGAGCTGGAACCGGTTCGCCGTGGCCCCTATACCGGCTCGATGGGCTATCTCAGTTGGAGCGGCGATTTGGACTTCAATATCTTGATCAGAACCCTCGTCAGAAGGAGCGGCACGGGGTACCTCCAAGTCGGCGCCGGCATTGTGGCTGATTCCGATCCAGCGCGTGAATACGAAGAGACCATCCACAAAGCCCAAGCCTTTTTGAGCGCATTCGCTTAACACCAGCCGCCATGTGGATTTACCTCAACGACCGGTTTGTGAAGGATGTGGACGCCGTCGTCTCCGTCTTCGATCATGGGTTTCTCTATGGCGACGGGGTCTACGAAACGATCCGCTCTTACGGGAGCCGCATCTTCATGCGGGACCACCATCTTGCCAGACTCCGGCGATCCGCCGATGCAATCGGACTATCCATACCCGACCTCAACTGGCCGGATCTTCTCCATGAGTCGATGGAACGTAATCGGATCGGCAACGCCCAACACGATGCCTATCTGAGGATTACGATTTCACGAGGAGCTGGAGACATCGGCCTTGATCCAGCCCTATGCCGCACTCCCACCGTCGTAATTATGGCCAAACCGCTTCATCTCCCCTCCCCCCAACTGTACCGAAACGGTGTAACGCTGATCGTTGCTGAAACAAGACGGAACCTGCCCGGCGCCCTTTCTCCCCAGATCAAAGCCACAAATTTTCTCAACAACATTCTTGCCAAACGGGAAGCCATCGCGGCCGGGGCATTCGACAGCATCCTGCTGAACTGGGAACATCACCTGACAGAATGTACCGTCAGCAATCTGTTCTTCATAACTGACGGATGCCTGCGCACGCCTTCCGTAGAATGCGGTCTCCTGGACGGCATCACTCGATCGATCGTGATCCAGTTGGCGAGAGAACAACAGATTCCGACAGAAGAGGGCCGCTTCACTCCCACACAGTTATACCAAGCCTGCGAGTGCTTTTTAACCAACACGAGCATGGAAATCATGCCGGTGGTGGCCGTCGATGGCGAACCGATCGGCACGGGGAAACCGGGCCCCCTCACTCAGAAGCTGCACGAACTGTTTCTTGGAGCGCGGGAACGTTTTTTGGAGAAGACTTCTCCCCGCTAGACCTCAAACTACTTGTTTTCACATCCATTTTCATTCCACCCAACAGGCACAAGATCTGCATTCTCCTTGACAGGTGATGGAAGACTGTTATCGTTTGACCATGCCGAAACCAAGAAAACCTTTCAGCCTTACCACGCTCCCCATCACGATGGGTCTTCTGATCACGAGCTACCTCTTGACCCCATCACCCACTGCCTGCGCAGAGATGTATCAATATATCGACGCCAATGGGACCATTTCTCTCACAAACGTCCCGTCTGATATGCGTTACCGCCGAATCGATATCCTTTCAAATCACCTCCACCCCACGATCTCCGAACAAGAATTGGAACCGATGATCAGCCGGTTTTCACGCCAGCATCAATTGCACCCGGCGCTCATTCGAGCCGTCATCAAAGCCGAATCTGGATTCGATCCTCATGCTGTGTCACGGGCAGGGGCAGTCGGTCTCATGCAGTTGATGCCGCAAACTGCCGCTCGAATGGATGTACGAGATCTGTACGATCCTGAAGACAACATCGGCGGAGGAACAAAGTACCTCCGACAGCTACTGGATCGATTTCGCGGGAATCTGCCGCTTGCGCTGGCAGCCTATAACGCGGGCGAGAATGTCGTCGACCGTTACCGGACTCTTCCGCCGTACACTGAAACCCGGCAGTATGTCCGTAAGGTATTACGTTATTACCGGGTCTTTCTCACGCGAGACCTTGCCGCAACCGGCCACGTGATTGCGTCTTCGGAGACTGTAGCGCAACCACCTGTCCAGAGTGTTTCTGTCTCTCCTGCCCAATAACCGACTTCTTCACAGACAGCTGGCTATGTTGTTTCCACCCTGGCCGCTTGGATTCTGGAATGTCAGATCGGAAGTGGGCACCGACACTGTTCTCCCGCCATAGCGCCGCTTCCGCCACACAATGCGCCACCTGAACCATGTTCTTGACCTCAAGGTCGGCCCTTCCGGCAAATGATTTCGAAATCATGTGTTCCCACCGAGACAGTTGGGCAGTCGCACGAACTAAGGACTCGCGGGAACGAATGATGCCGACTTGGCCCCACATCGTTCGCCGAAGCGAGTTTCGCATTTTTTCTGTGTCGTCCAGCCGATGCTTCAGCGCTTGCCGCAAGGCTGCAACCTGGCCTGACAAATCCGGCAGAGTCTGGCGAGCCGCCCACGCAACAGCAGCAACACCGGCCCGCATGCCAAAGACCAGGCCTTCCAGCAACGAATTACTCGCCAGTCGATTGGCGCCGTGCACACCGCTGCACGCCACCTCACCGGCCGCAAAAAGACCCGGCAAGGTCGTCGCACCGTTGAGATCGGTCCAGACTCCTCCCATCATGTAGTGCGCGCTCGGCGAAACCGGAATCCATTCTTCCGTGATATCGATATCGTACCGGAGGCACGTCGAATAAATCGTCGGGAATCGCCGCTTCACAAAGTCAGCTCCCAGGTGAGTCACATCGAGATACACATGCCGGGATTTGGTCGCCGCCATTTCCGCCCAGATTGCCCGCGCCACGATATCCCTGGGAGCCATGGCACCCAATGGATGATACCGTTGCATGAACGCCTCACCCTTATGATTACGCAGCTGCCCTCCTTCACCTCGCATCGCTTCCGAGAGAAGAAACGGCGGGCTGGACGGCAGAAACAACGCCGTCGGATGAAACTGGACGAACTCCATGTCCTGTAAGAGCGCCCCCGCTCGAAAAGCCATGGCCATGCCGTCGCCGGTGGCGTTCGGCGGATTCGTCGTCCGCGCATAGATTTGTCCGGCCCCGCCCGTTGACAGCACGACCGCTTTGGCAGGCAAGATGAATTGCTCACCCGAATGCTCGTCCAATACCACCGCTCCGCAACAGCGGCCGTCTTCCACAACCAGGTCCACAGTAAAATGGAAATCCATCCGATGGATCCGTTTCTGCCGATGAGCTTGCGCCATCAATACGCGCACCATTTCATTCCCCGTCGCATCGCCTCGGGCACGGAGAATCCTGCTGCGGCTATGCGCTGCCTCCCGAGCAAACGCGAACTTGCCCCCTGCTTTATCGAATTTCGCTCCCCATCGAATCAGTTCCTGAATACGATCCGGCCCTTCCTCGACGAGCACCCGCACCGCTTCTCGCCGGCATAGCCCATGTCCTGCTCTCACCGTATCCGTCAGATGGATCGCAACGTCGTCTTCTTCGCTCAGCGCCACCGCTACGCCCCCTTGCGCAAAAATGGAGGCACTCTGTAAGGGGTGGCCCTTGGTGAGCATGATCACCCGGCCTTCCCGGCTGAGATCGAGCGCCGCGCGGAGTCCGGCGACTCCGCTGCCGATGACGAGAAAATCCGCTTGTGGTGGAGTAGGCCGCCGCATGGGTTGCTATCGTGGAGCAGGCTTGGGCGGTGGAAGCTCGGACAGCGCTTGCTTCGTTTTCATACCGAACGGCAGATCGCCTTGAATATCGCGCAGCAGAACCGACTGGGTTCCGGCCCACTGGAGCCGTGTATGGCCTCGCTGCCGCATACCCGTATCATCGGCATGCTTCTTCCACACACCTTGCCAACGAACATACACGTCGGCATTGTCGCCTTCGATGATGACCCGCTCGACTTTGAATTCGAGTGAGATCGCGTGAAAGGCCTCAAAGTCCGCCTTGACTTGATGCTGCAACGATTCGAGATGATCCGACGGCGCCATCATGGCTCGAAACGCGGAAAAATCTTTCTTCTGATACGCATCCCGTAACGATTCCACTGCCCGATCGATACGCTGCATCCGTTCATAGTCTGCAGGGTACTGAAGCGTCTTCGACGAACAGCTACCCGCGGCGAGGGCACACAGTACAACCCATCCGGCCAGCGATAGACTCGAACCGGCAAAACACGTCCTTCTCAGATCCATAACTGCGCAGTATAAGAAGGCAAGGAACAGGGGGTCAAGGGACGCTCTTGCACGGCTACAGACGAAACGCCGCATAAGACAATAGCGCGGCGGCAGACTTGCATTTTGAACAGAAAGCCTCTAGACTCCGGCCCCTGGGAGATACACAGAATGTCGAGCGTGTTGAAAAAGCGCCGGAAGAAAATGCGCAAGCACAAGTACAAGAAGCTGCGCCAGCGCCAAAAGTTCGAGCGCCGTAAAAGCTAGTTGCCGTCTACAATGCAGGAGGACACCTTGGCCGATGGCAGAAGGGTTCGGATTCGCGTTAGGACGGTAAACTGCACGTACGTGGGCGATTTCTTGGTTCCTCCGATGCGCAATCGCATCTCTGATGCGCTGAACGAAGAGACGCGCATGTTCATCAGCCTGACCGATGTCGTCGTTGGCGACAAGGATCGGACTGACTTCATCGCGATCAATAAGAATCTCATCGAATCAGTCGCCCAACTCTGATCCTCGTCCAGCACTGTTCTTGCCCGGCTACGCCCTACTCTTCAGAATGTAATGGACACTTGAACAGCGGCTTCTGCCGCCTTCCTCATACTTCGTAACCTGCCATGCTGATCTTCAAACGTTTCCTCCCGTTCGTTCAGCCCTATCTGTCGCGCATGCTGCTGGCAGGCCTGCTCGTCATGGGCGTGGCAGCCATCAACCTGGCCTTGCTCCGACTCGCCGGCATGCTGTGGGACATCATCACCGTCCAGCATGACGGCACCAGAATGACAGAATTGATCGGCGTATTCCTCGGTCTGGTTGTTCTCCAAGGTCTCTGCTCAATGGGGCACAGCTATCTGACCGCCTGGGTGTCTCAGCGAATCGTCGCTGATTTTCGCCGATATCTGTTTCGCCACTTGCAAACATTGGACATCGGGTTTTTTGCCCGCCGCCGCACCGGCGAATTGTTGTCCCGCCTCATGAGCGACGTCACGGTCATTCAATCGGTCGTGACGGAAACGCCCATCGACAGCGCAAAACAACTCGTCACATTTGTCGGTGGCATCGCGTTTCTGCTCACAATGAATTGGCGTCTCTGCCTCCTGATTCTGATCATTCTCCCCGTGCTGGTGCTGGTGGCGAAAATTTTCGGGCGCAAGCTGAAGGCGCTCTCGACCCTGCTTCAAGACCATACTGCCGCACTCAGCACGTTGGCGGAAGAAGTGATCTCCGGTATCCGCATCGTCAAATCGTTCGTCCAGACCACACGAGAAGACGCTCGTTTCTCCAGCCAGGTAGACCGTACGTTGGAACTCACGATGCGACGGGCCGGCATCATGGCGCTGTTCATTCCGGTGATCAGTCTGCTCACATTTTCGGCTGCAGCCGCCGTCATGTGGTACGGAGGGCGCCAAGTCATCGAGGGCACAGTCACCCCCGGCGACCTGTTCGCCTTTGTCTTGTTCGCCGGCATCCTGATCGGCCCTTTCAGCTCGGCAGCCCGGGTATTTGCGCAAGTCAAAGAAGCGCAAGGCGCGATGCAACGGGTGTTTGAAATCCTGGATATCCGCCCGGATATTCACGATCAGCCCGGCGCAAACGTTCTTTCCGCAGTCGCCGGCCACGTGCGCTTCGAAAATGTCGCCTTTGCCTACGACGCTCGCACCCCCGTGCTCTCACATCTGTCGTTCGAGGCCAAACCCGGCGAGATCATCGCCTTTGTCGGGCCGACCGGCGCCGGCAAGACCACCGTCATTAATCTGCTCCACCGGTTCTACGATCCGACCGACGGACGCATCACGGTTGACGGGCACGATGTGCGCCAGGCGAATGTCGAGAGCTGGTATCGACAGCTGGCACTCGTCCCGCAAGAAACGATTCTGTTCGGCGGAACAATCCTCGACAATATCCGTTACGGAAACCCGGACACGGATGACGCGGCGGTGCGGGAGGCCAGCCAAGCCGCGCATGCGCATGATTTCATCATGAATTGCCCCGATGGCTATGAGACCGTCGTCGGTGAAAAAGGCGTCAATCTTTCCGGCGGGCAACGTCAGCGCATCGCGATCGCGCGGGCGATTCTCAAAAACCCGCGCATCCTGTTATTGGACGAAGCCACGTCGTCCCTCGACACCGAATCGGAGCGGCTGGTGCAGGAGGCGCTGGAACGATTGATGAAAGGACGGACCACCTTCGTCGTGGCCCACCGGCTCTCGACCATTCAGCGCGCCGACCGCATTCTGGTGTTGGACAAGGGCAGACTGGTGGAAGACGGCACGCACGACCAGCTGATGGCACGCAGGGGCTTGTACCACTATCTCTATACGATCCGGCTCAATGAGCCAAGCGCATGAGCACAATCCCGGTAAGGCGTAAGCCGATTGATAAAACCAGGCGGAGGGATTACCGCACCTTGGAGAAGTCGGCGGGGATTCTGGCCTCTTGCCCGTCCTGTAGATTCACAACAAAGACCGACTTGGCATTTGAATCAAACTGCTCGTAGGCGAAGAGCGCGGTGAAGCGGGAGCGGAAGGCCGGGCCCTGGCCTTCGTTCTTTCGTCCCCGTTCGGCCTTGCCGATGTCGATGGGCTTGATCCGCTTCGATCCCTGGTGCAGCTCGATGACGGCCCCTTCGGCAAAGTACTCGTCATCGCCGCACAGCTGAACCTCGATTTCCATATTGGGCATGTCCATGACTTTCTTGATGAACTCTTCGGGCATGCGCACGTCGATCTTTCGTTTCTTGGATTCCACCGCCTCCTGCCGACCAAAGGCTTCCAACCGATAGCGCTTAGTGCGCAAAATCGCGCTCGCGCCGCACGGTTCTTTCTCCGGATCGGCCCCCACGCGGGCAGCCAGTGACGCCTGCTGCAATACCTTCTTCACATCCTCGGGCAGGTTGGCCTTTTCCATGGGGATTCGTCCGGCCTCAAGTGCTTTCTGGGCATCTTCTGCGGACAGTTTGACATCGATGGCCCAAGCCGTTCCGAACCCGATCAGACAGACTCCCAAGAAACCGGCCAGACCCCAAACTCTTTTATGTCTGTAGATATTCATGTCACCCTTTATCATGACTGACATTCGCCGAACCTGTCGGGAAGTGAGAAATCCCATGCATTGTAGGAGAACTGGCCGCCCTGATTCAATCAGGGCGTGAACCGGCTCCAGTTTGGATAGGGCTTCCGCCGATACAGTTCTTCGAGATCCACCACGAGAGGGTAACCGGCAGCATGCAGTAACCTGGCCGATACCTGTAAAGGCAACCCCACCACAGCCGTATAATCGCCGTTGATCTTCTCGATCAAGTCAGCACCCTGGCCCTGAATCGAGTAGGCCCCCGCTTTTCCCAGCGATTCACCGGTCGCGAGATACCGCTCAACGGCACCTCCGGTATCCGGCTTCACGTACACCATGGCCGTCGCGACTTCGACGACGTCGATCCCCCGTGCGTGACCGCATAAGGCCACCGCGGTGTGGACACAATGTGACCTGCCTGCCAGGCTCGTCAGCATGGCTCGCGCCTCCTTCAGATCGCGCGGCTTGCCCAGGAGACGGCCATTCGACTCAATCACGGTGTCGCTGCCAAGCACCAGATCTTCCGGACAGGTGCAGGCCACCGATCGCGCTTTTTCGAGAGCGAACCGTGCTACCTGTTCAAGTGGCGAGAGGCCTGGAATCGGTTGCTCAACAAATGTGGGAGGGCAGACCTCAAACGAGAGCCCTAATAATGAAAGTAGTTCCCTGCGCCGGGGGGATGTAGATGCCAGGACTAGCCGCATCGCGACGCCGGCAGACTGGCTTCATCAATCGATTCATTCCCGTCCGAATCTAAGATACGATGAGCCCGATACTCGTCGAGGACCGCTTCGAGGTCACTGACGGAAGCCACTCGAACCATCCGCGCGCGAAGCGCGGCTGCATGCGGAAAGGCTTTACAATACCAGCCTAAATGCTTGCGCATACGGTGAAACCGGCCTTGTCCACAGAGCGCCTGAAATTGGCGGGCGTGATCCAGCAGGACGGTGAAACGTTGCTCGATCGGGATCGCATGACCGGCCGATAATTCGACGTTCACACAATCCGTCTCACGGGCAAATGCGCGGGCCTGTTCCTTCTCCCGGAAGAACCAGGGTGCTCCAAGCACGGCCCGCCCCACCAACACGCCGTCCACGCCGGTTTCTCGGACACGCCCCACAGCTTCTTCCAGACTCTTGATGTCGCCATTCCCGAACACCAGCGTCCCGGTTCCCTTTATCAGCGCCGCCGCGCGCGCAATGGCCAACCAATCTGCTTCGCCACGATACATCTGACGGAGCGTCCGTCCATGAAGCGAGATCACCGCCGGCTGCTCCGCAAGAAGATGTTCGACCCAGGCTTCGACCATGACCGACTCATAGCCCAGTCTGGTTTTCACCGAAAGCGGCACGACACGGCGGAGGGCAGGACTTGAGCCGCCACGCTCCTCGTTGAGACGCCGAAATGCGGCCACCCGAGCCGGTTTGAAACCCGCTTGTTCCAGCGTGTGACCGCCCGCCCAATCGGTGATGCCTTGCCTGGCAGCCCGTACAATCGCACGGGCCAATTCAGGAGTCCTGATGAGGCCGGCGCCGGACCCCGATGAGGCCACACTTTTGGACGGGCAACCCATGTTGATATCTAATCCATCGAACCCCAACTCACATACCGCGTGAGCGGCTTGATAAAACAAATCCGGGTTATTCCCATACAGCTGCGCCACCATCGGACGCTCGATCTCACTGTACACCAGCGTCTCTAAACATACCTCCGGCCCGCGACAGATATCGTGCACATGCGTAAACTCGGTAAACGTGACATCCGGCTTCCCCTGTCGCGCAACGATCGCGCGAAAGCTCGCATCCGTGACGCCATCCATCGGAGAGAGGCCGATGATCGGGCGAGGGAGGGCCGACCAGAAACTCATGTTCGTTCACCTACTGCCTGCATAGGCGGTTCATTGGCATGATCATAGGCCCGCCGAAGTTCATCGGCTTCCTGCTCAACCATAGCAGCCAGATCCGGCGCTTCTTCGAGAACAAATTCCACAAACCGGTCAATCTTCACAAGAAAGAAATCGTACGAGCCGGACAGCGTGCGTGGTCGTCGAAACCAGAACGGGACAAATCTCGAAAGCGGCACGCCCCGTTCTTCAAGCCTGCGGCACGATTGCGGAAACATGGCGTCCACCTGCCCGCCCCAGGAAAGAATCTCATACGGAAGGTAGATAGACCGGTAGGTATCGAGCTCGTCGAGGCAGGCCGTCGGCAGACTCCACTCAGGACCTTCAGGCTCGATTCGGCCTGCGGCTACGCGAGCGTACCGCTCATAGGCTGCCTCCAGCTCATGTTTGACTGAATCCGACAAAGACGCTCTCGGAAGCAGCTCATACCCGCCCTCCTGCAACTCACTATCCTCCTTCTTCACTGGGGCAAGCACTGCACCGTACCGTACTGCGAATCGGTCGAATTCCTCGACGATCAGCGGTATCGGTTTCGTATCCACTTCCAGCGCAAGGCCCCGCAATCCTGTCAGACGAGGATGACTCAGAACTCGATCGAGGATCTCGAAGAGGACCGGCGGGATAGGGGCCGCATGGGCATCGGTCCAAGCGGGCAGGACATCCCTTTCCCCGCGATCGAGCCACTGTGAACAACCGGCCAGGCTCGACTCATGGACCGCAAGCCCGGCGACATGGATTTCAACGATGCGATCCATAGGGAACTGCTTGAGGAAGTCATCGACGAATTGCGCAAGCGTTGAGGTTCGCCAGGCCCCAGAATACCGAAACACCGTCCACAGATGGCCGACATCCAGAACAAGTCCGCAGGGTGCCCATTGCGTCACAAGGCGGAAAAATGTTGGAATTGCCAGCGTACCTGCTACAAAGTACGTCAGGGGAGGCATTTCGAGCAGCACCAACGGAGACGCTCCGTTCTTGAGTCGACAGTGCCGATCGAGAAGGTCTTGAACGAGCATCACGTTCTCAGCCACGACCGACGCACTGGATTCCGTATAGAGCGGAGGAAGGTAGGTGCCATATGAATAGCCGGCGATGTATTTCGTCGCGCATTCATGATTCAGCCAGGCACTATCCAACGTCTGGAGATGCCCGGCAACCTCACACACCTCCTGCGCAAACGAGGGATTATCGAGGGTTTCCGGCTGAGTCAACCACAGCCCTTCGCCATGATAGGCCAACAAGCTGCTCTGAGCTTGTTTCCTCACAGCGGCCAATGCCGCCGGAGCTGCGCGAAAGATTTCAAGGTAGGCAGGCGTCGCTTGACACTGCTGTAACGCTCCCAACAAGTTGGTAAGATCCGGGGAGTAGATATCGACAGAGAGGCCCATCCCATGAGCTGGAACCTGCTCCAGGCGACAGGAAAACTCTTTTCCTACAGGACTCACAATCGCCACGCGGTTTCTCTTGCTGATAGCCAAAATTCGTCTCTAGTGTATGCCGTGAAACCGTTGAATGACAAGGGTTTCACACAACCATGGGTAGGGGAGGCCTTCTGCTATACTTGGCCTACACCGCAGGGACCGGAAGCCCGGTTTTCTCCGAAGAAAGGACCGGGCTGATCGATGCCGATTAAAGATGAGGACCGGTCAAGAACCCTTAATCACTGGGACACATTGGTCGCACGCATGATGACACCGGGCGTAGTTCAGATCCCTGGGGATATTTCCGTGACCGAAGCCGCATCGCTTTTGGAGCGAGAGCAGATGCCCTGCCTGCTCGTCAAGGATACGGAGTCGCACTTCGGACTGATGACGCCGGCCGACATTGTCAAGAAGGTGGTCGCTCAAGGACTGGAGCCTGACGATATCGAAGTACGCACGATCATGACGCGGCCGGTACAGTTTATCGAGTACGATCGCATGATCGATGAGGCCTCTACCCTCATGATGGCAACCGGCGCCCCCATCCTCATTGTCACAAAGCAGGAACAGCCGGTCGGTGTGCTCACAGCAAGAGATTTAATCCTTTCGCCGAAACGCTCTCGCACAAACATTCCAGCTACTCTCAGCACGATAGAGGGCACCGGGCCGGGGGCTGACCATCGCGCCATCATCGTACAACTGAGCCATGTCGGCGCCTCGGTGGAATCTCCCACCTCGTTGTTGCCGGACACCAGGGTCAGCCTGAACTTCTCTCTCCCCGATCTCACGAGTCCATTGACCATCCGAGGAACGGTCTTGTCTCGTTGTGATCAGACCCGGGGTACCGGCACATCTCCTTTCACCTCGGCATCGAACATAGACGTCCAATTTGCCGATCTCTCCCCGACCGATCAGGCCAGAATCAAGGCCTGGGTGCTTCAGAATATGCCCAAATCGTCCGATCCGGACTAGGCCGCTGTGCATTCATTGAAACTCCTTTGACCAGAGCCCTATCCATTGGTAAAATTTCTTACGCCATTCATCAGCGAGAGGACCACGCATGAACATGTCCGGTAAATCCCAGCAGGCTCGACCACGCCCCTCCCTGTCGAAAGAAGAGCTCCTTCAACAGATCACCACCTTGTTGGAAAGCCCCGAAGACGACATGCACGCAGCCCTCACGAAGGAGCTCTTGGCGGGCGTGCTCAAAATACACGACGCACATCTTGATTTATTGGACCTTAAAATTCTCAACCGAGCGGTCAAAGAACTGCGCCACGCGTTCGGTGTGTTTCGCGGCTACCAGGACCGGAAAAAAATCAGCGTCTTCGGCTCCGCGAGAACCCCATCGGACGACCCCAACTATCAACTGGCCTATCGTTTCGCCCAAGCCGCTGTGCGGGAAGGATTCATGGTCATCACCGGAGGGGCAGACGGCATTATGCGAGCCGCCCAAGAAGGCGCCGGCCGCGAGCACAGCTTCGGCGTCAACATTATGCTCCCATTTGAACAGGGCCCCAATGCGACGATCGCGGACGATCCAAAACTGATTACCTTCAAATACTTTTTCACTCGAAAGCTGATGTTCCAAAAGGAGGCCAACGCCATCGTGCTGTTTCCAGGAGGATTTGGAACACACGATGAGGGATTTGAGATTTTGACGCTGGCTCAGACCGGGAAGAGCGACCCTCAGCCGATCATCTGCCTCCAGGCGCCGGGATGCGACTATTGGGACGGCTGGTCGTCCTTCGTCACAACACAACTCCTGCAGCGGAACCTCATCAATGAAGAAGACCTGAGCCTATTTACAATCACAAACTCGGCTGAAGCGGCTGTCGACCATATTCTCCGATTCTATCGCCGCTATCACTCCATTCGGTTTGTCGGCCGGCAATTGGCCCTGCGCTTAAAAGATCGCATCTCCGCTGAACAGCTCGACCAGATTCAGGAACAGTTCCGCGATCTCCTGATCGAAGGAACGTTTGAACTGCGCGGCCCCTTGGAAGAAGAGCTCGACGAGCCGGCTCTCCGAAATCTGCCTCGGCTCGTGTTCAGTTTCAACCGACGCAGCGCCGGTCGACTCCGCCAGCTGATCGACCACCTCAACGGGCTCTGATCTCCCCATACGAGCGCTGAGCCCTGGCGGCTAACCGGTTCAGCGCTCCAGCATAACAGTCACTATCCTCTTTAGCTGGCATCACCGGCCATGCTATTCTCTGACCTATCTATATGGATCATTCACCCTACTCGCGACGCTTCCATCATCCCCCGGACATCGTTCTGTACCATGCCGAGTGCTCAGATGGATTCGGGGCAGCCTGGGCGATCTGGAAACAATTCCCCAATACCCGTTTTATTCCGGTCAAACACGGCATCCCTCCCCCTTCGGATCTTCGGGATCAGCGCGTCGTGATCGCCGACTTCAGCTATGCGCGGCCGATCCTTGAAACGCTGGCGGTTGAAACCAAAGAACTGCTCATTCTGGATCACCACATCACGGCGGAGAAGGCGCTGGCTGATCTCCCCTACGCCTACTTCGATCAAGCCAAGTCGGGCGCAGTGCTCAGCTGGGAGTGGGCTCATGGCACGGTCGCTCCGTGGCTGCTCCGCTACGTTCAGGACAAGGACTTGTGGACATGGGAACTGCCGGCAAGCCGTGAGATCAATGCGGCTCTGGCTTCGCACCCCTTTGATTTCAACCTGTGGGATCGATTTTCCCAGGCAACCCTGGAGCAGGAGGGACGCGCGATTCTTCGCTATGAGCACGAATTAGTCGGGAAACTCTCTGCCCAAGCCGTCTTAGTCGAATTCCAAGGGGAAATCGTTCCGTCTGTGCAAAGCGCCGTCTTGACCAGCCAAATCGGCGAACGGCTTTCGCCGGATCATCCCTTTTGTCTGATCTGGCACGATCGCGACGGACGTCGTTATTTCAGCATGCGCTCTCGCGCGGATAGCACCGACGTAGGAGCCATCGCCGCATCGTTTGGCGGAGGGGGCCATACTCATGCTGCGGGATTTTCTGTGCCACTCGGAGCCGACGGGACACTTCCCAACAATCCCACGTTGCCTCGCGCGGTGACCGACCGCCGCCGAGCTCCCTAGGATCGTCATCGTGATCCCCCTGCACGACGACAATCCCACCGAACGGTTCCCCTTCGTCACCATCATCTTCATTGCCGTCTGCGTCTCCGTCTTTCTCTATCAGGAGAGCCTGCCCCAGAACCCAGGCCAGGCCTTCGTCTTTCATTATGGTGCCATCCCTGCCATTGTGTTCGGCCAGGCCGCGTTCCCGGAAGACACCGCCGTTGCCATTCCTGCCTCCCTCACACTGCTCACCAGCATGTTTCTCCACGGCGGCTGGATGCATCTGCTGGGCAACATGCTCTATCTCTGGATTTTCGGCAATAACATCGAAGACGCCATGGGGCACGTAAAATACGTCGTCTTCTACATCCTGTGCGGGGTCCTGGCTGCGCTCACCCACGCAATGACCGATCCTTCGTCGCAGATCCCCATGGTAGGAGCCAGCGGCGCCATCTCCGCAGTGCTCGGCGCCTATCTTCTGTTGTTCCCGCGCGCCCATGTGCTGGTGTTACTGCCCGCCCTAGGGATGACTCGCGTCCCAGCCGGCGTGGTGTTGGGCATGTGGTTCGTGACGCAGCTCGTCAGCGGCGGGATGAGTATCGGCGCCCAGGGGGGCGGCGTGGCCTTCTTCGCGCACATCGGCGGATTCGTCGCAGGCATGGCCTTGATCGGCTTGTTCAAACGCCCGGACGTGCCGTTCTTCTCACCGGGCCGTTCACGCCGGTGGGACCGCTGATAGTGCAGCGAGACGCGCTAGCAGCCGGTGAGCCGGTTCCGCCGCCGCCTCGCGGGTTTCACCCAAAAACGTGACATGCCCCATCTTTCTCCCTGCACGGACGACTGTCTTTCCGTAGAGGTGGAGCACGGCTCCCGGCAGAGAAAGCAGATCCTTGAAGGCCTGGCCGGAGGTCACGGCCTGCATTTCTGCACCGATGAGGTTGACCATTGCCGCCGGACTCCACTGTCTCACCTCGCCCAGCGGCGCGCCACAGACTGCGCGCACCTGTTGTTCAAATTGCGAAACCGTGCAGGCGTCCAGCGTGTAGTGGCCTGAATTGTGAGGGCGCGGCGCAATTTCATTGATAAGGAGGCGATCGTCCGCAGTGTGAAACAATTCGACGCAGAACACTCCGACGCCTTTCAGTACGTCCACAGCTTGGCGGGCAAGATCAGACGCTCGTGCCGTAACCTGGACAGAAACCGGGGCCGGGGCCAGCGTCATGCGTAAGATGCCACGCTCATGACGGTTTTCTACCACTGGATAGGTCCGGCACTCGCCGTTGGCCCCACGCACCACGAGCACGGAAAGCTCCCGTTCAAACGCTACCAACTGCTCAAGAATCCATCTGGACGCAGACCGTTCACTTGTCCGCAACGTCCGGGCGACTTCGTCAACATCTGAATTCTGTCGGATCGGCCATTGACCTTTCCCGTCGTAACCGGACGTCGCAGTCTTACAGAGAGACGGAATACCGATGCGTTTGACGGCGTCCATCAATTGATCCGGCGCCCCTATGGCGACAAAAGGGACGACGGGAAGATGGTGTGATTGCAGGCACTGTTTTTGGTCGACGCGATCTTGAATGATCCTGAGTACAGCGCTGGAAGGCCGAACCCGATGACGCTCTTCGAGCCACTCGCACAGATCGCTTGGCACATTCTCCCATTCAAATGTGACAGCCTGAACAAGGCTTGAAAAGTGCTTGCGTGTGGGGAGATCCGAGAAGGCCGCGGTAAACGAATGGTCTGATTGGCGATGCGCAGGGGCATCAGGGTCCTGATCCCATACGGCAATGCGATAGCCAAGACGGCGCGCTGCAGCGGCGAACATCGCCCCCAGCTGGCCGCCCCCCAGGACGCCGAGAATTGATCCAGGTTCGACCGTCACGTCGGTCACGACTGTCGGCTCACCCCATCGGCTCCGAGATTAGCCAAACTGGTTCCCTTGGCCTCGGCAGAATTCAACACGCTCTCCGTTTGGGCCGTACGAAAACTTTTCACGCGTTCTGCAATCTCCGGATAGCATCCGCCTAAAATCTGCGCCGCCAGCAGTCCGGCATTCTCTCCTCCGCCGATCGCCACGGTCGCCACTGGAACCCCCTTGGGCATCTGGACGATCGACAAGAGGGAATCGAGACCTCGCAGATTTTCCGTTGGAATAGGCACTCCGATCACCGGGAGATGGGTCTTGGCCGCTAACATGCCCGGGAGATGCGCCGCCCCGCCGGCGCCGGCGATAATAACTTCGATTCCGCGACCCGGCGCGGTTGAGGCGTACTCAAAAAGTCGGTCCGGCGTACGATGGGCAGAGACGACCAATAATTCGTAGGGGATCTGTAGCTCGGCCAGAATGGATCCGGCCTTCTCCAAAATGGGGAAATCCGACTTGCTACCTCCCAGGACTCCCACAATTGCCTTGCCATTGTGAACCGTACGATGACGTTTCTTCTGGGTCTTCTTTGCCGTTCGCCCAATCGCGCTCATGAGCCACAGCTCCTTCTTCCGTACAAAACTTTCTTCCTTGAAGACGTATCAGTACACCCACCTTAACGGCTCTGTGCGGCACGGTCAAGCAAGTAAGAGCAGCCAGGAGAGTTGGAGCGAACCAGGAGTCCTGCCATGGCTTTTCTATGGCTTCCTGGTTTGACCCGTGGAGAATCCACCTATCCCATGGCGACTGGACACAAACCTATGACGCCGTTGTCAGGCAACCTCCCCTGAGAATTGCGGCCGGCAGCCTTCTCTCAAACCTATGGGCTTTTCAACTAAGGAAGGTCTGATTTATTCTTCGCGCGTGATGTGCTAAAGGAAGCGCAGTCCTGATGAGGAGGCGCACCCATGCAGCAATCGACGTTTGCCGAGGTCACCTTTGAGCAATATCGCAAGCCCACTCGCCGCGAGCAGTTCCTCGACGAGATGAACCGCGTCGTACCGTGGGCGGAATTGGTGGCGGTGATCGAACCGGTCTACCCCACGGCCGATGGTCCCGGGCGTCCGCCGGTCGGCATCGAACGCAAGCTGCGCCTGCATTGTCTCCAACAGTGGTTTAATCTCTCCGATCCAGCGGGTGAAGAGACCTTGTATGACTCCCGGGCCATGCGACAGTTCGTGGGCATTGATCTGG
>LVWT01000027.1:8634-42271 GCA_002083405.1 Nitrospira sp. SG-bin2 | reverse complement strand
CCCTCCATGTGTGGAGCCATTTAGGCAAAAAAATACACCGACGATTTCACCTGCTCTAAATCGAGGTCACCCTTCGGTGGGAGTGGCGGAATTTTCTGCTGATTCGCCTCCAACAATCCTGCCATGATGTTCGACCGAAATTCCGCCAGCACGTCGGTCTGATACAACTCGACAAACGCCTCGCGGAGACACACCGCCATCTGCTCCATATCCGCCGCAAGTGTGCCGTAGGAGTCGTGCACCATCCCGAAGTTCGTGATGCCACAATTCATGGCCCGCCGAACACTCAGCATGAGCGCAGCGGCGTCCATCGAGTGGACAAAATTCGGGCTAATCCCGCTGGCTTGTCTGCGGCGGTCGATCTGATCTGTCTCCTCTTGCAACAGATGCACGACACGCACCCGGATCTTGCCTCCGAGCTTCGTCTCAACCTCGCGCCCCTTCATATCGTAGTAGGACTGTAGGACTTGGAAGCCTACCGGCGTCTTCCAGTTCACCGGCAGACCTTCGGAGGCTGCTATGCTCGCCACTCGCTGAAGCCAGTCCATGGTCGCGCGTGCTGCGATCACCACTTCCCCGATGCTTTCCCAAATGTGGCGGCTGAGGTAGATCGCTGCATCGAAGTGATCCTCACCCCATGGTGCCACGGCACCGCCTTCAAGCCGCTCGTCAATGTAGTCCTTCACGTACTGTCGTGCCGAATACAGCGTTGCACCGTATGGCAACGTCATCACTGGGCGCTTCGCTGCCTTCCGGTCGAAGCCAAACGCAAGCCACGCGGACGCCATTGCTGCGGTCTCGCCCTCGCCTTTCGCATCGGCTTCCACACGGCGCTTCGCTACTTCTGCGACACGCTGGTAGATGTCTTCAGGCTTCGAGGCGGGAACCAGATTGACAGCGGCTCCTCCCACAGCGTCTCGAAGCATTGCGCTGAAGTTCTGTAGTCCATTGCATGTCCCATCCACACTGACCGGAAGATGACTCACATACTCCGGGTTAAGGATCACCGAATGCAGCTCAAAGCACGCGGCCAAGAACTGCCACGGCTTGTCAGCTTCAGTCCACCACTGGTCGCTGAGGGGATCTTTTGACACGGAAACGATACGTGCGGTGTGGTCGTCGGCCCACTTGACGCGGTCGTCCAGACTGCACTTGTCCTCTCCGAAGCAATTCGCTGCGTGGATCTTTAACCAGCGCAAACCCGCTGAAGTTCCAAGCCTCTTCCCATGAGCGAAGGTCAACAGCGCTTTTGCCATATCGCAGCCCTGGGGGTTGAGAAAAGACGGCACCGCATACAGTCGTCCACGGAAATCCAGTTGATGGGGAAAATACAATGCGCTTTCGTCCTTGAACTTCTCCGCCATGTATAGGATCTTGGCCATCTGCAACCGCTTCGATCTCAACTTGATGTTCGCTGTGTGGACCTTGCTCGCTTCCCGTTTCCATGCAGTCCGCGCCCCCTTGTTCTCCGCAATGTCGTGCGGCTTCGGTGGGAGAGGAATATCCTCACGCGACGGCACGCTGCCCACGTTCAAACCCTCGTCCCATATCTGTTGCATGACCACCAAGACTGCCTCGTTGATCTTCCACGGGGTCGCCTGGATTGCGTTGACCGACTGGTAGACCACCGGCATTTCATCCACGCGATGGAACAATTCCTCCAAGTAGTTCTGGTTGCGCGTCTTCACCAGGCGCATCGGTCGGATCGCCTTGGTGTGGTAGCCGCCCTGATAGGGATTGCACCACGGTTTCGGCGGGATGATCGTCGGCAGAAACACAGGAGACAACAGCTCACAGCGGTTGTTTTTCTGCTCGATCCATCGCAGGGTTTTTTCTGTGGCTTCCACGACGGTGCTGGACGTCCTCTTCCCCTGCTCCAGCGTCACGATCTGCACCATCTCGGTCGCAGCAATCAGGAGGTCGAGGCACTTCACACCGATGTGATACTTGTTCGTCTGACTCCACTCACGCCACTCCAACTCACCCTGCTTCTGCGCGGCCTTGTTCATCGAGTGGATCAGCACACGGCGTTTGTGGGCCTCGTTCTTCACACGGCTGTCCAGGTCTCGCGTGAGCTTGCCCCACAGCGCCTTGTTCGTGCCCTCGAAGAGCGTGAACCGCGCCTCGTCCTCGATGCCTGAGGCAATGGCTACAGCGGTCTTCTGTAGGGTGCGCCGGAGTGTGATGCAATCCAACACAACCTTAACCGTGATGTACGCGATCACCTTCGGGTCGATACTGGAAAGGAATCGACCGGCCACGGTCTTGTTCCGTGACTTCTTGTCTTTCTCCAAAAAGGCTTCGATGGCAGTGGCTAACGGAATCACCGTGGCCTGGGCGAGCTGCTGCCCGTAGACCGTGGCACTCTCCCGTTTGTCCTCCCGCGCCTTCGAGACCTCGTCCCAGAAGCGCCGAGCCCCCAGGCCCTGCATCTCTCTTTCTAGCTCTGCTTGACGATCAAACAGGTCAGTCATTGACTCCCTCCCAGGTTTGGCTGACTACAGGTCTGTGGTCGTGGGCAGCCCGTGGCCTGCCGGACGCTTGTTGCAGCAACACACCGAGCAACAGGCGGTTGGTTCCCCACGCATGGAGGCATTTGGGCAAAATAAAACCCCGCTGAATCCTCTGATCCAACGGGGCCTTATGAAACTAGTGCAGCTATGGAGGCGGTTGTTTCGGGAT
Organism: Nitrospira sp. SG-bin2; assembly: GCA_002083405.1. Classification (GTDB taxonomy): domain Bacteria; phylum Nitrospirota; class Nitrospiria; order Nitrospirales; family Nitrospiraceae; genus Nitrospira_D. The sequence continues at coordinate 39,589 of LVWT01000027.1, read as the reverse complement.
TTTAAGTCCCTTGGAATTGGTGGGGACGGAGGGACTTGAACCCTCAAGCCCTTACGGGCACAGGGTTTTAAGCCCCGTGCGTTTGCCGGTTTCGCCACGTCCCCCGGCAACATCATAGTGCGACCGCAACAGCCCCGCAACATCTGCCGCAACATCACGGGCGGGAAGACGAGTCTCCGCCCACCGTAAACTTGGCGAGGGCCTTCGTTCCCTTCTGCAGGTTACTGGGCATGAGATGGGCGTAACGCAGTGTAGTGGTGATGCTCTTGTGGCCCATCCATTTCTGGATGTCCTGGAGCTGCATCTCCCCACTTTGAGCGAGGCGAGACGCGCAGGTGTGACGGAGGGCATAGGGAACAAACTCAGTGTCCTCGTCGAGCTTCAGGTGGGCCTTCATCCGATTCCAGACGCGGTCATACCAGTAGTTGTCGTAGGGGAACAGCGGACCGCGCGGGAACACATCTGAGCGCTTCCACAAGATGTCTCGTACGCGGTCCGTCATGGGGACGCTACGCGGGCTGTCGTTTTTGGTTTCCCACACATGGATCAAGCCGTTCAAGAAATCGAGGTCACGGTTCTCCATCTGCCACAGTTCGGAAGGACGGACGCCGGTGTCCACAAGCATGATCGTCACCTGTCGCTGTTCATCCATTGCCCACATCTCGAACACCCCAAGGACCGACGCCTCTTCTTCCGGTGTGAGAAACCGAATTCGCCCCGGTGTTTCCTTCTTGCGGTCGATGTGTGGGCGAACCTCCAGCTTCTTCTTCCGGACCGCAACCGTCAGCATCTTCGACACCGCCGACATTTTCCGATTGATGGTGCTACCTGAAAGGCCCTCGTCTTTGAGGCACTTGGCGTACTCGTCAAGTCGGTCGGATGTCAGGGCATCGACCGGAGTGGCCTCGCCGAAGTAATTTAAGGCCCGCTGCGCGTTCGCCTGGAGATTTTCGTAGGCCTTCGACTCCGTTTCGTTCCAGTGGAGTTCGCAGGTTTTGTCAAAGGCTTGTTTGAGTGTCCAGACACCCGCTTTCGCCCGCTCTCCCACGATGTTCTTCAACATATCGGCGCGAATCTGGGCCTGGAGGGCAAGGGCTTTATCCACATCCAGCCCCGCGACCGTACCGGTACGCCGCACACCGTGCACGGTCACATCGACAAGTAAGCTGTTGCCTCGTGGGCGGATGCCCTTCGGATATTTCATACGGTTCCTCCCATGGCCGCGATGAGTTGTTCGACCACCTTTTTACCCTTCGCAGACAACCGCAACACGGTGACGCGCTGATCTGCCGGGTATTCTTCTCGGACAATCAGATTCAGTCCTGGCTTTTCAACCAGTGTAAATCGGACAAGGCCGCAACATTTCGCGTCGCACTTGAGCTAGTCAATCCACACTTAGTCGCCAGCTCCGAAACGCTGATGCCCTCTTCCTGCGCAATCGCTAGAAACACCGCGATGGTTTGTGCTGGAATGTTGTCGTCGAGCACGCGCATCGCTGACAAGGCTGTTGAGAATCTCTTCAGTTCTTTCGACATAAGCCCTCCGAGTTTCCCGTAGCTTTTTTCTAGATGCAAATTCCCACTGCCATCTACTGCTGGGACCATACCATATGTAGAATTCACCCACAAGTGGAACCGTGAGCGTAAATCCCATCATGTTCTAACAATGCCCCCTTATAAGATTGATTTGTTGTTAATTACAAAAGGTGCTGCACGTGCCCGCCGTGCAACACGTCGTACACAATCGCGTCGTTCCATCTGGATTCAGGATGGTGTGCGTCGTGCACTCCGCCAAGGCCTGTTGCGGTAACACGATCAACGCAAGGATGAATAGCCAGAGTCGCCCGCGCGACAACACCCACGCACACAATAAGAACACCAATACGGCCAACCCCGAAACCGCACGGATGGTACCATTTGCCATAGCCGACCTCCTTATGGTGACAACTTAATAGAAAGCTGCGCCAGACCCTATGAAACCACTTAAGTTGTCAGGAATGTAGCGATTTTGCAAATGTTCTGACAAGCCCCGCTAAAGCATGAAGAGCTGTTCCATGTGTCCCTAACCTTTGGCTCTAAGTATTTTCCCCGCCGTAGAATGACTCTCTGGATGTTTGTCATACCATTCACACCAATTCGTTGATCCCGGTGCACAATCTTCATGCCGCCACAGGCCTTTACCGATATAACGCAAAGATATTCCGCCTCGTTCGCAGACGTAACAGTCCGGGTGAGTCGGCATTACTTGCGTTGGTTGTGCGGTATGTTTCTTCATCTCGACAGCTCCTTGTAGTAATGAAAGGCTTCGTGGTAGCCCCGCGAGAACCACCATATTTTTGTATAAGTCATCGGCTCGGTTGTGAATTCAATTTTCCGTATCCCATTTTGAATAATAACTACCGTGTGAATGCCAGGAAAATTTCGTTCAATGGAAAGGGCAAGGTGTTGTGCATAGTGTTTCTGTGCGTTGACATTAAAGGAGGGCATAGCTGTTCTCCTTGGATTGATCAACAGCATCCGCGAACAGTTCAGAAGACAGGTCTACATAATTTTCCCCGTCGCAATTCGCACATTCTATGAAGAAGTATCCTGCGCGGATGCTGTAGTTATTTGTCTGGTTACTTCCGCAGTTGGGACAGTTCATAACCACCTGTGCCTAAGTGCGTAGCCGTCTTTGTGTATCAAGTTGAACTGTTCGGGGCCTTCCGGGTTTGGAATATAGCCCCCGCCGCATGTGCAAGGAATATCGTTCTCCGTGTCCGTGTCATAGACTCTATGAGTCTTGTCCTCACTCGTCCGGCACCAGTTTGGGCAACGCACGACAGAACGATGATTGACATGGTAGTTACTCGGACACTTGCCCTTGCTGCCTTTACACTTGTACCCATCCCCGAATAGCGCATGAGATAGCTGGTAGACAACCTCGTACCCCATATCCATACCGCAACCCGAAGCTTTTACTCCCTCGTGTTTGCGGTCGTATCCCATACCCGTGATTTCCGCAACCGACCACGACAGCCGGAGCGGCTCGTTCTTGCGAACGATGAACACATCGATAACGCGATACATACCGGACTTGGAAACGTGGTTCAGTTTGGTATAGATCGTGTCGCCCGGCTTCAGGATCTTCTTTAATTCTCGGATTTGTTCGGCTCGTTTGTTGGTTGATAATGTCATAGTTGCATCCTTTCCATATGTGGAGGCGTTAGAGTAAAAAAATACTGATGATCAACAGCCACAGAATACCCGCCAGGCCAAACCCGACGGCGAGACCTGCGGCTACGTCGAGAGCGTCTTTTGTGGTGGTTGTGTTAGAGCGCATTGGTTGTGCTCCTTTCCTGGTTAGAATTTCATGTACTGTAGACCGTATTGATCGAACCAGTAACGCAGCATGAGTTTGTTGTCTTTTCGGCGTCTTACCTCGGCGTATCGTTCTGTATGGCCTATCACCCATCCTTGCGCCACTTCCCAGGCCTGTGCTTTTACTTTCGCAGCATCCAATCCGATATGATGTACTTCGTCATTCATTCGAGTGAAGAAATCCACACATGGAAGCAATAGGCATACCCGCAGACCATCCGCAGTAAAGACAACGGGTTAGCGTTTGGTTACGTCCTGCGATTGTGTTGCGGAGGACACAGCGGCGTCTCTTTATTGCTACGTCTGTGTAGTATTCCCATCAGTGGAGCCTTGTCAAGAAGCAAAGAAATAGATGACACCCGATGAGAGCGAAAGACAAGCAATTATCGAAGCACGACACAGCACAACTAGCCGTAAGACGTATCCTCAAAGCACGGCGGACCATCTGCAGGATATTCAATCCATTTTGCCCCGTGTAGAATCAATGGGTTGCGGCCCTTGTTGCGGACTGTGTTGCTGTCTGGTGCCTTTCCGCCGTCGAAAAGCCCGGTAGGCCACGGGGGAAATGAGCGTCGATGCTCTATGCGCATACCCTGAGAGATTTTTTCTAGAAATTATTTGACCCACAGAGTGCAAGTGAGCACCTCGTCTAAGGAGGCATCTGTAACGGAGCTTGCGCGTATCCTCTGGGTTTCTCTGTGGGCGAACTGGTGGAGAGGGCTGGAGTCACGCCAACGGTAGGTTCATCACCACACCTGCTCTACAGGCAGGCCCCGCCTTCTACGGGCATACCTCTCCTCTTATTCAATTCACTTGCCTTGACAATCTGTGCAGGCTTCGGTAACGCCCTGCAGATTAAACTGTGGAGGTACCCACCGTCGTGTTGATAGGTATCTCCACAGCGTATGCAGCGGTACAACTTCACACTGATTCCTTATAGGGTTTGAGGGCTAGGTCGGGGTCTTGGACGTAGCTATAAGACATAGCTATAAGACATATCTATAGACTCTGCCCAACCCTCCCGCCTTCTCTACAGGTCTGTGGTCGTCAACTCATCCGCAAAATCGCGGACTTGTCTAGCGCCGGTTTCTTGGCGCGGCCCAGACCGTCGGTTGCGGCTGCTGTCCCCGCACGTGAGCCATGAAGTTCTTCAGCTCGTCGTCGAGCGCTTTCTTTTTCTGCTCGTCCTTGGCCGTCTCAATGTCCTTCGACATCTGAGCGACCCAGTACGTCACAGCCATCGCCAGCGCGTCTAAGCGGTCGTCGTGCTGGAGACACCCGCGCTCTTTCGTGATGCGGGTCAGTTGGTACATGAGCTGGTACTTGAGGGCATTCTCCGTTCCCCGATCCTGGGTGCTCTCGAAGTCCTTCAAGATCACCTTCCGGTCGATGATGAGTTTGTGCTGGTTCATCACCGGCTCAAGGGTGTCGATGATCCGCAGCTCCTTCTGCTTGGAGTGCTTCACTTCCTCGATGAACACCGGGTGGACCTTGGTGAGCACAGGGCGAAGCAGCGCGGAGAACATGCCGTCGCCGAAGTTCTCTTCCACGATGACGTGATTGACCTTGTGATCCTTGGCGAGATTAGCGAGGTACACCAAGTTGCTTTCTACATAGCCGCCCTGCAGACCACCGCAAGCAACGACGAAGAGTTGCCCGTTGAGCATCTTCACGATGGCGTAGCCCAGCTCGTCAGCTCCCCGACCGCTGGGGTCGATGGCCATGACACAGCCGGTGTACGGGAGCCACCGTGCGGTGCCGTTTTCCCCGCTGCCCTGGTAGGCCATGGGCCGGTGATACTTATCGCCCGTCATGGCGACGTTCGGAAGGTCGTTGATGACATGATCATCGTCCCCCGCCCACACGACATGCTCCGGCGCAATGTCCGACTGAATATCCATAACCACGAGGTCACGAACCTTCAGCGGGAACTTCTCCATGTCGGAGAGGTTCGTGTTGAGCATGAACTGGAGCGCGAAGCCGGTCTTACCGTAACTGGCTTCACGCTTCTTGAGATCGAAGTCGGTGAAACGCTCGGGGTCGGTCGGCTGACCTTCCTTGAGTGTCCCCGCCGCGATCTTCATCGTGATGAACGGCGCGAGTTTGTCGCCGTAGAACACGAGGTCTTTCTGCTTGGGACATCGCGCAGGCCACACCCTGACTCGGTAGCCTCTCTCGGGCAGCTTGTTGTAAACACTCTGCTCGTGCTGCGGCGTACCCAAGAAGACAATGCGGGCCGTGGCCAGCGGCTTGATGATCGCGTCGAACTCTTTGATCTGCTCGGAGAGCTTGTCGCGCATCACCTGCGTCTGGGAGTTGGCCGGGACCTCAATGTCGTCGGCAATGATCAGGTCGGCGCGTGATCCCGTGAGCTGCGACGTGATGCCGAGGGACTTCACGGACGGGGCGTGAGAGGCGGGAGCCGGACCAACATCGAACGAAATCTTGCTGTCTCGCTGGTCGTCCTTCGGCGTGAGATGCTTCAGGATGGGCATCTCCTTGATGAGCCGCATGACGAACGTCGAGAAGTCGTCGGCGCGAGTCTTCGAGGCCGAGACGACGAGGATGTTCCAGTCGGGATGGTGGTCAAGCGTCCAGCAGACAAAGGCCGACGTGATCCACGACTTCCCCTCACCCCGGAACGCCTCGATCATCTCGCGGTCGGTCCCGTACTGGAGGGCGTGGGCAATGTCGTATTGCATCTCGGTGGGCTTGGGGAGGCGGAGATGTTTCCAAACGAGGAATAAAAAGTTGCGGAAGTCGTTAGGGGTTCTCGGACTGTAATCGTCCATGCCCCTCCTTCAGTGGGCTATTTCCATATGTGGAGCGAAAGGAACCGGGGCTAGGAGCGACGATCAGGAGGCATCATGGGCAAAGACCCAGGACGGCCTCCCGACCGCTCATATTCAAGTTGTGTGCGTTTCTTAGAAATCCTGGTCTGCAGCCGCCAGGAGATGCTGTGGTAAACCCTCGATTTCCTTGGGTTCTTCCTCAGCGAATGGGAGGGAGTCAACCACAGGCTGTCCTGGGGGTACGTCCACCGGCTCCCGGTCGATACCGTTGTCCCGCAGGAATTGCCGGATCACGTTGTACATCGCGGGGCTGGGCCGCTTCATGATCACCTTGCCGTCGATCACCAGCGGTTCTCCGTCGCTTTTCATCACGATTTCGCCGGAGTTGAGGATCTCCTCGAACTCCTTGGCCAGCCGCTCCCTCAGCCTGTGCAGGGTGGTGGGGGTGCATCGACTCATTTGAACCACTTCAAATTGGGCACGAGGGCGGCCACCAACGCACCGACACTCCCCGCGACCAGCAGCATCGCTGCCAGGAATCCCTTCCCGTAGGCGAGCCGCTGTTCGATCTCTTGGAGCTTGGCCGTGTTGGCATTCACAGCGTCGGTGAGTCGTTCCACCCGTTCAAGGAGTTGTCCTTCTTGTTGGGGTGTCATCGGTGTTATTGCGGGGCGCCGGGCGCCAGCTTGTCGATGCGCTTGATCACCGGAATTGACTCCGGCCCCTCGTTGCCTGAGAGGTCCGTGGCCGTCACCGTGAATTTCACGTCAGCTTCTTGGCCGGTGGACACGGGAACAAGACACAGGATTTGTCGGGGCTGCCCGCCCGTGGGTGAGCTGGCCGTCTTCTCACCACACGCAACTTTCGCCGCTGCGCCGGGGAAAAGGTAGTAGGCCGTGGTTTTCGCCAAGTCCACGAGCGGCGTCTTGGCCGCGTCGGAATTCACAGACGGCTCGGTATAGTCGAGCGTCACCTGCGTACCCGACACCGTGGCGGTGAGCGCGAACGATTGGTCTGCGATGCTGAGAGCAAACAGTAGAAGGAATGTTGCGAGAACGCTTTTCACGTAGTCTCCTTGGGTGGATAAAAGGTGGGCACGTCAGCAACCGGCGCTACACAATAGGCCAACGTCCCCGGTTCCAACGCTGTAAGATCGTGGCGTTTTCCTTTGGTGATGACGATGATGTGGGGCGCGGTGTACGTGTGACCAACACCGTCCACGTTTATGCTGAGTGAGCCGTAGGTCAATAACGTCGCGTGATCTTCGGAGTGATAATGGCCTCGGTGAGTGTCGCCGACTTGCTCAAAGAGAAGCTGACGTACCCACATACCATTCACATCCGTGCAGATGCGAATTTTTGGTTCAGCCATTACGGTTTGCTCACGGGAATGGTGCCCGTCGATATAACGGCGGGGGTGGGGCCGACTTGTGACATCTTTGCCAGAAGCTGCACCTGATCTTGTTGGGATAGCCTAGCGAATCGGCTGTTCATGACTTCCTTCACCGTGTTCGTGAACCATAACTGGAACACTTCCGTGAAGATATCGGCACCGCGCTCTTCCAACACCATACTCGCAAGAATCTGTTCCTGCGGGTCGAGAGTAACGGATACGGTACCATCCTGATTGATGGTGACTTGGGGCATGTGCTCCTTATAGTTTGATCATCCAGTTGGCGAACACTGTGGGAGGCATGTTCATGCCGGTTCCCGAGCTGCCGGAGTTGTTGATGGTGATGCCGGTGGTGTTGGTGGTTGTATTTGAAGAAGCACCGGCGGTGCCGCCACCATCACTGGGAATAGCGAATGGTCCTGAGGAACCACCCCCGCCCGCACCGTGGAGGTGGCCGGGATCAGTGATTCCGTGGTTGTGTAGTACGACAATGGAATTTTCTGATCCAAGAACCTCCGCCAACGCGCGTGAGGTCAAGCCGACCCCCACGCCTGCGACGCCAAACAAACGGCCAAGCGCCTTGGGAAGTGCAATGGTTTTGTGTGCGGCGAAGTCCGCCGCTGCTGAAACTCCGCGTCCACTACTGACTGCACACCAAGTGTTCGGGATGTTATTCCAGAGCAGCGTAAACAGCGCGGCGGTATCCGCATTGGCTCTGGTGGTGGCACCGCTGATGGCGTCTCCAATCGTCCCGTCATTCATCATGACCCAACTGGAGTCGGCTACGTTCTTAAACGTCGGTTTCACATCGCCCGTCGAGAAGACCGGCGAAGTTTCCCACGCCATCGGCGGTGTAGCGTTCGGTCGAGCCACAAGAATTTGCCCGTCTGTTCCTACTCCGAGACGCCCAGCCACACCGGCGGACGCACAGTAGAGAAGATCCCCCACTGTCGTGAGGAGTTTCCGCAAGCCCTGCTTCCACGCAACGCCTTTGTTGTCGGTGCTGTCGGCCTCAAGCGTTTGTCCGTCGGTACCAGGCCCGAGGCTCACGAACGATGCCCCGTTTCCCACTACGAGCAGCGTACCTTTGGTGTATGTACCTGCGGGGTCGGCGTCGGTATGCGAGTAAATCGAATGGCCAGACGGAAGTGCCTGCGGGGGGGCCTCGAAATATTCCTGCAGGACGTAAAGGCCCTGCAACGCGGATGCATTTAGGTCGGTGTCTTCAAGGACGTTACCGTTAGTGAAGGTAACGATCTGCTGGTTGCGCGGCGTCACGCGATACAGTTTTACATTGCCCGTTCCGTTCGGGGGTGCGGGCGTGATTTGTACCGTGCTGCTGTTCACCCACGTGAAGGTGTTGTTCTCCACACCACCGATTGCGACGTGCACGTGGGATTTATCGAGGAAAGAAAACGGGATGACAAAGTTCGTTGTCACCCCGTTCCCATTTTGGAAGGAGTACGAGAGAGGCATTCACGACTCGCTTATTTATTGAGGTTGAGGATGCCCTGGAGGTCTTTGGTACGGTCTTGGTGCCCGTGCTGAACTGCGCGGTCGTTGCGCTGGTCCGTCCTCACGGCATCGCGGAGATTGAACGGGATTTTTCCGGCGCGGAACTCCTGCTCGAATTCCCCAAGCATTTGCCTGAGAGCTTTCTCGCGGTAGCGTTCCTGCTCGTTGCGGATCATCACCACGCGATTCCCCGTGTGATACGCGGAGGTCCCGTCAGTGCCATCCTTGTACCGCTGCGACTCCATGATGTGCTGCAGCTTGGTGTGGAAGGTCCGCCCACCCAACGTGACCGTGCCCATCAGTTCCGTCCACCGGTCATACGCAGTTTGCCCAGCGGCGTTTTTCACCTGCGTGAAATCTACGTTGCCCATCTTGGTGTCGGGCATCGTGAACTTCGCTTCGACCTGTGAGCGCGTGAGTCGCGCCAGCTCCTCACGGACCTTATCCTTCGATTCGCTGACAGGATACGGATCAATGGCGTTCCACGGATAGCCCATCGGAGCCACCCGCTTCTCACCGAAGTAATCCCGCTTCGCCTCCACCTTGCCGGAGAGGCCTGGGATCTTCGCCATCATGGCGTCGGTCACCGAGCGAACTTCCTTCAGCTCGTCGTTCCCGGTGTACAGGTTCATGTAGTTCGGGATGTACGACGCCGCTCGCATCTGCACCATGCGCTTCACCTGCTCTTCAGCGGTGTATCCGCCGCCAAGCATCGAGGCCCATTCGATGACACCCTGCAGGTAGGACTTGCTGGCGATGTTCTTAGCTAAAGCAAGAGTCGCCATGGTCGCCCAGTTGTGCTGGGAGGATTCATCTAGGTGCTGTGCGATGTAGGCCCAGTCCGCAGCGAGGCCGAAGAACGACCCATACGGATCGAGGCGGGAGAACGAGACGTACTCCTTCTTGCCGTTCGGCCCGTCGAACACGAAACTATACGGTTGCCACCCGCTTTCGAGTTGGCGGTTCCGCATGTCCTTGTCGCCGTAGGCACTCCCGGTGATGCGCCCCTCATACGCGAGCAGAGTCGCCGCAGACCAGAGAGCGGTTCCCGTCGCCAGCCTGCCGACGAACGCCGCACGTTTCTGCGGATCGACCTGCTGCCCTGTGAGGATGTCCATGCCCTCCTTCTTCAGGATGGCAATCGGCGGCGTGTAGTCACCCACCGCACGGAGGAGGTTGGTTGGCACTTTGATGAATGGGAGCACGGCGCCACGCAACCACGGATGCCCTGAGGCAAACGCCTGGAGGCGAGCGCCGGGGTTACCGAACCACTCGTATGTCTTGATCGCGTTAAGGTCTTGCGTGTACGTGATCTCGCGGGCGTATTCCTTCGCGGCCTTATCCGCCCCGGTCCCGGTAGGATTGAACGCAGCCTTGAACCGATCCTGGATATACTTTTCGACTTCGCTGATCTTGGTGACGTTCGTTCCGTCGGTGTAGTCCACCAATTTCTTCGGGTCGAGCTGCCCGCCAGCCACCAACTCACCGGCCTCGCGTGCGGCCTGTGCCATCACCTTCGCGCGGTAGTTCATCTGCTTGAAGAACTCGTCTTCCGCTTTGAGGAATCGGCCAGGGATACGCGCCGCCACGCCGATGAAGTCTACGAAGCGTCCGCCCCACCCCTCACCATCGAGATTCCAGTTCTGTGCGGAGATTGCTTTCCCGACAACCTCGTCTGTCGTCTTGCCGGGATCGAGCACGGCCTGCTCGGTCTTGAACGCACGGGACGCCATCTCGAATGAATCGAAGAGGCTCGTCCGCAGTCCGCGATAGACGGCCAGCCCTTCACGAATCTGGGAAGGATCACGGAGGATCGCCCCGCCAACAATTTGATTGAACGGCTGCAGCATGGTGTTCACACCCGCCGAGGTCATGTTGACGACGTGCGTCTTCACGCCCGACAGAATGCCGTTGATCCACAGCTCGTTGTGCACGTCGATTAGTTTGCCCATCAGGCTCTTTGGCTTCAGGACACCGAGCGCCTCCTTTTCGTCCTTCGTCAGGGCGAGGAGTTTGGCCAGCTCTTCGATGTCCTCGCCATTCTCCGCACCGGTCTTCGACAGGAGGTCCTTCTCACCGGTCCTGATCTTGCCTGCTGACGTAGCCCGAGCGGCTCCCTTGCGGATCGCCAGCGTCATCCCGAACACGTCGGTTAGCCGCTGTTGCGTCAGGCCCAGAGCGGCCTTCTCCTCTGTCGTCGCCGTGCCGAAGTTCACCCGTGTGGCGAGTTGTCGCGCTGTGCGAGCAAGGCTGTACGTCAGGCCCTTGGCCGCAACGATGGTGGCGTCGAGGTCTTCCGCGTGCTTGGCTGCTTGCTGGAGACGCGCGTAGAGCACCTTCTCGTCTTCACCCAGGAGATCGGCAAACTTCTCGACCTCCGTGTGGGGCCGGATGGCACCCTTCATTTTCTCGTCAAGCTTCGGCTTGATGTACTGCACGAGACTTGTCAGTAGTTCCTGGGTCTCGGGAAGTGCGCCGGAGCGGCGCGGGTTGAAGGCGTCAAAAGCCGGGAAGTTGAATACATCTTCCAGGTGGTCGTTCTTGACGAGATAGTTGAGATGGGCGTCGAACGCCTTCTCTTCGTCCTTCGTCAGCTTGAACATCACCTGGCCGCTGGCGTTCTTGAACTCGACAGCCGGAGGTTCCTCTGCGACCTTCGCCGCAGCTTTGTCTCCGTTTTCCGGCGTGACCTTGATCTCCGGAAGCTCAATGTCCACTTTACCGGCAGCATTGTCTGCACCCAGCGCTACGTCCTGCGTGATCTCGTCGGTGAGCTTGGCGACTTCCGCCTCATCACCCCTGAGGGCGCTTCTCGCTGCTTTGACGGTCTTGAACAGCATGAGCGCAGCAGGCGTGGTCATCATGTCTTCGAGCGCCGCCTTGAATTTGCTCTCCGCAATTCCGTCCTCGTCATCCGCCGCCAGGTACTCCGTGATGGGATTTTCCAACGCGGGGTACTTCTGTATCAGATTGGAGAGGCGCGGGGCGGTTGGATCAGCGACCACCCCGGTTCCAATTCCACTTGCGAGAATTTCCTTGGCGACCGGCGCGAGTTTTCCCGCAACACCCGCCGCACGCAGCAGACCCATCCCGCCGACAAACCCGAGACCAAACTGAGTCACGTCGCGGGTGATTTGCCCCGCGATGCCCTCAGGGTTTTCGATCTGTTGTTCGGGAAGTTCGGGCATCGAACCACCAGCGGCTTCGACACCAGCTTTCACTGTGGAGTAGGTTCCACGAGCCGCTTGCTCGACACCGCCCAACACCCCACGGTACAGAAGGTCTTTCCCCATCTCACCAACTGCCGACGGCTCGTCGGAAGGTGACTCTGATGCAGGGGGCTGATCTACTTGGATCGAATCAACTTGTGGGGTTGTCGGCGTCGGTCCCGCGAGACCAGGGGCCTTCCCCATCTGTTCCCAATCAATCCCGAATTCGTCCGCTGCCATGTTCTCCTACTTCTTGGGTTTTGGTTGCGGAAGGAGTGCACGCATGAACTCTTCCACGCCGTGTGTCAGTTCATCCAACCCCGCGCCGTGCTCTTTGTAGATCGGCTTCAGGATGCGGACGACTGCGTCCTTCAGTTCTTCCTGCGTGGCTGGTTTTACATCCACGCCGGGGTTGATCACGCGGTTCCGCAGTTCCGCGATCTCTTTCTTTTGCTCATTTGTCATGAGCGTTCGCAGGTGTTGCGGCGTAATTGTCGGCTCTGGTTTCTGCCCGTACTCTTTGCCGAGTCGTGCTGACCGTTCCCGCGCCGCGATCTCTGCATCGGTCTGACTGTAGTAGCCGCGGAGCTTTCTTCCCGTATCCGGGTCAACGCCGTTGTTCTTGACGATGATGTCCTTCGCCTCTTTGTCCGAGTAGTGCTTCCCGCCGTAGATTGTCGGGATGTTCGTCGGGCGGCCATCGTTGATGCGTGGGTCTTTGACCGTGATGGTTCCCTCGGTCTCCGAACTGCCGTCAGGGAGTCGAAGGATCTTGCGCCCCTCGGAAGTCTTCCTACCCGTATCGACACTCTGTTCGTTCAGGCGCTTCAGCTCTTCAGCGGCCCGTTTTTGCGATTCCTCAAGCTGTTTTTTCTGATCGTCCTTTTGACGATTCTCGTCTTCCGCGTCGAGTTCTTTTTGGCGGACTTCAGCACCGGTTACATCGCGGATGGTCTTCCCAGCTTTTTCCTGCTGTTCACGATTTTGTCGCTGCTCTGCGGCGTACTCGATATTGTTTCGCTCGATTACATCGCGGATTTGCGAGCGCATGTAATTGCGGAATGCTACAGGACTACCTTGTGGGTTCTTCTCGATCCACTCCAAGGCCAGATCACGGAAATCGCCGGTCGAGTCGGCGGCGCGAAGTGCACCTTCGGCACCGTACTCATCACCCGCATTCCGTAACGCGCCCTTCTTCACCTGATCCAGCATGCCAAGGAAGTCCGGTTGTCTCAGGAACGGGTGGTCGGCGTTCTGCCGGTTCCGCTCTAAGTCATCCATCATCTTCAGCATCGTGCTGGACTTGAGCTTTTGTTCTTTGACCGCCTGCACGAGTCGGTCATTCTTGAAGCCCAACGGGTCGGTGTTCATATCCACGCGAAGCTGGGCGACCGTCAAAGGATCGTCGTCGTAGTCGGTCTTTTGCTTGGTGATTGTGTGGATCACGCCTCGCATGTAGGCGGCTTTCTCCGGCGCGGTCTTCTCCAGCATTTGCATCGCGTCGTCGATGATTTTCGGCCCGGTCGTAGCATCCCTGCGGAGACCCTCGAAGATTCGCCGTTCTAGCGTGGTCACCACTTCTTCAGTGGCGATTTGTGCGTCCTTTTGCTTCCAGCCCGCGACTTCCCGTTCGTACCGGGCATCCTGCCGCTGCCATTCCTGCATCGTGTGGGCGCGGGACATCTCCTCAAACGGGAGACCAGCCTTCCAGTGGGCGAAGTGTTCCTTCTGCATCTGCAGCGAAGTCAGGTGTTCTTCTGCTGCGGTCCGTTTCGCCATCGCGTACTGTGTCTTGCCAATGGGAGCCCCGTCCTTGTTCTTGATGTGATCAAGCACATCGAGGTAGGACCGGTCACCAGTCGATTCCGCCTTGGCGACGACGGTATCCACGAGGAGCTGATTGCCCTTGGTGGGTGACATCCCGTTCTTGACGATGCCGTAGTCCTGGTTGTACAGCACGTCGTTGACTTCGCGGCCCACCTGATCCAAGTACTGCTTTCGGACATCATCGCTGTCCGCGCTGCTGATCATGGTCGGAAGCATCGACAACTTGTTGCCGATTTCCGCCGACGCGGTGGCCTCGAATTCCTTCTCGCGTTCGTGCACACGATACTGCGCATGTGTCTGCATCATCGTCCAATAGCCGTGTTCGGCCAGCGGATTGAAGACTTCCTGCACGTCGAGCGGCTGATACAGGTGCTTGTCCCCGTTCTTCAGCTTCTCGTCGGTAAACTTCTTGCGAACGGTGTTAAGCAGGTTCGTCATCACCTGCGGGTTGTCGCTCTGGCGGGCGTCTGCACCATCCGGCCCGTAGAACGCCGCCGACATCGCAGCAACGAACTCATCCCCTAGTTGCTTGACGGAGGCTCTCTGAAGGCCGCGCACGAAATACGGGCTGGCTCCTTCAGGGAGCTGGCCAGCGCGAATCATGGAGTTCCACTTCTCGCGGTTCTCCCAGAATTCTTTCTCGCCCTTCGCGTACTCTTCCTCGCCGTACTGCTTCGAGACCATCGAGGTCGCCTGCAGTAACGTCGGCTCCAGGTTCGCTAACGCCTGGCTCAACTGCAGCATCGGATTGGTCGCCGCAGGCTTGCCGTACTCCGTCTGTCCAGGTCGGACGTAGCTGTCTTTCGGCTGTGCCTGCGGTTGAATTTGTGGAAGTGCCCCAAGGCTGGGGACGACTTGTCTGGGCTTCTCTGCCATGTGATTCCCTTATGGTTTCTTCGATCCAGCTTCCGCTGACGCGATGCCAGTCATCACTGTCTTCGCACCACTGTTGACCACGCCAAGCGCAGGACCAAAGTAATCGACCGGCGCGATGGGGCCGGGGATGTACGGCTTCACCTGCATGATGCGGCCCGATGCCGTGTTCGCCGCGTTGGTGATGCTCGCCGCCGTCTGCCGTTCCTTAAAGAGGAGGTTGGCATCGTTGCGCGATTTGAACATCGCTTCTTGTCGATGGAAGTCATCGAGCAGACCGTAGAGCGAGACGCCGTTGACTCCGCCCTCCGCCGCAGCGGTAATTGTGGCGGCTCTAGCTTCCGCACTCTTGCGCTGTGTATCGAAGTTTTGTTCGGCGATGGAAATGCGGGTTTCCGAGAGGCTTTGGTTGGCTTGCACGGCCTGGTCGAGGTACGCTTTGGTGGCCAGCTCGCGGTTTTCCCGCATCTGTTCCTGGTTGGCCTGAACTTGTAGGTTCTGGTAGGCCACCGCAGCTTTCCTTTGCTGCGTTTGTCCTTGAATACTCAAGGCCGCTGAAGCCGCTGTGGCAACCAGCGAGGTCACCATCATGGCCACCATTGGGCCTGAGACTGCTCCGAAATCACACATGCCGTAGCCTCACAAATTCCAAAAACGGCCGTTGTTCATAGCCGTATGCCGGGTGTCGCTTAATGAACACAAAACCTAATTTCTTGAGCCAATGAACGTGAAGGGTGTTCCGTTCATCCACAACATTGTGGAGAAGAGGACGGAAGGCGTGGAGCCGGTCAAGCCAGCTCCGGCCTTCACGAATGAATTGTCTGCGTAGTGGATCTCGGACAAGAGCTTCGCTGCCCAGCAGCCACACGGCTCCTGCAAGATCGTCTGTCGGAACCACGCCAAACATTCCTGCGGGGAGATCAGCGTTGTCGAGAATGGTACAGAGGATGCCGGGGTAGAGTCGGACTTCTGGGAGACGCTCTTCTGGTGTGAGACCAGAGATTGCCATGACCTCTCGTCTGTCAGCTTCTCGAAGGCGAGAGGCAAGGTACTCCGCATCGCCCTCTTGATACCCTCTGACTCTACCCACGGCATTACACCCTCCTCGCTCGTGCGTGATAGAAGCCTTCCCACGCGGCACTCTGCAGGTGCATCGGCAGGAAGCTATCGCTGGTGATTGTGATCGTAACCTTATCGTTCTGCGCCCAGACCGGGAACGTCATCTCTCCCGAGGCAAGGGCCACCGCCCCGATCAGGTTCGAGCCTGCTCCGAGCACGCGCCCCGTGAACGATGAGTCTTGTGGATCTCGGTATTGGACGTACGAGTTGGGATCTCGATAGTCCTGCGAGACCGTGACGTTGAACAGGCCGGTGTCACTGAAGACGAGCGTACAGGTTCTCACCTGGAGCCGACCCTCTGCGACAATCGCCCCGCCGTTCTTTGCATCATCGCGGTAGAAGAACTTGCTGAGCGTGTACGTCCGCATGTACGTCTGCCCGATGTACACGGTCGTCGCACTGTAGTTGCCCGTCGCAACCAGCGTCGTGCTGGTGGGATTGGTGACCGGGATCACGACACCGCAGTTGGTCAACCGCGTCACGACCTTCGGTGTGCCGTCCACTTCATACGGCAGCGTCCAGGTTGTCTGGTTCGCCCCCGCGTTGTAGACCACCGACGTGCACTGTGCCTCAGTGATGCGCCGGTCGTAGTGCGTGACATAATTCACATTCGGATCGGTGAGGCCCGGAGAGAAATTAATCTTCTCCAAGAACACACCGTTTTGACGCTGGATCGCCAGGTACAGCACCGACTCGATAAAGTCGCCACCCACAATAATCGTGCTGGCTCCCCCCACGAACATGCGCGACCAAGCGCTCTGCAGCTTTTCTTTGTCCTTACCCCAGAAATACTTGTAGACGTACATCGAGGGTTTGTTCCCCGATGACAGCGCGACCAACGTGTCCACCGTCGAGGAGGCCATCAGTCGAAAGGCGCCGTTCGGGATATACTTCGGGACGTGCGCCGTGACATCCACAGCATCCTTCGTCGCCGTGGTCTCGTCCACGAAATACTCGCGGATACCGTGGAAGTTTCCGTTCGGCGTGGCGAAGTAGACGTTGTTCCCCGCCGCAACAGGTCTTGCGTACAGCGAGTTCTCGAATTCCGTCGTCGGGTCAACTGTGATGGTTTTCTGTGTTAGGGTTGTGCCGCCCTGCAGGACGAACTGTGTCTGGTCCGAGAAGAGGATCACCTTCTCGTCGAACGGCACGGCGTGCCTGAGGACCGCCACCTTGGTATGAGAGACGGTATAGTCAATGCGGTCACTGTCGAGGACTGTCGTCACGGTCGTGGGCCAGAAGTTAAAATATTGGCCGGCCTCGCTGCAGATGATCTTGTCACTCGACAGGAGAGACAAGCGGTTCTTGAAGAAGAACACGTCGTTGATCGTGTGCCCGATGAAACTCGGCTGTGGCGAGGTCGAAGCAATATCGCCCACCGTCAGGTCGTCCCACGTTTCCACCCGGAAGGTAAACGAGCCGTCGGCCTCACGCACCAATACCCACGGCATTGTGGTTGGGTCGATGTGATACTGTGTACCTTGCTTGCGGGTTTCTTCCCACGACCCTTCACCGAATGTCGTCCCCGTCGTAGCCGGAACGAACTTCACATAGTAGTCATCAGTCTCGCTCTCCGGCTGGCCGTTGACCTTGATCTGAAAGTCGGTCGGAGCCACCGTAGGGAGCGACGAGAAGGACTGTACACTGTCCTTAAACACTTGCAGCGAGGCGCCGCCCTGCGAATCCTCAGAAGTAATCTTGAAATCGCCGCTGGCTTTCACGACGGAGATGACAGAGTTGTAGCTCGTGACCGTCCAGCCAGCGCCAAGACTGGCTACAAGATCGGCGGCGAGGTCGGCGGCAATAAAGTTCGTGGCGATGTCCGTAACGCTGGTTGTGCTGGTGGTCTTGATAGCCTTTTGCACACCGTCGATGAACACCTTGTAGTCGCTGCCGTAATTCCCAGCCTTGACGAAGATCAGGGCTTCCTTTGGCCGCGTGGCCGTCACGGCGGCATCGAGCGCCGCAAGGATCTCGGTGTTGACGATGAACGTATAGTCTTGCACGGTGATCGCCTTGATCGAAGTCGAGGGCGTCGTTGTGGTGAGGTAACTTGTGCCGTTCGGCGTGCTCACCGTTTTCTGCACACCGGCCAGGGTGTGGACCGTGAGACTCCCGTTCTTGATCAGCACCATGTACCGCTCAGACACGGAGCGATTGATGACGTGAGCAAACGCATCCCCAAGGGTGCCGTTGAAGAGCTTGGCAATATGCTCCGTCGGTGGTCGGTCACTCAGCCCCTCGACCACAGAGGAGAACAGATTCTCTTGCAGTTCGGCTTGTGTGGGGAGCCGCAAGGAGTCTGGTTGCTGCGAGACTCCATTGACAAGGTTCGGGATGGTTTTGCTAACGAGGGGCATTAGTAGCGTCTCCGATACCGATACAGCCGATTCATGTCGTAGCTGTCGAAGATGTTGTGGTTGGCGCTGTCACCGTCCGCCGACTTCAGCGCGGCAAACGCAATGGCCTCGTCGCGTGCGGTATAGCCGTCCAGCTCGGGCGAACCGACGTTCCGAGCCTGGAATTTCCGCGCAGCACTCAGTGCGATGTAAGACCTCGCCTGCTGCGGTAGTTCATCCCATGCGAGGAAGTAGACGATGTTCAGCTTGGGAGCAGCCTGGAACACATAGGTGTGGTTCAGCTTGTCATACAATCTGGTCCCGCGCTGCACGACATCGATAGAACTCGTCGGGTATGTGAGTTCAACTCTGAGGACGTTGTTGCCGAGTTGGATGTTGTTTGAGCCGTCCAGCGAGAGTTGCACGCCATACTCGGTGTTGAAGTTCCAGCCGGTCTCCTGCACGGAGCGCCGGACTTCGTAGAGCGTGTTGACTGCCACCGTGACATCGACCGGAAGTGTGCCCGAGAGATTGTTGACCGGTGCTTCTCCGATGGCACCGAGGATGATGTTGACGGCTTCGACTTCCGTCATCAGTGCGTCAGCCATGATTTCCTTTCGAGGTGTAAAAAATGGGGACACCCCAGGATCACTAGGATGTCCCCACAAATGGTGAGTGGTTTCGCTGTCTAGCTCAGCTAAGGAGTACCTGAGGATCTCTCTCAGGGTTCCCTATTCACCCACCAACAAAGGCTTACGCCTTCTTCAGCTCAACCGCAGATTCCGGGCGCAGGATGCCATGGCCCATCGCGTACTTGGCCACAAACAGCGTGCCCTGCCGTCGGATGTCATACGCACTTTCCAGTGCGAGGTCCATCAGCTTCACCGTGCCGATAGCAGTCTTGTGGAAGACCACCCCGACCGTGTTAGTGAAGTCGCCGTGGTAAGTGTTGTTCGTGCCGGTGACCTGCGCGAGGTTGCTGTTCGGCAGGTGGTTGGACTTCTTGATCATCACGGAGTCGATCTTGAAGACCTTGCCGTCGGCGTAATTGCCGTTCACGAAACCCGCGTTCCAGTCCCGGTGCAACGCTTTCGAAGACTGCACGAGCAGGTTGTAGTGTTTCGGACGCAGGACGCAGTACCGGTCGGTCTGCGGGATGTCCTTTTCGTCCATGGCCTGTCCCGCGTCGTAGATACCCTGCGCAATCGCGTCGGCAGTCGTATCGTAGGCCGCGTTCGTGAGCTGCGTTCCACCATACGCACCAGTGATGGTGGCGGCGGTACGAGCGCACAGGACAGCCAACTGCAGAAGATTCTTGTCGGCTTCACGAGCCAGCGCACGGCCCAACTCGGTCGTGTAGATCGAGCGGACATCGTAGTGGTTCATCGCTTCATCGAGGTTGCTGATGAACGCATGGCTGATCAGCAAGCCGTCGATGTTGATGGTACGCTCGTTGTGCTTGATTGCAGCACCAACGATTTCAGCGCCGGGAGTGTGGTACTCCGCAGCTGCTTTCCAGGTGGCCGGGAACTGAGCCGACTTCCCAGATTCGATGGTGCGAACCATGTGCATCGGGGCGCTGTCGAGATCCCCGTTGAACATGATGTTTGCTTCAGCGAACGCCGTGAGGATTTCGTTCGCAAACACTTTCAGGAACAGGGCAAGAGCATCGCCGGTGGCGTTCTGTTGCCCAAGGCGAGAGACGGTCGCGTTTGCCATTGGTGAGGTAAACCTTGAATGTGAGAGGGGGTGAAAGGAGGGAATCACGACAGACACATCCGTCTTGTCTGCAGGGTTGTCCTGAGTTCTCCTCCCGCAGGAGGGCAAAGGGCCAAGAGACGCGAGTCATGTGTGCTGGATGCCCGAGTGCCCCTAAAAAGGGGTCACAGGTGGGCGGGGTGCGAGCAGTGAGGATGTGAGGAGGGGCACACCCTCACCGTGCACCCGCTACAGCATCGAAATGCTGCAGACGGTAGGACCGGGATGACGCTCCGGTAGACGGTCGGTCGTCAGCTCTTGCCGCAAATGGCAGCGACCTTCTCGTTGTGCTGCACGATCTTCCAGAGGTCTGCTTTCACAAACTCTGGGAGTGGTTCGCCGCGCCGCAGCCACACTTTCGTGTCCTGACTGAAGCGAATCGGCTGACTCCACTCACACGGATCGGCGGGAAGAGGTGACGGCGACTTACAGCTTGTCAAGGATAGGCTGATCATCAGCAGGCACAGGGCGAGCAGCGATCGCATTGGCCTTCTCCTTGTCTTGGTCGCGCTTTCGTCGAAGCTCCAGCAGGAGTTCGAGGCGTCCGCGCTCTCGTTCCTGATAGTTCTGATACGCTTCGACCGCTTTGTAGAGCAGCGTGGTCAAAGCGTACAGAAGCTTCAGCCACGCTGCGATGCTCACTTGACCTCAGCGGGCTTCGGTTGCTTTTCAACCAACGACTCGCCCGGCAGCATCTTGGCCTTGTAACTCCAAATACCGGCGACTCGCTCTAGCCACTTGTACGCCTTCCCGACGAACTCATCGTCCTTCGGCGTGGGTGTGAGGTTCACAATGATCTGCGCCACAGCCATGATGCCGAAGGCAACCCCGAAAATCGTTGCCATGCCCGCATCAGACGTGACGTAGTTGATGACTGCAGTGACGTCCATAGGTCCTTTCTCTAGATAGCGCTCGACCGAGCGATCTTCTGTTCGACTTCCTTGCGATACGCAGGATCTTGTTTGTAGCGCGGATCACGCATAGCTCTCGTGATTTCGGCTTGCGACTTGAACACGTCGCCCGTGTAAGCGTCGTTGCCCCTGCCACTGAGCAGATTCGGCTCGGTGCCGTTCGCCTGTGAGAACTTGTCGTTCAGCCCGGCTACGGCGAGCTTCATGATGGACAACTTGCCGCTGGAAACCGCTTCGTTGAACTCTGCGATCTCACTTTCGGACAAGTTAGCACCGGCCCAGTCAATCATCGCTTGATACGCCTGCTCGCCGCCAACCGTCCCCTTCACATCAGCAATGGTGGCATCCGCCGCCGTTTTCGCCTGCGCGTGTTTCGCAGTGACACCGGCGATGTAGTTGTCCACCAGCTCGCGTGGATACCCGGCCTTGGCCAGCTCCGCGTATGACGCATCGGAGAGCTTCCCCCCCGTGCTGTTCAACTCGCCCCAGTATTTCGTGGACTGTTCCTGGGTGATGCCAGGGATGTTGGTCTGTTGGGCCTGCTCGCTCGCTTTCGGGGGTTGTTCCCCGGCCTTCGGAGTTTGTTCACCGGTGGGCTGCGCCGGTGGATCTCCGGCCTTGGGTTGAGCAGGCTTGGCTTTTTCTAGTTCGCCGTAGGATTTGGCGAGGCCCTCGAAGTCAGCCTTACCTTCCTTCCAGAACTTCTCAGGGAGCCACTCCGGTTTCGCCTCTGGCTTGGAAGCTGGCTGTCCCTGAGGTTGAGTTTGAGGTTTCTCTGGTGCGTTCGGGCCGGTGATTTCCGGCTGAACGGCCACACGCATGACATTGGTAT
Organism: Nitrospira sp. SG-bin2; assembly: GCA_002083405.1. Taxonomy (GTDB): domain Bacteria; phylum Nitrospirota; class Nitrospiria; order Nitrospirales; family Nitrospiraceae; genus Nitrospira_D. The sequence goes on along the minus strand of LVWT01000027.1, from coordinate 17,663 downwards.
CTTCCATTGTCCTCCTAAGATATGTAAGGGAAACCGGGAAGCGTTCCCGCGCTCTAACTACCACCACAACGTAGTGGCGTTGCGGGTTTAAGCTGGATTTACTTTGGTGACCAGCACCGCTTCATGTGTGGTTAGTTGTCGGTACGAGTCGAAACCGTAGAGAGGGTCACGTCCGTCTTAATCGGGTCGATCAACGGGACGCGCAGGACGGTCGGTTCGTAACCCGTCGCCAAGACGGACACGAACACTTCATCGCTCACCCCATCCGGAGCGAACGCCGCATCAGGCACGTCGAGGCGCACAAGCCCCGGCATGTTGGTCCCGTCCACTTGCACCAGACCGCCAGAAGCCCACGCTCCGGTAACCGTCTGCGTAACCGGTGTAATCGCCACGCGGGCCGCTTTCTTCTTCGCGTAGGACACGACAATGCCCGCCGTGTTAAACGCGAGGGCCGCCTTCGGTTGGAACGGCGTGGCTGAATCGTGCACCACGAAATAGAGGGAGACTTTCGTGGAGCCGGTCGGCACAGGACGCATAACTTGCTCTGCCATGTTAGAGGTAATCCTTTCTCACCGTACCATCGAGCATCGTGTGCTCGGTGAACGTCGGTTGGTTATTGATGGTCGCGCCGATAGTCCCCTGCGTAATTATGGGATACGTCAGCTCGATCTCTTTCGTTTCTGAATGGGCGCCGGTAGCCGTCACAGTGACTTCTACAGTAGTGACCGGCTGATCATCCGCATCGGTTCCAAAGGTAAACGCTGCGTTGGGCACGTCGAAACGGTACAAACCCGGTTGATTGACTGCATCGATTTCTTCCCACCCACCAGAGGCCCATACCGAATTGGCCGCAGCAAGGTTCGCCATCGTGATTGCCACACGCGATCCCTGATTACGGCAGTAGCTCCCCGTGACGGCGGTATGTGCTACGCCGGTCTTTCGAGCGCCGGTCGTAGAGTCTGTCAGCATGAAGTACAGGCTCTGTTTTGTTGCTCCGTAAGGAACTTCCATTACAACACACCGCCTTTCAATCGCATGAGACCACCGCAAAGATTACTGAGAGACGGGATATAAGACGGCGTTGAACCATCCCCACCCGCGAAACCGAGATTTGAAAGCCACATCAGCATTACAGCGATCCTTTCCGCTGGCCAATGATCCATTCGACCATGAAGTTGAGTTGCCAGGCCGACGGAAGTTCTACTTTTGCCTCACGGCAGTAGATGCCCGCCCATTCGATAGTTTCCTTGCGTTTCTTCTCGTGGTCCTTCGTAGGGTGCCACGAGGGATCGACAGCGGTCTTACGGACGGCGTGCTCCACATATGGATAGGCCGGATGTCGCAGGATCGTCTCGATGTTGGCCGCGCATTCGTCCCACCGATCAAAGCGGTCAAAGGCGTCCGAATGCCACACGAGATACCAGACTCGCTTCAATCGGTTGCAGAGCGCCTTCATGGGCTTATTTCCACCCGTAGTTGATGACGATTTCGTTCGCAGCCACCGCACCAATGTCGCTATCCGCAACTCCAGTCGTTATTGCGAAGGCAATGCCGGTGGTGAATTCCATCCCGCATCCCGTGTTGATCGTGAAGCCCGATGTATTGCCAGGAATTAGGAAGGTGTGGACTGGAACATCCGTGCCGACAGTCGGTGCTGAAGCTTTATTGTACAGCTTCAGGAATCTTGCGGAGGCGTTCGTGTTCGTCGCCATTATATAGCCGATTTGGCCTGCCGAGGCCTTCACACTTGTTGCGTTAGTGCTGGCGGCACTGATCAGCTTTGCAGGCGTCCATCCACCCGCCGTACTGGCTTTCTCTTTGACGTTGCCAATGTCGTTTGTTCCGGCGGGGAGCGCCGGGAGAGAGGCCACGTCAACGTCACCGATGTTGTTGTTGCCAGCAGGAAGCGTCGGCAACGACAGCACATCGATCTGCAATTCCCCGTTTGCGTCGGTCTTGAGACCACGCGCGTTGGTGCCATCTGTGCCTGCGACATACTGGGCCACAGCCGGAACTGCCGAGTTTGGCGTAGCGTCGGAGTCGAGATCCACGGCACCGATTTTGTTTGAACCAGCCGGAAGTGCGGGCAACCTCGTCACATCTACGTCGAGGCCATTTGCAGCATCACCCGTAATTAAAGCCGGTCCACCAGACGCAGCTACGGCGATACCAATGGCTTGTGCATTCGATGTTCCCGCGCCACTATCCATGTCGAACGTAGGCAACGTGTCGAGGTTGGCGATATCCACCTTCCCGCAATCACGCGCAGCACGGTCGGACATATTAGTCGGCATCGGGTTGCCCGAAGCCACGTCGCCGTCATTGACACCATCCGCGCCGAGCGTCAATTTGACCCGCTGATACTTGACACCTGGGCCGATGTCATCGGAGGCGATAATGTCTCCGCCCGTCCCGGCGTTTAGTTGTGTATTGTCTGCCATTTAATTTCCGCAACTCCCGAGGAGGAAGAGGAAGGGAAGCCACCAGACGCGGCCTAGTCCCATCATCATGAGGTTAGATCGAAAGGCGGGTGCGCCAGCATCACTGCCCGCGAAATCGAGGTTAGGAAGGAGAGTCAGTGTCATTATTTACCGACTCCAAGAAGCATGAGGTTTGACGCGAACGGGGCTCCACCAGCCGATTCTAGAAGCTCTATCGCGCCAATCACCCACCCGTTCGGCGCGTCATCGACCGTATGTGTCCATGACATTACGGCCCCATCAGCACCGGATTGAGTAGATGTCACCAGCGTGGAATCAAACAGCCCAAACTCCCGCGTCCTTTCCGTTTGATTTGGCCCAACCGTAGGGGTAAGCGAATACGGGACGTGAGCGTCAACGATCATGCTGCCAGCCCCCGGCGTACCAGGCACCGTTACGCTTGCACCAGCGCCGATCCCGCTGTTTGTAGCGGCTGTGCCGGTTGGCGTAGTCTGATCTACTCCCGTGTAAGAGTGCACAGCGAGGCGGTTGAAGCTAAATGTGCTGCCGGTTGAGGTCGCTGTGACTGTCTGTGCTCCAGTGGCGGGTGCGACCAGTGTATAGCCGGACACAAAAATATACGTTCCACCGAAGACGTTAAAATTGAGGTCGAACTTCTCCGACATACCAGCACCACCATACGTGATACTGGATGTACCGGCTGCCGATGAGCCGAACATGCCGCCGTTTGTTGCAAAGGCCAGCCTGTCTGGTCCTGCGGCTGTATGCGTGAGGGAAATTACACCATCTCCACCAACTTCTGAGGCATCGGTAGCAGCCTCAAATGCGACAGAATTTTTGTACTTATCAAGAACGGGGGCTGGAGCTTCTTCAGATGTCGCTACGGTAATAACCGTATTCACATCCCCGCCGAGGCGTTCAAGAAGAAGATAGCCTTCAACAACTGCACCCGATTCCCCCGCGCGAGTTAGGGGAACACCACGATAGTATCCTTCGGCGTCCTTGACCGCTGAAGCAATGAATTGTCTGGCCCGCCCCCCGAACGATACTGTCGGGTGATACTTAAGTGAGTATTCGGTAAGTTCCTCACCACGAGAATCTTGGCGAATTCCGCCGGACGCTTGGCCCACACAACGGTGTTCGACCCCATCGACCGAAAACACAATGGTCACCCGCAGTGCTCCAGACGCATCCCACAACAACGGCTGCGCTGTTGTAGGCCGCTTGAGCTTAACCACAATGGTAGAGGTCAGTTTTCCAAGTGGAATAGTTGGGCTCTTTAGAACCGGGTTCCTCGCATTAAGGATAACCGGTAAAGACGCCGTTGTGAGATCAGCCACAAAACACCCCGCAGGCTTTATCGAAGAAACTGTTGCGGATCACACTTCAGGTCCGTGCGCACCGTGCCATCAGAGAACTTCCGCACGGTGCACTTCTCGTCGTCCTTGATAAGGGTTTCGGCGCGGTCCATTGACACTTCCGTGTACCGCACCACCTGAGGTTTACTGTCCTGCACTTGGTTGTCCTTGCTGTCCATTGAACTGACCCTCCATGAGTTTTCCGCCGGTCGCAATTGCTTGCGGCCCGAGCTTCTGAATCATCTCGTTCATCTGTTGCTGTTGCATTTGTGCGTTGATGGTCGCACGGTCAGGAACGAGGCCCTTCGTGTCGATACCATCCGCAGTGGCAAGCCGCTCAGAGAATTCGAGCGGATCAACGTACTGTTGAACCTGCTGCGGTCCGAAGACCTCAGATAGCGTCCTCGCGTAATTGACAAGCTTCTGCCGGTCGTTCCCTCGACCCAGCGCTTCAACGCCGGTGACGATGGTCGTCCGCACGACACCCTTCGGAAGCTGCGGGAGCCTGCGCTCCTTTTGCATCCGAGCGATCTTGATCTTGACGTAAGGAAGCTGCCACTCCTGCGCGAAGAGTGTGTAGAACCCGCCGAGAGTACCTTCCAACTCTTGCGCCATGTACCGAATCTCTTCGGTCGTGACACGCTCCGCATCGCGCTGGATGGCCGAGTGAAGCAGGAATGCATACGACAGTCGCTCTTCGATCACACGGGCCTGCTCTGCGGCGATCTTGAAATCGTGGAACTTCTCCGCCTGCAGTGTGCTGACTTCCTCCGCGTTGCCGTTGATAATGGCCCCGTTCGGAGATTCGGCCAGGTCCTTCTGTCTCGTGGTCCCGTTCGGGTTGACGAGGAACAGCAGCTTGGCCGCCGCACGCGCACCCTCGACCAACGCTTGCGTCAGGTCTTCGAGTGAGCGGAGATCCCCTAGGTACTCCTCCACATAGCCGCGCCCATAATCCTCGCCGTCCACGCGAGTAAAGCGCAGCGGGAGCCACGGGCATTTGTCGAGTGGATACGTCCCATCCGTCCCTGGGACTTTCATCGCACAGATTTCTTGGTAGACGACCCACTCGTGGTCCGTGCGGACAATGCGGGTGTAAAGATCGACCGGCTTGTCGTCGCCGTATCGCTTGTCTTTCTGGACATACTGCCGCAATTCATCGGGGAGCACGACGGGATCGATCTTCTCGTGCGCGATAATCTCCAGCGGATTACCTGCCGGATCACGGCGGCACACATAGTTGCTCAAGTGATAGACGCGGAAGCCCATCTTGCTGTCATGGATCAGGCAGTTTCCGGCCACGAGCAGGTGCTTGATCATCTCGAAGACACCGGCCCGATCCCCGGACATTTCGATCTCGGTCATCACGGCCCGCTCGAACTTGCCTAAGGCTGATTCGAGCTTCGTCTTCGTGGCGTCGTCTACTTGATATTGAGCCAGGAGAATTTCATCGATTCGCTGCCGGAACATCGGGATGTTTGGGGGCAACGCAATCATGAGGAGGCGGGCGGCGAGATTATTCACGCCACGCGCACCCATGCTCTGCCACGGCGTCGGCAGGACTTGTGCGGATGTCGTGCTGTTGCCGTCCTTGACGTTGCGAGGGAGCAGCGAGGGAATGGTCAGCTCAGAGCAGTCCCAGGCGCGATTCAAAAACGGGTCACGAAACGTCGAGAGCGAGTTGTATCGACTCTCCGCAGGAGTGCTCGGAGTTGGTTCCATGTTGGGTATGTGATTATCCTTGCGGAATGTTCAGCCCGGCACCGGCGGCAGCATCGGTCCCGCCCATCGGAATGACGAGCGAGGTCTTGCGCCGAGCGGCCCCGACGGCGTTACTGAGGAATTGTCGGAGGGGAACAGCCTTCCTATCCTTCCCGATGGTCAGACCTTGCGCGGTCGGAGCAGGAGGCGGGGGCGGAGGAGGAGGAGGAACCACAGGAGGATCTTCCTTCACGGGGGCAGGCATTGATGGAGCGCCCAGACACATCAGCGGTTCTCCTTCGTCAAAATCGTTTGTGCAAAATTCTTGGTTTGTTCTTCATAGACGGTGCGCAGGTGGCGTGCGACGTGAGCCTGAGCACATTTCCACAGGCGATCTTCAGCGGTGTCCTTACGTTCACCAGCTTTATCCGGGAACACTGTTTCGAGATACTTCACGACATCTAAAGAAATAACTGGAGCGTTCACCTTCCCTCCCGTCCGAAGTGGGTTCTCTACAGGTCTGTGGTCGTGGCACGATTCTTGTCCCAAGCCCACGAAAAAATAGAGGGAAGCCAGTGGATGTCTCCACCAGATTCCCTCTACTGTTCCCCGGCGTATTTGAGCCTCCGGGTACTTCCTACACCGATACGATCTGAAACGTCTTTTCTTCCAGGCCCTCCAACCACGCAAGACACACCGCCGCAGTCTGAATCAACTCGTCTCGAAGGTTCAGCGTATCCCACTCGCAAATCGCGCGGGCTACTTCCCCGAATTCCTCAGCCAACACCGGCAGACACGCTGTATGTGACAGCGCGTTGTCGGCGCAGGAGTGAGCAAATTTACCGGAAGCCTTGAGTCGTTCCTGGCGGTTTCGTTCGGCAACGATCTCCGCCAACGCATCCTGTCGTGTCATTCGTTCTTCGCCTCCCCAGCAAAGTACAGAGCCGTAAGCACCGACTCCGCGAGTTTACATTTGTCCCCATCATTCACGATGATCAAGTCGGGGACGATTTCGCTCTGGCCAGTTTCAGAGATATGGCAGCTCCCCTGCCCAACCCCAGGCCGGTCGATTCGCCAGATCACCCCACCACGATCCTTGATAGCCTGTGCCTCATTGGCAAACCGCACATCATCGATCACGATACCTTTGGTATTCAACGGATCGGCACGATACTGGTCCACGTGACGCATGAGCGCCCGCACCCAGATATCCCAGTCGATCATCTGCCGCCCCCACTCCGTGCCAAGTGTCAGCATCGCGTGGCGTGGGGTTTTCCCACCGAGGAGTGCACAGGGTTGCTCCTTCAGATGGCCATCCACTTCCGCGTTCGACAGGCCTAGCGTCTTGAGCATCATCTTCAAGACCACGGCGTAGCGCGTGCGGATGTATCCGTGTGGCAGCAGGTGATTCGCGGCCAGAGATTTGCCAGATCCCACGTAGCCGGTCAGCCCGATGAGTCTTGGTTTCACTTCTTTTTGACCTCAATCTTCACGTCATAAATCTTGAGATCAGCGGGTGGAAATAACGGAACCCAAAATGCCTCACAGCGTAGTGCCACGTACTCATCTGCTGAAATTACGATCTTGTCAATCTCCAGACCCTTGCAATCTGCTGAGCGTTTCGCATCAGCGATACGCTTTATCATGGATTTGTAAATGACTGTCATGCTTTCGGCGGCTCCCATAATTTCGGACGTTTGTTTGTGAAGTCATAGTCACACGCACGGAGGATGCGGGCACACCGCGCCATTTGCAGCGCAACCGCCTCACTTAAACCGGCTTTCTCGTACGTATTCACTACGGCATCCCACATATAGAGACGCTTCCCGTATGGCGTAAGGGGGCTATTAGGCATTCCCTCCTGCACCTTCTCGATAACGCCTTTGAGAATTTTCTCAGCGGTCTTCGGCCCAATATCAGGACAGCCGGGATAGCCGTCGGTGGCATCGCCGGTGAGTGTCTGGAGCATGTGCCAGTAGTCGGCCCCGTACTCATCGATCTCGATAGTTGTGCCTTTATCGAGGTTGTAATAGGTGCACGGAATACACTTGAAGTCCTTGTCGATGGACACCAAGATGCGCTCCGGGTTTCCTACCCACGTCTTCGTCGCCAGAATCCCGAGGCAATCGTCACCCTCCAGACCAGGCCGCTCGAACGTCGTGTAGTTCGCGTGCAGATAATCCCGCAGGGGTTTCCACACAAGAGGCTTGCGAGTTTCCTTGCGGTTGGACTTGTACAGCGGGTACACGTCCTTCCTGAAATTCTTCTCCGTTGTCGTCAGCGCGAATACCAGCTCGTCGCCCTTGAGCGTCTCCTTAATGCTGGCGATGCGCTTTTCCAGATCCAACACCGCTTCGTCCTCAAACGAATGCAGCGTCCAGAAGCCGTCACCCCAATCGATGGGCTTCTCAGCGCGGCACGCTGTTTGATAGACGAGGATGTCGGCATCGATAAGCAGGATGCGCTTGCTCACTACTTTGCCCCTTTCTCGATGACGGCCATACGTTCTGGAAATTCACAACCAACAATCTTTTTATGATGCGGTTCCAATTTTTGATATAGGCGGAACCGGCTTGTGTTGATCACCCGCTCGATCATGATTCGACCATTCGACCGGATATCCACCACTCGACCGGCCCCTAACGCAGAAGAATTGCAGTCTCGGACGGCGAATGCCACGAGGTCTCCGATTTCAATCTCCTTTCCAAGTGCGTCCTTCATGCTGCGCTTCCTCCTGTTGAAGGTGGGCCACCCGCCAGGGAACCGATAAACAGCACCACCACGATCATGACCGCGAGACAAATCACTACCGTCATTTCCGCTTCCTCCGCTTGTACGGCACGTACGTCCGCACGTCGTTCCCCATACCGTCCTTCACGAGACGCGGGACCATCTTGGCGCGGGGCAGCACGGGCGATTGATCCCCCTGTACCACGGGGCATGTTCGACCCACGAAGCGCGGGCCTCTCCGGGTACGTCTGTGCGTTGAAGGCACAGGGGAGACCGTGAGGCTACGTTTGAGGTTGAACCGCCCGTAACCTTCAAGGTCCATGAGGGCTTCGTCTTTGGTTTTCGTCTGCTTCATGCGTGGAACATCCTCCCTTGCATCATCATGTTGTGCAGCGTGGAACTCTGCTCCAATGTGGTGCACAGCTCCCAAACCTCCGCGTAGAAATCAGCCAGAACCTTGATGTTGCTCCAGCACAGTTGCATCGGTTACCTCCATGTGTGGAATGTTTTGGGCAAATTTTTTTAGGTAGTCTGCGGCGGCTTGGAGAAGGGCGGGGCTGTCTTTGAACATGCCGATCCCAGTGTTGCAATTCGAGCACAACAATCCGCGTACCGCTCCCGTTCTGTGACAGTGGTCCACAGACAATCTGCTATTCCTTTTGCACTGCCCACGACAAATGGCACACCCACCACCCTGCTCCAAAAGCATCGCGTTATATTGTTCTGTGGTCAGGCCGTACTTGTACTTCTGATGCCGCTCCCGCGCCTTTTCTCGATTGGCCGCGCGGTACTTTCGATG
>LVWT01000027.1:0-8575 GCA_002083405.1 Nitrospira sp. SG-bin2 | reverse complement strand
CCTTTTCTCTCTTCTCTTCAGTGAGTTGTCTTCCAATCGCTTCCGACCTTGAATTCACCATCGAGGGGACACCTGAACTTGAAATACTCCCCGGCTTCTTTGATAGATTGTCTTGCAAGTTCTCCTACCTGCTGTTCGTAGCCGTGCGCCACGAGGTTTTGCGCCTCATCGTGAACGTGCACAACCTGCTTCACGTACTGCTTCAAACCCAACGCCTTCAGTTTCTGGTGCAGAATGACCGTGGCCTTCTTCACCAAAATCGCCCCAGCACTCTGCAGCAACGTATTCAGTGACGAGTGCGGAGACCGACACGGCAACAACCTGCCGTCCAATCCTTTGATGTACCCGCGCTCTTTCGCCTTAGCTTCCACTTCCTCTTTCAACTTGCCGAGTGCCGGCAGCCCCTTGATGAACTGCGCCTTCAGCATTCGGCCCTTCACTTCGAGCGCGACGTTCAGGTCGGACGTGCTCATGTTCCGCCGCTCCAACGTCTTCTTGGCGAGGCCCCACTGCTTGTTGCTCTTCAGCTCTTCGATCTCCACATCGGTAACGCCAACAATGATGCCGATCTTCCATCCGCCCGCTCCGTACAAGAAGGCATAGATGAACGTCTTCGCATTCCCGCGTGTCGGAAGACCCGCAGCTTTCTGGTTCGTCGTGTGCACATCGCCCGTCGTAACGATGAGGATGTACGCACCGCCGTCGTACTTGCCCATGTAGTGGCCAAGACACCGGAGTTCCAACCCCGAAGCGTCCCACCCGAGGAGCGAATGACCCGGAATTGTAATGAACAGCTTGCGGCACCGCTCACCCATCTCGCCTTCCTTCGGGATCTGCCCGAGGTTCGGCTGGAAGTGTGCACACCGGCCCGTCACAGCACCGTTCGTGATGACCTTGCCGTGAATTCGACCGTTCTTCACGAGCTTCAACCAGGCGTTCTTGCCCTCAGCCAACATGCCGATGATCTTCGTCACGTCCGCCAGCTCAGACAGCAGCTTGCACTCCGGCCACTGCTCGCCCAGGCGCCCGAGGATTTCGCCGTTCACCTTCGGCTGGCCTGTGTCCGTGAAGTCCACCGGCTCCCACCCACGCTGGACCTTCAGGCGCTCCACGATTTGCTTGTCGCTGTTCGGGTTAAATGTGTGCTGCTTGACCTTGACGAACTCGACACCCTTCACGTAACCGCGCTTCTTGTTGTTGACCTTCGGCGTGAATGGATGCCGCGTCTCCCACGGTGGGAAGTATGGCGCAATCTCCTTCTCTAACTGCGAGCGCTTAGCACACAATTCCGCGTAGAATTCCTGCGCGGCCTTCTCGTCGAACGGGAAGCCCTCTTTCTCCTGTTCGTTGATGATTTCGCGGAAGTCGTGTTCGAGTTGGATGGCCTCTTCGCTGTAGTTCTTCGCCTTGATCAACGACCACAGCTTGACCGTGACAGCCACGTCCTGCTTGCAGTAGTCCTCCATCTCCTGGGACCACTCTGCCCACACCGTCTCGTTCGTCTGGTCGTCCTCGTCTTCGGTCTTCCCGAAGTTGCCCTTACGGATACCCAGCCGGTACCCCCAAGCTTCCAACTTGTGCTTGCCGATCAGTGTAGCGGGGAACGTGCTGTTGGGTTTGCGGATCAGAGAGAAGTCTTGCACGGCAATCTCAGGCCAAATCAGGCGGGACATAATCATGGTGTCCCGCACCGTTCCCTTAGGATTAAAGTGCGGGTACACCTTCTTCAATGCCGGGATATCGAAGTCCTGGATGTTGTGGCCGATCAGTGTCTTCGCATCTTCCAGCTTGCGGAGCGCGTCGAGAATCGCATCGCCACGATACGAGGACACCACACCGGTTTCATCGGCCAGCGCGATGCAGTGCACCTTCGTCAGGTCTTCAAGAAACCCGTTGCTTTCGATGTCGAATACGATTTCCACGTTGCTCCTTACGTTCTTTGATTCTGCTTCGAGCAGTGCCACTCCACTCTCGTGAAGTCCTGCGTCAGCCACTCAGCGAATGTCACACCGGCGCCCGCGCAGGCATCCAGACTGGAATAACGAGTGGCTCCGGTCAGGTGCACCGGCTCATGTTTCCCGATGCCTGTCGTGGTGTAGAGAATTATGGTGAGTACCCATTCCACTAGATGTTGTTCCTCCATGCATCCGCCGCCCGTCTAACGCCTAACATCAGCCCGATAAAGAAACAGAACACCGCAAGGCTCACTATGGCCGGGCCAACCAACAACAACCGCCGCAGAATCACGTACCAAGGGAGATAGTCGTTTCCTCTCTTAGAAGGCCATTTCCAGTTGATGCCCATTTGTCGTCCTCCATCCTTCCGCAAATTTCAGTGTGTCCTTTGCCCATTTCCAATGAACCTGCCCTTTGGATGTTTTGGTGTATGGAAAACTGTATCTGACAAGCGGCGGCAGGGTGATCGTATAGGCCCCCGCCTTTGTTACCACCAAGTAGAATATTTCCACTGGCCAGCCCCATGGCAAAAGCACGCCGGTAAACTCAACAAGCCAACCCAAACGCCTGATGTCGTATGCGCGGTTAACGCCGACGACAGTTACATTTGGCGTCATTTGTCCTCCCTGATGCGGACGAAACGAGGTTCGATCAGGCGTCCTGATTTGTGAACACCACGCGCAGACACTTCGATGATCTTGCCGATGATTCCCTTACCGTCTTGGCCCCACCAGGAACGCCGCTGTTCATCGGTCATGCCGCTGCACCACGTAGTCACCCACTCACTCTGCTCAAGTAACTCAGCAGCGTCGGCATCAACCAACTGCAGCGCACCGAGCATGCCCTTGTACTTGCCGATGCCTTCCTTCATGCCCACCACGAGGCAATCAAACGTCTCGACCGGCTTGACCTTCAGCCAGGTCTTCGTGCGCTTGAACTCGTAGAGACTGTCACGGAGTTTCAGCACCGTACCGTCGCAGCCATACTGAAGATGTGACTTGTGGGCGATGACAAACGACTCGTAACGAGTGGCCTCGAAATGGCTCATAACATGGACGTACTTCATCGGAATAAGCCGCCCGTTGATCATGGCTAGAAGCCGAAGACGCCGCTGCTCCAAGGGTTCTGCACACATCTGTCCGCACCAATCGTCGTCGCTCATGATGTCGAACACAGCGTAGTTCAATTCATTGTTCACACCATTCTTAGAGCGGCGTGCGTTTGCGGCCTCTTCCCAATTTTTGCCGTACAACTCCCCATCGAATGTCCAACCTGGGAGTTGCGAGAGTTCCGCCGCAATGTGGTCGAGGTTGTGAAAGGGTTTACCGGTTCGTGAGAGGAACTGGCCTTTGTGATAGATGAGCCGATAACCGTCTCGTTTTGGCTCGATCCACCAGCGCCGCCATTCATCAGAGGTCCAACGCTTGAGAACCTCCTGCTTGATCACGGTGAGAAGCTGTGGTTGCATCTTTCGCCTTTTCCTCCAAGTACGCCGCCCGGTGAAACCTGCGGATATTCGTGCCGATGATGTCGAGCCGCGATGCCGCAGGAATTTCTTTGGCGACTTCATCGAGAATTTGATTGAGGACCAGCCACACTTCGTAGCGGTCACACTTCATCTCGTAATAAACACCTGAATCAGACCTCACGATCAGGTCTACGATCTTCGTGACCAGCGGCTCCGCGATGTCCACGATGCGCCCCGGCGAGAAGCCGGAGCACACCTTGGACGTACAACGGAGGACGATTTCAGCGACGTTATTCTCCAGACTTGTCACTCTCGCCTCCTTCTGACTCATCCTCGAACGGACAATCGTTCAGCTCGATCAGCCGCCCCGTGTCCTTGCTATACGAGAGATAGCCCGCAATGCCCGTCTCTCCCGCGAATCGATTCTTCAATCCCCGTAACGTGGTGATGTGCGAATACAGCTTGTCTTGCTGGTTTCGCTCCGCACCAATAACGGCGTCCGACAACTGCCCGATAGCCGCAGACCCTCGAAGTTGCGCCAAGGAAGTTTGTGCGCCTTCCTCGTGGCCCTTTCCTTCAGGCCGCTTCAGGTGGGAGACCAAAAGCATGCCGACGTTCAACTCCTCGACCAAAACCCGTAAGGCGGTCATGGTGTTGTCGATCAGTCGCCGCTCTTCTCCCTCCGCCTGTCCCGAGACCACGATGCTCAGGTGGTCCAAGACGATCCACCGGCACCCACAACCGTGTACCATGTAGCGGATCTTGTTCAGCAGATTTTCGCTGTCGGTGCTGCCCCAGTGGTCGTAGAAGAACGCCTTGTCTTTCAACTTCTCCCAGGCCGCTTTGAAGTCAACGTCTGACACCAACTTCCGCACGTCACGCTTGTGCAGCGGGCGGTTGCAGAAGATGGACATCAGACCCATCACCGATTTCTTGACAGATTCTTCAAGGGCAATGACGCCCACCGTCTCGCCGAGGTTGATCAGGTGCGCCGTCAGCTCGCGGGTGATCGCGGATTTCCCGATCCCCGACCCCGCACAAAACGTCACGATCTCCCGGAGACGCAGACCGTCGTACATCGCGTTGAGACCCACCCACGGATACGGCACGCAGGCATTCGCCTCTTCCTTCGTCACCAGCTCCCACGTATCGGACGCGCAGATGATGCCGTCCGGCCTGTACACCTTGGCGCTCCAGATCGCATCGATCAGCTCTTTCTCGCGGTTGGCGAGGAGCATCTCGTTTGCGTCTTTGAGTGGGATGTTCCAGACCTTGACCTTGCCGGGGCTGAGCAAAGGCACGCACTTTTCGATGGCCTTTTTCCCGGCCTCGTCCATGTCGAACGCGAGAACCACCGAATCAAACTTCTGAAGCCACTCGATGGAATTCTGAATGCACTTGTGTGCGCCGCCCGCACCATTGCGAATCGAGACCACCGGCCACTTGTTCCCCTGCAACTGGCTGACAGTCATGCAGTCGATCTCACCTTCCGTGATCACGACCATCTTCCCGCCGTCGCGCCACAGTTGTTGGCCGAACAGCATCGCCTTCTTCATCTCCCCGGTGCAGGAGAAGTTCTTGTTCGCGTACCGGAGTTTCTGTGCGATGGGCTGACCGTCTTCCGTGTAATACGGAGCGATGTGCACGGGAACGCCTGCCGCGTCCTTACCAACTCGGTAGCCGAACTTCGCGCACGTGTCCTCCGTAATGCCCCGCTTGACCAGGGCCTTGATCTCGCCACCTTCCACCAACCCGAGACTCACTCCCCGCTCCTTCCTCTTGTGCTTGTCGGACGACGGCTCATAGTGCTCGCAGCCGAAGCAATACCCATGTCCGTCGTCGTAGCGAGCCAGGTTGTCCCGACTACCACACGACGGACATGGTTCGTGATAGAGAAAATTGGCTTCTGTCTGGTGACTACACGACAGCTCGCGGGAGCTACGCGATGTAGTACCGGACATAGCGCTTGCCCGTGTTGTCCTTGCGGAACTCCCCGACGATGTTCGCACCCATCTTCTTTAGTTCGTGGATGCGGGAGGTCAGCCGCTTCACCCGGTAGAGTGAGTCGGCTTCCAGCGGGCTGATGCTGCCCTTCATGATGATGTGATTGAGGACGGCGCGGTTCTGATTCGTCGTCGGGATTTCCGAGACGAGCCGGGAACAGCGGGTCAAATTGAACGTGGATGGAACATGCGTATGAACGTCGGTCGCCAACATGGAAACCTCCTTGATGGATTGAAATGGAGAAACGGTGAAGTGCTACAGGTGTAACCGCGTCAGCTCACGGGAGCTAATTCAGGTCGATCTGCGAGGTACTTTCTGATGTCAAAGACTGGGCACGCCTTCTTTGGATCAAGTTCCCAATGACCAACAATGTTAGCCTTTGGGTAAAACGAACGTAATTCCTTGAGAATCACGTGCAATAAAGCAAGCTGGCGATGCGTAAAGTTGTCTTCTGGGGTCTTCCAATCGTCCTTGGTTCCCCCCACCAGGCAAATTCCGATAGCCTCGTGGTTGTGCCCTTGCACATGGGCGCCTGGTGCATCGAGATCCCGCCCCTTCTGCAACACCGCATCACGTGTAATGACGAAGTGGTAGCCAATTTTCAGCCAGCCCCTCTTGCGGTGCCAGCGATCAATCTCTTTGGCGTCCACGTGCGCAGCACTCGCAGGAGACGCCGAGCAGTGGACAACAATGTAGTTCGTTGCTTCTCTCAACGTGTAATGTGCTTCGTGGCCCACATGACCGCTTCTTCGATCTTGGTCTTTGCCAACGAAAGCTCCCTGCTGTCACCAATGTTGGTGAGTGCGCTGTGGAACAGTGTGCCCATCTGTTTCACATCCTTGATTTGAGCCGTTTCCTCTGCAGACAGAGGGCGGTACTGGTCACGCATGATGTTGTTCAAGCCACTCCTTCGGGACGAAGCCCCTTGCGTACAAGAAGCCGTTCTTCTCGCACCACATGGCGTAGGTGGTTCTACTCTGCTTACTGATTCGCTGATTTGGATTGGAGAACACGAAGCGGATGTCGAGCTGCGGATGTTGCTCTTTAATCAGCAGATGTTTCTGCCGGTCGCTCGTGTCGAAGAGGCCCTTCGCCTCGATGATGACGCCGTTCGTCAGCTCGAAGTCTGGTGTGTACTTCCGTGCCTTCGAGGGCTTGACGAAATAAATCTTCCGTTTCTCGTACTCATACTTGACGCCCAGCCGGTCGAGCTGCGAAGCGACCTGCACTTCCAGATCGCTCCGCTTGCCCGTCTGTTGCCGTGTCCGGTTGAAGCGTCTCCAGTTCGGGTTAAAACTCCTCATCGGTCGTGTCTTGACCACCCGCAGGAGCTTCACCGGCCTGGACCGCCTCGCCCTCTTCCTCACCAAAGCCGAACGCCGCTGCGTCCCGTCCCTGGCCAGTCACCAACTTGATGACCTGCACGGCCTGCAACGCGAGGGACACACCCGCACCCACGGTCGGAGAGTAGTTCGATTCCCCGAACGGCTTGAGCTGGTACGCCACCTTGACTTCGCTTCCCGACCACACCGCAACCGTGACGGGGATCGGCGTCTTCTTCGCGTCGAACACGGCGGGCCGGAAAGTCCACGGCTTGTTGTCTTTCTTCTTCACGCCGCTTGCCTTCGCCTTGAAGTTGAACATGGTGAGGCCGGTTTCGTTGCCTTCCTTGTCCACGTCGGCGCGGTACGGTGCGTCGGCCTGCTTGATCTTCTTGCCCTTGTTCGCCGCCTTCGCCGCATCGACCGACACCTTGATGGCCGCGTCGATCTTGGTCTTCATCTGCTCCGCTTCTTTCCCGCCGAGCAGCAGGCTGACCTTGTACTCACCTTCGTCCTTATACTTCGTGTCCGGTTCGTTCACCCGAATCCACTTGGCAGTGCCTTTGGGGGTCACGAAGGTTTCACGCTTCTGTTCACTCATGCTTGTCGTTTCCTTTCATGGAATGTCTTTGGTGGTTGTAGGAACGTGGTTGGCTTTGTTTCTTAATCGCTGTAGTCTTCGTCGTCGGGGTCTGCCCAGTTGAAGGGGCTTTCCTCTCGCTCGATATTCTGTTGAACCATGCGGGCATCGACACCCTCCTGCATCAGGTCCGTCACCTGGTCGAGCCGAAGCGGGACACCGTGACGGAGACGGCGTTCGGCTTGCACTAAGGCTTCGCTCATCTGTAAGTCCGCGTCATCCCTTCCATCGCATAGTGATTAAAGTTCCCGGACGCGATGTCTGCTTGCAGCTTTCGCAGCTCCGCAAAGGCCTGCCGAAGATGTGCCTTAGCCTGCTCCAACCGAATGCGCTGGTGAGTCAACGCCTGCACTTCAACCTCCCGCTGCTGTGCTCGCACTCGCTGTTGCGCTTCGTTGTCCATCACAACTAGATCCTGAATCACTTCCTTCCCTCCTTATGTGCCCATCCCTCCGGGCATGTGACGACGTGATACTTACGGTCGAACTCCTGCATTTCCTCCTTCCACCCGATCTTGGCCCCGGCGTGTCTCCGGTTGGCCTCTTCATAGAACATGACGAGATAGTGTGCGTAGCCGACCATCTGCACGATGCCGTCCACTGGCGGTTGCCAGGGTTCTCGCGGCATCCGATTGCTGATGAAGCACTGATGAACGTGGAACTGAGGAACGTAGTGGCGGGGCGAGTGGTCTTGTTTAGGAGGCGAGAAGTGCAGGGCTAGGAACAGAACCGGAATTATCAAGAGCAGCCCCCACCCCACCAGCGTTTTCTTGTTCTCTAACGTCATAGCCCTCCCCGTATTCGAGTGAATGTGCGGCAGTGGCAACCGCGAGTTTCCCCGCTTCCATGCCCGCCTTGAATGAAATCCTTGATGCGACCCGCAGGTTCTTGATGCGGGTTTTCATCGACTTTTTCTCTTGCTTCCGTTGGACGATTCGCATGGTTCTCCCTGCGGCGATGATGGGTTGGTGTTTGGGAAATGCGGGATTCTCCACGTCAATCCACCGTTATCCCGGTGGCACAAAACGGCAATACAATGCAGACCGTGCCATCTGTGTAGAAAATGCCCAGGCCCAAACCGAAAACCCAGTTGATCTCCACTGACAAACTCATCGGCCCTCCCGCAGCCGCTTGGCCGCTTGTAGCTTGAGGAGAATGTTCTTCGTATTGGTCGTCATATGCCCTCC
>LVWT01000026.1 GCA_002083405.1 Nitrospira sp. SG-bin2 | reverse complement strand
CGTCTGGACTCGCGAGCCCGCCGACATCATCAAGAAAGCCATCCGGATGACTCGTTAACATGACTTCTGCGACGGAACACTAGTCGAGTCCCTCATCGACTCAGTTTTTGATTTGGGCTATGCTCCGGTCCCGATGTGGGGAAGTTCGCTCCGACACATTCCTGTACGACAACCAGTCATGCCGGAGATGGCCGACTATCACTCCGATCATGCATAAGCACAAGGAGGTTTGTTAATGAACAGCTTACGCCCCATTGCGTTGATCCTCTGCATCCTCTTCGTCGCCGTGATGGGCTGCCGGGGCGGCGCACAGATCTATCAGGTCAAGGACGCGCCGGTTCAAACTGCGACAGGCAAACAGCCAAGCTTAGAAGATGTCCAGAAAGCCATCATCACCGCAGGCGTCGGGCTAAACTGGCAAATGGCAGTGGCCAAACCCGGTGAAATCATCGGGACCTTGAACATCCGGGGCCACCAGGCTGTCGTCTCGATTCCCTACACAACAAAAAACTACAGCATCATTTACAAAGATAGCACCAATCTGAAATACAACGCCGAGAAACAGACCATTCATGAAAACTACTCAGGCTGGATTCAACGGTTAGATGGGGCCATTCGCGCACGCTTAACCGCAGCAGGGATGTAGTTTTGGCCCTCTTCCCTGCCGCGCGATTCGGCAGGGAAGGGGGTGCAGGCCGGTCCCCTGCTCATCCGGACATCCATCGATTATTTGTGTATGTGTTCCGGCACTTCGTGGCGGTGATAGTGGCGGGCAGCTTGCGCAGATTCCGTCCGCTTGAAACAGATCCGATATAACCCTCTGAGATAGAGTCCTCGACTGATAAGCTTCCACGCCACCATCCTCACGATCCCGGCGATATCCGCCAGCGGACGGAAATGACTCGGACTTGGCCCTGACCGCGGTGTGACCGTGACAATGACGTGTTTGAGTTCAAACCCCTGCCTGGCTGCTTCGATCAGGATCTCGCTCTCATAGACGAAACTCGCATGCCGGCCATGGGGAACCGTCACCGTTCGCAACAGCCGCGCCGGATAGAGCCGGAATCCAGACTGGCTGTCTTCGATCGGGCTTCCCGCCGCCCAGCCGATCCAGAAATCGGCGATCCGGTTGGCGGTATAGCGCCAGAACGAAGCCTGCCGTTGATCGCGCCGGCGCGCGCCAATGATAAATGATGAGGGATACTCCGCCGCTTGCGCCAGAAACGAGGGAATCTCTTCCGGCGCATGCTGACCATCCGCATCCAGTGTCATGACGCCGGCTGCGCCATGAGCCAAGGCGTGATCGAATCCGCGCATGAGACTGCCGGCCTTGCCGCGGTTCTCGTCGTTGCGTAAGACCGTCACATCCAGGCCGGCCAATGCCTGCACCGTCCCATCAATGGACCCGTCGTCCACGACAATCACGTTTGGACAGTACCGGCGCGCGCGCGCAGCCACCTCGCGGACAGTCGCAGCCTCGTTATAGGACGGGATGACGACCCAATACGCCTCACTTTTCACATGTCACCTTTCACGTCCCCTCACCCCTTACGATCGGCTCGTCATTCGGTTTGGACACGTCAATCGGTTCGGATGCGTCATTCACTCTGAGCTACTCGCCACTCACTACTCGCCACTTGCCATTCCCGTCCCCTATGCCATGCCTCCATTCACCCCGATCACCTGTCCCGTAATATATCCAGCCTGCTCTGACAGCAGAAACGAGACCAGCGCCGCCACTTCTTCCGGAGTGCCGGCACGTTTCATCGGCACCATCGCTTCAACCTGCTCCGGCTTGAACGCATTTCTGGTGGAGGGTGACTCGATTAGGCCGGGCGCCACCACATTGACCGTGATGCCCCGTGACGCCAATTCAATCGCCAGCGACTTGCTTGCCCCATGCAGGCCGGCCTTGGCCGCGGCATAGTTCGTCTGACCGCGGTTGCCGACCACGCCGGCTAACGATGAGAGCGAAACGATCCGCCCCCAGCGTGTGCCGATCATCGGCAGCAACAGCGGTTGCGTGACATTGAAAAACCCGTTGAGCGAAAGATCGATGACCCTGCTCCACTGCTCGCCGGTCATTCCGGCCATCGGCGCATCCTCATGCAAACCGGCGTTGTTGACCACAATTTGAATCGGCCCATCCTTCAACAGTGTGTCGAGCATCCGGCGTGTCGTACCCGCGTCCGTGATGTCGAAGGACACGCTCACCGCAGTCCCGCCATGAGCCTTAATCTTCTCGGCCGTCCGTTGGGCCGACTCGGCATGCCGGTACGCATGCAGGATCACGGCATGTCCGTCGGCGGCCAGCCGTTCAGCAATCGCTGAGCCGATGACACCGCTCCCACCCGTAACCAATGCGCGTCTCTGCGTCATACCGGCGCCCGTTTCAAAAAAATCGAGGCCCGCCCGCTTATTACTTCACGGCCTCCGGATGAAATGGCGAATCGATACAGAAAACTGTCGTCTCCCATGAACAGGCGTGTTGCATCGATCGTCAGTTCATCCGGACAGTCATCGAGCCGGTCGATTCCGAACACGACATCACGCACAGCTCCGACATAGCCGATCGACCCGTCCGACGACAGCCCTCCATTGAGCAACCCCACATGGACTCCCATCGCTTGAGCGGCATATTCGATCCCCGTGACGGCATCCAGGCATGCGCCTCGGCGAAGCGGATTTCCAGGATCGTGATGGGTCTGTGTATGGCAGCGAATCGACGACTCGTCCCACGATGCCGCCCGGTCGAGCAGCCGCATAGACCCCGCATGGGGAAGAAAGGCGGCCAAGTCATCTTTGGTCAAATGCGGCATGGCTCAAGATCCACAATCAGCTGCTGGCTATCCGACAAGCTGAACCCGACGGTTCGCCCGCCGCCGGCAGCGACGGCACTCAGGAGAAGCAGCGAGCGGGCGGCAGGATTGTCTTGCCGAACCCGTTCTAATTCGGGATCTTCAAGACCGGCTGTTTCGCCTGTATGCGTTGTTTCGAGATGCACCCGCATGACGGGAGAGGAGCCGTCCGAGGGAGGTGTCAGCACGAGCGCCACGGCAAATCCCTCTGTAATAGGACGGGATTGGCTGAGCGGCTCCGGCACGACCAGATCGTAGGCCACCAGCAACACCGGCCGTTGCTCCACACACACCACTGTCGCCGCTTCCAGCAAACCGGCTGCAAACGAATCGTCGTAGCAGGACAGCGCCGTCGAGGACTGCTGCCCGGCCGTCGCAATGCCCCAATAGCCGGCGGCTGTGTTATGCACCGATTGATGAAACAGCGTCGGGGAAATCATCCGATCCGGCAAACAGAGGGCGCGACAGAGCTTGTCGAACACGCCCATTTCACCACCCGATGAGGCAAACACCGTCGGCACCTCACGGGGGTCCAGGCCCGATCGGCCGATAGCTTCTTGCGCGACCTGCATGGCCCACCGGACGCAGTCACTGCTCCGCCGCCGTTCATTCGGAGGCAGCAGTTCCGCTTCCGGATCGGGCACGGCTCCCGGTCGATAGGGGCGAATCCCGGCGAGCACTTCTCGACCGGCATCCCAACCGACGAGGCCCGAAGCCAAAAGACCGATGCCGCGGATCGAGACCTTCATGGCAATTTCCCTAAGACCAAGCTGCAGTTATTTCCGCCAAACCCAAATATGTTACTCACCGCGAAAGAAATGGAGCCGATCTGGTTCTCGCGAAGAATCCGGCTTTTCAACGAAGGGTCCACGCGCCGGCAATTGAGCGTCCCGGGCATCAGCCCCTGGGCAAGACAGAGGGCGGAAATCACCGCTTCCGTGATACCGGCAGCGCCCAACGTATGCCCGGTCCAGCCTTTGGTTGAACTGCATGCAGGCCGAGCCCCGAAAATACTATAGACAGCCTTGTCCTCGACCGAGTCGTTCGCCCTCGTTGCCGTCCCGTGCAAGTTGATATACTCAATGTCCTCAGCGCGAAGCGAGGCCCGAGCCAAGGAGTCTCGAATCGCGCGAACCGCCCCCGCCCCTTCGGGGTGCGGATGCGACATATGATAGCCGTCCGTGCTCTCACCATAGCCGAGAAGGGCAACGGTTCCTCGTCCGCCCACCCGTTCGCCGAACTCCAGTAATGCATAGCCGGCCGCCTCACCCAACGACAATCCGTCCCGATCCTCGTCGCAAGGCCTGCACGGATCGGCCGACAACAGTTGCAGCGCAGAAAATCCATACAACGTCGTGAGACAGAGGCTATCCACTCCGCCAACTACGGCGGCATCGCACAGGCCCGCTTGCATCAATCGGGCTGCAGTCGCAAAGACTTTTGCGCTCGAAGAACAGGCGGTTGAAATCACCATGGCCGGCCCCTGCAATCCAAGACAGGTCCTCACGAAATGCCCCAGAGAAAACATGTTATGCGTATATCGATACCGCGGCGTGTACCAGTCCGGAAGCCGATCAGTGAAAGAATCGCGCTCGCGGTAGGCATGTTCGGTTTCGAGAATTCCGGACGTGCTGGTGCCCATCACAACAGCGATCCGATGAGCGCCGTATCGCTGTTTTGCCTCCGCCGCCGCCACCATGAAACCGTCCTGCTGAAGGCCGAGCCAGGCCAGCCGGTTGTTGCGGCAGTCGAAGGCGCGCAGTTCGTGATCGAGTGAAAAATCCTCGAGGCCGGCTACTCGCCCGATCGATGTTTTCAACGTCACATCTTCGAAGTCGCACAACTTTAACCCGGATCGCCGCTCCTGGAGAGCCTGAAGAACGGGGCCAACCCCTCGGCCGTTCGCCGTCACGAGGGTATAGGCGGACAAGGCCAGCGAGGTCATCGGTTTTGGATCAGGCATCAGTCGCCTCCCGCTGCGCCATCAACCCTGAAAAGAGCAGGCAACACAACGACCCGCAGGCTGCGGTCAATCCGATCGCATGGAGCACAGGGATCTTCGAGAAGGCCAACAGGCCGAACACGAGAATCGTCGTCGTGCTACAAACCAGTAGACCAAAAACGGTCTTGGCTCGCTCGATTTCAGTCCCCTCCCGTCGATTGAAGAACAGAGAATAATCGAGCCCTAACCCGATCACAAGCAGAAAGGTTGCCACATGAAACAACGAGAGTGACTCGCCCGATCCTTTTAAAACAGCAACCACAACGATCAAGGCGCAGCCGATCGGAGCAAGTACCGGTCCGAGCCGAGTGATCGATCCCAATCCGACCGCCAGCGAAACCGTAATGGCAATTGTCCCCCACCCCACTAATTGCATCATCCGATTGCGATAGGCCCGCATCAGCCGGTTCGACTCTTCCTTCAGGTCCACATAACTCACCGAGATGTCTCCCCAGCTTGCCGCTGCCGTCGCAAGCTGGGTTCGATCAAGAACTCCACGGAGCGGAACAATGGCCAGCCATTCATCCTGATGGGAGAACAGCAAGGACTCCAATTTCATGCCCAACGTCGTCCCCCTGAATGTATCCCGATCGATAAACGGCAGACTCCGTGCCTCATCGACCGCCGTCACGAACGGAGCGAACAGCCCTGGCATAAACGGCAGCCCCTTCTGCGCTGCGTCGAGATTCCTTTTAAGCACCTCCCGCTCAGGCAACGCCTTCAGCCGTTCCTGCTGCACATGATGGCTCGGCAGATAGCGCGAGACAATGTCGTAGCCGGACAACACACGACCTTCTCGCAGCTGCTCCAGCCTCGGCATCATGGCTTCTGCCTTCATCAAGAGAGCCTCGACGCTCGTCCCCTCGACGACGAATAGATCCCGCACATCCGGCGCGCCCAGTTCCTGTCGCAGATGCTGATCCAGCTCCTTCTTCTCCGCCGACAGGGGACTCAGGCCTTCCAGATCTTCCTGCCAGAGCGGCGTATCAGACCATATCAGTACAATTGTCGCAAGAATGACCGCCACCGGCACCACAATCCTCGCTTTCGGCAGACCATCCACCAAGCGCCCCAAATCCGGCCGGATTTCCCGAGGAGCAAATCCGGCAGGGATACAGACAGGCAGCACCCAACGAGTCACCACCGCCGCCGTTCCCAGCCCGGCCACCGCAAAGAGCCCCAGCTGCGCCAAGGCAGGAAATCCGGCAAGCAGCAACGATGAAAATCCGATGGCCGTCGTCACAATCCCCAGCCGCATCGTCGGCCAGATCGCGCGCATCGTCGTCTGGGCAGACTCCTTCCTGGTCAGATGGCTGAACAAATGGATAGGGTAATCGTCCACGACGCCCAACAACGTGATGCCGAACCCCAACGTGATGCCATGAACGAATCCGAACCAACTATTCACCGCAACCAGACCGGCCAGGATTCCGCTGGTCAGCGGAATCAGACTCAAGACCATCAGCGTCACCGATCGATAGGTGACGCAGAGAAAGACAACGACCAGCAGGGACGCGGTTACCGAAAGCCACCAAATCTCCTGTTCGATCGTTTGCTGGATTTCCACCGCAAATACCCCGGGTCCGCTCAGAAGCAACCGGGCCAACGACGAGTCTTTGCGTACCTGTTGAAAGACTGCCTGGATATGCTGTTGAATGGCTGCCTGCGCCTCGGCATCGAACCCGGCAGCTTTGGTTTTCACCACGAGCAGAGCCCGCTGGAGATCCGCCGACATCCAAACTTCTCGATGCTTCGTCGGCGCCTCCCACTCGGACCAGGACTGGAGAATTCCCAGAAACTCTCCGGTGGGATCGGATGGGATATATTCTTTGATGAGGAGACCGAGTGGAGACCGGAGATCGTCCAGCCGTTTTTCAAGAGCCCCGCGCAGGGAGTCCGCCGAAAATGTATCCGCCTGTAGCGTGGAACTCAGAAGATACCGCAAGCGAAACAAGAGCTGCCGCTCATCGGAAGAGAGCACCTGCGCCCCATTCCCCACAAAATCGATCTGTGCATTTCCTTGCAACCCCTTGCTCAGGTCCCGGCTGAGCCTGGCTAATTCATCCGGTTCTGCACCCTCAATCGCCACAAGAATCAACCGGCCGGCCAGACCCGACCGCACTTGAGTCAGCAACAACCGTTGGGTATTGGTAGTTCCTTCCGGAAGGAGATCGCTGAGATCGCTATGGATCGATAATTCCGTTGCCGCAAGCCACAGCGCGCCGACGAAGCAAAAGCCCCAGATAAGAACCGGCCACCGAGAGGCTCTCATTTGGCCGCACCTCGGCGAAGCGTCATCACCGAGCGGTCGCCGTCCGCTGCATGGATGACGATGGAGTTGATCCTCCCCTCGGAGCCTGAGAATACGATATCTTCAATCATCGATCGCCCTGCCGGATCGCGGGGGCGCAACTGCAACGTCCACTTCAGCCTGGTCCCCTGTATGGCCGTGTCATATGACTCCATGAGCCGGCCTGCGTCTCCGGTAAAACCTGCCCGAAATGCCTCGACGAACCCGCGCAAGCCCGGATAGTCTCCCAGAGAAATACTTTTTTTTATTCGCTTTCGTTCGCTCTCGAAAGTCACGAGGCCTCCCTCGACGACATAGCGTTCGTGGTAGGGTTCCAGCACTTCTTTTTCCAGCCGAGACGGAGGCGTGAAGCGCAATATGCCGCGCACAATGAGGGGCGCACTCAGCAACGACGAATGCGTCGCCTCTTCGAAGAGCACCGCGGGTTCCCGCTCTTCCTTCAGCGACGCCACAACCTGCTCGACCGTCCAGGCGCCGGTCACGTCATCACCGCGAGAGGAGGCGTTCTCTGCAGCGGCTAGAGTTCCCAGCAGCAGACCGCCAAACAAAAAGAACGGGCTAATTCGAGCGATCCCACACATCATAGAAGTTGAACCAATTGTCCGGCGCAAGGCGGCACACCTCCTCGAGACGGCCGACATACCGTTGCACATCGCGAGTCAGATCTGCGCCCCGCCGATCATGAGACGGAAGCGCTTCATCGTCGAAAGATTCGAGACGCACTTCATAGCAGTTTCCTCCCCGATAGAGCCCGAAAAACAACACCACCGGCGCCTGAACCACATGAGCCATACGGATCGGCCCGGTCGGGAATCTGGCCTCACTGCCGAAAAACGAACATGCGACGGCCTGATCCTGCGGCGTCACACGATCACCCATCGCACCGACGATCCCGCCCCGTTCGAGACATTCCTTCACTTGCAGGAGTGCGTGAATCCCGCCCGTCTGAATCACCGTGTCAGCCATCATGGGGTTCAAGGTCTGGGTCAGCCCGCGAATCAACGGAGCATTCTGCTCATCCATGAGGATTCGGATGTCGAGCTGCCGCCCGAGGAGACCCATCGCCCGGACCGCCTCGAAACTTCCGAGATGCGCGCCTAATAGCACACAGCCCCGTCCCTTGGCCAGCTCCCGATCGAGCACATCCAGGCCATGGAACCGGATGTCGAAAAGGTCGAACTGTCCGCGGAGAAAATAGACCCGGTCAAGAATCGTGGAGGCAAATGCGTGATAATGGCGGAACAGTTCCCCCCATCCGGCAGGCCGGCCAAGTACCCGTTCACGGAATCGCGCAATGGCCCGGCGGGCAGACCCCGATCCCAGCAAGTAGTACACACAAATCGGATAGAGCAGCGCACGGGCGGCCGGACGGCCAAGAAATTGCGCGACCCAGGCCATGATCCGAATACCGGCGCGGCTGCCGCGCTCCGATTGTCGCCGCCACGCGAGGCTCACGCCCCTTCCATTTGCGCCGCCGTCCCGGATGCCAGCTCAATCACGCCGGACGCAATAAGCCTGGTCCCGACCCGGCAAGAAAACGAGGCCAGCGCAGCCTCATCCTGATCCACGCGAATGGTGACGGCCTCACCGGGCTTCAACGGAGAGGAGAATTTGACCATGGGCAATCCCCTCACCGACGGCGCCGCGCTATGACGCAACGTCTCGATCACTTCGCCAAGCAACACCACGCCCGGCACAACCGGGTGTCCGGGGAAATGTCCCGCGAGCGACGGATGGTCGTGGCCGATCGACACCGTTCGTTCATGCGCCATCGCCTTCCCTCTCCAGCCATTGCCGGGCCAACTCGCTCACGGATTCTCGTGGAAGCTTGCCGGTTGCATTCCGTGGCAAACTCGGCACACACACCAACGGACGGGGGATGAATACCGGATCAACATACGCGCGCAGCTTCTGTTGAATCTCTTCGCCGGTTTTGCCGGGAGCCACGACAAATGCCATGAGCCTCGTGACGAGGCCGGTCCCCTCCTCCGGCAGGAAAAAGACCCCATCTTGCACGCCATCGATTTTCAGCAAGAGCTGGTTCAGGTCGCCGAGGGATATCCGATGGCCCGCGACATTCACCTGATCCGCTTCGCGGCCATGCACGACGAATGTTCCATCCGTATCGACTGTCATGCGATCCGGCACAGGGACGGGCGTCGGAAGATACCATGCCTGCACCAGACATGAGGATGCGTCCTGCGCCACATGCACCCCTTCCAACGGCTGCCACCGGTCGCCGGCGATTGTGCGCCGCTCAGCGATGCTGCCGGCTTCGGCAAACCCGAAAATTTCATGGACTTCGGCTTGAAAATGCTCCTCAGCCTGCTGCGCCAGATTGCGGGGCAACGGGGCTGTCGCAGAAAGGATGAGTCCGCCCGGGGGCACGCTTATACCTTCTGCCACGCAGGCGCGAAGATGCAGAGGCGTCGTCACGAGCATCCATCCGCCCGCCGCATCGGCCAGCACGCTCCTGATGTCGGCAGGAAACAGCGGCCGCCCGGCATGCATCGCCAAACCATGCATGATCGGCAGCATCACAGACGCTTCCAGCCCGAACATATGCTGATGCGGAACGGTCGCCACCACCGAGAGACGATCCCCTGTCTTGATCCCGAGTCTCGCTCCGGTCGCCTGGGCCACAGCCGTCAAGGCTCCCCATGTCTTCTTATTAGGCACCGGCCGGCCGGTACTTCCGGAAGTGAATGCAACCGCCACAACTCGATCGGTCGGAATGCGTGGAATATCCATCGGCCACGAAACCTGGTCCCCTCTCAGCTGGATCGAGACGGAATGGATTCCCTCAATGACATCGCCTCGATCCGTCAGCGCATAGCTTCCGGGAAACTCTCCGGCGATCCGAAGCAGCGTCTGAGACGCCCGGCTTTGTGGAAGCAACGTCACCTGCCGCCGCATGATGGCGGCAGCGAATCCCACGAGAAAGTCATAGCGGTTGGTGGCAAGATTCAGCGCCGTAGGCCGATCAGGCAACGACTCCGCCAGGGAAGCCGCATCGGCCAAAAACCGGCGGACGGTGCGCGGCCCCTCCTGATCCCAGGCCAGCACATCGTCGAAATCGTAGGGGCCGATCAAAGGGGTCTCCCGCATGGTCCTATCGACCGTCACTTCGTGCGGTTCTTCTCAATAGCTGCCGCCAACGCCCGCAGAGATGAAAAGATCGTTTTGATCTGAGGATCGCTCGACTTGAGTTGATACCCGTAGGTTTGTGAAATCGCCAGCGAGAGCTCCAGCGCATCGATCGAGTCGAGCCCCAACCCTTCGCCGAACAACGCGGCCTCCGGTTCAATGGCAGCCGGATCGGTCTTCAACTTGAGCGTCTGCACAATGAGCTTGGCAAGATCTCGTTCAAGCAACGATGCGCCGGGCTGTTCCATATCTATACCGAGTCCTTCACCGCCCGATAGTCTCGCAAGAGCCCGCTGAACCATTCCTTCACCGTACAGGTTCCAAAACCTGATCCCTTCAATGCATCAACAATCGTTTCGGGGGGAACGCACTGTTCCGTCGTTTCCCACCAATAGGCCATCAGTTTCTTCATGTCCTGATTGCCGGTCCCGGTGGCGAACGCGGCCCCTAACAGGGTCTTGATATAAAACCGCGACAGGAGGAGGACAAGCGCCGATCGGGGCCGCGAGATCTCCAGTAACATGACGATCCCTCCCGGCTTGAGCACACGCCGATACTCGGCAAACGCGCCCCGAAGATCCGGCACATGCCGAAGCGCATACCCCATGCTGAGAAAATCGAAATGTCCGTCCGGGAACGGGAGCCGCTCGCCGACACCGCGCACCAGATTCCGGCACGGGCCTTTCTGCGCTTCGCGCAGCATGCCGATACTGGGATCGAGCCCGACGACCAAGCCGGACGGACCAACCAGACTCAGCGCGCATTGCGTCACCAGCCCCGGTCCACATGCGACGTCGAGCACCCGCATGCCTGGCTTCAATCCCGCCGACTCAAGCGCTTTTTTCCGATACCATAAGCCGGACCCGAACCCGGTGGCCTTGTCGATATTGCGATATTGATACGCGGTTCGGTTGAACAGCTCGTTGAGGAATCCCTGCCTGGCATCCAGCTCGTCATAGTACTGGTGTAACGGCGGATGGGGGGCAATCGGCTCAACGGCCGGATTTGGGCGCTGCTGGCTGGGCTGTTCAGTGGATCGGTTCATGGGAGAATCCTGAGTCTCCGGCTCCTACACTTGTAGCAGGACGCTCTATACACGGGCAAGAGAAAGTCCGCCAGGCTGATCAGAAAAACGCTTGGAGAGAAACCACCACATCATTGTCACGGTCGCGATGGTTGTAATCCATCCGCACCGCCCAGTTCTGGGCAAGGGTCACACGTGAACCGGCATACCAGCGGATGTCGTCCGATTTATCGCCGAACGGATACCGGCGATACGACCACGACAGCATCAGTTTCCAGCGATCGGTCACATCCGCCAACATCCCCACCGTGGCGCCGCCGCCGACACGATGCCGCTCCTCATAGGCCTTGCTGTAGTTCGCCTCGGCCTCAGCGAACGCAAAATAGACTTCCCGATTGAGCACATGGGATTCCATCGCCGCCCCCACTCCTCCATCGGCCACCACGTTATCGCAGAGTTGACAGCCCCGTCGGCGGAGGGTGTCCATCCCCACGTTCACCCTCCATGACGGCGCCCGAAACAGATCATCAATCGGCGAGAGAGACAGGATATTGATCAATGTCGCCCGTTCGACCCTGACGCGGTCCGCCTGATTGTAACGCCGCACCGTAACTGCGAATGCTTCAAGTTGCGCGTCCGGCGTGTAGCCTGGCTCAGGGTCAAGCAGATGGTGATAGACCGCGCGGAACGACGCCTCTTCGAACGTGTCATTATTGCGCCAGCCGCCTCCCAGCGTCACACGGGTTGTCCGGTGCCCCACATCCGGCTGTTTCGTAAAGGGACGAATGTCGATCTCAGCGGATGGGATCGACAGTTTGCTCCGCTCCGTCAATACACGCCGGTTGCGCTCCTTGTAGACCGTCACTTCCGGATCATCGCTCTCTCCTTTGTAGCGGAGATAGTCCGACGCGACATCCAGTACCAAGGCCCGCCTCAAAAGCGGCAACGCCGCAAACGAGGCGTTCCCGGCGATGTCCGGGTCACGCATGAGCCCTATCGACAGACTTCGTTCTTCATTGGTCAGCAGCGCCCGCTTTCGCTTGATGATGGTACTACGGGAAGGCCGGTACGTCGCAGCGCCCACCAATCCCGGAGAGTCAATAACGGCTCGAACTGTATCTGCAGGAATGGTCCATAGCGAAAACCGGTCTCTCAAGTGAAGAGACGGATTCGCGTACTCTAATAGAGAAAGGATGTGATACGAGCAATTTTCCTTGAAAAAAAAATAGTCGAAATATGCGTTTCCCATCTCCCAGGCATGCATGAGCAGCCGATCGATCTGATCGGGCGTCAAGTTCAGTTGATACTCCCACATGTCGCGATTCTCGATGTCGCGGTAGGCTTGAACCTTAAGGTAATAGGGAGGAGTGGAAAAGAACCCTTTGTATGCTCCGAAAATTCCTTTGTACGCATACTCGATCCCGGCGCCATCCGGCACATCTGCAGCATAATCGATTGTGTAGGCCAGAAGTCTGGTCTGTTCGGTTTGGCCTCGCTGATCGATCCGTAAGAATGTATGGCCGAACATCGAAGCGGGATTGTTCAGGAAAGCGGCAGGAAAGATCAGACTGACACCCTGTGGATTCATTTCGGTCCGCCACCGGTCGAACCGGCCACATGTCGCCGGCGCAAGCCGGTGTGGATCGAACTGCAACCGTTCCTTCAACCAGTGATACCGGGCGATGAAGGCGCATTGGGCCGGCTGCTTCGAGCGCCCGACCGGGTCAGCAACAAAGAACTGTGCGATCGTGGCATCAAGCTCAGCCTGCGGATCATACTTTCCACGAGGCGAAAGGAAGAACCCCTCATCGTCCTCTTCGCTGGCCGCTCTGCCAAATAGATCGACCCCATAGTGGAGCAGCAACTGCCATTCCCGTTCATCCGCCAAACGGGTCTGTCTGGCCCGTTCGATCAGCTCCGTTTGATAGTCTTGGATAACCGGCTCAGCCTGGCTCCGGCCTGGGCTGGCGAGAAGGACGCTAATGGCAAGGACGATGTGGATCACTGCATCATGAGGAAACACAAAGGGGCTTCCACCGTGGGGTGGAAGCCCCCAGGAACCAATGCGCTTAGTTCAGCGCAACCTTGACCAACGAAGAATCGGCGGAAATCCCTTCATTCAAAGCCTGAACCATCGCCGCCGGGGAAAGTTCACCCGCGCCGGAGAGGGCTGCATAGCGCTCTTGGGCCATCGCAAAGAAGGCCGCATGCTGCGGCTGCGCGACTCCCAGAAGCGTCGCCATTGAAGCCAGGTGCTCACCGCGCCCCTGCGCCATTTCCTGAGCCAATGCCTCAGAATTCAGCTCGGCAAACATGGTCGCCTTCTGTTCAGCCCACCACCGGCCATCATCCGTGCACCCCATCGTTCCGGTAGAGATGCCGAATGTCTGCGTGCCGAATGACCCATTGGTGGTCGCTATGAGGATTTGCGCCCCTTTGGTCTTCGCGTTCGGATAATTCTGCCACGCGATCTTGCCCAATCCGCAGCCTGGACCCGTGTCCGGCGTGCCGGCCGCCAAGGCAAACCCGCCTGGCATTGCGACGAACATCCCGACGATCGCCAACATGCTGAGCTTCTTCATGCATTCCTCCTTGATAGGTGAGTGAAAGCCCACAGCCCCTGAGACTGAACGTCTCAGAGAGTTATTATAGACAAATCGCGGCCGAGTGCCAGTACTTTTTATCCCCGTTCCATTACCGCCGATTCGTTCAAGATTGCATCCCGATTCTGAGTGATCGACCTCAGTTGGTCGCCTGTCCACCGCTGCACAACCCGACCATCGCGATCGAGAACCGTGACGGCGCCGTCGGCCCCGTACTCCGCCACCGCCAACACAATACCGCTCTCATCGATGAGGCGGTAACCTGAACTATTGCCGATAATCATCGCCCGGCGCTCGACGACTCCATGGCGCTCATAGGTGACCTGCGCGCCCTCATCTGCCTGCATCCATCGGATCGTCGTCTCGCCAAGAACTACTGTCTTGATTGTTCCATTACGATTCAAATCCGCCGCCTTAACCGGGTTATCTCCGCTCCAAAACTGAATCGAGTTGAAGATGAACCCGTCCAGCAGCGCCGAAAACATGTACACCGGCACAACGATCATGCCGAAGAACACAAATTCTTTCATCCATTTGTCGCTGACCTCACCGCTGCCTTTGATGCCGCTGTTCCAGTGATAGACATTCTTCGTAAGATTGAATGGACCGTAGCAGGCCGTGGTCGCCGTCATGAAACAGACCAACACCCCTGCAGCGACAAGTTTTCCGTGGAATCGACGCAACTTCATCTGGCCTCCTTTCAAGAAATTAAACAGCCTGCGGACCTCCGCTTTCATGAACAGTTCACCGTATAAGCGCGCGCTATGGTTTCGCCACCGGCTCTCCCCCAAGCGCTCCACGGACCTTGGTCCAGTCGAAACTGAAGGGGGCAGGAATCATCTTCGGCATGGCCGCCAGCTCAGCCTTCAGCCGTTCAGCCCTTGCGCCGCTCATCGGATGGGTCGAGAGCCACTCCGTGCGCCCTTCGTCTTTTTCCGACAACTGTTCAAAAAAACGAATCATGCCGGATGGATCGATTTTCGCCCGATGCAGCAGTTGCAGCCCGGTCAGGTCCGCTTCCGTTTCCTGCTCCCGGCCGAATTTCAAAGTCAGCAATTCGACCCCCAGCTGCTTCATCATCCCCGCCAAGCCCTGGTGATCCCCGAGCACGATGGACAGGACGGCCACAAGGCCGAGCTGCTTCACGATCCGTTCCAATCCATGCCGCTGCAACACATGGTTCAGCTCATGGCCCATCACACCCGCCACTTCTTCCCCGTTGTCCGCTTTTTTCATCAGGCCGGTGAATACGACAATATAGCCGCCGGGCAGGGCAAAGGCATTGACGACATCGCTTTTCACCACGGTCACTTGGAACTTATAGGGGTTGTTCGGAATCTGTTCCACGAGACGGTGCGTGATTTCCTCGACGGCTGACACCGCGAGTCCTTCTTTCATGACGTCCTGATGCGCGAGAAAATCCTTATACGCCGACTCGCCCAGTTTCTCTTCCCACTCCACCGGGATCCGATCGACGGCCATTTCAACCAGCAGATCGGACCCGAACCACAGCCCCAATGACAGAGCCAGCACGCCCCCCCCGATCATGCTCCATACTGTCCGGCGCCGGTGACGCGCCTGACGGACATGTTCCGCAGCACGATCGAGCGGAGCACGCAACTGATCCGGAGCCGCCTGGCGGAATGCGCGGATCACATCGGGATGCCTGAGATAGAGTGTCCGCTCCCCGGCTGCGCCAGCCCATCTCACAACAAGCTGGTCGTGATCGAATCCACCTGCAGCAACCGTTAACGCTGAAAATGAAGCCGATTCCGATCGACCCTCGGCAGCGCCGGACTGGAAAATGACCGTGATCCCGTGATCTTCGACCTGAACCAGGCAAGGCTCGCCGCTTGAGGGAAATTCCTGGCCGAAACAGAGGGCATTGGGTTCAGCCGACATAGGATTGGTCAAATGTCACTCGTCATTCTGAGACCGGGATGAACTGCCTGACCCAAGCGCCGAAGCTGCCGGGATTGCGGCTTTGGATATACACCACCCCCGGTCCTCGAAACCGGCAGACAAACCCTTCACCGGACGTGAAACTCGCCACCCAGCCTGAAGCGGCCTTTTCGATATTGTAGGAGGTCGTCGAGGACCACGCCACAAGGTGACTATTGTCGACGATGTATTCCTGATCCGGTTTCAATTCGACTTTATGAATGGCTCCGAAACTGTTCAAAATCAACGTCCCTTTGCCGCCGATTTTTAGAAGAAAGAAACCTTCCCCTCCCATAAGTCCACGGGTCAGGCTCTGCATCTTGCTCTCGATAGCCACGGAATCGGCGCCGGCCAGAAAGCCGTCCTTCTGAACCATGTACTCATTCACGCCGTCGAGCTCCAGCACGATGATTTCTCCTGGCACCGTCGGCGCCAACAAGACTTCTCCCGGACCGCGGCTCGCCCGCAACGTTTGAAAGAAAAACTTCTCCCCTGTGAGCAGCTTGCGTGAGAGGGCCCCGAGAAACCCGCCTTCCATCTTGCTTTCGATGTCGATCGTCGGAGAAGACGCCACCATGGCCCCGGATTCAGCCTTGATATGCTCTCCCGCCGCGAGTTCGACCCGCACCATCGGAAATGCCCCGGGATATAAAATTTCGCTTCTCATGTAGTTTCTCCTTCTTTCCTGTTCTCACATTACCAACAGGGCAGGGCAGGCCGATGTCTGGTTGCGCGCATACACCGAGCACCGCCCATTGCCTGGTCTTCAAATCAAACTTGCGTGCGCGGTGCGCGAGCAGCAGACACGACGTGCCCTGCCCCGTTCATCCCGCCACCCATCCGTACGCCCGAAAGCTCGGCTCCGGCCCTTCCTCCAGATAGCTCATTCTCAGCCGCCCCAGCACATCCATCGGCAACTCGTTCCGCTTCGCTGCCGCGTCGATGCCGAAAACCCGCGCCGCGTTCAGCCCGAAAATCTGCTCTTTCACCCGACGAGTAAGAGGCTGATAGCGATATGTCTCGATGAGTTGATCCGGGATTTGGAATCGCCGGAACGCTTCAATCTGCCATTGCGGCGTACCGTACCAAATGGAATCCGTCCCCCAAAGCACATGATCGGCGCCGAACCCCTCAATGATCTGCCCCAGCAAATGGGCGCACACCATCGGATAGGTCGTCACCAGTTGCGCGAACGTCGAACCGAGTTCCATGTAGATATTGGAGATACCCGACTCCTTCTGTTTCATGCGGCAGAATTCCGTGGTCCAGGGGATCTCACCGGTCTTCGCAAACACCTCATCCACCGATGCCGCACCTCTAAACCCCGAGTGATACACCAGAAAGTCGATATCAGGGAAATCTTTAGCGGCTTTGATCAAGTCTCTCGGATGGTTGTAGTCCGGCACCGGGCCGAGCGGCAATCCTTTGTGTACACACACGCGCTTTACCTGTAATTTCCCGGCCTGCGCCAGCATCGGATAGGCGATCACCTCATCATCCATTCGCCAGCCTCGGTCGAATCCTTTGGGACAGGAGCCGGTGTAGCACTTCCAAGCGTCGACGTTCAGGGTTTCAGCCTGCATCGCCATGAAGTCCAGATCCGCTGCGCCCAACTGCGGCGTCGCCAGCCCATGCGCCAGCATCCGCCGGGAGCCCGCCACACGGTTGATCTCGTCCCGGATATGGGCCATTTCCTTCGGCGGCACCACCGCTTCCTGCGGATACGGCCCGGGGGGCGTACTGATCAGGCCGATGGCGGTCTCGCTATCAAGAAACACCTCTTTCACAAAATTCTTCCACGACAGATCGTCGATCGTGCCCCGGTCGTCTCTCAGTTTCGGATTGAGACCGGCTTCTCGAATAAACCGCCTGAGCGACAGCAGCGCCTGCTTGGACACTGCGCCTTTTCGTTTGGATTCGGCATCGGCCGGATCGTACTGAGAGCCGACGTAGTGGGTCTGCACATCGAAGATGAAATAGGGAACGCCCTGCTGCTCGGCAAACGCCGCAGGTTCGAACAGTTCGACCTCGCCGACATTGAAGAAACGACCGAATACGGCATTCATCGCCAGTAATGCCCCGGCCATACCTCCCGTAGTCTTGAGAAAGTCTCGGCGCGTCAGCCCTCGGCGTGCCGCAGTCCGCCCCACGAGCGCGGCGGCCGCCTGTTCGACTCGGACTTGATCCGCTGTCTGCCTGATGGGTGTGAATTCTTCATTGGAAATGATCTGCGTTGGAATGGGAGTAGAGAACACCTTACCCTGTCTCATTGCAGAATCGTTGTGAAATGGAGTCGGTCGCGCCATGGCTCATTCCTATCCAGCGTCAGAGTGGAAACGATTGTGTGAAATACCACTACGAGTGTCAAGCCCGAATGGCTACGGACTATGCGAAGAGATCGACGCGAAGTTGGCGGGTTCGGGAAAGGACCTTGGTGAGACGTCTCTCTAACAGGTTGCGGAAAAACTCGTTTTAACCCCTGTGGTCATTATAGGCCTCGACGGTCGAGGCGACACCAATGTGTCATCAAGGATGCTCAAAATGGCCGTCCAGCAAGGCCGCAGCGAACGAAGAGGCGAAGCGTACGCTTCGGTACGTTGAGCCTCTGAGCGATGCGAGAACACCGCTGGCGGACTTTTTCAGCATCCTGCTAATTGACCGGGATCGCGACTACCACATCAGACTGCGAATCGCCATCCTGATCTTTGCCGTCATGTCCGACGCTATACAGCACATGTTTTTTCAGATTCACCAGCATCGGAAACCCAGTATATGGATCATAGAATTTCTGCCCGGCCTTGGCAATGCGAGGCAGCAGCTCGGCATCCTGAGGACCCCGACGTATCCACGCCTGCAAACTGGCAAGACGCAAATGCGCCTCCACATCGACGACCAACCCATTATAGAGATCCCAGGGCGCCAACGGTTCCAGCCCAATGACATTTTCGACCGGATTCACAAAATAGTCTTTCACTGAATCTGCCGGAAAGGAAATATAATTGCTCCATCTCGGCAGGGCGCCATACTGCCCCTCGGCCGACGCCTTGGAGGACGCTTCATAATAGTCTGCATAGTCGTTGAGCCGCCGCTGTTTCGGCAGTGGAAGAAATGACGCGACGGCCGCCGGCACCGTTTGTTTTTTCTCCTTCGCCACCTTCAATTGGGCATCGAAGCTCTTTGCCGCATGGACCAACTCACTCTGCATCGGCCAGCGAACCGACAGTTCGTCCCGATCGAGCGGGCGCAGCATCTTCGCGAGACGCCCCAGATATTTCCCGTCAAAATCCGGCGATACCAGAATCCCGGAGGCAACCGTGATGTCGTCATTCATAGCTTGGAGCGCCAGAGTTTTCACAGGAAGCGTCCTGGCCTGGCCCAACGCAATGCGCCAGGCTTCCAGATCCATTTCAAGCCGATCGATTCCGGTATCGGCCCCCTGAGCAAACCCTTCCGCCACATACAGGCGATGCGCAAAGTTGATCTCGGCGCAAGGGGGACTAATGCCCTGGCCATAGCCCCAATCTTCAAATGACAGCTTATGCCATTGTCCATACCGGCTCAGCATCGGCCCCGTCTGCCCCGCCAACTTACCGATAGAATCACGGTGCAATTTGAATCGGCCAGCAGGGTCCGGTCCTTTGAACCATCCGCTCAGGGCCTTCGCAGACACATCTGATTGCCCTGTTGGTGAGCCATCACTGGCGCCTCCAAGGCAGGCTAACGCCTTATCTGCATCATGCAAATCGGGCTTTCGTTCATATCCGGCTTGGATGGGGTCTTGCCCGCGAGGCGCGTCGAATCCCAGCAGGAGCAGATACCCGTTCTTATTGATGTCCGACACCCTTCGCTGCGGGCTGGTGGTCAAGTTGCTGAACGCGGAAGACGGAGGTTCTTCCATAATGGCCCATACCAATCCTAAGGCTCCAATTCCCAACACCACCAGCGTACATGAAAGCACCACCAGCGCAATGAGGGACATGACGATCGCGCGTGTCGTGGAGAAGCAGGATCGAATAAAACTGGATAGGGCGCTACCAAGACGAGTCAGCCTCGATGGCAGTTTGGGGCGCGGCTTTGATTGTGCCGTACGTTCTCGTGTATCCGTCTGCCTGTGCAGATCCGGTGATTCGGACAAAACACCGGCGGCACCCTGTGCAGAATAAATCGTACTCGGTTCTCCCCACACAGGCGCATTCGGCTCTGCCTCCAACATCGGAGAAGTCGGAGACTCTCCGGCGAACCGAATAGACTCACTGGTTTTGATCCATTCCTTCGGCCCTGGCACAGGCTCAAAAGGAGCTTTTTCTTCCGCCAATACCGGGTTTGGCTCCTCATGTTCGGCCTGACGATCAGGCATTTCATCGAGAATCGCCCACGAACCAGCCGTCTTTGGTATCGGCTCCACATGAGATCCCGACATGCCTCCCTGAGAAGCGAGCCCAGGTTCGACAGAATCTCCAGTTGGTGAGATGGCAACATTTTCAGATTGGAGATTGAGCGGAGCGACGTCCGCAGCCGGTAGCGGGTTCTCTTCGGAAGCCCACTGCGGATCGGACGCCCCCTGTTCCAAGGACTTTCGAGGCTCTCCGGCAAAGCCAAATGTGAAAGGCTGCTCGTCCACGGCTTCGCCGGCGGCTTGATACTCCGTGGGCGCAACGGCTGAAGAGACGTTTGCTGGAACATGGGCCGCTTCGGACAGAAACGGAGCAGGCAACGATTCCGTGATGGAAAGGGCGTCCACTCCCGACGCGCCATCGACGGTTGAAAGAACGGAGAGCGGGGGATCCTGAGCATAAACCGGTTCTGGGTGAACTGCCGGCGCCGGCTCGACCGGAGATTCAACGACCGACTCCTCCATCTGCTGATGAGGAATGGCGATAGCAGATTCCTGAACCTGATCCCAGGGCATTGGGGCAGCTTCAGACGGGGCCGCCGCCACACTCAGCGGCGATGTCGTGCGCGTAGCTTCCTGAATTTCAATCGTGCCGGGATCGACTTCCTGTCTGTACAAAGGCGGCGGCACAACAGGAGATGCAGCTCCGAGCTTCAATGTGTTCTGGAACACCGAGTCCCAGGACAACTCTCCTCCGTTCGGCCCTGCAACCCGGCTCAATGGACTCTGAGCCGGCTCAAGCGGGGATGGCAGCGTATCCGGCGATTCCGCAACCAGTTGATCCGGAATACTGACGGTCGTCTCCTGAACCTCTTCCCACGGCATCGGAGCCGGAACCGATTGCGGCACAGACTCCTGTTGAGTTTCCAGCGGCTGGCTGTCCAGCACTTGAACCGGCTCCATCGTGAACGCAGTAGCATCCTCCGGCTGCGATGGGGCTGCGTCGGGAGCAAGACCGGATGACAACTCACCGGGCAATTCCGCAATCAGTTGATCCGGAATACTGACTGTCGTTTCCTGAACCTCGTCCCACGGCATCGGTGTTGGGACCGATTGCGGCGCAGTCTCCTGCTGAATGTCCAGCGGCTGGCTGTCCCACGCTTGAACCGGCTCCGTTGCAAGAAGAGCAGGGTCTTCCGACTGTGATGAGACCGATCTGGGATCGAAATCGATCGAGCCATGCCCATTCATCGACGGATCATGAGGCAACGGCGCATCGACGAACCCTTGCTCTTCCCGTGGTAAGCCCGCGCTCACATCCTCCGGCGCACCTTGAAGATACGCAGAATTGGCAGACGCCTGATCTACTGACGAATTGTCCGTTCTCCCCCAGAGCGTCGATTCAGCAATGGATTCGGAGGTACTCGGCGCGGCGCCATCCTCGTCCATTGAAGGAGCATCCGGCGCGACTTCAGCCGGTGGACGAACGGCAAATTTCCCTGTTTGCGGATCGACACAGCCGGCCAACCGAACATCGACAGGGCTCCCCGGAGCAAGCTCTTTGATCTTCTCGTAGAGTTGTGAGGCTCGGTCAGGATGCTCAGGGTCGGGATCCTCAATCAGAATGTCGACGGCCTTGCCGTATTCGATGACGGCCTCAAGCACCTCCCCTTTATCCTGCAGAATAGACCCCAGCTTCTCCAGGTAGGGCACGCAGCGAGGGCCGGCCGCCAAATATTCTCGCAGTAAGGATTCTGCGAGCCAGTAATCCTGCCGGACGAATGCTTCGTCGATGAGCGAATCGAAGGCCTGCCTTGCCAGAATCAGACTTCCCACGCGGAGGTGCAACGTCGCAAAGAGGCGCCGCGCCTCCATATTATGTGGATCCAGCGCCAATAACTCCTTCAGCGCCGCTGAAGACCGGCCATACCGGCCCATATTCATTTGGGTTATGGCTTCTTCAAGCAGAACAGTCTTCTTGCCGTAGCCGACAGCGCTCTGCTTAAAACCGCTCCGTCCCGACTTCTTATCTGTTTTTTGAGTAGTTTTTTTATCGGTACGCACGGTACAACCTTAGCAGATCTCTGAATTGTTGGAATGCGCTCGAGCCGCCGACATCCAACTCGTCAAGCCTGCCGCCGAACATTAATTCATCGCCAGAGGGGAAACCTGGTAAGAGGCTGCAAGCCCAATGCCTATCGGCATTGAAACCATCAGGCTCAAACACTCTGAAAATTGAGGGGTTACCATAATCTCCCGGCCGGCCAGGTAGCGCATCGCTCCATTTTTGAACGGCTGATGACAAACAGAGGCAGTGAAAGATGTTCTTGCGGATCGGTGGGCGACCTGTCGCAGGATTCAGCGCCAAACCACAATAGGGCTACCTACAGACATCGAACTCGTCGAATTTCTCCGATGTAAACCGCGGGCCGATCTGATACACGTGCTCTGTTGCGAACGGGGCTCCTTGTCCATGGTCCTTGCGCGCCAGAACCGTCGCACAACGAAGGCAGTGTTGTACGCCCTCCCATGACACCTCCCCGGCTAGATGCTGAACAGGACGTCCCATTTCACTAGGATGCGACGGCATCAACGCTTGACGCACTTCGGCCACCAGCCGATGCGCATGCTCCGCCGACTCAATCTCCGCCCCGTCGAGAACCAGAACAAGCAGCCCCAGCGCCCGCACCGGATCCCCCTGTGCCTCCTGGAGCAGCCGCTGCGCAAATGCCTGCACTTTATCCTGTAGAATGCTGTGGTCCATTGTGCATCGACAGCCTCAGGTATGGTCTGCTCTTTATCGGCTTTTCTCTGATCAATACTGAGTGGACAGTAGGCCCATATCGGCCGCCGGCCGTGTGAATTCATTGTGAATCGTACGACTCACAATGAAAACATAGCTTTGATTGTGTCCCTTAATGCGCCTATGATACGGTCGGAATATCAGATAAAGACCAACACCTCATTTGGATGGGGAGAGATGGGTTTGTGATACGGCTCGATGCTTGCTTCGAACACGCGAGAACAGTGATCAGGAGATTGGGACCCAGTTTCAGCGCCCTGCTGCTGGTTGCCTCGCTGATCTGTCCGCAAACCCTCCGGGCCGAGGGCACGAACGCTCCGTCGGCCAAAATTGCGCTGGATTTCAACGATGTGGACATTCCTGTCCTTGTTCGCTTCATCAGCGAGATCACGGGGAAAAACTTTGTCCTGGATGAAACGATCAAGAAACAGGGGGGAAAGATTTCCGTCTATTCTCCAACGAAAGTCACACCGGATCAGGCCTACAGTATGTTTGTGGCAGCGCTGGAAGTCGCGCGCCTGGCCGTGGTCCCCAAAGGAAACACCCATCAGATCGTACAAATGGGCGACCTTCCCCCGGAACGCGGGGTGTATGTCTATAAACTCAAGAACGCCAATGCCACGGATCTCGCCGCCGTCTTAACCAACTTAGTTGCGCGCTCACAAACCGTCGCCCAGACGGCTCCTGGCGTCAGGCCTCCGATCAGGCCGCTGACGGAATTTGAGGCGCCTGTTCAGGTCTTTGCCGATAAGCCGACGAATTCCATTATCATCAGTGCCGCGAAATCCGCCTACAGCCGGCTTCAATCGGTCATTCGTGAGCTCGACGTCAAGCGGAAACAGGTATTCGTGGAAGCGGTCATTCTCGAAGTGCAAGTCGACCGGCTGAGACAAATTGGAACCGATCCCACACAAGTGCTCAGCGCGGGAAAAGAGGGGTTCCTTCAAGGCCTCATTGGATTCAACCGGGCGCCTGAAGATCTTGCGTCCGTGGCGCAGGCCATCAGCGGCATCGCCGCAGGCGGCGCCACAGGCGGCGCCACGACTGTGTTGAATACAGTCAATGTCCGGGCCTTCATGCAGTTCCTGATGAACATGACTGACACCAACATTCTCTCCACTCCGCAAGTAC
This sequence comes from Nitrospira sp. SG-bin2, assembly GCA_002083405.1. Classification (GTDB taxonomy): domain Bacteria; phylum Nitrospirota; class Nitrospiria; order Nitrospirales; family Nitrospiraceae; genus Nitrospira_D. The sequence goes on along the minus strand of LVWT01000026.1, from coordinate 85,649 downwards.
TGGCCGCCGACAATCAGAAAGCCAAAATCGTCGTCGGGGAAAATCGGCCGTTTCCAACCGGGCAAGCCCAGGGCATCACCGGAGGTACACTGGTCACCATCGAACGGAAAGACGTGGGCGTCACGTTGGAGCTGACGCCCCAGGTACTCGAGGACGACCTCATCCGCCTTGAAATCAAGCAAGAGATCACCGCCATCGCGGACAATGTGGCCCAAACCATCGGCTCCGGCACCGCCACCATCCCGGTCGGCCCCACCACGACAAAACGCTCCATGGAAACAACCACCATCGCGCACGATCAACAGACGCTGGTTGTGGGCGGATTGGTCCGTGACAACATCACGCTCAGTGAGCGAAAAGTGCCATTTTTTGGAGACATCCCCTGGCTGGGGTGGTTTTTCCGATCCCAGACCCGCACGGTGGAGAAACTCAATCTCCTCGTCTTTCTTACCCCACATCTCGTCCGTGATGACGCGGACATCATCGAACTCAATGCCAGAAAAGCAAGAGAAATCAATACGCTGCAACGCGATAACCGCATTGAAGAGCCCACGAGGCTCAAACAAGATATCCTGGAACGTCTTGAGCGCCCGATCACGCCGCCCAACAGCCCTCGTTGAACATCACACCCGGCTCAGCCTCATTGCTAAAACCCCACACGTATGCGGAAGCCCCCTCCTCCGAGGGATAGGACTGATCGGCCCACCGCGGTACACTGCCCCAACGGAGGAACCCAGCATGGCGCAGACCACACCGGACGCCCGTGCCTATCATCGATATCCCGTCATCTACCCGGTTATTTTTGGGGGGGCGCCCTTCGTGGGCGAAGGGACCGTCGCAGACCTCTCGCTTACCGGCTGTTCGATTGTCTGTGACCAGGCTGTCCTGGCTGTCCTGGCTGATAGCTATGTGAAATTGAGCGTCATCCTGCCGGACCCAACCATGTCGCTGTTCATCGAACTGGGAAAAATCCGGTGGGTGCGTGAGCAGACATTCGGGGTTGAATTCATTCGATTGCCGACGATCACTCGCGACCGATTGGACCGCGTCGTGTGGGAACAACTGACCGCTTTGCTGGAGACCCGAACCAATCCCACTTTGCCTGGCGAACCGTCCCAGGCCCATCACTTGTAGAATCCTGCCCGCTCAACAAGGCGAACCTCTCTCGTGAAACGCATTTCACAACGCGTGAGGAAATGCGCGTGTCGCTGATGGCGTCCAGCACAGAACTGAGCCGAACACTTGTGAGTTGAGAATTGAGGTGTATCTGAGAACTCTCAATTCAACACTGCTATCGGTTCCCTGCTCTGGATTTTCCACACCTCACCCCTTACTCCTCACGCCTCACGTCTGGATGCCATACGCTCTTTCGACCTACTACACGGCCCGCTTCACAAGAAGTGAGTAACGAAAAGCGGCACGCAGAAGCAGGCATGAATCAGAAAGACACGAGACTGCAGCGATGGAGTGGGGTAAAAAAACGGCGCGGCCAGAGATTGACCGCGCCGGGAAAAACAGGAGAGCTTGCTATTCCTTTACGACCCTACGGCCTGATGTCAAAGTGAATCGACAAGCCCGCGTGCACAAAGATGGTTCGGATATTGGCTGTGTAATCATTGATAACTTGATCTTGACCGCCAACTGTGGACGCCCCGTAGCGATCCGTCCCCAGCGCGTCATGATCAGCGATCACATACTTTGCCTCAGCAAACGCAGCTACGTACTTGAAGAGATGCGCCTTGACTCCTCCCACTGCCAGAAACCCGATCGTCGTATTCCGTTGGTCGGTGATGGCGTTCGAGAAACCAGCCCCCCGGAATCCACCCGGCCTAAACGACATCTGGTGCGCTCCCGCGCCGCCCCCGATGTACGGAAACCACCGCCCGTTAGGATAAGCCTCGGAAATCCCCATCGGGTAGCGAACCATAAGATTGGGGCCGATGTAGATGCCTTGCTTTTCAGTCGTGGTGCCCTCAAACGCTCCGCCTGGAAGAATCCTCCCATTCACATTTTCCTGACAGCAGGCTATGTCCGGATACCACACAAAGCCGGTGACTTCCAGGCCGACATCAAATCCCGCCAAGGCGTTTCTGGTGGGAAACCAGACGCCCGCGTTGCCCCCGATCGACTGTTTCGTCTGATAGTCGACATTCTCCACCTGATTGGGCTGCGTCCCGTCATTGAACGTGATAGTCGGGCTGTTCGGTATTGCCACACCCGCCATAAAAGACATATAGGGCTCGATCGTCCCCGATGAGATCGTGGGCAGCTCATCATTCGCGCGAACAGACTGAGAAAAACCGACTACGCACAGAAGAAAAATCATCGCCGAAATTCTCGTTTTCATTCATCACCCTCCCACGGTAAAGAAAACATGTTATTCGACGAGTTGTAATCGCAACGACTGGTGCGAGTCGGTATTTCTTGGAGAACCAAGGGAGCCGGGCAAGACCATCCTGCCTTCATCGCGCTCGAACTGCTCTCCGTTCCTGCTGTTGTGACCATCGGCATGAGAGCCCGAATAGTTGACACCAACATGACCACGAAGGAATACGCTTTTCCCATCGTGGAGGCGGACGGCGCCAACAGTAGCAATCCCCCCTTCAGTTTTGAAAATAGATAAAACAAATTAGAGCTATCGTTAAATCCAATGTCTCAGCGGGAGTATTCGAGAAGAGAAACATGACCCTGTTCGTCAAAATCAGGCCGCAATCCACAGCGGCTCATGTTTGTCAGCCTGACCGGTGTGAATCTGCTCACACTACGGCCGAATCGGCTAACGGGGGTGGAGTCCTGTACGCTTTTAGCGTTGAACGACCTGGTGCTCGTCAATCTGCAGCTCGGCCTGGAACAGATGGAGCGCCCGCAGGGAACAGCTCTCAGGAAATGGGAACGGAGGAGAGTGCTGCCAGAAGAGCCCGCGGTGGAAGATTTATCGTCCCAGCGCCTTCTTGACCGCGTTTCCGATTTCAGCCGGGTTCTTGACGACCGTTACGCCGGCTGTTTCGAGGGCCTTCATCTTCTCAGTCGCCGTGCCTTTGCCGCCTGAAATGATCGCGCCCGCATGGCCCATCCGCCGACCGGGAGGCGCGGTGATCCCAGCGATAAAGCTGACAACCGGCTTCTTGACATGTTTCTTGATGAATTCAGCTGCTTTCTCCTCAGCGTCGCCGCCGATTTCACCGATCATGACGATAGCGTGTGTCTCGGGATCCTTTTCAAACAGCGGCAGCACATCGACAAAACCGGTCCCGTTGACCGGATCACCGCCGATGCCCACGCAGGTCGTTTCGCCCAATCCGAGGGTCGAGAGTTGATGCACGGCCTCGTAGGTGAGGGTCCCGCTGCGGGAAACCACTCCCACCACACCCTTCTTATGGATAAATCCCGGCATGATGCCGATCTTAGCTTCGTCTACCGTGATGACGCCTGGGCAATTCGGGCCGATCAATCGCACATCCCGCCCGCTGAGCGCGCGCTTGACCCTCACCATGTCGTTCACCGGAATGCCTTCTGTGATACAGATGATCAGCTTTACGCCGGCATCTGCTGCTTCCAGAATCGCATCGGCACAAAATGGCGGCGGCACGAAAATCAGCGACGTGTCGCACTGCTCTTTCTTGACCGCATCACGGACGGTATTGAAGACAGGGATCCCTTCGACCTCCTGCCCCGCCTTTCCAGGCGTGACACCGGCGACGACCTTCGTTCCATAGGCTTTGCATTGAGTGGCATGGAACGAGCCTTCCTTGCCTGTAATCCCCTGCACCACCACCCGCGTATTCTTATTGACCAGAATGCTCACGATTAACCTCTTTTCCTGTTCTTCACTCTAGAAGAGTGCTGGGCCGGGTCTCATACTGCGCGCATCCACCGAGCACCGCCCGATTTCCGATAATCTCATCGATCTTGCGTGCGCGGTGGGCGAGCACTGAGACCCGGCCCGGCACTCTTCTTCTTACGCCGCCTTCCCCGTCAATCTCACAATCTTCTGCGCCGCGTCCCACAAATCGTTGGCCACTTCCAGCTTCAGGCCGGAGTCGGCCAGCAGTTTGCGGCCTTCTTCCGCATTCGTCCCTTGCAAACGAACGACCAAGGGCACATTGATCTTCACTTCTTTGGCCGCTTCGATCACCCCGTGCGCGATCCGTTCGCAACGCACAATGCCGCCGAAGATGTTAATGAAGATACCTTTGACGTTGGGGTCTTTCAGCAAAATGCGAAACCCGGCCGCCACCGTCTCCTTGGTCGCCCCGCCGCCGACATCCAGGAAATTGGCCGGCTCGCTGCCAGCCAGCTTGATGACATCCATCGTCGCCATGGCGAGGCCCGCACCGTTCACCATGCACCCGATATTGCCGTCGAGCTTGACATAGTTCAGATTGTTGGCTGTTGCCTCGATTTCCAGCGGCTCTTCCTCGTTCAGATCCCGCATCTTCTGGACGTCTTCATGCTTAAACAGCCCGTTGTCGTCGAACGACACCTTGCCGTCCAATGCCACAACGGTCTTTTCTTTCGTGATGATGAGCGGATTGATCTCGACGAGCGCGCAGTTCTTTTCCATGAACAGGCGATACAGGTTGCCCAGCATCTTGGTGAAGGGACCCATCACGGCTGGTTCGAGATTCTGCAAACCGAGCGCGAACGCGATGTTTCGTCCGTTGTAGCCCTGGAACCCCACGGCGGGATCGATCGGCTCCTTGATGATCTTTTCCGGCGTGTGGGCCGCGACTTCCTCGATCTCCATCCCGCCCTCAGTGCTGGCGATAAAAATCGGCCAGCCCGTGTCGCGATCGACGAGGATCGAGAGATACAGCTCCTTGGCGATGTTCGCGCCTTCCTCCATCAACAGACGATGGACCGTGCGGCCTTTGGGGCCGGTCTGGTGCGTGACCAGCGTTTTGCCGATGAGTTCCTTGGCAAAACCGGCGACGGCGCTCTTGTCTTTGGTGATCTTGACGCCGCCCGCCTTGCCGCGTCCGCCCGCATGGATCTGCGCCTTCACGACGAAGACCGGCGTGTTCAGCTCGTTGGCCCAGGCTGTCGCGGCTTCGGGAGAGGTGATCTCCTTTCCACGCGGAACCGGCACACCGAACTGGGCAAACAGAGACTTGGCCTGAAACTCATGCACATTCATTCTCGACCTCTTTATCCCTGAGGACGGCGATGGAGGCGTTTCTCACTGCGCGGGCTAATCTCACCCGCCCGCACTGAACGCGCCGAGACGCGTCCTTCACCCCTGCAAGCACCGACCTCTAGCTGTTATTCTGATTGATCTTGTGTGCGCGGTGGGCGAGCACAAGAACTGCCTCCGTCGCCGTCCTCTATCCCACTTTCCTGGTGTACGCCGGCAGGATCATCGGCGAGATGACACCGCTGACATTCCCGTGCTGCTTGGCTTCCGCCCGATATCGTTGCAAATGTTTGAGCGTCAACGCCCCTTGCTTCATCGATGCGGCGCGTGAGGCGGCAGTCAACCCGGACCGCTTTCCGAAGACCATCAAATCGAGCAACGAGTTTCCCATCAACCGATTGCGCCCGTGCAAGCCCCCTGACGCCTCGCCCGCCACGAAAAGATTCTTCACGTTCGTTTCCGAATTCGTATCGATCTTTACTCCGCCGTTCTGATAGTGCAGCGTGGGATAAATGAGCACCGGGTCTTTGCTGATGTCGATACCGAACCGCTCGAACTGAAGCATCATGGCCGGGAAATGTTTTTCGAGCGTGCCGGGCCCATGCTCCGCATCCAACAGCGGGGTGTCCAGCCAGACGCCGATGCGGCCCGACATGGTCCGGATGCCACGGCCTTCTTCACATTCGCGGATGATCGAGGACGACACCACATCGCGCGTATCGAGTTCGTTTACAAACCGGTCGCCCTTGGCATTGACGAGATGGCCGCCCTCGGACCTGATGCCTTCCGTGACCAGGGCGCCGATCAATTGTTCCGGATAGACCGCGCCTGAGGGGTGGTATTGGAACGTGTCGATATGGGCCAACTTGGCTCCCATCCGGTAGCTCAGACACAGGCCGTCGCCCGTCGCGCCATAGTGGTTGCTCGTCGGAAACCCTTGAATGTGGAGCCGGCCGATGCCGCCGGTCGCCAGAATGACCGACTTGGCCGCGACAATGACATGCTGATGATTGTCCAGATCCTTGAAGATCGCGCCGGTGCAACGCCCTTCGTCGTCGCTGAGCAGTTCGATCGCCGCGCAGAACTCCAACAACTGGATCTTCTGATTGAGGACTTCATCCTTGAGCACCCGCATGATTTCCAGACCGGTGTAGTCTGAGCAGGTCAGCAGGCGGGGTTTGGAGCTGCCGCCGCCCTTCTTCACGTGCAAATTGCCGTCGGCCTGCCGATCGAACAGTACACCGAGACTGATCAGCCACTTGGCAATCGAAGGCCCCTCTTCGACCATCACCTTGAGCAGCTCATGGTCGTTCTGCATATGGCCGCCCTTGAGGGTGTCGAGGAAATGGGTAACCGGTGAATCTTCGGGCGCGACGGAGATCTGCATTCCCCCTTGCGCCATCACGCTGTTGGAGTCGGCCAGCCGCAACTTGGTCGCCAAAATGACTTTGGCGCCTGCTCCATGCGCGTGCAATGCCGCCGCACAACCGGCCCCGCCTCCGCCGATGACCAGCACATCGGTGCGATGGTGGGGCGTGAGCTCGGCCCCATCCTGGATGGGACTGTCGCCCTCCAGCAAGGCCGCCAGCTCGACGACGGTCTTGTCCCCTTCATTGGGGCCGAATCGAATAGGCCGATAGGCGCTGGCGCGAAAGTCGGGATGATACTTGTGAATCAGTTGATCGCGCTCGGCGGGAGAGAACTTCGGAAATGTCTGTTTCCGTCTGGCATCTCGAGTCTTGTGTACGATTTGTTGGAGCGCGTGAATATCCATAGCTTACGACGTAAGGGGTGAGGGGTAAGGGGTAAGGGGTGATCCGTGCCTTTGGTGCATCATTTTACTGTGGCGCAGTGCTCGGCCAGCTCTTTCTCATTCATCGCGAGAACCCTGCTCCACTCGTCGCTGAAACGGCCGTCTTGGATTTCCTTGATACGCTGATCCAATCCAGCCGGTTTCTCGGTGAAATGCGCCCCTTGCGCGCGGCTGACGTAAAGGGCCACGAGATTCGGCGCAATGTCCGCGATGCAGACCGGCGCACACATGCCGCACATCACACAGTCCATGAACATTTCCGACACGTTCTGAAAATCGCCGAAGACCGCCTTCCAGACCCCTTCGCGCACATCGATCTTCTGCGGGCAGGCTTCCGTGCAGGCATTGCAATTCCGGCAGAGCGGGGCTTCGGGATACAGATTGAACAGATCCTGCTTCGGATCTTTGAGGGTTTGAATGTCGTAGAGCGCCTTGCGCGCGGGAAACGGCGGCATCATCGTAAACGACATGCCGTCCTGCACAGCAGTCTGGCAGGCCAGGCAGGTCCTCACCTTGGGATCGTCCTTGGTTCGATAATACGTGGCGCAGGCTCCGCAGAACCCGCCCAGGCATCCGATGCCACGGACGACTTCCTGACCGGCATACCACATGGCCTTCACCACCGTAATCCCCTCCGGCACCTCATACTGTTTGCCGGAAATTTCGATCGTCACCATCCGATGCGTGAGCACCTCAGGCTGGTCGATGATATTGGTGTCTTCTTGAGCCATTGTTCCTTCGTGAGGTGTGAAACGTAAGGCGCAAGGGGTCTTGATCAGAATCCCCTCACGCCTGACGCCTACCTCTAACGGACTTCAGACAAATGAGTCGATGATTGCATTCAGCGTTGCGCTCGGACGCATCGCCTTGGCAGCCTTAGCATCATCCGGGTGATAATACCCCCCGACGTCCTGTGGCTTGCCCTGCGCCGCAAGCAATTCTCCGTCGATCTTCTTTTCATTATCGCTCAGATCCTTGGCGATCTTCGTAAACTTCTCCGCGATCTTCTTATCCTGCGTCTGCGCCGCCAATGCCTGAGCCCAGTAGAGCGCCAGGTAGAAGTGGCTGCCGCGGTTGTCGATCTCCCCGACCTTCCGGGCCGGCGACTTATTGCTCTCCAGGAACTTCGCGTTGGCCTGGTCGAGCGCATCGGCCAATACTTTGGCGGCATGATTGTTCCCGACCTTTGCCAGATGCTCCAGCGAAGCGGCTAGGGCCAGGAACTCGCCGAGCGAATCCCACCGTAGATAGCCTTCTTCCTGAAACTGCTGCACGTGCTTCGGGGCCGAGCCCCCCGCGCCGGTCTCGAACAGACCGCCACCGTTCAAAAGCGGAACGATCGAGAGCATCTTGGCACTGGTCCCGATTTCGAGAATCGGGAACAGATCGGTCAGGTAATCGCGCAAGACGTTCCCCGTCACGGAAATCGTGTCTTTTCCCTCTCTGATCCGTTCGAGCGAAAGACGAATCGCCTCAGCCGGGGGCATGATCCGGATGTCGAGCCCCTTGGTATCATGATTCTTCAAATACCGTTCGACCTTGGTGATTAATTGCGCATCGTGCGCCCGATCCTTGTTCAGCCAGAAAATCGCCATGGCGCCGGTGGCTTTTGCGCGGTTCACCGCCAGTTTGACCCAGTCTTGAATCGGCGCATCCTTCACCTGGCACATCCGCCAGATATCGCCTTCTTCCACTTTGTGCTCCAACAAGGTCTTGCCCGTTGCATCGACAACCCGCATCGTGCCGTTACCCGTTGCTTTGAAGGTCTTGTCGTGTGATCCGTACTCTTCCGCCGCCTGAGCCATCAAGCCGACGTTGGGCACGCTTCCCATCGTCTTCGGATCAAGCGCTCCATGCTTCTTACAGGAATCGATGACTTCTTGATAGATCGGCGCATAGCTGGCATCGGGAATCACACACTTCGCGTCATACGCCTTGCCGTCAGGGCCCCACATCTTGCCTGAGTCCCGAATGACCGGGGGCATCGAGGCATCGATGATGATATCGCTGGGCACGTGCAGATTGGTAATGCCCTTGTCAGAATTCACCATCGCCATGGGCGGACGCTTCTTGTAGACCGCCTGGATATCGGCTTCAATGGCTTTGCGCTGATCTTCCGGCAGTGACTTGATCTTGCTATAGACATCGCCAAGGCCGTTATCGGGATCGACTCCCAGCTTCTGGAATGTGGCTCCATGCTTCTCGAACACGTCCTTGTAATAGACCGTCACAGCATGACCGAAGATCTTCGGGTCCGAGACCTTCATCATGGTGGCTTTCATATGAAGCGAAAACAATACTCCCTGCTTTTTGGCATCTTCGATCTGCTCTTCAAGGAATTGCCGTAGCGCCCGCTTGCTCATGAACGTGGCATCGATGACTTCCCCGGCTTGCAAGGCCACTTTCGGCTTGAGCACGGTCGTCTTGCCATCCTGGCCGACAAACTCGATCCGCGCATCGGTCGCCGCGTCCATCGTCATCGACTTTTCGTTCGACCGGAAATCCCCGCCCTTCATATGGGCGACGTGCGTTTTCGAATCCGGACTCCACGCCCCCATCTTATGCGGATGCTTTCTGGTATGGGCCTTCACAGAGAGCGGCGCGCGGCGATCAGAATTGCCCTCGCGCAGCACCGGGTTGACGGCGCTGCCCTTGACCTTGTCGTAACGGAACTTGATGTCCTTCTCTTTATCGTCTTTCGGATTTTCCGGATACTCGGGCAGCTTGTAGCCCTGGTTCTGCAATTCCTTGATCGTCTCTTGGAGTTGCGGCAGCGACGCGCTGATATTCGGGAGCTTGATGATGTTCGCTTCCGGTGTCTTGGCCAGTTCGCCCAACTCGGCCAAGGCATCATGCTGCTTCTGCGCCGGGGTCAGGTATTCCGGGAACACGGCGAGCACACGGCCCGCCAACGAGATGTCCCGCAATTCGACCGTCACACCAGCCGCCTTCGAAAATGCGTTGATGATCGGCAAGAACGAGTACGTCGCCAGCATCGGCGCTTCGTCGGTCTTGGTGTAAATAATCTTGTCCGCTTTCGTCGTCATGGTTGCTCCCCTTTCCGCATCGTGATTAGTTCAGCGCATTCAGCGCCGAGCCGGCCTTGAACCACGCAATCTGTTGCTCCGTCATGCTGTGATTCGCCTGGATGGTGAGCGCCTGGCCATCCGCCTTGTGAATGGTCACCTGCACCGATTTGCCGGGCGCCAGACTCCCTAGCCCCGTCACGCTGATGCGGTCCTGCTGCTCGATCTTCTCGTAATCCTTCGGTTCCGCGAAGGTCAACGCCAAGATCCCTTGTTTCTTGAGATTGGTTTCATGAATACGCGCGAAGCTCTTGGTGATCACGACGCGCACGTTCAAGAAGCGGGGCGACATCGCCGCATGTTCGCGGCTGCTGCCCTCACCGTAGTTTTCGTCACCGACCACGATCGAACCGATCCCCTTCGCCTTGTACGCTCGGGCGATCTGCGCGATGGTCAAATTTGACTCGCCGGTCAGCACATTGGTCCCCTTGCCCGGTTCGGAGGCAAAGGCGCTGTTGGCGCCGAGAAACATGTTGTCGCTGATCTTATCCAAGTGGCCACGGAACTTGAGCCAGGGACCGGCGGGGGAAATATGATCGGTCGTGGTTTTGCCCTTGGTCTTGATCAGAAGCGGAAGCTTCTCGAAGTCCTTCCCGTCCCAACGGGGGAACGGCTGCAAAAGCTGCAACCGCTCGCTGGTCGGAGGAATATCGACGGTCAAACCGTCGCCGTTTTCAGCCGGCGCCACAAAACCTTCTTCACCCGTGGCAAATCCCTTGGACGGCAATTCTTCACCCACCGGGGCTTGGAGCTTGAATTCCTTTCCGTCAGCGCCTTTGAGCGTCTGATTCACCGGATCGAAGCCAAGGTCGCCCGTAATCGCATAGGCCGTCACAACTTCCGGGCTCGCCAGGAACGAGAGTGTTTCGTTAATGCCGTCGTTCCGGCCTGGAAAGTTACGATTGAACGAGCTGACGATCGAATCCGCCTTGCCCTTCACGCCGTCGGCTCGTTTCCACTGCCCGATACAGGGGCCGCAGGAATTCGAGAGCACCGTGCCGCCCAGCTGCTCGAAGGTGTCCAGGAAGCCATCGCGCTTCATGGTGTGGTAGATGCGCTCGGAGCCCGGCGAGACCAGAAACGAGGCCTTCGCCTTCAAACCGGCCTTCAACGCCTGTTGGGCGATATGGGCCGACCGGCTGATATCTTCGTAAGATGAATTCGTACAGCTGCCGATCAAAGCCGCCTTTAATTCAACCGGATAGCCCTTCTCCTTGGCTTCCGCCTTCAACTTCGAAATTGGCCGGGCCAAATCCGGGGTGTGCGGCCCGACGACATGCGGCTCAAGCTTCGACAAATCGACTTCGACGATCTGATCGTAATACTTCTCCGGCGATTGAGTGACTTCCGGATCGGCGACGAGCAACGCCTTGTTTGCCGACGCAAGATTCGCCAGATCCGACCGGTCCGTAATGTTCATGTAGGCAACCATCTTCTGATCGAAGGGGAAGACGGAGGTCGTTGCGCCCAACTCCGCGCCCATATTACAGATGGTGCCCTTGCCGGTTGCGCTGATCGTCTCGGCGCCGGGACCGAAGTATTCGACGATCTTGTTCGTCCCGCCCTTGACCGTCAGCAGGCCGCAGAGATACAGGATCACGTCCTTGGCCGACGTCCAGCCACTCAACTTGCCGGTGAGGCGCACACCGATCAATTTCGGATGGAGGACTTCCCAGGGCAACCCCGCCATCACTTCACCCGCATCGGCCCCGCCGACGCCGATCGCCAAGCCCCCCAACCCGCCGCCGTTCGGCGTGTGCGAATCGGTGCCGATGATCAACGAGCCGGGAAACGCGTAATTTTCAAGCACGACTTGATGAATGATCCCGGCACCAGGCTTCCAGAATCCGATGCCGTACTTTTTTGCAGCAGAGGCAAGGAAGTTATAGACCTCCCGGTTCTCGTCCATCGCGCGAAGTAAGTCTTTCTCGGAGCCCATCTCGGCACGAATCAGATGGTCGCAGTGGATCGTGCTGGGCACGGCGGCCTGCTTCTTATTGGCCTGCATGAACTGCAACATGGCCATCTGCGCCGTGGCATCCTGCATCGCCACACGATCCGGCCGTAGAGCCAGCATCGCCTTGCCACGCTCCCAGGCCTGCGTGCCAAAATTGTCGGCGTGCGAAACGAGAATCTTTTCCGCCAGCGTCAGTGGACGGCCGAATTTCGCTCTGGCCTTGGCACAGGCATCAGGCATCTTCGCATACAGTTTCTTGGCTAGATCCATGGACATGATTGTTCTCCGTCTTCTTATGTTGATCGTCGTTCGTATCTCGTGAAGCCCGCTTCGCCCGCTCAGCGAGGCGAGCGCATCTCGCAGACTTTCCTGCGCTTCACGCTTCACATCATTTCAGCGGCGGCACTTCCCGCCACTATTTTAACGGCGGAACCTCCCGCCTTTTGGGTGCCGCGTAATTGACCAAGTAATCGAACAACCGGATCAGGCGGCTCTCCTGGCGCTTCTGATCGACCCAGTGGCCGATCAATCCGATCGTGCGCGACAGGATGAAAAACCCGTTCAAACTATCCACCGGGAAACCGAGATCCACCAGCACGGCGGCCATCGTGCCGTCCACGTTCAGGATCAGATTATCTTTTTTCGCCGCCGTCACCTGCTCGACTTGCAGCGCGAAGTCGAGGCAGGGCGTTTTCATATTCAAGCTCTTCACGTAGCCCACAAGTTCCTTCACCCGCTTATCCGGGTTGCGTAAACTCTTGACCCGATGGCCGATACCGGGCACCGGCCCATGATTCTTCTTCATATAGACTAAGAAGTCGTCCACCGACAGCTTATTGTCCACGGCATACTTGAAGAACCGTCCGGCATCGGTAACGGCGCCGCCGAAACGAGGACCGATCATAATCAGCCCTGCTGCGACCGATTGGGACATGCCGATTCCGGCGCAGGCTGCGATGATCGTCCCCAACGCACCGCTGACGCAAGGACCATGGTCGGCGGAGAGCATCATAATGCGCTTGATGATTTCCGCTTCCTGTTTGGAGATCAGCCGCTTGTCCCACAGCAGTCCCACCACATGGGGAATCTCATAGCCTTTATTGATAAGCTCGGAAGCCGGGTATCCGTCGTAACAGGGCTCGTCGCCACGGTCGTCGCTGATGGTGGTGCGAATCAGCGGCGCGACCATGACCTCATCGGCCTTCATCGCTTCTTCAACCGTCTTCGGCAACTTCGGCAGCGACACCGGCTCCACCGGCTCTTTTACCAGGCCGGACTTCAACATCTCTTGATAGGCTTCCCTGATCGCGGGGCCCAACGCGCCGAACGTCGCCGGCACAATCGCGCCGGACTTCTTGAGGGCATCCGCCTTCGCGCGGGCCGAGCCTTCACCCTTCATGCCTTCCTTCGCGCCTGCATGGCCGAACTTCATCCCCTTCGGCAAACTCTCCTGACAGAAACCGGAGACGACAGCCATCAACTTGACCCGCCGTTTCTTGGCGCCATACCACTCCGCGGCACGCTCTTCGAGATCGCCGCCCATTTCGCCGACGATGACCACCGCCTTCGTCTGCGGATCGTTCTCGAACATTTCGAGGTAGCTGACATAATCGGTGCCGGGAAAGGCATCGCCGCCGATGCCGATCGCCGTCGTGATCCCGTCGGCGAACTGCGAGCAGATCCAGATGATCTCGTTGGAGAGACCGCCGGATTTCGTAATGACACCAAAGGAACCTTCCCGATAGAGCTTGGAGAGAACCAGGTTGTCGAATGCGCCGCCGATCACACCCAGCCGGCACGCGCCGGCGGACACGATGCCGATGGACGACGGGCCGTTAAAGACTTTGCCGAGTTTGCGCGCATGAGCGCCGAGGATCTTGGCGTCCTTTTCCGGCACACCCTCGGTGATCATTGACACTACCTTAATGTGGGAATCGTCGAGGGCCTCCATCCCGCCCTTCATCGCTCGGTCTGCGCCGATATAGACAAGACTGGTATTGATGGCCGGATGATTCTTTGTGGCCTCGGCAATGGTCTTATAAATAGGTATGGCGATCAGCCCGCTGCCGTAGGGAACCTCGTTGGTCTTGCCTGCATCGGGCGGATAGACGAACGCTTCGACGTTAAGTGGACGCTTGATCAGGTAGCAGAATTCCGCCATGCGGCGCGCGGCATTGACACCGGCCTGCCCGCCCTGAATCACAACGCGGGTGTCTTTAGTGGCCAAAATACTCATCGGAATCTCCTCTTTCCCTTCAGGACTGAGCGCTGAGAACTACGGGCCGAGAGAAGCCCCTCTCACTCAGTCCCTAGTCCCGAGTGCTCGTTACTGTTTTTGAAGCGCTTTATCGACAATATCCGTCAGCGGCGTGTTGCGGTCGAAGACGTTGATATCGAAGCCCTCGTCCTTCAAGGCGCGCATCGCATCGAGCCCTTCCTTCTCACGAGGACCGCCGCGGCGCACCCAGATTTTCACATCCTTCATCTTGCCGTCGGCCTTGGCCTTGCGGAACCCGTTGATGATGCCGCCGAAGGTCTTCTTCACATCCGTAAAATTGGCGATGGCGCCGCCGACGATGATGTTCTTGATGCCGGGCAAGGAGCAGACTTTTTCAGTGAGGACCTCGACGGCCCAATCAGGCGGATCGCCGGAATACTCGGCATAATTCGCCAACTTGCCGCCGCGCGCGACCACGGCGTCAGAATAATACACGCTTGCCCCGCCGCCTGCCGGAAGCATGGCCGTATCGCCGCCCGGAATTTCGATGAACTTGACCGACCCCTTGATCTTGGAATCGACTGCCATTACTTCCATTTCGTTTTTCGAGTAGGCCCGGCCGAACTCCGCGGCAAACTGGAAATTCCAGTCCGGGTGGCGGAACTTGGCGTCGCCGTCAAGCAACGTCACGGCATCAAGAGCGACCAATTCGCCGTCGCTCTCGCGGGTGACGACCGGGTTCACCTCGAGATACTGCGCATCCTCGCTGTCAAAACAGGTGAACATCTTGCCGGCGAAGTCCGTCATCTTCTTGGCGAGCGGCCCGGTAAAGCCCGCCTCCTTCACTACCTTTTCCAAGGTTTCAGGCGACGGCTGCTGCCCGATCTCCAGCGTCAATCGCTTGACCCGATCCCAATTCGACTCCACTTCGATCCCGCCGCAATTGGCGACAAGGATTTCACTGCCCTCGCGGGTGGATTTCACCGCACAATAATATTCTTCTTTGTGGGCGATCATTTCGGAGATGATGACTTGCGTCACCGTGATACTGCCGACCTGGCGGCCGATCATCTCCTTCGTCGCGGCAATCGCACCGTTCAGATCCAACCCGACCTTGACCAGTCCGAGCTTGAATCGCGAACCCAACGCTTCGTGCGCTTTCGCCACAAGCTTGGACTGCTTCAACCACTCGTTGGCCTGCCCAAGTTTGGTGAGTTCATCTGCGGAGGTGACAACGACATAATTGGGAACGTGGATGCCCCACTTTTTCATCAGCCCCATTCCGGGACCTTCCAACACCTTAGCCATGACTCGCTCCTTCAAAAGTGTGAACGCTGCTGCAAGGGGAGCAGGATTGTAGCGAAATCATTCCCATGACTCAAGACGCCAGAGGAACTAAGACAAAACAGATCAAAAGGCCTACCGAATTCTCCGCCTTTGAATCAATGCGCATAAGTGATTGTAATCATGCATCTTTGGTCTGTTCGATCCCGTGCTGAGCCGGAAGTTATTTCCACTTCCTCGGATTCTGACAATGTGGACAGAAAAAGGAACTGCGTTCGTCGCTCACACGACGAATACGCCGGCCGCATGAGTTTGGACAAAGTTGCTCCTCCTTTCCATACACGACATGGCACTGTTTGTATCGCCCTTCTGTTCCATCCGGGGCAAAAAAATCCCGCACGCTCGAACCGCCGCAGGCAATCGCGCTGTGAAGCACCTCTCGAGTTACAAGGAAAAGCCTTTCAACTCTGGCGGCCGAAAGACGATCAGCTGGGACATTGGGGTGCAATCCTGCGCGAAAGAGAATCTCATTCGCATAGATGTTCCCAATCCCGGCAACAGCCTGCTGGTGCATGAGCAGTGGTTTCAACCGGCCCCGCCGACTCTTGATGAGCCGACAAAAATCTTCCAACGAGACCGTCAAGGGATCACAGCCGAACCGGCGGGCGACATATCGATCGAGCCCCTCCTGGTCCAGCAGAGACAGTCTTCCAAATCGTCGTGGATTCCAGTACCGCACCTCCGGTTCCCGGCCGCCGGAAAATGTCATGCGCACGTGCACGTGCTGTGGATGTCTGATCTGCACCGACGGAAACAACAACAGGCCCGTCATGCCCAATTCGGCGACAACATAGCGCACAGCCTGGTCCTTGACGAACCGAATGGCCACGCTCTTTCCGTGCCGCTGAACCTGCTGCACAACGGCCCCTGTGTACCACGAACGTGATGTGAGCCCCTCCCGGACAATATCCTTCCGGCCCACCCAACAATCAGTCAATCGGGCGCCGATAAGCGCGGTACGGATCTGACCGGCAACGACTTCGGCCTCAGGCAATTCCGGCATATCGGTCGCTCCTCATGGTGACCGATTAAGCCACGGAGATCATTGGAAAGGCAACGCCTGAAAGAAAGGATCGTGACGGGCCTGGAAACGGAATTGACGTGTTGCGGCACATACCAATGAAATCAGGCACGCTGACGCAGCAGCCGAACCTGTTCGATGCCAGATTCAAGCTTGGGAAGCGGCAGAGCGCCAGGGCGTTGGGCCAGCACCAGTTTCAGCACATCGGCATAGGCCATCCCTTCAACGCAACACAGATAGGCCATGGCCACGGACACAGACCGGCCCATCCCGGCCCGGCAACAGACCATGACCCGATGGTCTGCAATGTGCCGTTCAACCCAACCAACGGCATCAGCCAACACGTTTGGATCGGCTTCGCCAAAATCTCTGAATGGTATCCTGCCGGCAATCAGCCAACTCGGCGCTTCAAGCTGATACTCTTCGGCCACCAGCAACAACGCGCTAATCTGGGCCGGAGGCTGCGCGGAGTCGTAGATATTGCCGACAAACAATCGATCGGTGATCTGGTGCATCGGGCGTCAGTATACCGACATACCAACAAGCGTCAAGGCATTCCCCGGCGCTGTTGCGATTCCATTTCTCCGCCCGCTATACTTGTATCAATATGGTCACGATCAGTCAGCAAGAAGTGGAGCGGCGACTCGGCACGGTACCCTGCGCCATTTGCAAAGAGTCCAGCTTCGGGATCGATGAACGAGTCAAGGGGACGGACGGTGAATGGCGCGGCATCTGCAAAAAATGCTACTACACTTTCCCAGTCCATGCCGACATGGAGTTCTATCTGCGCACACAGCCTGACGTGCCCTATCGATTGAAAGAGATTTCCTGCACCGCCTGTGACCATCGGGGGGTCAGCCTGGATTTCCGAGCCACGATGTCCGTACGAGACGCCTATTATTTCGTGACGTGCCAGGCCTGTAAGCGGCAGTTCCCGGAGAAATCATCGCTGGAAGCCTTTGAATAACTCGGCAAACTCCAACGTTACCAGTGTATACTGACATTATGACTGACACACCCAAACAGCCCGATCAAACGACGCCGGAATCGAAACCCAAGGTGAGAAAAGAGCTCACCATCATCTCCGTCCCCGACGATCGCGATATGATCGCCGAGGAAATGGCCGAGCTATTCGAGGAAGACAAAGTCTCCCACCAGCACGGCAGCTCCGAGCCGGAAGCGGACTGACGGCTGTTGAAAAAGCCCGCCAGCTTCGTTCTCGCCCCCCTCAAACCCTCAACGCAACCCACAGAGTACGCCTCGGGTTTTCGCTCGCTACGGCCTCGCTGACAGGTCTTTTTGAACAGACTGCAGGACTATCAAGAAAAGACTCGCGACACCATTTTCTTTTTGGTGGTTTGCAGCAGCGTACTTGTTAGCCTGCAATCTACTTTTGGATTGAATCCAACAGAGTGGCTTCGGGACTCTCCCGGACGAAGTCATACGTCAATACTCGTAGCTCCATGTCAACATGTGCTGTGAGGTAGCCATCTCCTAGGCGATACGGTCCCTCGTCTCGAAGCATGAAGCCATCCAGCGTTCTGTCAGTAAGCGCATATCGTTTTGCCAGACCTGGTGGTAAAAAGTCTCGCGCGGTCCGCGTGACAAAGTGAACAACTTCTCCGGTTTGCCTGTTTCTGAAGATGAGGAGGTAAGACACGTTTTGTATTGCCCGCTTGTTGTTATTCAAGAGCGAAAAGGAAACATCGCCGTAAACGCCTTTCATATGTGGCGTGACGAGTTCGACGCCGGCACTACCCGTCTGAGGTGCGGGCATATCCCTTCCGACAACTGGCTCCCACTCTCTTCCCTTGTCGCGAAGGGTCAAGAGGAGGGCAGCTGGCACAGCAAAGTTGAGACTCTGAGAGTCTCTTAACGTAGCCGTGGTTACCCCTACCACCTCGCCAGCAGCTGAGAATAGAGGTCCGCCACTGCTCCCCGGAGAGATTGGCGCGGTTATTTGTAATACCTGAACGCCCTCCGTGCCACGAATCGCACTGATAATGCCCTCTGAGACTGAACCCTCCAACCCCCTTGGATTACCTATAGCAATGACCTTGTCTCCAACTCCCACCTTCTCGATAGAGACAATCTTTACTGGTTGCTGTGCCAGCCCCACCTCAAGAATTGCCAAGTCGAGCGCCTTCGACACGGATGCTACTCGCTTAACCTCGTGCATCTCCTTCGAGCCGATGACCCGAAAAACAATGCGCGAGGCTCCCTCAACAACATGGAAGTTGGATGCAATCTTGTTCGTTTCAAAGTAGAACCCGCTGCCAAGCGCAGAGGGCATGCCACGGGAGTCATACGCCAAAAGCAACACCATTGCGCCCTTGTTCTGCTCGTAAATGGTACGTGTTGTGGGCTGGGCGAACGCAACAGTTACGAGGAATAAAGCGAAGAATCCTGCCATCAACAATCGTGCGATCAAGGCTAGTACTCCCGCAGGCTAACGTTTGACATCAGGCGCAACTTGTTGGGCATCACCTCGATGCATTGGTCACCCCTGTTTTTGGATATAGGTGTTGATGACCTGCATCATCGTGTCCTTGAACTCTGGGTCGGTAGTGAGATCGGGAATCTCGATTGCTGCAATAATAACCATCGCATTCGAGAATGTGATCACCTCACTGACCTCCTCTACCGCGTAACTTGGACCGACGTATGTCGCAGCATTTCGGCGTGAAACCGACAAGTGGCCACCATGCACATAACTGCTGAGTGGTTTCCAGGCTTGACCATACATCCGTTGCAGCGTATCGGTATAGCTTCCATCGTCGCGAGACTTGAGTTGCGTAATGATTTTCTGTGGGCTAAGTGTATAGCGTCCGGCTTCAAACCGTTCAAGCAGTTCATCGGTTGCCAAGTAGGTCGCCCAAAGTCCAACGATGCAACCATCAAACATCGGACGAAGCAGCGCGAACGCAGAACCGTAGAGACAATTTTCCATCAGGAGATTGATTGAGCTGTGGTGCTCGCGTACCGCATCGAAGCTTCCTGCGGCGATGTTGCCGCGAAGGCCATTGGGCGCTCCGCGACCATTCATTGCGGACGTAATTCCCAATGCTAATTCTTTCGCTTGTTGCAGTGTCGCCATGTATTACGCAGGGCTAACTATACAGTATACTGACCGACACAGCGCGCAGATAGGCCCATGCCAACTCTGACGTAATTCTTGCGTGTGCTCAATCACATGTCAACGCTCTCCATCGTCGGCATCGATTCGGAGCAAGGGGTCAGCCTCCTTGGTTCATTGCGAAGACATTTCTCCATGCATCTTTTAAGGAGATTCTCCTCAAGATCTATGCATGGTAAGCCCGAAAAAAGCTCTCGACCCCTAATCGGCATTCCGAACCACATTCGTCATCTTGGCGGCAATGCAACGAGGTCAAGGCTCCCATCAGGCATAATGAAATGTGCGTGGGCACAGAAGTGAACCCCTCGCAGACCATCACCACTTTCTGAAAGGACACCAATCAAGGATGGAGGAGCGGATGCTGAAACTCTGAAGACCGGCGCCCCACTCATTCCACCTACATGATCTGGAAAACTCAAATTGTGCGGATTGATCAAGATTTCTCGTCTAGCGTTTTCATCGGCGATGGTAAACCTCCTATCACTCACATCAGTAACGTAGTCCAATATAGGCAATACTCTTGTATTAATCCTGCCCTTGCCCGCTTCTCTGTGTAATTTTGGGAAACCCATGATCAGTGCTTTGTCACCAACACAGGCTCGGATGGATTGGGTGCAATCGAGATCAAAACAATGCTTTTCTAGCCACTCGCATTCAGCTTCTTGAGGAATCTGGATTGTACAAATGTCGACGTGATTATCACGGGCGATAACAGGCCATGTGGTTATATCTGTGAATGAAGCGCCTGGCACACCAAGCAACGCTACAACATCTGAACCTTGAATAAGTTTGTCGATCTCAGTGACGAAATGATCAGCCGTAATCAAAAATCGATTCTGCCCTGTTCGAGCGAACAGGACTGTGCCCCCGGTTATCCAGCCATCAATCCCAGGGCTAACTCTTGGATAGACAAGAACCGGTGCGACATAAGGAAGTAACAATGGCACTAAGACATCAATCTGCCTTCTGACTTCCTCTCGGATGGGATCGGTCATTCTAAATAGGGCTTATGGTGCCAGACCCAATTTGCCTTAATTGTATTGAATCCATCAGCCCCTGCTGAACGGCCCGCTTTGCGTTCTCACGCCGACGCCGATTGCTCTCGTGTTTGGCCTCTGCCTTTCGCCCCCAGTAGGCGCCACGACCTCTTTTTGCTCCGGCATGTTCAGCCTTATGGGCTCTTCCAGCCATAACCAATTCATCTTCCTGCTTATGCCACACGCAGGACAAGCCGCTTACCGCAAGCCTTGACGTACTTTCGAAGCGTGGCCACGGACGGAGAATGCTTTCCTGTGGCCAGCGCACGCTCGATGCGCGCAATAGCAGGCGCCTGTGTCCCCATTCGCTTCGCCACCTGTGCCTGGGTCAGGCCGGCCTCGTGCCGGGCCTTCAACAACGTGTCAAGGAGTTCGGCCTCCTCCCGTTCAAGACGCCGAACCTCTGCGCGCACGCCTGGTCGCCGCATCAGACGCTTCACCAACTGGTCATGCGTTTTCATGTTTAACCTCTTTCATCCGCCTCTCAGCAATTTCTCGCTCACGAGCCGGTGTCTTTTCTGATTTCTTCAGGAAGCTGTGCAGCATGACAATCCGCCGACCGACAAGAGTGCAAAAGAACACACGGGCAATGCCTTCGGCTCCCTTGAGCCGCAATTCGAAGAGACCACCCCCAAACGCCTTGGTATGCGGCTCTCCAAGATTTGGTCCGAGGGACACCATTCGCCTGGTCAAGACGATATATCGCGCCGCAAGCGTGTCTGGAAGAGTGAAGATCTGTTCCTGAACCTCTTCACCGTAATACCCGATCGTATAATCCACCGCCCATGATAACAAATATGTTATGCTGCTGCAACGAGGACCGATCTGGATTGCGCGGTGCGCGAGCACGAGGGATCGCGCCACACCAGCCCATTCCCAGACAGTTCATGCTAGACGGACCATCTCAACCGCCGCATCTTGCTCAATTCGCCCCAGCGCCGATACTTTGCCGCCTTTTTCTTTTCTGACGATCCGCTCAATCTGCACGATGGCCCCGCGATGCCAGGCATCGAAGGCCTGATTCTGAGGAGAGGTCAGCCGATCCTGACGTCCCACTTCCTGCCGGCCCTGTTCGTTGCACAACCAGGCTCGCTTCTCCCCCTTCATCTCACGTAGTTCACTAACGACCCGATACACATCCGGTCTCCGCTCAACAATGGTCCTGCCGTCGTTGCGTAACAACAGATAGGAAAACTTCAACGCGTCTTTAATAAAACCGACCTCATCATCAATCTGCCGAATCACTGTCGGCGGATCCCAGGCCCGTTCTTCATGGCACCAATCGTAGGGGTTCACCAGGGCCGGACAACTGTTTTCATGCAGGCAGGGGCTAAAGACGGTGCAGCGTTTCTCCTGGAGCAATCGATCCCGCACGTGATGCAACGCCCGTGAAGTTTCCCGCAAGGCCGGTTCAAGAATCATCATCGTGCCGGATGGGGCGAGCAGCGACAGCGTGTCAGCGACAAACTTGGTCCGGGCGGCGATGGGATCGTTCGCTCCCACATAGAGCTCGTTCAGGCTATTGGCTAGGATAATGAGATCGAACGGAGCGCGTGGCCGGACCTGCGCCAACCAACCCGCCTGTTCGAGATTGCCTTCGTGGCGCTGGAAACCTGCGGTCGTGAGACCGGCCAAATGAGAGTATCCGATCCACAGCTGATTCGCTTGTCCAAGCGCAGCCGGTGAGCTGTCGACGGCGACGACGTTCAACTCGCCGACATGCTTTTGGTGATGCCACCAGTCGCGCACGGCTAAGGATCCAGTGCCTGGCCCGGAGCCCAAATCCAACACCGAGAATCGTTCTTGCGCTTGCTCTCTCGGCATTTCATCGAGCAG
Organism: Nitrospira sp. SG-bin2; assembly: GCA_002083405.1. GTDB lineage: Bacteria > Nitrospirota > Nitrospiria > Nitrospirales > Nitrospiraceae > Nitrospira_D. The sequence goes on along the minus strand of LVWT01000026.1, from coordinate 63,067 downwards.
GGCTTGAATCTTCGACAGATTGACCGGCACGAAATAGCTGAGATACGCCATGACCGCAGTCGGGTCTTCGAGATAAGAACGACTGAGTTCAGTACGCTCCTTCGTGAAGAGCCGTGAGAGATCACTCACGACCTGTGCAAGCCGTGATTGCGGAAACCCCTCTTTCTCAATGAGTTGATGAATGGCGCCGAGCACTAACGGGGAAACCGTGGCGTTGTGACGTTGCATAGCCCTAGTGTATGCTCACGTCATCATGGAGGACAACTATGACGGATGATATCTTGAAGGCCTATAAAGAAGTCGAATTGGCCGTGGAACGCTATATCAATCTGCTGAACGAGCACGTCACGATGTTGCAGAACGTGGAACCGCCCGGTTCCGACAAGGTGGTGCGGATGTCTGCCGGATCAAAAGCCATGACGGACAGCGCATCGATCTATCTGTCCTATGCGAAATACGTGGCCTACGGCATGCCGGAGAGCGAGGAAATGGTCGAGGACGAGATTCAAGGATAACTGGTTGTTTGGTTGGCCTGGCTGCTTTGGTCTGTTTGGTTCATCAGAAAAACCAGACAAACGAAAGAAACGACACAAACTTAAAACGAAAGAGCCCGTCAGACTTATCCGTCTGACGGGCTCTTTCGTTTTCAAGCACTCAATCAGATACTGCGCATGAAGTGTGCGACTTCGTCAGGATTGACGGCGCCGCCCATGATCTGCGACATCGCCACGTTAGTAGATTTCTTGCCGCTCACTCCAGACTCGACTTCGTCCACAATCAACTCCACCGGCATGGACTGACCGCCGTACACTCGCGGACCGCCGATGATCTTTGCCTTGGAGAACCCGTAGATCGCAGTCGCCACTTCTTTCGCCAGCCAGCCGACATAGTTGAACTCCGGCACGACAATGAGCTTGGCCTTCGCGCAGAGTTCACGCAGTTCTTTCGTCGGGAACGGACGGAGGGAGCGCACCTTGATCAGTCCGACCTTCATACCCTTTTCTTTGCAGAGGCGCACCGCTTCACGCGATTGCGCGGCAGCGCTCCCGGAAGCGATGATGATCACTTCGGCATCATCAACGTTCTCCGCGGTGAGCAATCCGCCCATATACCGATCGATGTACTTGCGCGAACGCTCGACCGCAGCCCAGACTTCCTGCTGCCAAACTGCATGGATGTTGTACGCCATGAAATTCGACTTCTGAACCGGGGCGTCGCGGGACAGGCGCGCGGGAGGATTCTCCGCATCCAACACAGGCACGGCTCCACGCCACGCTTCACGCGGTGGAAGCTTAATGCCGCGATCCTGCATACGCACATAGCCTCGCGCATGGGTCACGAAGAAGCCGTCGCAGCACACGCCGACCGGCAAGGTCACGTCGTTCATTTCACTGATGGTAAAGCCGGCCATCGTGAAGTCGAACATGTCTTGCTGGTTTTCCGCGTGGAACACGATCATGCCGCAGTTGAGCAAGTAGGAGACTTCGATGTTGTCCGGCTGAATGGCGAGCGGCGCGTTGACCACGCGGCAGGTGAACATTGCGACAACCGGCAGCCGATGTCCCGGCCAAGAGGCGATGCCTTCGAGACCGCGCAACGTGCCGGGGCCTGCCGTGGCCGTGTAACAACGGACACCGGAACGGGAGCCACCCGCGATGGCCGCCATGACGCCCACTTCTTCTTCACCGCGATAATATTCTTTCACATAGCCTTCACCATAGAGCACCCCGACAAGCTGCATCGTTTCGCTCTGCGGGGTAATCGGATAGGCGATGGCCAAATCCACGTTCGAGCGGCGGATGGCCTCTTTTGCCGCTTCACTACCGGTGATGAATTCTTTTGTCCGCGGCGCTTCGTGGAACATGTATTCCGGCGTCACGATTTTTTGCCGCTTCGCCTCGGCATGCGGATCTTTCTTGGCTGCGCTCGATGGAGCCGCCACGCTGGTAATCGGATCGCCTTGTGGATTGGTTTTGACTTCAGTTTCGCTCATGATTGCACCCCTTGGCTCGCTTAGGCCTGTCCACGGCCAGTCTTATCCTTCGCGTTTCATCTGTTCGGCGCTGTGCCCGAACATCGCCGCGCTGCCGGCTCCCCCCGGTGTCGGCGCAAATTCCATTGGATTCGCATGCGTCTTACCGCCATGAACTTTCGATTGCGTTCCGGTAAACCGGACGTTCTCACCGTTTTCCGGCAGCTTGATCCCCATCTCCTCACGGACCTTCTTGAAGATCTGTGCAACACGCTTGATCTTGAGGGTATCGGAATCTCGGATGGTAAGCATGGCATCTTCGTGGCCTTGTTCGGCGCAAATAGCCATCGTGCAGCAATTCGTTCCTGCCCGGATCATCTTGAGCGTTAAGTTCGCATAGTGGCAATGCACCCCGATGAAAATGCAGGCCTCGATCTTGTTGCCCCAGATAGTCAGATTCGGATGGTTGGGGTTGATGACTTCTTCTGGGTCGATTTTCGGATACTTCGGCCGGTAGTCCGGCATCGGGATGATCATGACCTGCGGAATCTGCGCCGCGATTTCTAATGTGGCTTTGGCCTTTTCAACCGCGTGATCATTCCAGGCCCAGAGCAATAGCGGTCCCGGGAAGATGGTGGCATTCGGGCTGGTCAGCATCTTACGCGCCATCTCTTCGATGACTTTTTCTTCATTCGGTTCGAGCAATCCGTAAAACAATCCCTGGCCCGGGTCCGGGAGCGATACGCCCAACTGCGCCGCGGACGGAGGATGAAACCCGGCCGGCCCCGGAACAATGATCCGCTCTCTGGTGTCCTGTGTTGTTGCCACGCCCATTCCCCTTTCCTGCACTTATCCGACGACTGGACTTGCCAAAACGGCCGTCGTGCTCTTTTCACCGTAGGTGATATTGTCAGTCAACGCCGCCATCGGCAATTGATCGATCATGATCATCTTGATGGCATTGTTCTTAGCCATGTTGTCGCATACCCACACACATTGCGCGCATCCCTTGCAGCGGTCCACCGCCACATAGGCCGAGCCGTACTTGAACCCTCGATCCTTGCCCATTTCATCGCTGTACTGAATGGTGTTGGCTTCGGGACAATACTGTGTGCAGAGCTTGCAACTCTTGGCTGCGCAGATCTCGACACTGATATCGGCTACAAGGTACATGGAAACTCCTTCTCTCCCGGCTACGCAGTGGCTGCGGCGGCCGGCTCTTCTACACGCTTCACATCGGGGGAGGCCCAGCCGTGGTCCACGGCGTAGTTCCATCCGGCCCGCATGACCGCGACATTTTTATCGATCAGCTCCTGCTTTTTCTTGAATTTCCGTTCGACCACACTGTCCAGAGCCGCCGTTCCACCGGACACGACAAACCCTTTGCCGAGGAACCGGTCTTTCACGGCCTGCTCCAGGCCAAGCATATTTGTCAGCCCCGTGATCGCGCCGATGCAACCCATCAATGCCATATTCGTGGCCAAATCCATCCCCGCCACTTCCAACGATATCTTCGTCGCAGGGAAATAATACAGCTTCGCGCGGCGCTCCGCCAATTCAGCCGTCTGATCCCGATGCAGTTTCATCGGTCCATCGTTATTGATCAGCGCAATCCCGTCTTCCTTCAGACCGAAGTAAAACGGCATCGTGTACGACTTGCCATGGGTGATCACTTGGGGATGGAAAATGATGATGATGTGCGGGAATGTAATTTCACCGATTTCATAGATGGCTTCATCCGATACACGAACGTAACTCTCAACCGGCGCCATTCGCTTTTCTGATCCGTAGAACGGAACGATCGTGCTCTCGCCCCCGGCATTAATGACGGCCGTGCTGAGAATGTGCGAGCCGGTGACGACGCCCTGCCCACCGACACCTGCCATCCGAATGTTGAATCGCTTCGCCATGATTGACCTCCTCGTGAGTACTTAGGCTTTGCCTGGAATCGCAGCGGCCGGAGCAGCCGGCTTCGCAAGAAATTCCTTATAGCCATAGCGCTCTGTGAGGTACTGCTTGGCTTCCTCGCTGACATATTCCGTAAACTGATACCGATCGTTCTCGACCGTCTTTGCATCTTCCATGACCTTGTCAGTCGGAATCGCATACTCGATATTGCAGGAAGTGTAGGCCTGGATGTACGTCGACCCGACCTCACGCGCGATCAGCACCGCTTTCTTGATGACACTTTCCACGCGGCGCGGATTATTCGGAACCACCGTGGCCACATAGGCGCACCCGGCGACCTTCGCCATTTGCAGCATGTCCATCTTCTCAAACTTCTTGCCGAGCGGCGCCATCTTCAACACCGCGCCCCGGTTAGTCATACCGCTCTCCTGACCGCCGGTATTCCCGTAGACTTCGTTATCCAGCATGATCGTCGTAAACCGTTCTTTGCGGAACCAGGAATGGAGCACCTGCTGGAAACCGATGTCCGCCGTACCTCCATCCCCCGCCATCACGACCACATCCTTCGGCTTGTCGCCGAACCGGAGACGAAGACCGCGGGACAACCCGCTCGCCACACCGTTTTGGTCGCCGTAGTTACCGTAGACGAAGGGAATCGCCGCTTGAGAAATTGCCAGACGTCCGCAACCGGCCGTCCCGACCGTGATCGTATCTTCTGGATTGGGGAACGCAATAATAGCGAGGCGAATGAAAAGCGTCATGGCGCAGCCGGCGCACATGGGGTGCTCTTCCAACACTTCCTTAAAGCTTCCCATCTGCGAGACGGAGACCTTCTTGCCAAATGGGCCATGTTCAACCATGTCCCGGTATTCTTTCGGCATGAACTTCTCGAAACCGTTTGAAAACTTCACATAATCGAGACTCATCAGGCACCTCCTATGTCACTTCAGGGGCAGTCATTATCCAATTTCAACGCAACCGCATGAAACGAAGAAAACCAGGAAACGATGAGGATGGATGATGTGGACCGAATCAATCCGCCACTTGCATCTTGTCCATCCTAGCAAAGCTGAAAAAAGACTGTCAATCTTATATATCTTCCCCCAGATTGGACCACTACAGACCTAATAGACATGTTGATACTATAACGTCCTGAAATTCAACACAACTTTTCAGAAGGCCCAGGATATCCGAAAGAAGGCCTAGGGCGGGTCAGACGAATAGGCCATTCGCCCCAAGCCGATTCTTGATGAGGGGATCGATCGAGAAGCCGCCTGAAACTCTGTGCGATAAATTTCGGGAGAGTAATTGCCGATCCATCTCAATCCGTTTACACTGTCCCTCTATGCCTCTTCGTGTACTCATACCGGGTGAAGATGACACAGGCACTCATGTCGGCGGCGTGCATAAGCGGCCACCGATCCCTGACGACTCGCTCAAGGCCGAATGCCCGAAGTTTATGGCGCACGGTCCTTGCGGCGGCGTTCGGAAAGGCGGGTTCTGCGAAGTCTACCCGGAGATGAAATGCCCCTGGATCACTCTGTACATCGAACTAGAAAAAATCGGCCAGACCGAGTGGATGAAACAAGTGTGATTGGGCCGGTGGGGACACCTCCCGTGCTCGCGCACCGCGGCACACAAGATTGATTGGACTTTTAGATCAGGGGCGGTGCTCGGTGCATGCGCGCAGTCAGGAGGCGTCCCCGCCGACCCAGAGTGGAGAAGTGAAATGAAGAATAAGCGAAAGACGACAACCCTGGGCTACAACGAGCGACATGCGAAGAGTGGCATAACTTCGCCCCTGCCCGGCATTGAAACATTTCCCAATCAGTTCAAAGGCTACGAGATCACCATCGAGATTCCCGAATACACGGCGATCTGCCCGAAAACCAACCTGCCGGACTTCGGCACAATTACACTGCACTATATGCCTGACAAGGAATGCCTCGAATTGAAGGCTCTCAAGATGTACATCCACGCCTACCGCAATCTTGGCATCTTTTACGAAAATGCCGTCAACCGTATTTTGCAGGACGTGGTCACAGCTTGCCGACCGGTCTGGGCCAAAGTCACCGGCACCTTTGCCGCCCGCGGCGGCTTACGCAGCGTCATCGAAGCTCGATACCCTTGAAGAATCAGTAGTCGCCATGCGTTGGTCTCTCTATAGACATAACCGGTTGATAGATAGCGATCAACCAATAACATTCCTCCCCTATGGCCACCTACGCAATCGGTGATGTCCAAGGGTGCTTAACCCCTCTGCGCCATCTGCTTGATCGTATCTCCTTTCAGTCTGACACCGACCGGATCTGGCTCGTCGGCGACTTAGTCAACCGGGGCCCGGACTCATTGGCCACCTTGCGGTTTCTCAAGCATCTCGGCGCCGCAGCCCAGCCCATCCTCGGCAATCACGACCTCTTCCTGCTGGCCGCCGCAGAAGGCATCGTGTCGCTCCGCCCCAAAGATACGATTCAGGATATCCTCACCGCAGATGATCGCGCTGACCTGATCGAATGGCTGAGACGCATCCCGCTCCATCATCGTGAGGGTACGTTCTTTATGATCCATGCCGGCCTCCTCCCTCAATGGACGGTTGATGAAGCCACACAGTACGCACGGGACGTCGAAACAATATTGTCCGGGCCGGACTATCGAACCTTTCTCCAGCAACTGTTTCACGGACCGACAACGCCGTGGAACTCCTCATTGAATGGGATGCCACGCTTGGCAAGCATCGCGCGCGTGTTGACCAGGATCAGGACCTGCACCCCGTCCGGTGAACTATCGAGCTTCTCCGGACCGCCCGAAAACGCCCCGGCAGGGTACATGCCCTGGTTTCATGTTCCAGACCGCCGCAGCGCCGATGCCATGATCATTACCGGTCATTGGGCAGCACTCGGCCTTCGGCTGGAACCCAACCATCTCGCCATCGATAGCGGCTGCGTGTGGGGGAGACAGCTGACTGCGGTGCGGCTGGAAGATCGAGCGGTGTTTCAGGTCGACTATGCTGATTGCCGAAGCTGACCGGGACTTTCCGGAGCTCGTTCAGTGATAGCTCTCGGCATCAGACGGAAATTTCCCCTGCTCGACTTCTTCCTTGTAACGCCGGAGCGCCTGGAGCGCATCGGCTTTCAGATGCGCGTAAGGCTTGACGAACTTGGGCACGAATTCGTCGAACATCCCGAGCAGATCGTAGAGCACCAATACTTGCCCGTCACAATGCAGACCTGCACCGATGCCGATGGTAGGAATCGACAACTGTGCCGTGATCGCCTGGGCCAGCTTCGCAGGAATTGCTTCGAGCACCACCGCGACGGCGCCGGCCTCTTCGATCGCTTTGGAGTCGTCCAAAAGAACCTGGGCGCGATCACTTTCTTTGCCCTGCACCTTATACCCGCCATATTGATTGACTGATTGCGGGGTCATCCCAAGATGGCCGATCACAGGAATGCCGACCTGCGTCATGGCCTGGATACGATCGACCATGACCGCGCCGCCTTCAAGTTTGACCGCATGGGCGCCAGCCTGCAGAAACCGGCCTGCGTTGCGCACCGCTTCTTCTTTGCCGGCCTGATAGGACATGAACGGCATGTCGCCGATGATCAGCGATTTCTGCGCCGCTCCGGCCACTAGCCTGGTGTGATACAGCATGTCGTCCATCGTGACTGACAAGGTGTTCGCCTTACCCTGAACCACGATACCCAATGAATCGCCGACCAGAATCACATCGAGACCGGCCTGCTCCACGATGCGCGTGAACAACGCATCATAGGCGGTCACGACGATCACCTTCTTCTGCTCGCGCTTATAGCGGTAGAGATCCGGAACGGTCATCATCCGAGTTCCGCCTTCGTGATAATTTCCCGAAGCCGATGAATCCCTTTAATAGCCATGATATGCACCCCGTCGCAATGGGAACGCACGGCCTTGATCGCGCGCACGGCGATTTCCACCCCGGCATCTTCCGACTTGTCACCGGCGGCGCGCAGTTCATCAATCATCTCCTGCGGCACCGACATACCGGGGATATTGGCATTCATGAACTCCGCCATTTTGGCGTTGCGCAGCAACAGAATCCCGGCCAACACCTTCACCTTGAACGGACGCACAGCTTTCATGAAGCTTGCGAAGATATCGGGCTGATAGACCGCCTGCGTCTGAAAAAACTGCGCGCCCGCTTTCACCTTCACTTCGAATTTCGCCAGCACCGGCCCCACCAGGTCGGCCTCCGGCGTTGCCGCCGCGGCGATTGTAAAAGCCGTCGGCCCATCCAGCTTATGGCCTGCCATGTCCCGGCCTTCGTTCAACCCCTGCACCAGCTTCATGACTTGCACGGAATCGAGATCATAGACCGGCTTGGCTTCTTTATGGTCGCCGACCGTCGGATAATCGCCCGTCAAACAGAGCACATTGCGAATTCCCAGCATATGGGCGCCCATCAAATCGGACTGCATGGCGATACGGTTCCGGTCGCGGCAGGTCAACTGCATGACCGGATCATGCCCCAACTCGTAGAGCAGCCGGCAGACAGGCAAGGAACCGGCGCGCACCACCGCCGCCGTGTTGTCGGTCACATTCACACCATGGACGAGCCCGATCAAATCCTTGGCATTGTCCAAAATCCCGGCGATGTTCGTGCCTTTCGGCGGATTGTACTCAATCGTCACCGCAAACTGCCCCTGATCCAGTACGTCCTTCAGTCTCCTCGGCTCCCGACTCATGCTGTTTTCCTTTAGCCTCGTTTCATTCCGGCATTCCTCATCGCGGACTCCACCGTGTTGTCCAGCAACATGGCAATAGTCATGGGACCAACTCCGCCCGGCACTGGACTGATCCATCCGGCCTTCTGGCTGACCGGCTCAAAATCGACATCTCCGCACAGTTTGCCGTCCGGCAACTTGTTCGTTCCCACGTCGATCACGACCGCGCCCTCCCGCACCATGTCGGCCGTCACAAATCTGGCCTTCCCGATCGCCACCAGCAGCAACTCGGCTTCGCGGCAGACCGCCGGAAGATCTTTCGTCTTCGAATGGCAAATCGTGACGGTTGCGTTGCGCTGCAAAAGCATGAGGGCCAACGGCTTGCCCACAATATTACTGCGCCCCAACACGACAGCGCGCTTGCCTTCGATCGCCACGCCCGTCGATTCGATCATCTTCATGACACCCTTTGGAGTGCAGGCCTCGAATACAGGATGCCCTTCGACCAACCGGCCGAAGTTATAGGGATGAAACCCGTCGGCATCCTTGTTCGGAGACACGGCCTCGAGCACCACTCGACTGTCAATCTGCTTCGGCAATGGAAGCTGGACAAGAATGCCGTGAATCTTCGAATCGGCATTCTTCTTTTCAATCAATGCCAATAGCTCCGCCTGCGTGGTCGAAGCCGGCAGCTTGTGATCATCCACATAGATACCGGCCAACTCACAGGCCTTTTGTTTGTTCTTCACATACACATGCGACGCAGGATCATCCCCGACCAGGATCGTCGCCAAACCAGGCTTGACCCCTGTCTTGGCTAAAACTGCCGCTGAGTCAATGGCCAAACGATCCCTGACTTGCTGCGCCAACGCTTTTCCATCGATCAATTTCGCCGCCACAATTTCCTCCCGATCTTTAGTTTAGATTGAGGTCAAGGTTGAGACTGAAAACACCACCGGCCGAGACATACGCTCAGCCTGAGTCTAAACCCAATCCTGGCTGAAAATTACGGCACCTTAGCAGGGCAATTTTACCCAAGTCAACGCTGTGGATCGGTACGGGGACACAAGCGTTTCTGCTCACCCCTAACCCCTCACTCCGTACCCCTTGCCGCACTTCCCATACCCGTTCCTTGACAGCATCTCGATCCGTTGGCTACGATGGCAGACTATCATGCAAAGCCGCCTATATTGATGTCCTTACCATTGTCGTCGATGCCGTTCGTTTCGTTGTGCGGCCGCCTCTTGCTCTTCTCCATACTGCTGTTTGGTTTCGCTTCACCCGGCGGCGCCGCCCAGATCACCGGCTTGGAATCACCTAATAGCTTTGTCGGCGACCAACTTGGCAGCGATTATTTCATTTCGAATATCAATGGTGAACCGGAGGACCGAGACAACAACGGATTCATCACAAAATTGGACTCCACAGGGAAAGTCACGAGCCTCAAGTTCATCCAAGGCGGTGTTGGAAATATCCTGCTGCATGCGCCAAAGGGATTGGCCCTCATGGGACAAACCCTCTACGTCGCAGACCTCGACCAACTTAAAGGATTCGATAAGACGACCGGCAAACTGCTCGTGGCCGTCTCGTTTCCCGCGGCATCTTCTCAAAAGAGTGTGTCCTTACGAGATGTGACAGCCGGACCGACCGGCCTACTATACGCATCTGACCAAGTCGCGAACTCCATTTACCGTATCGATCCCGCAGCTGATCATCGCGTGGATCTTCTGATCCACGATGACCGGCTGGCTGGACCGTCTGGAATCGCCGTCCACCCTAACACAGGCCATCTCATCGCCGTAAGTTGGGACAAAGGCAAGATTCTGGATATTTCACCGGAAGGGGAATTCACCGAATTGGAGTCGAATGGATTCTTCACAGGACGATTCCAAAACTTAAGCGGAGTCGATTTCGATCGCTGGGGCAATATGTACCTATCGGACTTCACAAAAGGAAAAATCTGGCGGATGACCAGAGATCATCGCTTCCACGTGATCGCCGAGTATCTGCTCGCCCCGGCCGATATCAGCATCGATCGCGCAAACAATCTGATCCTCGTCCCCTATTACTATGCCCATGCGGCCGAGATGAATGGATTGGAAACTCCCTCCGACGGCAAACCTAAGGTGGAAAAACGAACGTTGGCGGATTACGGGTTTATTCCACCTCCGCCGAAAGCAGCGACGGAAGGAGCGGCAAAGAAATGAGCGCCTGCCCCTATTGCACACAGCGAAAAGGAAAACGCCCCTGCCCGGCACTGGGTGGTTTGATTTGCAGCTCCTGCTGCGGAGAACATCGGCTGGTCCGAATCTCCTGCCCCAGCGACTGCACGTATTTAGACAGCGGCAGCGACTATCAGCAAAAGCGGCTCGGCGAGCAATTCATGCCGATCCGGAGGGATTTCTACCGAGAGCTGAGCGAACTCGGCGGTGAAAAGGCCGTCGCCCTATTCAACCTGATCGAGATCGTGACGTTCGGCTATTTCGAGGGACGACGAGACGGACAGGATGCCGAAGTCGTCGCCTCCATTCAAGCTCTTCGCCGCACCCTCAGCCCGTTGCATGTGCCATCGGCGCCCATGTCGGTCTTTGCGGAGCATCTCAAGAAAGAATACGAGACCTTCAAGAAACAAAACCCGGAGCAAATCACCGACACGTCGAGCGCACCCGAGGTGCTCGACCGCGTAATCACATTCGTCTCGGAGTTTTCAGGGAAGGACTTTCAGTCCCGTCGGTTTCTCGGCGGGCTCGTCGGCTACGTGAAGACCTACCATCCGCACATTGCCGAACATCTCGTGAAAAGACAGGAACCGGGGCACATCATCCTACCCGGCCAATCCTTCATGCCGCCGCCGGAGCCGGAACCGCACACCCACGGTCCCGGTTGCAAACATCACCATTAGCGTATCCGTTCAACAGGCAAGATCGAACGCAGTCTGTTGCAGCCGATGCTCCACGTGCCTGGCTAGACGGAGGTCCGCTTCGTTCGAGATTGAGACAATCTGGACACCGAATTCCCGTTCGGTCCTCCATCGCACCACGGCCTTATCGATATCGACCGTGCCCTCTCCATTCGGGAGGCAGAGCTGAATCTTCACGATGGTATCGCATGGAAGAGTGGATTGCCCTTCAACTCGAAATCCGTTCAAAGAAATATCACGCACCACGGCGTGACGAACGGAGTGAAACGCCAGATAACAGCCTGGATACTCCGCTGATATTCTCCGGTACATGCGTCGTGTGGAAGGAAGACTCAAGTAACGGCCTCCTTGGCTCAGAATGATGGGCCAAGGATACCGGTTACGGGAGAGCTAGAAAATCCTACGAAAGGCCCCCCTCAAAAGTAGGGAGATCGTTCAAGAACAGAGCCTGTTTCAAAAGGCGATGGATCGGCAATCCATCGATATACTAAAAACAATACAATGACTTGTGTGTTCTACCCATAGAAGCCCGTCGATACTATTCAGAAATTGTCACGGTCATCTCAACACGCTCTTTGGGATTGTCTCGTTCATCACGCGGCAAGTTGACGATCTTATCTGTCACGCCAATGCCCCTGACGACTTCACCGAATACGGAATACTTGTTATCGAGAAACCGGGAATCCTCAACCACAATAAAAAACTGCGAGCCGGCTGTGTCCGGGTCGTTGGCCCGTGCCATCGAGACAGTCCCTCTTTTATGCGGCATATCGCTGAACTCTGCTTTGATGGAGTATCCTGGACCACCCTGTCCATAGGTATCTTTCTTGAGCGAGTCCTTGGTATTCGGGTCACCACCCTGGATCATGAAACCGGGAATCACACGATGAAAAATTGTTCCGTTATAGAAGCCATCCTTTGCCAGCTTGATAAAATTCGCGACATGTTTGGGCGCCACATCGGGAAGGAACTTCACTTCGATATCGCCGAATTTCGTCTTGATGATTGCCCGAGGTCCTTTGGAGGTTTCCGCTTTCGGCGCCGTTGATTTATCCGCCGCCATAGCCAACCCGGCGCTCAAAAAGAGGATCGCACTCCCGATCAGTACTGCTACCGGCATCATCGGCCCAATTCGCTTCCACATTGTCAGCCTCCCCTTTCTCACAAATCTGAAATCCGTTGCAGACCGTCGCACAAGCCAGTCGCCTTAGCGGTCCGACTGCTCCAGGGCCAGTTTCGCCGCTGCCTGCTCCGCCTCTTTCTTACTGTGTCCCTGTCCACAACCCACAACCTGCTCTCCCACCAATACTTCGACGCGGAACAGCTTCTGATGATCCGGCCCGGTTTCGCGCACAGTGACATACCTCGGCAACAACTCATATTGTCTCTGACACCACTCCTGAAACCGCGTCTTATAGTCATCATCTCCCGGCTTCGTCTGTAAGGATTCGATGTGCCCCAACTCCTCCGACAACGCATCAAGCGTAAAGATCCGGCCGGCTTCAAGCCCTCCGTCGAGATAGACTGCGGCAATCACCGCCTCCAGCCCATCGGCCAGCAGTGATGTTTTCTCTCTCCCCTTTGACAGCTCTTCACCCCGACCGAGCCGCAGCCGGACACCAAGATCAAGCCGCCTGGCGGCTGCAGCGAGTGACGGTTCACTGACAAGCTTGGCTTTGAGTTTCGACAGAGCGCCTTCACTGAGTCGGGGATACCGCGTCGCCAGATAGTCGCTCACGATGAGCGACAGGACCGCATCCCCCAGAAACTCGAGCCGCTCATTATGGTTTTGGCTCGACCCCTTACGCTCGTTCACGTAGGACTTGTGCGTCAGCGCTTCGTCCAGAAGAGTCGAGTCGTTGAATCGATACTTAAACGGAGCGGAAGAAGAGTCGGCTGAAGACGCCGGCATCATGGTCGGAATAGACTAACCATCCACGCGTTTAAAGATCAAACAGGCATTCACGCCACCGAATCCAAAGGAATTGGACAAGGCTGCCTTGATCGCCGCCGGTCTGGCCTTGTTGGGCACATAATCCAAATCACACGCCGGGTCAGGATTCTCAAGGTTGATCGTGGGCGGGAGGATCCCGTGAAACAACGCCAGAATACTGAACACCGCTTCAATTCCACCCGCCGCACCCAGCAAATGTCCGGTCATGGACTTCGTCGAGCTGACAGGAATCCCATACGCACGCTCGCCGAACACTGTCTTGATGGCATGCGTCTCGATCGCGTCCGCCATCGTGGACGTCCCGTGTGCGTTGATATAGCCGATCTGCTCTTTGCCGATGCCGGCATCCTTGAGGGCCAACTCCATGCAGCGGACTGCGCCCTCTCCTCCTTCGGGCGGCGCGGTAATGTGATAGGCATCACTGTTCATGCCGTATCCGGCCACTTCGCCGTAAATCCGCGCGCCGCGCCTGCGCGCATGTTCCAGTTCCTCGATCACGACCACGCCGGCCCCTTCGCCCAGCACAAACCCATCCCGGTCCTTATCGAACGGACGGCTGGCCCTCGTCGGCTCGTCGTTTCTAAACGATAGCGCCTTCGCTGACGCAAATCCTGCGACTCCGAGTGGTGTCACGGCGGCTTCGGCGCCACCCGCAACCATGACATCCGCATCGCCTCGCTGAATAAGCCGGTACGCATCTCCGATACAATGGTTGCCTGTCGCGCAAGCCGTCACAGCACACGCGTTCGGTCCTTTGGCTCCGATTCGAATCGCCACCTGGCCGGAAGCCAGATTGATGATCGTCATCGGAATAAAGAATGGGGACACTCGTCCCGGCCCCTTTTCCTTAAGGACATCGTGATAGTGTTCGATCGATCCGAGACCGCCGATCCCCGAACCGATATAGACACCTACCTTGGTCGCTTCTTCCGGAGCGACTTTCAGTCCTGCATCCTCCACGGCCAATTGGGCGGCGCCCACGGCGTAGTGGATGAAGGTGTCCATCTTCTTGATTTCTTTTTTCTCAATGAACCGGGCCGGATCAAAATCGGTGACTTCCCCGGCAATCTGCGCATCATACCCGGTCGGATCAAAGCGACTGATCCGGCGGATCCCCGACTCTCCAGCACAGAGAGCGTTCCATGTTTTTTCGACACCCGTACCGAGGGGAGTCACTAATCCGAGGCCGGTCACAACAACTCGGCGTGTAGGTCGATCAGGCATCACAGAGACGGGCCTTATGATTTTTCCTTGATGTAATCCAGGGCCTTTCCAACCGTGAGAATCTTCTCCGCATCCTCATCCGGAATCTCGATCGAGAACTCCTCTTCAAGCGCCATCACCAGCTCGACCGTGTCGAGCGAATCGGCGCCGAGGTCTTCAACGAAGGACGCCTCAGGGGTCACTTCATCCTCCTCCACACCAAGCTGCTCGGCAATAATCTTTTTTACACGTTCCTCAACGGTTGCCATTGCTCTCCCTACCTCCTTCCCCGATAGGACTCACTCGTCGCCGTCACATGGGGATCTGTCACGGCCATACATTGAAATCAGCTCCGATGCCTCACGCCATCAACATTCCACCGTTTACATGTAACACATGGCCGGTAATATAGGCCGCGTCTTCGGACACGAGAAACCGCACAGCCGCCGCAATGTCCCCCGGTGTACCAAGCCGGCCCAACGGAATCTGCTTCTGCAGCGTCTCTTTCACATCCGCCGGCAACCCATGGGTCATCGCAGTATCGATAAAGCCCGGAGCCACGGCATTGACCGTAACATTGCGGCTGGCATATTCCCGTCCAACCGTTTTGGTAAAGCCGATGACGGCCGCTTTCGACGCTGCGTAATTGGCCTGCCCCGCGTTGCCCATTACTCCCACGATCGATGCAATATTCACGATACGACCATACCGCTGCTTAGTCATCGCCTGCAAGACCGCCTTCGTGCAATTGAAGGTGCCATTGAGATTGACCTGAAGCACCAGGTTCCAATCCTCTTCTTTCATGCGCAGCAAAAGGCCATCACGGGTAATACCGGCATTGTTGACCAGGATATCGACTTTCCCCCATGCCTTGAGCACCTGTTCAACCATCGCTTTGGTGTCATCGGCCTCCGCGACGTTCACTTTGACATTCAACGCCCTCCGCCCCAGCTTCTCAACTGCGTTCACGGTTTCGAGGGAACGGCCCGGATCAATATCACCAACCACAATATCTGCTCCTGCTTGCGCAAGAGTTTCAGCAATGGCCCGACCGATTCCCTGCGCGGCACCAGTAACAATTGCAACCCTTCCCTGCAAAGACATAACCAACTCCTGATCGAAGCTTGAAAATTAGACGTGCACGTATCGATGCACGCTACTCACTTGCCGACTTTCACCTATTCACGTTGTTCAAGGTGGCTTCCAACGACTTAGGATCGTTCACATTCATCAGACGCGCCTCGGGAAGAATACGCTTGATTAAGCCGGTCAGCACCGCCCCCGGCCCTACCTCCACGAACGTCGTCACCCCCATCGTGCCCATGGTCCTGACCGTGTCTTCCCATAGCACCGAAGACGGCAATTGCTTGACCAGCGACGCGTGGATTTCGTTCGCTCGGCTGATCGCCCGCGCCTCAGCATTATTGATGAGGGGCGCCCGAAGATCCGACCAGCGGATTGCCGCCAGGTCCGTGGCCAATCGATCGGCCGCGCGTTGCATCAATGGCGTATGTACCGGCACACTCACCGGCAAAGGAATCGCCTTCTTGCAGCCTTTTTCCTTGGCCAACTCGATAGCCCGTTCCACCGCCGCCTTTTCACCGGCAATCACGACCTGGCCCGGCGAATTAAAATTGGCGGCAGCCACAACTCCAACCACTGATGCCTCTCGACAAACATCTTTGACGACATCCGGCGTCAACCCCAACAACGCGGCAACAAGACCTGTACCCGGGGCCACGGCTTCTGACATATAGCGGCCGCGCTTTTGGACTAATCCGACTGCATCTCGAAACGACACACCACCTACCGCCACGAGCGCCGAATACTCACCCAAACTGTGACCTGCCACTGCAATTGGTTGTATCCCGGCTGATTCCAATGTTTTCAACGCAGCGATACTGCTCACCAACAGAGCCGGCTGCGTATACTCCGTTAAATTGAGCCTCTCTGCCGGGCCCTCAAAACAGAGCGCAGCACTGTCGTACCCTAGCACCGCCGAGGCTTCCTCGTAGACTTGCTTAATTGCCGGATGAGCCTCGCACAGCGATTTGCCCATCCCCACAGATTGCGAACCTTGGCCTGGGAATACCAGACCGATGCCGGATGCCATAGGCTGTTAGATATCTTAGAATTGCCCTGGAATGTCAACGGGAAAAAGTTTTGAGCATGCCGACGGCAGCACGATTACCACCGGATCATGGCAGAGGCCCACGTCAGCCCGGCCCCAAACGCGCCAAGCATGACCAGCGATCCGTCCCTGATACGCCCCGCGCGCACCGCTTCATCCAACGCAATGGGAATCGACGCGGCCGACGTATTGCCATACCGGTCGAGATTGAGCATCACTTTTTCTGCTGGAAGACCGAGGCGCTCCATGACCGCGGTGAGAATCCTGAGATTGGCCTGGTGGGGCACATATAAATCAAGGTCTTCCACACGAAGATGATTCGCAGCCAAGGTTTCCCTGGCGATCTCTTCCAGGTTCCGCACCGCGACCTTGAAGGTTTCATGCCCCTTCATCTTGATACACTGCATCCGTTCCGCAATGGTTTTCTCAGACGGCGGCATCCGAGAACCGCCCCCCGGTACGGCGATCAGTTCGTTCAAATTTCCATCGGAGCGAAGGTGTGTAGACAAAATGCCCCGCTCTCCATCACCCGCACTGACAACCGCCGCCCCAGCCCCGTCTCCAAATAGGACACAGGTATTTCGGTCCGTCCAATCTGTAATAGCGGACATGACTTCCGACCCGATCACCAGGACATGACGCATCCCGGCCTTCACATACGCATCAGCCACCGACAGCGCATAGACAAAGCCGCAACATGCGGCCGCAATGTCACAGGCCGCTGCCTTGGTCGCGCCGAGTTGATGCTGCACCAAACAGGCCGTCGATGGAAGCGGATAGTCTCCCGTACAGGTGGCGACCAAGACCATATCGAGCTCAGTGGCGGGAAGACCTGCCGCCGCCAGTGCGCGCCTTCCAGCTTGGACGGCCAGATCCGAGCATGCCTCTCCGGCCGCTGCGATATGCCGCTCTCGGATGCCCGTCCGTTCACGAATCCACTCGTCCGAAGTCGCCACCATGCGTTCGAGATCCGCATTCGTCAGCACTTTGGCAGGCGCGTACGAGCCTGTGCCAGTAATACGCGACTTCATGTTTCCTGCTCCACCGAAGGACCAGCAAGGCTGCCTTCGATATTTCGCTGAATAAGTTCTTGTACCCGTCCTTCAGCCATGCCTTTAGCCCGGCGAATGGCGTTCTTGATGGCTTTTGCTGACGACCGGCCATGGCAAATGATTGTAATGCCGTTGACTCCAAGCAACGGTGCACCGCCGAACTCGGCATAATCGATCCGCCGCTTGAGTTTCTTCAGGGGAGCGGCAATCAGGGGATAGGCCAGCCGTCCGAGCAGGGAGCCTGAAATCTCCTTGAGCAACAATTTGCTGATCGTCTCGGCAACGCCTTCGGATATCTTCAACGCAACGTTTCCAATGAACCCGTCGCACACCACCACATCCGCATTTCCGCTGTATACCTCACGCCCCTCGACATTGCCGACGAAATTCAACGAACTCGCCTTTAACAGCTTAAAGGCTTCCTTGGTGACCTCATTGCCTTTACTGTCCTCTTCGCCAATACTCAGCAGGCCGACACGGGGATTGGGCTTGCCGAATAAGTACTTCCCGTACTCATTCCCCATCACTGCAAATTGATGAAGATCCTTCGCGCCACAATCGACATTCGCCCCCACATCAAGAATGATCGCTTCACCGGTCACCGTCGGCAAACTGGTGGCAATCGCCGGCCGTTCCACGCCTTTCGTCAGCCCCAATACAAAAAATGAGGCGACCATGCTGGCTCCCGTGTTGCCTGGACTCACGACGGCATCGGCTTCACCGTTCTTCACCATTCCGGTTGCAACCCAAATCGACGAGTCCCGCTTCTTTCGGACCATGGCCGCAGGAGATTCCTCCATGGTAACAACTTGGGACGCATGACGAATGGACACGCGGGCATCGTTATAGCCGAGACGGCCGCATTCTTGTTTCAGCGTCGTCTCGTCGCCGACGAGAATGACCTCGACATCCGACTCACTGATGGCCTGGAAAGCGCCTTCGATGCAGGGAGCCGGGCCATGGTCGCCTCCCACCGCGTCAAGTGCGATCTTCATGCGGGATGAGGTGGTCACGGCTGGTGTCGGATCGACCGGCTGTCCATGTGCAGTGTTTCTGATTCGACGGACACGGCAGAGCGTTGAGGCTCATGGGAGGATTCGCCCGACAAAGAGGAAGCAGAACCTGGCGCACGGCTCTCCCGTCTACGTCCCGTGACAAATTGGGGACCAGCAGATGTGCGCCAGTGTGCTGCCGAATAGAAGCGGCCTACGACAGTCGCGCCACCCGCCGGAGTCAGGCCGATGTCACAGAGCACAGTGCACCTTCCGTTACGCTTCTTCGACTTGAATGACAGCCTTGCCCTTGTATGTCCCGCAGTTCAAACACGTATAGTGCGGCAGTTTCAACTCATGGCACTGGGGACAGACAGACATCCCCGGAGGCGTCATACGCAGCTTTTGCGTCCGGCGCTTATCTCGTCTCGCTCGTGAGTGTTTATGTTTCGGATTGGGCATGGCAACTCCTTCTTCGAGCCACTGCCGGGCCTTTCACTGACCAGCAGGCTCTTGCAACTTTTCTTTCATGCCGCGCAGAACTTGAAACGGGCTTCCCGTCGGTTCCGCGGCGCAGTGACACGGCCCCTCATTTAAATTTTTCCCGCATTGGGCGCAGAGCCCAAGACATTCCTCGACACACAGCGGATGCATGGGAGAAGCGAGAATCAACTGCTCACGAAGCATCGGCGCCAGATCGAGCTGATCACCCGTGTAATAGTACAAATCATCGTCCGGCTCTTCCAGCTTGGGTTCAACTGCCGGCGCTGTTTTCTTCTTCCATCCAGCATCTTGCTTTGCTACGGGTGCCGCAGCCTTGGTTTCCCGTTCATAGGCAGCGCGTACAGAGAAGGCGATGGGACTCTCAAAATCCTTCAGACAGCGTACACATTGATGAACTGCCGTTCCTTCCACCACTCCCGTCAGGCAGATCGTGCGTTCGACCGATCGAAGATCCAGCCCCACCGACAATGTTCCACGAATAGACACGTCTGTATCGGTGAGTCCCAGCTCTTCAGCCGTCAGATCTCCTGAGAGCGAAACGCCGTCCGCCGTGATATCTGCAATCTTGGGTGTGAGTAGATCCATCCCGATCCCCAGCGACTCGACGCCGCCCCGCTCCAATACGCTGCAATCACCGGTCACGCTTGTTATCGCTCCTCTGCGAAACTGATGATGGCAATATGGCGAGCCCGCTTGACGGCGACGGTCAACTCACGTTGATGGCGCATGCAGTTTCCAGAAATACGCCGCGGGACGATCCGCCCCCGCTCAGTCAGGAAATTTCTCAACAACCCAGCGTCCTTGAAATCGATCGGAGCCTTCTCCAGGCAAAAGCGGCACGGCCGCCTCCGTTGAAACAATCTGCCTCCGCCCCCGCCACGCTCACTGTCGTTACTCCGTTCCATCACTGCCTCCTCATTCCTACGCGCTCAACCTTGTTCATCCATGTCATAGCCGGGCTCATCGTGAGCCGGAGGCTCCGCACCGGCAGTCCCACCCTCTTGACGTTTGGGCATAAACGTCACAGCCTGCGCGACGACTTCGTGCTTGCTGCGCTTTTGACCGTCTTCGGTTTCCCATCGTCGCTGCTGTAGCCGTCCCTCAACGATTGCGCCGTTGCCCTTACTGAGATACTGCCCGCAATGTTCCGCTTGCTTGCCGAACACCACGATATCGACGAAACAAACTTCTTCCTTCAGATCCTCGCCCTGTTTGAACCGTCGGCTCACGGCAAGGCCAAAACTCGCTACCGGCGTCCCGCTCGGTGTGTACCGCAGCTCGGGATTCCGCGTGAGATTCCCCATGAGAATGACTTTATTAAATCCGGCCACCGTCGGACTCCTGTGCCGAGACTTCTAATGGACGGCGCTCCACCAATGGCTTCTCATGATGAACCGTCAGAAACTTGATAATGTTGTCTTCCAATCGATAGGCCCGCTCGAGTTCACCGACCGTGTTATTCGGCGCCTTGAAGTAGAAATAGGCATACGTGCCCTTCCGTTCCCGACGCACTTCATAGGCAAGTTTCTTTTTGCCTAAATTTTCAGCCTTAATGAACTGCGCACCGGTTTTATCGGCAACGCCTTTCATCTTCTCGATAAGGGTTTTGGTCTCCTCGTCGGAGACGGACGGACGGATAATGAACAGAGACTCGTAGAGCTCCATGAAAGAATCCTCCTGGACAAAGGCCCCCGAACCGGTCGGGAGCGAGGTGTAAGACGCCTCTCCGGCGCAACGACCGTGGAAAGGTAACACAGGGATAGCAAAACAGTCAATTTATAGCGGCGCACCTCGGTACAGGCCGGGGAGAGATCAATCTCATGGATGCACGTCGTTCGTGTGGTGCGAAACTACGGGCAGGTCAAGTGGTATCTATCCGGATGCCGGAAACTGATAGTTCCCTCCACCGGCTTCCTGAACGGCATTCAATGCGCCCTGAGTTCGCTGCATCAATTCATCAGCCTGACGGCCATCGATCGGATAGACAGCCACCCCGATACTCACCGTGACCATAACTGGTTCTTCCTTCACCTGAAACGGCTGAGCCATAGAATCCAGCACTCGCTTTGCAACGATGTCCATATCGGACCGGGAATTGATCCCCTCCAACAGGCAGGTAAACTCATCGCCTTCGAGTCGCGCTACGGTATCGACCTCTCTCATACATCTCTTGAGGCGCTCCGCCGCCGCTTGGAGCAGCAGGTCGCACCCATCGGGGCCGAGCGTTTCAGCCAGAGATGGAAACTGGTCAAGCGCCAGCAAAACCAGGCCGACTTCTTGTTTCTTCCGCTTGGCCAGCGCCAGCGCATGGATCAGCCGATCGTGAAACAAGGCTCGATTGGCCAGCGCGGTCAACGGATCGTACTGCGCCAGATACGACAGGTGCTGTTCGGCTTGTTTGCGATCGACCGAGTGTCGGACCGCCCGCACCAGTTGTTCCGCCGTCCACTGCTGCTTGACGATGACGTCCTGAATACCTCGCTGAATTGCCTGCCGCTCTTTCCTGGCATCTTTGTGATCCGTCAACATCACAATCGGCATCCGAGCCAGGGCGGCCTGTAGCAAGTCCAGAACATTCAAGCCATGCGTATCGATCAACTCTCCGTAGAGTAAAATGACATCGAACGACTCACGGCTCAGCAGGCGCAAGGCCGCGCTCAGATTCCCGACATGAGTAACCTGAATGTCCCCTTCGCCCGCCTCAGCGAGCATGTCACGCGCCCGACGGGCGTCGATTTCACTGGCTTCGACTAGGAGGACCTTAATCACTGAACCCGACCTCACTGCTTCAACGATCAGACATTGAACCGAAAATACACGATGTCCGCTTCTTTAACCACGTAGTCTTTCCCCTCGAGACGAAAGAGCCCCTTTTCCTTTACCTTGGCCTCTGAACCACATGCCAGCAAGTCGTTGTAGTGGTAGACCTCGGCCCGGATGAAGCCGCGCTCCATGTCCGAATGGATCTTGCCCGCCGCCTGCGGTGCTTTGGTCCCTCGCGCGATAGGCCACGCCCGCGATTCGATTTCCCCGGCAGTAAAGAAGGTAACGAGATTCAACAGCATGTAGGCTTCGCGCGTCAGACGCACAAGGCCGGATTCTGTCAACTCCAATTCTTTGAGAAAGTCGGCTCGTTCGGTTTCTGGCAGCGACGACAGCTCTGCTTCGAGCTGACCGCAGATGGTCACGACACCCGCGCCTCGTTTGCCGGCAAAGTCACGCACGGCCTGTACCATCGTTTCATCGGCATGCTTGCCCTCCGACACGTTCGCCACGAACAGCACCGGCTTGGCGGCCAGCAGTTGGCACTCATCAAGAATTGCCCGCTCCTCCGGCGTGTAGCTGAGATTGCCCAACCACTCGCCCTTATCGAGCAGGCCGATCAACCGTCCGATAAACTCCAACTCAAACGCTGCCTTTTTGTCCCCTGCCCGGACCTTTTTCTCGGTTTTTTGCTTGCGCCGGTCGAGCGTTTCAAGATCGGACAGCATTAATTCCGTTTCGATAACACCGATGTCGCGAAGCGGGTTCACGCCGCCGCTGACATGCACCACATCGGTTCCCTGGAAACAACGCACGACGTGGAGCAACGCGTCGACTTCCCGGATATGGCCCAAAAACTGGTTGCCGAGTCCCTCTCCCTTGCTGGCGCCCTCGACCAAGCCGGCGATGTCCCGGACTTCAAGTGTGCTATAGGTCGTTTTCTTTGACTTAAACAGATCAGTAAGTGTGACGAGGCGCGGATCGGGCACCAGTGCAATGCCTGTATTCGGGTCGACTGTGGCGAAGGGATAGTTGGCTGCCAGCGCTCCGCTACCAGTTAAGGCATTGAATACCGTTGTCTTACCGACATTCGGAAGCCCGATCATCCCGCAACAAAGCCCCATGTTTTAAGAAGCGCTGAGCCTTAAGTTCTGAGTGCTGAGTTAGTTCCTCTACTCAACACTCACCACTTACAACTCACCACTTTCCTTTCCTTCCCGCACATTGAACTGATTCATCGCCGTCTCCACACCACGGTGTATCAGGCACTCCAGGGCATCAACAGCCCGTTCGACACAGGGGTCGAATACTTCCATCTCGTCGCTCGTTACCATTTCCAGCACATAGTCCGCTGAATCCTGCCTCTGCGCAGGCCGTCCAACCCCGATCTTGAGCCGAACGAAGCGGGAAGTGCCTAATGCCTCAATGACGGACTTGATGCCATTATGACCTCCATGCCCGCCTGCTTGCTTGATCCTAATACGCCCCGGTTCGAGGTCGAGATCATCATGAATGAGAATGAGATTGTCTGTGGTAAGCGTCAGGTCGCGAAGCAGCCCCTTGAGCGGAGGGCCTGTCACGTTCATGAAGTCGAGCGTCCCGGCCAACTCGACCAACTCCGACCCCAACCGCCCGGAGCCTCGTTGCGCCATGCCGCGCGGGGAAAGATGGATTGCCCATCGAGTAGCAGCCCGCTCGATGATCCACACACCGATATTGTGGCGAGTCTTGGCGTAGGCCTTGCCGGGATTGCCCAATCCGACGAGGAGATGCACCGTTACTTCTTCTTTTCAGCTTCCTTCTTGTCACCTTTGGAGGCAGCTGCTTCCTTGCCGCCTTCCTTTTTCTCGCCGGCTTTCGCTTCACCAGCGGGCGCTGCAGCACCAGCTTTCGCCGGTTCCGCGCCAGCCGCACCTTCGCTACCTGCCACGGCTTCCTTACCCTTGACCAGGACCTCCGGTTCTCCCGCCGCACCTGCCGCACTCGTCAAGAGCGCTTCGAGCTTGGCATCAGACATAGGCGCCGCTACGCTGACAACCATTTGCTCGGAATCATCCAAAAAGCGGACCCCTTCCCGCACCGCAATATCTTTGACATGGATGCCGCCGCCGATATTCAAGGCCGACGCATCAATCTCGATATGGTCAGGCAAGATCGACGGCAGACATTCGACATGCATATCGCGCATGTTATGGTGCAACACTCCGCCTTCCTTGACACCGGCGGGGATTCCTCCAATAACCTGGATCGGAACTTTGACCCGAATGGGCTTGCTCATGGACACTTCAAAGAGATCTGCGTGCAGCACCGCACCGCTCACGGGATCAACCTGATAATCGCGCAGAAGCGCAGTGCGGCTCGGATTGGATTTTGCCCCGGCAATGGTCAACGAAATCAAGGCGGAACTGCCTGCTTGAGACTTCAAAATCCTGATCAACTCGTCCGGGTTAACAGTGAGCATGAGACACTCGCCCTGTCCGTAGAGCACGGCAGGAACTTTGCCCGCGCGCCGCATGGACCGCGCGGCACCCTTGCCGGCCTGCTCTCTTACCGTCGCTGCTAAATCGAACTTCATGATACTCCTCCATCTCCCCTGCGTGCGGCCAAAGGCCCGGTGCGTGGGAACCTAGGCAAATAGTGAACTGACTGACTCATCTTCGTGAATGCGTCTGATGGCCTCTCCCAGAAGAGGAGCCACCGACAGTTGGTACAATTTAGGGCACACCTGCTCTTTCCCCCGCAGAGGAATCGTATTGGTTGCAACAACCTGTGTAAGACAGGATTCTTGAAGCCGTTCCAATGCAGGGCCAGAGAGCACCGCATGCGTGCAGGCAGTCCAGACTTCGCGCGCGCCTTGATCGGCGCAGGCCTGCGCGCCCTGGACGATCGTACCGGCTGTATCGATCATATCGTCAAGCAACAGCACACTCTTGCCTTTGATATCACCAATAATGTTCATCACCTGGGCTTGATTCGGCCCCTCACGCCGCTTGTCGATGATCGCCAGATTGGCCTGAATCCGCTTGGCCAAGGCACGGGCACGCTCCACGCCGCCGGCGTCAGGCGACACGACAACGAGATCGTTGATCTTCTTTTTCGTGATGTAATCCAACAGCACCGGCATCGCATAGAGATGGTCTACCGGCACATTGAAAAAGCCCTGGATCTGCCCCGCATGGAGGTCCATCGTCAGCACCCGGTCTGTTCCGGCCGTTGTAATCAAATCGGCGACCAGCTTCGCGGTAATAGGCACACGCGGTTGGTCTTTTCGGTCTTGGCGGGCATACCCAAAATACGGGATGACTGCGGTAATGCGATTCGCCGACGACCGCTTGAGCGCATCAATCACGATCAGCAACTCCATCAATGAATCGTTCACCGGCTGGCAACAAGACTGGACCACAAATACGTCTGCGCCACGCACGTTTTCGTCGATCCGTACCCGAATCTCACCGTCACTGAACGATGAGACTGTGGCCTCCCCCAGCTTCTGCCCTAGGTACGCAGCGATTTCTTGGGCGAGCGCAAGGTTGGCGTTGCCAGAGAAAAGTTTCAATTCCCGGTTCATCGGATTTTCTCTATGTGTCCTAGTCGTCGTCGTAAGACTCTGAATTCTCTAGTGGTTCTTCTTCGGTGAGCGCAGGCGGACCCTTAGGGGCCATGCCCCCTCGTCCGCTGCACGCGCAGAGAAAGGGAACCAAGGGGCGGAACTGTATCGGAAATATACGGCTTCTGTCAACCGAACCTGCTGCGCCACGCCCAGCTATGATTTAACGATCAGTGGACCGGACGATGCAACGACTACAAAAACCTTGAGACGAGGTTGAATTTGAAAATGAACCTGCGCTTTCCGGGCCTCTCCTTCGTTGCGAAAAATCCCGAAGACGGTCGCCCCACTACCCGACAACAGCGCGGCCTCTGCGCCCTGCGCCATAAGTGCCTGCTTGATTTCCTGAAGGCTCGGATGGGCCCCGAAAACCGGCGCCTCAAAGTCGTTTTCCGCCACTTCAAGAGCCTGTTCCCACGAAATTCCTGATTCCCGCCCTAGTGCTGCATGAATATCCGAAAGCGGCCGTACCTGGTTCCGGCTGGAAGAAAGCTCTTGATAAGCCCACTTAGTTTCAACTGAAAATCCAGGATTGACAAGCACAACCCATCGGTTCTCAGCCATTCGAACAGAGTGCACCTGTTCGCCTCGCCCCGTTACCACGGCGGATGGAGCAAAAAAGAAGAACGGCACATCGCTGCCCAGCGCCTGACCGACTTGCGCCATGTCCGCCGACGACCATCCCAGACTCAATGCTCGGTCGAGTCCGACGATCGTAGCTGCTGCATCGCTGCTTCCCCCGCCTAAGCCTGCGCCCATCGGAATTCGCTTGATCAAAACAATCTCCACCCCGACCCTTCGCTCACAACGGCGCAGCACCGCCTCCGCAGCACGATAGACAAGGTTTGTATGGTCCACGCTTAATGAGGGCACATCACATCGCAGCCTGATGTCGGTATGCTCTTGATTGATCCGAATGACGACTTCATCCTCTAATCTGACGGTCTGCATCAGAGACCAGAGATTGTGAAACCCGTCGGTGCGGCGGTCGAGGATACGAAGGACAAGATTAATTTTGGCGGGAGCAAAAACGGTAACGGGGGACGCCGAGACGGCAAGTGATTCTGAAGAGTCTTTAGTCACGACCCCCTTTTATAGCATACTTCTCCAGCCGATACCGAAACGATCGCGTGTTCAGCCGAAGCAACCGAGCGGCTTTCTTCTTGACCCATTTTGATCGCTCAAGCGCCTTGAGCAACAGATCTTTCTCGATACCGTTGACAAGCCCCTCAAGGTCCACTCCGTCGTCCGTCAATTCCAGGGGAACGCCCTGTTGCGGCTGTGCTGAAACCGACCGATGCAGCCACCCCTGAACATCCGTATCGGTCACCGTCCCTCCGACTGAAAATGCGACAACGCGTTCGATCAAATTCTCCAATTCCCGAACATTGCCCCGCCATTCATGTCCCAACAATACACACATGGCTTCGGGGCTCAACACTGGAAGCGGCTTCCCGCTCTCTCTTGAGAAACGCTCCAAGAAATGGTTGACCAATAACGGAATGTCACCGCTCCGCATCCGCAGCGGAGGCAGTCGAATCGGAATGACATCCAGCCGATAGTAGAGGTCTTCGCGGAACGACCCGTCAGCAACCGCCTTTTCAAGATCCTTATTTGTCGCAGCCACGATGCGCACATCGACTTTGACGTCCTGATTACCGCCCACGCGGCGGAACTCACGCTCCTGAATCACCCGCAAGAGCTTTACTTGAATCGTCGGCGTGGTATCGCCAATCTCGTCGAGAAACACAGTCCCGCCATTCGCCACCTCGAACAACCCGGCCTTGTTCGAAATCGCGCCGGTGAATGATCCTTTCATGTGGCCAAACAGCTCACTTTCCAAAAGTGTCTCAGGCACCGCGCTGCAGTTCACGGCTACAAACGGCATGGCATTCCTGCTGCTGTTGTAATGGATCGCACGTGCCACCAGTTCTTTTCCTGTTCCGCTTTCGCCGCAGATCAAGACATTGCTCTTCGAGTCAGCCACCTTCCGCACGACATCAAACACCTTTTGCATCGCGTCGCTCTGGCCTACCAGCTGTGAAAAGGACGACTGGCTCGCCATCTCGCGTTTGAGCAAAATATTTTCGGTCGTCAGGCGCCGCTTTTCCAGCGCATTGCGGATGATCAACTGAACTTCGTCCACCTGAAACGGCTTCGTCAAATAATCGTAGGCCCCCTGTTTCATCGCTTCGACCGCCGAATCAGCGGAGGCGAACGCCGTAATAATCAACACAACCGTTTCGGGGGAAGCCGACTTCGCAGCTTTGAGCACTTCCATGCCGTCGATCTTCGGCATCCGCAAGTCAGTGATGACCAGATCGAAAATATCTTTATTCAGAAGCTCGATAGCTTCTTCGCCATCGGCCACACTGGTCACGGCATACCCGGTCCGCTTGAGCATAATGCTCAAGACTTCCCGCAAGCTTTGTTCATCATCAACAACTAGGATCTTTTCCACGGTTCCCTACCTTCATGCCATAACCGCACCCCGGCATCCGCCGATTGCGGCAGGCACACGACAAATCGCGTGCCCTGGTTTTCCTCACTCTCAACCTTAATCCACCCCCCATGCAAATCGACGATCCGATGCACAGCCGCGAGCCCCAATCCAGATCCATGCGCTTTAGTGGTGAAGAACGGCAGAAAGATCTTATCGAGGTTCTGCTTGGGAATGCCTTCCCCCGTATCATGAAACGAGATTTCAACCACATCCGCCTTGCGCCCAGCGACATCGACACGCCGACAACCCGTTGCAATTGTGAGCCGCCCGCCACGCGGCATGGCATCAAACGCGTTAGCCGCCAAGTTCCAGAACACTTGCTTCATTTGATCCTGATCGATCTGCCCCGGCAAAGCCCCTTCGGCCAACGCTGTTTCGATGGCGATCTTTGTTCTTGTTCGTGCTTCATGTTGTACCAGATCAAGCGTCTCGGCAAGGACTTTGTTCAAATCAGACTCTTTCACATTCAGCGCGGGAGGGCGGGCATATTGGAGAAACTCCGTGATGATATCGTCCAGTCTTGTCGCTTCGCGAATTGCGATGTCCATCAACCGCTGGCTGGTTTCATCTGCCTGAAGATCCTTTCGAAGCATCTGCATCGCTCCGGCGAGTGCTCCGAGAGGATTTCGTATTTCATGCGCCATTCCCGCCGACATCTCTCCGAGATTGGCCAGCCACTCCTTCCGCCTCATCTCCTCTTCCAGGTCCCGAATTTGCGTGAGATCCTTGAACACTCCGACGAATCCTGTTTCGGTTCCCTGTTCATGCAGCGGCGCGAGCGTCATCCCAAGAATCAGCCGATTGCCGTCGGCCCGTTTGCATTCCACCTCGAATCTGCTATGGGCAAACCTATCGAGCAGACCTTCCTCATCCGGCTGAGCAGGATGCCAGTTAAACACTTCCTGCCAGCGGCGTCCCTGTACTTGCTCGACACTGTACCCCGTCGTCTCTTGCGCCGCAGGGTTGAACGAGGTAATACACCCGCGCTCATCGGTCGTGAAGACCCCGCTGCTGATGCTATGGACGATATTTTCATGGAAGGCCCGAAGGCGACTGAGCCCTTGCTCTTTTTCACGAAGTGACTGATCGGCGTGTTGCAGCTGATCTGCAAGCGCCCCACTAAGAAGCCCAACGACCAGAAAAGCCAGGCTATAGACACCGACTGCCTGAAGAGACTCGGCGGCGCCAAGCCGAGCCTGCGGCAACCATCCCCACACTTCAGCCAGCCCATACAGTTGAATGTTGGTGAGAATTCCGAAAAGAATGATGCAGCAACTGGCGGTCAGAAGTCCCGCACGGCGCCGAGGAACGAGACTCGCCACCGTCACACTGATGACGTAGAGCACCGCAAACGGGCTTTCAATGCCTCCCGTCCTTGCGATTAATACCGTTTCAAGTAACAAGTCGACGGCGACTTGAACCCAAGCGAATTGAGCGAGCGCCTCAGAGCTTGACAGCCTTCGAAGTATGACTGCGTAGAGAATCGTCACCGCATAGGTGAATATGATCAGCGCATAAAAGGTTTCGACTCGTTCTCCCTTAGTCAGCTGGAAAGTGAGGGAGAGCCCCAGCAGCAGCGTGACAACGACGATGCGCAACCCCATTAACCAGTAAATTCTGGTCTTGATATCGTCCATAATTCCAATCCCCGACAAGGCAGGGGAACCCCGCAGCGATCCTACCGCCTACCCTTCAAGAGCAGACGGTAGGGAGATCCACGAACGATCAAAGATCACATGAAATTGGAGAGCGCCGCTGTACGCGTCCGGGACTTGAGTGAGCCGGCCTCACTCGCTGGACCTGGCTTAAGCCATGTCGAGTGAGAAAGAATGCTGCCCAACTTCTGTCGCTTACCCGATAGCTTGCGCCATTGTAAAGATCGGCAAGTACATTGCCACCACAATAAACCCTACCGTGGTGCCAAGAAACACCATCATCATAGGTTCCAAGAGCGCAGTGAGGTTTGTCACCGCTTCGTCCACCTCATCCTCGTAGAAGTCCGCAATTTTCCCCAGCATGCTATCCAACGCGCCTGTCGACTCCCCGACCGAAATCATGTGAGTCACCATCTTAGGAAACGTCCCGCTCTTGGCCAATGGCTCAGAGATCGTTTTTCCGCCACTGATACTGACCTTTGCCTCCAATAGCGAATTTTCAACGACTTTATTTCCCGAGGTCTTTGCGCAAATCGTCAATGCTTCCAGCAACGGCACGCCGCTGGCCAGCAAAGTGCCAAGAGTACGGGTAAACTTTGCCACGGACGCCTTTCTGATCAAGTCTCCGAACACCGGCAGCTTCAATACAAACTTATCGATCGCCAGCCTCCCTTGGGTCGTGGCATAGTACTTCTTCAGTGCAACCACGCTTCCTATAATCACTGCCAATATGATGTACCAATATGCCTGCGCGAAATTGCTCATATCGATCACGAGTTGGGTCGGCCCCGGAAGAGCCATTTTCCCCCCGGACAATTCCTTGAACATCTTCTCGAAGACAGGAATGACCCAGATCATGAGTACGGAGATCACGATGGTGGCGATCCCGACGATGGCGGCCGGATACACCATCGCGCTCTTGATCTGCCCCTTCAACTTCATGGCTTTTTCAATATGCTTGGACAAACGGCTGAGAATCGTATCCAGCAACCCGCCGACTTCTCCTGCATGAACCATATTGATGTACAGATCGTCAAAAATTTTGGGATGCTTGCGAAGCGCATCGGAAAAAGTTGACCCTCCCTCGACCTGCGCTCTGACGTCACCGATCGCCTTCCGCAATACCGCATTCTCAGACTGTGTCGAGAGAATTTCGAGACACTGGATCAAGGGCAATCCGGCATTGATCATGGTGCCGAATTGACGAGTAAACACAACGAGATCCTTCTCGCCCACCCCGCTGCCAAAACTCAATGAAAAACCTTGCCTGGCGGCTTTCTCTTCCAGACTTGTCACAACAACACTTTGTTTACGCAGTTGCTCAACCGCTTCATCGCGCGATTTGGCAACAAGCTCGCCCTTTTTAACTGCCCCTGACTTGCTCCGCCCGACGTATGCAAACGTAGCCATAGGTCTACTCGTCCTGTTACGGCTCTATCAGCCGGTTAGTGAGATAATCGTGACTATGAGGCGAGTCTACTGGGAGGTCGAAAACCTGTCAAAACAATTGCATTATTTGCCTGTTGCCGGCGGACTATCCCTGCGTAGGCATCGTCATGAAGCAGGAGGAGCTGCGCTGGAGCACCTATAACCTCGATAGACATAGTGCAATCCTGAGGTAAGCGTAAACCCGACTGTCGCCGCTAGCAGCGGCGTGAGCAGCGAGAGCCCGAGATCCAGCCACGTTAGTAAGATAACCAGGAGCACGTAGCCCAATTGCAGCGCGGTCGTTCCTTTACCCCAAAACGTCGGCGTCACGTCAATGGGAGTCCCGGTGACATGCGCGACAGCCGTGCCTAACAAGAGAATCACATCACGGCTCACGACTAATATGACCAGCCACGACGGAATAAGATGGAGTATCGACAACGTGATGAACCCCGATGTCAGAAGCAGCTTGTCTGCAAGAGGATCCAAGACCGCACCCAACCGCGTTTGCTGATTCCACCTGCGCGCGAGGAGACCGTCGATTGCATCGGTGAGCCCGGCCACAAGCAACACAAGGAGCGCAACTCCATATACCCCATACGTCATGAACCCGATGAATACGGGAACCAGCAGAATACGGAGCAGTGTCAGGCTGTTAGGGATATTCATGGGGCTGGAGTTCGAACAGAACCTCCAAACATGGAAGAAGGGGAGGCATCATAGTAATCGACGTCCATCTTGTCAACGCGGTTGCAGTCGCCGAAGAAGCACCCTATAATTTGCACTTCGTTTGTATCTCTTATGGAATTTTCGGAGGAGTGAATGAGCACATTGCCCCTGATGTTCAGAAAAGAAGGGCTGGTTGAGAAACACCAGGTCGAAGGTATTGATCCGAGCGACCGCTATTTCAATCGCGCCATCCTTGTAAACCGAACCGCATCAGGATACGCGGCAAAGGTCATGTACGAAGCCCTCACCGTCGAAAGCGGGTCCCATTCCACCATCGCAGCGACAGTCAAAGAGCTGGTGGACAAACTTCAGGCGTTTGGATTCACTCGAATGAGAACCAGAGCGAACTTCAAAGGAACACGCTACCTGGCAGAAAAAGAAACCTGGGTCGAATACGCCGACCTGCCCTAAAAGGCTTGCGCGCATTCCTGATAGACAAGATCGTGAATCATCGGGCGATAGGTCCTAATCCCCTCATTCTTCCTGGTCGGGTGTACCCGATTCGAGAGCAGTACCACTTCTAGTTCACAAGCTGGATCGATCCAGACCGATGTTCCCGTATAACCCAGATGGCCGAATGACTCGGGTGAAAAGTATCGCCCTGATGAAGAGGGCGGAGACGGCGTATCCCATCCTATTGCCCAGCTGGATCCAGGTATATTCGACTGTCTTTTCGAAAAATCCGACACAATCTCTGGATTGAGAAGCGAAGGTTTGCGGTGATACGCAGCCAGCCAGGCCCCCGTTAACGCAAGTACGGCCTCAGCAGTCCCAAAGAGTCCCGCATGCCCGGCGACTCCACCAAGCGCCGCCGCATTTTCATCATGGACCTCGCCACAGAGAAGATGCCCTCTCCAGGAATCCCGTTCAGTGGGAGCGATCAAGCCGATCATCGAATTCTTCCGAGATTCCCCCTCACTGTCGGTCGGAAAAAAACAGAGCGGCTGCGCGTTCAAGGGCTGGACGATCTGTTCACGCACAAATCGGTCTAATGGGGCGCCGCTCAGCCGTTCAATTATCAGACCCAGCAGCATGAATCCGAGATCACTATAGAGACTCCTCTTACCCCTTCCATGGATGAGCCCCTCTTCTGCAATCATGTGTAGAATCTGTCGGCTAACTTCTGCTCTGGCCTCCGGGGAAGTCGGCAGAGACGCATTCGGGCTCAACCGTTCATAGAACCCACGCCAACCCGGCAGGCCGGAACTATGGGTCAACAACTGCCGAAGCGTCGCAGGTCCGGTAGCAGTCCCCTGCAATTCGTGCAGCACTGAATCGGCACGATCATCAAGCCGGCATTGACCATGTTGAACCAATACGGCCATAGCCGTCACCGTCGCCAACGGCTTCGTCAAAGATGCTAAGTCGTAGATCGTCGATGACGTGACTGCACTGCCTGGAGGATCAGTTGAGAGACGCCCGGCTGGTATGACACAGACTCGCTCTCCGCCCTGCCGAATGGCAAGCACGGCCCCGGGGAAAACTCCACTGACAACAGCGTGATCCAGTGCCGAGCGGAGTGAGGGAGGAACCAGCATAATCGCAATACGCTCGATCGAGTAAGGCCCCTCATACAAGAAACGAACGCCGCTATTGTTCAGCGGGCGGGACTTGACTCCCCCTGCATCTTTTCTTCAGACACCATTCCGCTATCCTGGTAGGCTTCGCTTGTTTCGACATCCAACATCCGCTCGAAGGTATGAAGCGTCGCCCGCATCCGTTCAACCATCAGCAGCCGTTGCTTGTGCAGCATTGAGAGATCCCGCTGCGTATCGCCCAACTCAACCCGTGCCTGCCGAAACAACTCACCGGCCTTCAATTCCGCTTCCTTGACGATCAACTCGGCGTCACGCTGGGCGCTTCGCTTCACGTCTTCCGCCAGCGACTGCGCTGAAACCAACGTGTTGGACAACGTCAGTTCCGTCCGCTTCAGGTCTGCCACTTGATGCTCCAACGAAGCGATGCGCTCACGCAACCCCGCATTGTCGCGATTCAATGACTCCACGGTTTGCGCCACTTCCTCCAAAAATCGGTTGACCTCTTCCTGATCATACCCCCGAAGCTTGACGCGAAAAACCATCTGCTGAATGTCGAGTGGCGTGATTTTCATGGTATCCCCCCTGTACTGGTTCCCGACCCAATCGTCGCAGCCATCTGAGCGAGCGACGGTACAATAAATTTCTGCAGAAATATCAAGATGAGAATCAGGACCATAGGCGAAAAGTCGATACCCAATCGCCAACCAATGAGTCTCCTGATCGGAGCCAATACTGGTTCTGTCACCCTGTCCAGAAACTGCACGATCGGGTTCCAGGGATCAGGATTGACCCAGGAAATTAGTGCACGGGCCACTACCACATAGATATACAACTCCAGGACGTAGTAGACCACCGCGGCCAACGCAGTGAAAAAATTTCCCACCACAAACATCAGCGTCCAAGCTCCTGTGATCGTTTCGTCGCCGCTTCGACCGCATCGATGAACGTCGCCCGTAACCCGCCCTGTTCCAGCCGATGCAATCCTGCGATTGTCGTCCCTCCTGGAGAAGCGACCTGATCCTTGAGTCGTGCGGGATGCTGGCCGGTTTTCAGCACCATCTGCGCTGCCCCCAGCACGGTCTGTGCGGCAAGTACTGCGGCGATGTCTCTCGGCACGCCCATTTTCACTCCGCCATCAGTCAAGGCTTCGATGGCAAGAAACACATAGGCAGGTCCGCTTCCACTAAGCCCGGTCACGGCATCCATCAACCGTTCTTCAACCGGCACGACCTTGCCGACTGATTCAAAGATGCACCGTGCCGTAGCCACATCCTGTTCGTGCGCGCAGGAACCGATAGCCAATGCCGTCATTCCTTCATGTACCATCGCCGGCATATTAGGCATGGCCCGAATGACGCGCGTCTGTCCTCCACAGATCCCTACAATTCGGCTGATCGGAACCCCGGCAGCGATCGAAACGATCAGGGCGTTGGCCAGCTCACCACCGATTTCCTTGAGCACCCCGTCGAATACCTGCGGCTTCACCGCCAGCATCACCACATCACCCCAAGCCGCAGCTTCGCGATTTGACCCGCCGACCTGGATCCCGAACGTCTTCTTCAGATGATCGAGTCGGACTGCAGCCGGATCGGTGGCCCAAATTCGATCGGGCACACAGAGCTTGGCGGCCAGTATCCCCCCGATCAATGCTTCGGCCATCTGACCGCCGCCCACGAAAGCAATCTTGTGCGAGAGTGCGGCGCTAGGCATGACGCGCTCCAAAAATAGCGGAGCCGACACGGACCAATGTTGCCCCTTCTTGAACGGCAATTTCGTACTCGTTCGACATCCCCATTGAGAGTTCATCCATAACCACACCAGGAATCCTCTGTGCAGCGATGGCTTCCGCCAATTCTCGAAGCCGGATAAAATGCGTTCTGGCCGACTCGGGCTCAGCTGTCGGAGGCGGAATCGCCATCAACCCCTTAATATGAATATGCGAAAGTGCCGCCATCGTCGATACCAATTGGACAAGCCCGTCCGAATGAAAACCGCCCTTCGTCGTCTCCCCTCCGATATTCACCTCAAGCAAAATATCTTGAGACTGCCCGGCTTCTCCGGCGCGCCGATCAATTTCTTGCGCAAGCTCCAGGCTGTCGACAGAATGAATCAGCTCGAACATGCCGACAACCGATCGAACTTTCCGCCGCTGCAGATGTCCGATAAAGTGCCACCGAACCGGCGCCTGTGCGAGCGCCTCAATCTTCGGAAGCGCTTCCTGCACTCGATTTTCTCCGAGGATCGACAACCCTGCGGCAATCCCCTCCCGAATACCATCAACCGTGACGGTTTTCGTCGCAGCGACGAGCCGGATGCTCTCCGGGCGCCTCCCGGCCTTCTCTGCGGCCGACCGAATTGCTGATAGCACCGATTGAACCCGCTGGGCAATCGTTTCTCTCGCGAGTGGCTCCATTGTACAAATCTGGCCTCAGGAAGCGCGGTCGGCTAGCTAGCCGTATCGCTCCTATTCTAACGGAAGGATCGGATAATTGGCAGAGATTCTGCCTTCCCTTATAACGGGCCCAGACCGATCGCGCTGATCATCGTGCCGATCACTTTTCCCTCCCGCCGATAGGAGAAAAACAGATCCTCATGACAGATCGTGCATACATTGACGGACGTGATAAATTCCGGGCACACTCCAGCGGCCATCGCTTGCTGCCTGATAAGCAGCTTTAGGTCAAGATGAGCCTTGCTGCCCCGACGGCTTCGCACCACCTGTTCAGAATCAGGACAGGCTTGGCGCAGCTTCTCCAATACCGGTTCATCCACCTCATAACAACAGACCCCGGCGGATGGCCCGATACTGAGCCGCAGATGTTCCGGAATCGAGCCGAACCGGGACTTCATCACTGTCATGGTTTTCCGCACAATACCAGCAACCGCGCCACGCCATCCGGCATGCACTGCGGCGACCACTCTCCGCTGGGGATCGTGGATCAACACAGGAACACAGTCCGCCGTTCGTACCGCCACCATGATTCCTGGTTGATTCGTAACCACTGCATCCCAGCCGTCCAGAAACCGGTCGGATTTCGTCAGGGCGCGATCCACCACAAGCGCATCGGTGCCGTGCACCTGTTTCACGGAGAGCATCCATGAGGAGCGCGTGGCACCTTCGGCACTCTTGACAGGGAGGGGAGCCCCCACTTCAATGTTGAGACTTCCCGAATGCCGGCGGGTCCCAAAAAAGTGGCGCACCCCGCTCCGCGGAGGCGCAAAAGCCGGAACGGTAATGACCGCTGCGTTTACCATGCACCCACCCATCGAAAATGAAGAGTTATGACATTCCGCTGGTCAATCTGCTTGCTTACGGAGAAATGTGGGCACATCCCATTCATCTTCCGCCGCAAGAGCAGCCCGATCTATGGACTCCCGGACATCGTTCATCCGCCGAAGGAACGTCGGACGGTCAAGATCCTTGATCGCCCGGTCGGCCGCAGGAACCGCCCCCACCCCAGCCATGACCGGCTGTGAGGGTTTCATCGTGCGAGCCATCGTGCGTTCTCCCCCAATGGCCACCGCGGCCTCGGCCTCCCGCTCAAACCCAGTGGCAATGACCGTGATAATCAGATCCTCACCCATGTCAGGATTGATCACCTGGCCCACAATGATATTAGCTTCGGCATCGGCCGTCTGCTGAATGATGGAAGCGGCTTCCTCGACTTCATGCAGCGACATGGTGGGGCCGCCCGTAATGTTCAACAGAACCCCACGCGCGCCTTCCACACTGCCTTCCTCAAGCAGCGGACTGCAGATGGCCTTTTGGGCCGCCTCAATCGCGCGATTCGGCCCACGTGACACGCCCATGCCCATTACGGCCCGTCCCGTATGAGACATCACGGTCTTGACGTCGGCAAAATCAACGTTCACATGGCCCGTCGTGGTGATGACATCGGCGATGCCTTGAATGGCCTGCCGGAGCACGTCATCCGCTACCTTGAAGGCTTCGAGAAGGGGCGTTGACTTATCGACAATCCCCAGCAGCCGCTGGTTCGGAATCACGAGCAGGGTATCGACATGTCTACGCAGGTCGCGAATGCCCTCTTCCGCATGTTTGTGCCGCCGCTGCCCTTCATATTGGAAGGGCTTCGTCACCACACCCACCGTGAGAATCCCCATCTCACGGGCGATACTGGCAACGATCGGCGCAGCACCGGTGCCGGTCCCGCCCCCCATGCCCGCCGTCACAAAGACCATATCCGAGCCTTCGAGGCATTCGCGGATGTGCTCTTTGCTTTCCAACGCCGCTTCCTTGCCGATTTCCGGCTTCGCGCCTGCGCCCAGCCCGCGAGTCCGCTCCGGTCCCAGTTGAATCTTATAGGGAGCCAGTGAGCGATCCAGCGCTTGGAGATCCGTATTACTCGCGATAAAATCGACTCGCGCCAGTCCGGATGAGATCATGGTATTGACGGCATTGCATCCGGCGCCGCCGATTCCGATCACTTTAATACGGACCGGCAGAAGCACATCTTCTTGAAATGAAAACATCAGGACACCTCCTCATTCTCCCCGCGTGACAACGGCCTGTCGACACGAGGAACCTTCGTTAAAAAACTTCCAATACTCGCTTCGTCCACCCCACCATTTTTGACCAGGGCCCCCCATTGCGAAGCCCGGCGGTCTCCAATTCATCGGCATGCCGTCGGGCATGCAGCAACAATCCCACCCCCGTTGCATAACTGGGATGCCCGACGATGTCTCGAAGCCCTCCGACTCCGGAAGGCATCCCCCGGCGAGCCGGAAGGTTCAGCACCTTTTCAGCCGCATCCGGCATCCCCTCCAGCAGCGACGTTCCACCGGTAATCACCACCCCGGCGCCCAACATGCCTTCATAACCGGCGCGCGCGATCTCCCTACGCACAAGCTCAAACATTTCTTCTACGCGCGGTTCGAGAATCTCGGCAATGTCCCGGCGCGAGAAGGTTCGGGCTGGCCGATCTCCGACAGACGGCACATCGACAATCTGATGACCGGTGACCAATTCGGTACGCGCGGTGCCGTGATGGGTCTTGATTTTTTCCGCTTCGGTTTGTGAGGTGAGAAGACCGATCGCCAAATCCTTCGTCAGATTCAGCCCCCCAATAGGCAACACAGCGGAATGCCGGATACTGCTGTCGAGAAAGATAGCCAGATCGGTGGTGCCGCCGCCCATGTCCACCATCACCACACCCAGATCCCGTTCTTCCTGACTCAATACTGCTTCGCTGGACGCCAGCGGCTGAAGAATGATGTCCACCACATCAAGCCCCGCCCGATTGACGCTCTTGATGATGTTTTGCGCAGAAGTCACGGCCCCCGTGATCACATGCACATTTACTTCCAGACGGTTCCCCGACAAACCCAGCGGTTCACGCACACCTTCCTGCCCGTCCACCATGAACTCCCGCGGCAGCACGTGCAAAATACGGCGTTCGTGCGGGATGACAGCCACTGTTCGCGCACTCTCAATCGCCCGATGGATATCCTCACGCGTGACTTCCGCGCGCTTCAGCGCCACGACCCCCTTGCAGTTCTCCGCAGAAATATGGCTTCCGGCGATGCCGGTGTAGACTGAGTTAATCTGCACCGCCGCCATTAATTCGGCCTCTTCAACGGCCTTCTTGATCGATTCAACCGTACTCTCGATATCAACAACGACTCCCTTGCGTAATCCGCGAGAAGGACTCGATCCGACGCCAATGACACTCAATGCTCCTGCATCGGTAATCTCTGCGACGATCGCACAAATCTTGGTTGTTCCAATATCCAGCCCGACAAGGATTTGATCTCGCTTCGGCATGGCGATCACCCCCTTTCCCGTACAACGATCCGATTCTCGTACCGGAGATCTACATCGTTGACTCCGTCGCCATACCCATCGAAACTCAGCGTCTTCACCACCGGCTTGACTTGCTGAAACCGCTCCCACTGATCGCCGATGACACCCTCGCCGAAATGGAACTGAACGCCTCGGACGGACGCCACCAGGTCGGCGGGATTCGCCGCATTCACTTGCAAACGCCCCCCGTAGACCTGTCCCATGAGTTTCGTCAGCTCGATGCCTGACACAACTGCCTGCCGCACTTCTTCATCGCCTCGCAGGAACTTCTTGAGATCGATACCCGTCACCATCGGCAATGACACATCGTCCTTCTGAGCAAGGCGGCCAAGCACATGACCTTCGGTATCGCTGAGCACGTTTTCTGAGCCGGTCCGAATGACCGCAGCGGGCGTTCGTTCCCTTACGGATATGCGCAATTCATGAAACGGCACACGCTCCACCGTCGCTTCCTTAATCCATGGATGAGACTCCACCCGCTCCTTAATCGCCGATGTCACAATGTGGTGAAGTGGCGTACCGGACTTCAGATTGACAAGCTCGATCACTTCCTGCCTGTCAAGATGGCGGACACCGTCCACAGTCACCTGCTTGATTTCGAGCAACTGTCGAAAGAACGGCCCGGACTGTTGCATGCCTATGACGATGGCCCAACCGATCAAGACCACACCGACAATCACTCCGCTCCACCGCATGAAAGCGATCCGTTTGGCGAGAGCTCTGGCCCGTTTGGCTTCTGCCTGCCGGCTCATTCCTTCCCCCGTGCGCGAACCCTTCCACTGATTCTGTCTTGGCCCGGCTGGAGAAGCTGGCTTCCGCTTCCGAAACAAACCCTTCATACCGACTCGCTTTCTGCCGCCTGCGCAGATCGTCCAGCACGATCGAGCGCCGACTGCAAAATCCATTCGACCAACTGGTCATAGTCGATCCCCGCTTGCGCCGCCGCCATTGGCAATAAACTCGTTTCCGTCATACCGGGAACCGTGTTGATTTCCAGGACGTATGGGCGGCCCTTCGGCGTAATTCGAAAATCCACGCGTGCCGCGCCTTCGCATCCCAAGGCTTGGAACGTTCGGCGCCCTAGGTCTCCGATCTGCTTAAGAGTCTTGGCCGGTAATGGGGCCGGACACAGATACTGTGTTTTGCCTTTTTGGTATTTCGCAGTAAAATCATAAAAACCGTCAGGCGCAACAATTTCGACGGCCGGCAGAACTTTCGGCTCCCCGGACGCAATTCCCAGAACGGCAACTGTGACCTCATGCCCTGGGATAAAAGCCTCGACCATGGCCTCCGGATCGTAGCGATGCGCGAGAGCCAGGGCGTCTTTCCACTGTGATGCCCGGCGCACGATCGTGACCCCGATTGTGGAACCTTGTGAGGCCGGCTTCACGACCACCGGCAACGTCAGCTTCGCTCCCTTCAGAATCCGGGCCAACGACGGCGTATCGCCTCGCTGAACGACCGTCCCAGAAGGAACCGGAATACCCTGTGCAGCCAGCAATGTCTTGGTCACAACCTTATGCATGCCGACTGCGCTCGCTTGCACACCTGATCCGGTGTACGGCATACCGATCGTCTCCAGAAATCCCTGGATGGTCCCATCTTCGCCGCCCGGTCCATGCAGCGCGAGAAAGGCGACGGCAACCTTCTGGTTCTGTAGATCGTACGGCAGCTGTGCGCTCACATCGATCGACACAGCGTCATACCCCAGCCGGACCAACGACTGATGCACGGCCTGTCCGGTGCGAAGCGACACATCCCGCTCGGAAGATCGGCCTCCCATCAATACGCCGATTCGCTTGTCCGTCAATCTTTCTACTTGCTGTCCCATCGACTCCTCACCTATCACCCTCCACCCCTTACACTCAGCTAAGCTTGCCCCACCAATTTCAGTTCCAATTCCAATTTGACGCCGGTCTTGCGAGCAACCTGCGCCCGCACCTTCTTGATAAGCGCCAGTACGTCTCTGGCGCTCGCATGGCCCTGGTTCACAATGAAATTGGCATGCTTGTCGGAAATTTCCGCATCCCCGACATGCGCGCCTTTTAGTCCTGCGGCCTCCACCACCCGACCCGCCGAATCGTTCGGCGGATTCTTGAACACACAGCCGGCGCTCGGCAGCGCCAATGGCTGCGTATCGCGGCGATACCGCAAATAGTCTTTCACAACCTTCTCGATATCAGATCTTACGCCCGGTTTGAGTTGAAGCCAAACCCCGGCCACGATCCCGGCCGGAAGTTGTGCCCGTCGATAACTGAAAGCAATATCATGCGCAGGACAATCGATCACGGCACCGCTCGGCGTCACAATACGAACCGCTTTGACCGTATCCTTCATCTCTCCAAGCCTGGTGCCGGCATTCATCACCACGCACCCCGCCACCGTACCGGGAATCCCCGCCGCCCATTCCAATCCTGCCAGCGATCGGCGGATGGCGTAACCGATGAGTGTCGGCATCCCTACACCCCCTTCGGCATAGAGCACCGATCCCGGTTCTTCTTTGATCGCCCGTAACTTCGCCAAATTGACCACCACGCCTCGGATGCCCTTGTCTCGAACCAAGACATTTGTACCGCCCAGTACAAAGATCGGAAGTTTCTGCGCATGCGCCTGCATGACCAGTTGAACGATGTCCTCCGTATCGACCGGCTCCACGAGTACATCGGCGGGACCACCGATGTGAAACGACGTGTACTCCTTGAGGGGCGCGTTGAAACGGGCCACTCCTTTGATCCCGGCCACTGCCGACCGCAATCGATCCCGCCGGTCTTTCCCGCGACGCGCTGTGGCATTCGTCTTCTTTCTACGGACCATGGACTATGCTGTCGGCTCAAGCCGCGCCAAGATGCCTGTGCCTGCCTTCCAGATATCCCCCGCGCCGAGCGTCAATACCAGATCTCCCGGTTTCAGATGCGGCAAAACTTGATCCGGCATCGACTCTTTCCGTTCGATAAACGTGACCGACGAATGGCCTGCAGCCCTGATTGTCTCGACAAGTTTCTCCCCTGACACACCCGGGATCGGCTGCTCTCCAGCCGCGTAAATTTCCGTGATAAACAGCTGGTCGGCATGATCGAATGCATGTGCAAAATCTTCAACGCAATCCCGCGTACGGGTGTAGCGGTGCGGCTGGAACAACACGACAAGCCGCCGATCCCAGCCCTGTTTCGCAGCGGCCAGAGTGGCCCGTACCTCCGTGGGATGGTGGCCATAGTCGTCAACGACCATAATGCCGCCGGTTTCGCCGCGCAGATGAAACCGCCGCTCGACTCCGGTGAAAGCGGCAAGGCCCTTGCGGATGAGATCGACGGGAATTTCCAATTCAACGCCGATCGCAATTGCCGCCAACGCATTCGAGACATTGTGGATACCCGGTACGGCCAGCCGGAACGGACCGAGACTCTTTCCCCGAAAGTGCGCGCGAAACTCCCCTCCCCATTGTTTGAGGCTGATATCCGTTGCCTTGAAGTCCGGCGAAACGCCTTCCCGTTCATGAAGCCCATACGTATGGTAGCGCTTGACGATATGAGGAAAGAGCGCACGGAGTCGCTCGTCATCGGCACACAACACCGCCAACCCGTAGAATGGAATCTTGTTGATGAACTCAAGAAAACTTTCATTGATCCGTTCCATCGACCCATAATGATCGAGATGCTCGCGATCGAGGTTGGTGACGGCCACAATGGTCGGAGAAA
Source organism: Nitrospira sp. SG-bin2 (assembly GCA_002083405.1). Lineage (GTDB taxonomy): Bacteria > Nitrospirota > Nitrospiria > Nitrospirales > Nitrospiraceae > Nitrospira_D. The sequence continues at coordinate 19,992 of LVWT01000026.1, read as the reverse complement.
GACGAAGAAATGACCCGTCGCTCTCGTCCGCTTCCGCTACCAGCAATTCGCCTCGCCCCAATCGCGCATGGCTGCCCAGCGCGTTGACTTTTCCACCGATCACCATCGTGGGATCGAGCCCGCCCTGCGCCAACACGTTCGCCACCATCGACGTGGTCGTGGTTTTCCCATGCGCCCCCGCAATGGCGACGCCGAATTTCAAACGCATAAGCTCCGCTAGCATTTCGGCACGAGGGATTACCGGGATCTGCCGGGTCTTTGCCGCCACAACCTCGGGGTTTACTGCCGCCACAGCGGAGGAAATCACCACAACCTGCGCTTCACCTACATTCGACTCCTGATGGCCGATAAAGATTTTCCCGCCAAGCTCCTCCAACCGCCTCGTGGTATCAGATGTCTGCAAATCCGAGCCGGTCACTTTGTATCCCATCGTCAGCAGAACCTCGGCAATACCGCTCATACCTGCACCGCCGATCCCGACGAGATGAATCTGCTGGGTCTTACGAAACATCGCCATACGCCTTACCCCTTGTACTCCGGCTGATCCACGCAACCTATAATCCCGTACATCTGTCGCATTAGGCTCCTGCCGCTCCAACAGACTTGTCGATGTCATGTGTCACCCCCATGAGCGCATAACATTCACGGACAATCACCTCGCCGGCATCAATGCGCCTCATCGCACGACTCTTGGCACTCATTGCTTGAAGCCGCTGAGGATTCAGCATAATGGCGCCGACCGACTCACTCAGCCTCGCGCCGGTCAGATCCGCTTGTGGCAAAACCATGGCTCCGCCAGCCGCTTCCATCGCCCGCGCATTTTTCATCTGATGGTCATAAATCGCCGTCGGCAGCGGAATCAGAATGGCCGGCTTCCCGCAAGCCGTCAGCTCTGCGATCGTCATTGCCCCCGCTCGCGCCACGACGAGATCAGCCGTCCGCAGAACGTTCGGCATGTCGTAGAGAAAGGGAACAACCTCCGCCTCCACGCCTGCCCTTCCATATGCCTCACGCACTCGCTGACAATCCGCTTCGCCTGTCTGATGCGTGACCGCCAGGCCGGGAAGGCGCTCCTTGAGCGAGGCCAGTGCGTCTAACATCGCGCTATTGATCGCCTTGGCCCCTTGGCTTCCGCCGAACACGAGCAGATGCCGGCGGACTGCAACCGGCGGCGACTCGACCTGCCCAACCTGCGCCAAGAACTCCCGCCGGACCGGTGTCCCGACCACCCGTACTTTTTGCCGATCGAACGCCGGCGCCGCCGATTCGAATGCCAGAAAAATCCGTTGCGCAAGCGGAGCCACTGCCTTATTGGCCATGCCGGGATAGGCATTGGGTTCCACAATCACTCGTGCCGTTCCCCGCATCGCCGCCGCTGCAATCATCGTCGGACTCGTATAGCCTCCCACACCGATCACAACATCCGCCCGGCGTTGCCGGAGAATCCTCAATGACTGCCAGAGTCCCGCTGGGAGTGAAAGCAGGCCCTGCATCACAGCGAGTAACCCTTTCCCCATGACAGGCTTGGCGGTGATGAACTCCAGCTCAAACCCTTCATGCGCAAGCACCTTCGATTCGATCCCTCGCCTGGTCCCGACAAAAAGAACCTTGGCAGACGGATCGCGGCTCAGAAATTCTCGGGCCAGAGCCACCGCCGGATAAAGATGTCCACCGGTTCCTCCTGCGGCAATCACGATCGTCATCGTCGACTCGACCCTTCGCCCCGGCGCCCCGCGTCTTCCCGTCCTGTCTGCCGATCTCGAGAGATATTCAGCAAGATCCCCACCCCAAACATGCAGGTCACTAACGAGGAGCCGCCATAGCTCACAAATGGCAAGGTCAATCCTTTGGTCGGCAGCAACCCCGTTACGACACAGGCATTGATCAGCGCCTGAACACCGATAAGCAGCGTGATCCCCATACCGAGATACCGACCGAACGGCATCCTCGCCCTCGCGGCGACCTGAAATCCTCTGATGGCGAATAGCGCGAAGAGCAGGATGATGACCCCCGTCCCCACCAATCCAAGCTCTTCCCCCACCAGCGCCAACACAAAGTCGGTATGCGCCTCCGGCAGGAAAAACAGTTTTTGTTTGCCTTCGCCCAACCCAACTCCGAACAAACCACCGCTGCCGAAAGCCAGGAATGATTGCGTAATCTGAAAGCCCGCATCCGAGGCATCTTTCCACGGAGCCAAAAACGTCATCAGCCGCTGGCGCCGATAACTTGAGCTGAGGACGAGCACCAACACAGCCGGCACCGCACACAACCCCAGCGAGAGCAGATGGGAAAGCCGCGCGCCGCCCAGAAACAAGAGGCCGATCGCGACCGATCCCATCACCACGACTGTGCCCAAATCGGGCTCCAAGAGCACTAGCCCACCGAGCACTCCGATGACGAGCAGCGCCGGCGCCAGGCCGCTCAAGAAACCTGTCAGGCGGTCTTCCTTCTTTGCCAGATATGCCGCGAGATACATGACGGCAACCAACTTTGCAATCTCCGCCGGTTGAACTGATATCGGGCCTAGCCGCAGCCACCGCCTGGCACCCTTTGCCGACACCCCCAACGACGGTATCAACACCATAACCAGTAGGACCACTGTCAGGCCGAGAAGAGGGATCGACAACCGTTTCCACCAGACATAGTCGATGTGGGATGCCAGATGCAGAAGGAGGAAACCGAACGCCAGCCAGGCCAGCTGCCGCTTGAGGAAATATCCCGGATCGTGGAATCGATTGCCCGCCACAACCGCGCTCGCGCTGAAGACCATCACTAACCCGACGAGCGCTAGAACGATCGTGATGATCAGCAATGAATGATCCATCGCGACCCGTTTTGTCGCGCGCGGACTGGCTGTGGTCCAGGGCAGCGTCAGCGTCCCTGCGGATCTCTGAGACATCGTTCAGTGCCACATCTCCTCTGGCTAACCGGCCTTACGCCGGCAAGGATTGCACCAAGGCTTTAAACTGGCGGCCCCGGTCCTGGTAATCGGCAAACATGTCAAAGCTCGCGCAGGCCGGCGACATCAGAACGACTTCGCCGGCCGTGGCCCCCGCCGCAGCACGTTCGATCGCCTCACGTAGCGTCCCGGCTCGATCAATCGCATCATATCCTTGCACCGCATGTGCAATCAGCGGCGCGGCCTCACCGATCAACAGCAGCCGTTTCACACGCTGGCGAATGAGGGGGGCCAGCCGGGAAAAATCACCACCCTTGTCCCGCCCGCCGGCGATGAGCCAAATCGGCTGGTCGATACTTTCCAGCGCCTTGAGGGTCGCATCCACATTGGTCCCCTTCGAGTCATTGACGAATCGCACGCCGCGCCGATCCCGCACGATTTCCAATGCATGCTCAAGCCCGGGAAACTCTGCGAGGACTCGACGAACGACGTCGAGCGAACAGCCGCATAACAACGCATAGGTCGCCGCCGCCATCGCGTTCTCAACATTGTGATCCCCAATGATTTTGATCTCGCTGCGCCGACAGACTTCCTGGAGCTTGCCGGTGACGGTGGTCATGATGCGTCCACCCTCGAGATACGTTCCTCCCGCCACATCCGGCGGCAATGTCGGAGTCCTTGTAAAACCCAGAATACGGGCCTTCACGTTCCCCCTGAGTGCTGCCACCCGCACATCATCCAGGTTAAAGAGGGCGTAATCAGATGGGAGCTGATTTTCGAAAATCCGGTATTTGGCCGCGACATATTCCTCAATCGAGTCATACCGATCCTGATGGTCGACCGTGACGTTGAGGATCCCGGCAATCCACGGATGAAACCGCTCTACCGTCTCAAGTTGAAAACTGGAGACTTCTACCACCAAGGCGTCGAACGGACCGGGCCGGCCCAACTTGGACGCCTGTAGGGCCTGACCCGCTCCCTCACTGAGTGCCGTGCCCAGATTCCCTCCCACAAACACCCGTTTGCCGCTCTGCTGCAACATTTTCCCAATCAATGTCACCGTTGTGCTCTTCCCGTTGGTGCCGGTGATGGCCAGAATCGGAGCGGAGAGAAATCGGGAAGCCAACTCAAGCTCGCTGATGACCTTCACTCCCCGATGACGCGCGCGGTTCAGCGCCTCCAAGCGATAGGGAACACCCGGACTGATGACCACGAGATCGGCGGTTTCGATTGCCGATTCATACCTGGCTCCCAGCGTCATGGTGACAGCAGACTGATCCAGCTGCTCGAAGACATGGCCCAATGCTGCTCTGTCTTTTTGATCCGCCACGGTGACAGCGGCTCCGGCTTCTTGCAATAAGCGAGCGGCGGCAACTCCGCTTCTGGCAAGTCCCACCACCGTGACCTTCTTGCCTGCCACATCCATGATGTCTTCGCTCACCATCCCATCACCGCAACTTGAGCGTGCTCAAGCTCAACAACGCCAGCAAAATGGCAATAATCCACAGACGTACCACCACCTTGGGTTCTTCCCATCCCTTCATCTCGAAGTGGTGATGAATCGGCGCCATCAAGAAAATCCGTTTCCCCCTCGACTTGAACGACACCACCTGAAAAATGACCGACACGGCTTCGATTACGAACACTCCTCCGACCAGCAACAACAGCAACTCGTGCTTACTGATAACCGCCACCGTCCCGAGCGCCGCGCCGAGCGGAAGCGACCCCACATCCCCCATAAACACGGAAGCCGGATAGGTATTGAACCAGAGAAATCCCAAGCTTGACCCCAGGATCGACGCCGTGAAGACCGCTAACTCTCCCGCCCCATCGATATGGGGAATCAGCAGGTACTCCGACATCAGCCGATGACCCGTCACATAGGCCACCACCGTATAGGCCAGTGCGGCAATCATGACCGGCCCGACCGCCAGCCCATCAAGACCGTCGGTGAGGTTGACAGCATTAGAACTGCCGACGATGACAAGGACCGCAAACACGACATAGAACCATCCGAGGTCCGGCATGAAATTCTTGAAGAACGGCACGCTGAGTTTCGTGCTGTAACCGGGCAAGAAATACAGTGTGAGCGCAATGGCCAGAGCGACGGCGACCTGCGCCGTAAATTTCTGCCCCGCCGACAGCCCTTTTGATTGGGCTTTGACGAACTTAAGATAGTCGTCCGCAAACCCAATGGCGAAGAAGCCCAGCGTGGCCGCCAGGACCAGCCAAATGATGGGCCGTGAGATATCGGCCCATAACAGCGTCGACAGCGTGACAGCGAAAATGATCAAGATCCCGCCCATCGTCGGCGTGCCGCTCTTGGCCAGATGCCGTTTGGGCCCGTCGTCGCGCACTTGCTGGCCTAGCTTGATTGCCTGGAGCTTCCGAATCACATACGGCGCCAGAACGAACGCAATTAGAAACGCGGTGACGGCGGCATAAATGATGCGGAAGCTTTGATAGCGGAATACGTTCAGGAACGAGAAGTCCGTATGCAGCGGATACAACCAGTTATACAGCATAGTCTGTTGTCTGCCTCAGTGCATCGGCGCGTTCTGTGCCGATACTGCCAACCATCCGATTACGAGGCCTTTCGCGCCGTTCGCTTTGTCCCTTGAAGCGCCTGAGCTACTTGTTCCAACTTCATGCCGCGCGACGCTTTCACCAGGACGACATCGCCGGGCTTCACGATGGCTTTGACCGCGGTGGCTGCCACAGCCGCATCCGGGGCCAAGATAATATTCCTTCGGTCGAGCCCGGCCCGCCCTGCCCCTTCAGCCAAACTCCGACCCAGAGTCCCACACGCGACAAGCTGATCGATGCCTCGTTGTGCCACAAACGTACCGACTTCCTCATGCAGTGGAACGGCATTCGAACCCAGCTCCAACATATCTCCCAGCACGGCGATCTTCTTCCGACCTGCCCCTCGTTGGACCAACAGTTGTACGGCCGCTTTCATCGACGCCGGGTTCGCGTTGTAACAGTCGTTGATGACGGTCACTCCGTGACTCACGAAAACTTGCGACCGCATTGCGGCGGGCCGGAAACGGGAGAGTCCTTGGGCAATGACCGCTCCGGGCAGGCCGAGCACAGCTCCGACCGCTGCCGCAGCCAACGCATTGGTCACATTGTGGTCTCCTTGCACATGCATGCGGACGATGGTGTGGCGAACTTTCCCCGGCAGGAGCAGACGAAAGATCGTCCCGTTTCGTCCATCAGATTTCACATCTGTCGCACGCACATCGGCTTTGGAGGAAAACCCGAACGACACCACCCGGCAGATGGCTCTCGCCGCCAGGTAGTCGTAGTAAGGATCATCAGCATTGAGCACCGCCGTGCCGTCGGAAGGCAGCAAATCCAACAACTCGGCTTTCGATTGGGCGGACCCTTCCATACTCCCAAAGAACTCCAAATGGTCCGGGCCGATATTGGTAATCACTCCGAGCGTCGGTCTGACTATTTCACAGAGCCTGGTCGTCTGACCGACGTGATCGACGCCCATCTCGATCACGGCTCCTTCATGCCGCCCGTTGAGCCGGAACAGAGTCTGAGGAACTCCGATACGGTTGTTGAGATTGCCCTCGGTCTTCAGCACTCTCCACCGATGCGCCATCACGCTGGCGACCATCTCCTTGGTGGTAGTCTTGCCATTGCTCCCCGTCACCGCCACAACCGGAATGTCAAACCGGCTTCGATGGTGGGTCGCAAGCTGCTGATACGCAAATAACGGATCACGGACGCCCAAGATGAACGGGGCTAGTCGCTTCGGATTGGGTTTTATTGCAAGTGGTCCTACATTATACGAGTCATCAACGATCGCCCCCGCAGCCCCTCGTGACAACGCAGCCCCCACGAAATCGTGCCCGTCAAAGCGCTCTCCCTTCATGGCCAGGAAGAGATCTCCGGAGCGGATCGACCGGCTATCGAGACTAATCTGCCGAACCGGCTGTTTCATCCAGCCGGCTCCAGCACCGGCCAAGATCTTGGTGCTGATCACTTCCCGAAGCTCTTCAACGGTTAACAGCGGCATAGGCCTTCTTCTCCGCATAAAGGAGTCCTATCCTTGGTCATGCACAAGACTTACGCCGTTCAATGGCTTCACGTGCCACCTCACGGTCGTCGAAATGATATTTCTTTGTGCCGATAATCTGATAATCCTCATGCCCTTTCCCGGCGATCAATACCATGTCGCCGGAACGGGCCTCTCGCACCGCCTCACCGATAGCCTCCCGCCGATCAGCGACCTTCCGATAAAGTACCTGTGATCGCTGCTTCAAGGCTTCAACCACACCGGCCTCGACGTCCTGAAGGATCGAGAGTGGGTCTTCGGTCCGCGGGTTGTCGGAGGTCAGTATCACAACGTCGCTGTACCGCACGGCTGCCATTCCCATTTTGGGTCTCTTCCCGCGATCACGATCGCCCCCGCAGCCGAATACGGTGATGATACGTCCCGCCTTGAGCGTCTGCGCAGCAGTCAACAGCCGGACGAGCGCATCCTCCGTGTGGGCATAATCGACAACGACGGTAAATTCCTGTCCTGCCATGACGCGCTCGAACCGTCCCGGCACATTCGTGACATGCGCAACCGCCTGACGAACCTGATCCGGCGTGGCCCCCTCATGAAGTGCGACTCCGATCGCAGCCAACAAATTATAGACGTTGTGCTCACCCACCAACTGGCTCTCAACCAAAAAGGACCCGGCCGGCGTCGCCGCCGTAAAGGTCGTACCTCCGAGCGATAGCCGGACATGCTCGGCTCGCAGATCCGCTTTCGCTTTCAATCCATAACTCCACACCGGAGCCGGACAAAGCTGTTTGATCCGGTCTCCCGCAGGATCGTCTACGTTTACAATGGCGCGCTTGTTCGGCTTGCTGGTTCCGGTGAGTCCGGTGAACAGGCGTAACTTCGCCAGAAAATACTCTTCCATAGTGCGATGAAAATCGAGATGATCCTGCGTTAAATTTGAAAACACGGCAACGTCATACTCGCATCCGCTAACACGGTCCTGCGCAAGGGCGTGGGACGACACCTCCATCACTGCCGTCGTGCAGCCGCCTGCCACCATCTTGGCGAGCAACTGTTGTAACTCCAATGCACCCGGTGTCGTATGCGAGGCCGGGATCGTTTCACTGCCGATCTGATAGGCCACGGTTCCGATCAAGCCAACTCGTCGACCCAACGCTTCCAGCAATGTCTTGCACACATAGGTCGTGGTGGTCTTTCCATTTGTCCCGGTGACGCCGATCATCCGAATCTTCGATGATGGCTCTCCATAAAAATGATTTGCGAGCAGACCAAGCGCTTTTCGTGAATCCGCCACCCGGGCGAATGGAATCGCCAAATCCATTGCAGGCTCTTGCAAAACGACAGCGGCCACGCCGCCTTTCACCACAACCGGGATGAATGTGTGTCCATCCGTCTGCTCGCCTTTGACAGCCACAAAAACGCTCCCCGCCCGAACAGTTCGAGAATCGTCGGTAATTGCACTCACGGAGACATCGAGATTTCCGCGACGATCGATCGTCTCGACCTGTCCCTTAAGCGCCTGAAGCATTGCAGCAAACGTCATCATCGTCTCGCTAGAAATCGATCACTGTTTTCCGGATGCCATCGCCAGCTTGACCGGCACATCCGATGACACGCCCAGGTAATTCAACACCTGTTCACCGACACGATTGAACACGGGCGCCGCCACGGTCCCGCCCCAAGACTCGCCTTGCGGCTCATCGATCACGACGATCATAGCCAACCGAGGATTGTTTGCCGGAACATAGCCCACGAATGAGCTGACAAACTGGGATGCCGAATACCTTCCCGTACGTGAATCGATCTTTTGCGCAGTCCCGGTCTTCCCTGCCACCCGGAACCCGGCAATTGCCGCCTTTCCTCCCGTACCGTCAGTGACAACACCTTCAAGAATCGTGGTGACTGTACGCGCAGTCTCCGGCGAGATAACCCGCCGCTTCACATGAGGCTGAACCTCTTTCAAAGTCTGCCCCTGGGCATCGCGGATTTCCGAAACGACATAGGGCCTCATCAGCACTCCGCCGTTTGCAATGGCGGCCACAGCGGATACCATTTGCATCGGAGTGACGCCGATTTCTTGGCCCATCGAAATCGACGCAAGGGTTCGCCCTCCCCATTCCCGCGGATGCTTGAGCAGTCCTGCCGCTTCTCCGGGAAGATCAATCTCAGTACGCTCCCCGAATCCGAAGGATTGGAGATAGCGATAGAACCGCTGCTCACCCAGAGCCATCCCGGCCTTCGCCGCGCCGACATTACTGGACTTTTGAATCACCTGGGCAAACGATAGCCATCCAAGCTTTTCGTGATCGTGGATCATGGTGTTTCCAATAGCCATGCGCCCCTGCTCTCCAAATACCAGCGTATCCGCTTTCATCACTCGCTCCTCAATAGCCGCAGCAGCGAGAACTGCCTTCATGGTGGACCCTGGCTCATAGGCGTCCGTCAAGGCGCGGTTCCGCCAGCGATCAGGCCTCAGAGCTGAGACCGTGTTGGGATCGAACCGGGGGCTGACGGCCGATGCCAGGAGCGCGCCGGTGCTCGGATCCAACACGATCATCGTGCCCGACTTCGCCTCCGCGCGAGCAACCGCTTCTTCCAATTCCTTTTCCACGATGTATTGAATGACTTCGTCGATCGTGAGTACCAGTTGATGACCAGGCGCGGGGCTTTGCTCGTTTGACATTTTTTTAGGAAACACCGTACGACCCAACGCATCACGCTGCAGCACCGTCACGCGCTTCTCACCATGTAAATGCGATTCATACCGACGCTCGATGCCTTCCAACCCCTCGCCGTCCATTCCCGCAAAGCCCAAGACATGAGACAGAAGCGGTCCCTTGGGATAAAACCGACGGCCTTCCAACACGATGCCGATACCCTCCATAGGCATACGTTCCAGCCGGCGCCCCTGCTCAGGGTCTAGTTTTCTCGCCAACCAGACAAATCCTCGATCCTGGCGAAGCTTCCGCTCCAACTCATCGGCCCGCACATGAAGGACGGGCGAAAGAGAGCGCGCTGTTTTTGCCGGACTGTCGAGCGCAGTCGGAACGCCAAAGACAGACGGCACTTCTAAATTCATCGCCAGCATCTTTCCATGACGATCGACGATCGTACCGCGCACCCCTTCAAGCGAGACAGTTTTTTGATGTTGCCGATCTGCCTTGACCGTCAGCTCCGCAGCCTGCAAAACCTGAAGCGTGGCCAGCCGGAACAACACCACTCCAAACCCGCACAAGAGCAGCAGCAATGTAATGTATCGCCGTCCTCGCCCAAGAGGGGCCGCCACTATCTCCTCCAGTCCGACAAATCATTGCGTGCGATGCGTACTTCAGCCGGAGCCGGACGAAAGTGTGGATCTCCAGCAGGCTTGGCTTGCACCATAATCACCTGCCCCTTCTGTGGCGGAACCATACCGAGCTGCTCCGTTGCCATTTTGGCGATTCGGTCTGGGGCACTGAGCGCAGAGAATTTGACCTGAAGCTGATCGCGCTCTCGCTCAAGTCTCGACTTCTCGACTTTGAGCCGTTCGACTTGATATCCGACCCGCACAATGTCCACTCGTTCCCACACGAAGAGGAAAACCAGGCACAACCCGATAAGCACAGCTAGAGTCTTCATAAGGTCATCTCCTCAGACGCACGCTCCGCAACACGCAGCTTGGCGCTTCGCGCCCTGGGATTCACCTCGCACTCCTGTTCAGAGGAAAGAATAGGTTTCTTTGTCAGAAGCGACAGGCGCGCCTCGGCTCCCTGCGCAAGAGATCGGAACGTATGCTTCACGATACGATCCTCAAGAGAGTGAAACGAAATCGCACAGATTCTCCCCCCCGGGGCCAATATGTCGGCAGCGTCCCGAAGCGCCGGTTCCATGCATTCAAGCTCACTATTTACGGCTATGCGAAGCGCCTGAAACGTTCTCGTTGCACAGTGAATCCGCCCATGCCGATAGACAGACGGAACCGCCCCGGCGATCACAGACGCGAGAGCACTCGTGGTCTCAATCGGCCGGCGTTCCCTCTCTCGCACGATTGCGCGAGCGATTCTCCGTGAGTATCGCTCCTCTCCATATTGGAAAATGATGTCCGCAAGTTCATCTTCCCGGACACTATTGACCAGTACGGCTGCGGTCGGGCCGGTCGTTTGGTCCATGCGCATATCAAGCGGGCCGTCTTGCTGAAAACTGAAACCACGCGCCGGATCGTCGAGCTGAGGAGACGACACGCCGAAATCAAACAACACTCCCTCCACTTTGACAATTCCCATGTCTGCAAGATGCCGCTTGAGATCCCGATAATTTCCCTTTCTCAACGCGACACGCTCCGCAAATCTCACCAACCGCTCTTGAGAAAATGCAATTGCCTGGGAATCCCGATCCAATCCAACCAGCCGGGTAGCTCGATCGGAGCGATCCAGCAGCAGTTCTGCATGCCCACCATATCCCACCGTACAATCCAAAATCGTGACTGGCCGCTTAAAGTCGAGCCAAAAAGAGACTTCATTTCCAAGGACTTGAACGTGTCTTGAGTTTCCTAAAGTAGTGTTTCCCACTATCCTCCACTTCAACCCACAGAGCGGGAGTATACTCCGGCAAATTCGGTTGTCAATGGGGAATTTGATGCTGACTGCAGATTCATACTGTCCAAGGATCATGCGCGTGAAGAGGGGCTAAACTCTGGTCTCATTTCATTATTCCTCCATCGACTGACGTACGGCTGGATACTTACAGAGGCGGCGTATATGCATTCGAAGATTCCAACTCTTGCGGTTTCGTTGACATCTCAGGGAATGAGACGGAGAATGTGACCATGCCTACTCTGCACTCGCCATCACAGCACACGGCTGTCCCGTTCTCCCTCGCCGTCCTTCTCTGGACCTTCCTTACTCCTGGCGAGCTGCCGGCAAAAGACTTCAATCCCGACAATCCGCTGAATCCTCCAGCCCCCATTTTTTGGTGCCCTGGGAAAACGCGAGATCAGCAGATCGCGACCAAGCAAAGTTCCGGCTGTCAACCGCTGCACGACACACGGACCGAGGAGTCCTTTCGAGAGAATGCACGAAAACAGGGCCACGACCTTCCGGATCGCGATCCCATAAAAATCGTAGAATTGCAGAACGAGGCCTCGAAGTTTTCCGATCGATACCGGAACTTTCTGTCCTGCTGTGTGCTCTCCGATGACGCACCAATCGAAATCATTGACTTGATCGACGAAGCAAACCACATCCTGAAGGCCGTTCAGCAAAAAGGCATTTACAATTCGGCGGGATTCGGAATCGGAAGCCGCGCAGACGGTACCCCAGGCACGAGCCCCGGCAACGGAACAGGAAATGGCGGCTTGGGAGGCGGCCCCGGCGCAGCCCCAAAGCTGGGGACGTTCGCCCGTCAATTCACCCTCAGCGAGATCGTCGGCACAGTGGCGCGAGCGAGGAATGACTTATTTTCACTCAAAGAACGGCTCGATAACTTGCGCGAGGCTCAACAAAGCATAGACAAAGTAGAATATGAGCAAAGCGGCCGGATGCACCAGCAGATAGAAGACGAACGGGAAGCGATCAAGAAAGAATTTAACGCAAAGAAGCCGCCATCATCGGCGCCAACTGGCATGGATATTCAGGACACCACATTGAGACCCAAGATAGGCGGAGACATCGAAGACACCAAGCTGAATGCAAACTTCGGAGCGGATATCGGTGCATCAGTCTCTCCATATAGCAATGTCGGGGAATCATTGCGGCCACGAAGAGGCGATGACATTCATGACAGCCAATTACCCCATCGGCCAGGAGCAGACCTTCAAGACACCACCATTCCCAACAGCACCGGATTCGAAGTCGACAACGCGCAAAATCGCGACGGATCGTCGACCATTCCACGCCGCGGAGTCGGCCCTTCCATCGGAGATTCCAATCTCAACAGCAACCGCCGATAACTTCACCACCGATTATTTCTCCACCACCATCGGCATCGGCTCCCACGTTTCACCTGCATCGCGGCTGCGGTACAATCCGCTGCCGTTTGTGCCCGCGTAGAAGAGCCTGGAGTCGGTCTCACTCTGGGCGATCGACCGAATGTTTGTCGTCGAAAATCCGTTGTTGAGCGTGTGCCAAGTACCGCCGCCATCCTCACTCCGATGCACACCGTCCCGCCCGGCAAGATAGATTACGCCTCTCTTAGTACGATCCAGAACCATCCCCATCAACATTTGATCTGCGAGTGATTCCGCCGCCCGCGCCCAGGATTTCGCTCCGTCGGTTGTCTTATAAAACCCCGCCAACGTCGCAGCATAGACAGTGTCCGGTTGGTAAGGATCGACATGGATCGACGTCACATTGAGCGCGCGAGACGTCTTGACCATGCCTGGCGGCACCAGCCCGTTATTGACCTTCTCCCAATGGCCTGCGCCATCAACAGATTTGTACACGCCACCGCTGGTTCCCGCATAGAGAACGGCAGGCCGGGTCGGGTCCATTCCTATTGTCACCACCATCAAGACTTCTTTCATCCCTTCCATTCGCTTCATCCATTGCTCGCCACCGTTCTTGGTTTCAAACACTCCCATCGTCGTGGCAATGAAAATATGCTGACTATCGGCAGGGTCGAACAAAAACTGATTGACGACTGACGTAATCGTGGCATCGTCCAGCCCCGCGCGCATCGACACCCAACGCTGTCCACCATCATGGCTCTTGTAGACTGCATCACCCTTCGTACCTGCGTAGACCGTGGCCGGATAGGCCGGATCGATCGCCATGGCAATCACACGGGAATAGCTCATCCCCCTGGAAAGATTGCCCCACGTCTGGCCGCCGTCACGGGTCTTGTAAATATAGTCGTTCGTCGCGACGTATATGATATCCGGATTCTTGGGATGAAGCTGAATGACGACGATCGGATCGCTGCGATTGCAGCCCGCCAAAGGCAATCCAATCAGAAACAACAGGAGGCCGACGAGCCTTTTCATAAAGTCCGGCGGAGCGACAAATAGAAAGTCCGATGAATGAGCGCGTTCCCGGCCGTCGAATCTTATCGATAGTTGATAAATTGCAGATCGATACCGAAATCTTTGCCTTTAAGAAAGGCGATCGCCCCCTGCAAATCGTCCTTGCTCTTACTCAACACCCGTACCTGTTCGCCCTGAATTTGCCCCTGCACCTTCAATTTTGATTCCTTGATCGCCTTCGTAATCTCTTTGGCCTTTTCTACCGCGAGTCCGCTCTGAATCTTTGCCGTCTGCCGCACAGTTCCACTTAACGCTGGTTCCACAGCACCGTAGTCGAACGCCTTCAGCGACACCCCGCGCTTGATGCATTTGTTCTTGATGATATCCAGCACCGCGTTCAGCTTATAGTCGTCATCCGACACCACCACCAGCTCCTTCTCTTTTTCCTTGAGCGTGATCTCCGTCTTCGTGTCCTTGAAGTCGAAGCGCTGTTTGATCTCCTTCGTCGCTTGATCCAACGCATTCTTCAGCTCCTGCATGTTCACTTCCGAGACGACATCGAACGAAAACTGATCAGCCACGACTTCCTCCTTCTTCTCCCATGCCTAAGCAGGACAGCATGATTGATCTCCCTTGCGCGATTTTCCCCTCACTGGAATGACACCCGTGATTGGTTCCACTGCGCAGGTCGAGGGAGCACCGCCAGAAATATAGAAGTACGGTCATTCCTGCGTGCGCACTCGGTGAGCAAGGAACCAACACGGGTGTCGTTCCACTCCCAATCCCCCTTAGCAACACCCTGTCCCGTGCGGCAATTTAAATCCCTTCTCCTCATCGAGCCGAATTGCCGTTTGCACCCGCCCCGCCGATCCACCTCCAGCCGTCACCACCACTTCACTGCTCGCAAACGGCTTCTTCAGCACCAGATAGCCATACCACTGTCTCATACTGTCGCTCAAGACGAGTATTCCCAAAATCGCCACGGCTGCCACCAATACCGCATCCAGATAGAGCGGGAATGACTGCCCTGCCGCCAATGTCCCGGCCTTCTTCAGGAACATCCAGAACATCTCGTAGGACCCGGTCAGTGTGATCGTTCCCACAAAAAACATCGGCACCACTGTCACCCACAAATAGGACGACTTCCACATCTTGATCAATACGGTCGTCCCGATGCAGAGCGCCAAAGTCCCCAGCAACTGGTTCGCCGCGCCGAACATCGGCCAGATCGTCGAAATATTCCCCGTCCCTATCAAATAGGCCCACGCCCCGACCACCAGGCCGCTGCTCAGGAGCACTCCCGGCCACCAGTTCATCTGGCGAAATGGCGCATAGACCCGCCCCGCCATTTCTTGAATAAGATAGCGCGCCACGCGAGTGCCAGTATCGATTGTCGTGAGAATGAAGAGGGCCTCGAATACCAGGGCGAATTGGTACCAATAGGCCATCAGTCCGGCCATGCCGGGCAGCGCCGCGAAGATCGACGCCATGCCGACAGCCAAGGACACAGCGCCGCCAGGTCTCCCGGCCACATCCACCTCAACCATTTGTGATAATTCGGCAATTCGCGCCGGTGCAAAGCCCATCGCGGTCAATGCATCGGCGCCTAACGTAGTATTAATCGCCAAATAGTCGCCGGGAATCAGCACCGAAGCTGCAATCAACGCCATCACGCCGACGAAACTTTCCAACAGCATCGCCGCATAGCCCACCACCGCCTGAGACTCCTGCTCGATCATCTTCGGCGTCGTGCCGGAAGACACCAGCGAGTGAAAGCCCGAGACCGCTCCGCAGGCGATCGTGATGAAGAGAAACGGAAAGAGCGTGCCCGGAATGATCGGCCCGCCTCCATTGGCAAAGGCCGTGACCCGTGGCATTTCAATCGTCGGCGCCATGAGGATCACACCGAATCCGAGCAGAAACACCACGCCAAGTTTCATAAAGGTGCTGAGATATCCGCGCGGCACCAGCAACATCCAACCGGGCAGCACCGAGGCGAGAAAGCCGTACCCGGCCAGCAACCACACCAACGCCGGCTTGTCGAACTCGAAAAGTCCGCCATAGGATGACTGCGCGACGACACGACCAAACAGCACCGCGGCAATCAGCAAGACCACGCCAAGAATCGACACTTCCATCACCGCGCCGGGACGAAACTTCTGGAGATAGAATCCCATCATAAAGCCGATGGGGATCGTCATTGCGATCGTGAACGTACCCCAGGCATTGTGAAAGAGCGCATTCACCACCGCGAAGCCCAGTCCCGCCAGTGCCACCACCACGATAAAGAGCACCGCCACCGCGGTCGCCGTGCCGGTGACAGACCCAAGTTCATCATGCGCAATTTCAGGCAACGATCGCCCGTTACGCCGCATCGAAGCCACAAGGATAATGAAATCCTGGACCGCCCCCGCCAGCACCGCGCCGATCACCAGCCAGAGGAACCCAGGCAAAAATCCGAACTGCGCCGCCAGCACCGGCCCTAATAGCGGACCAGCCCCGGCAATCGCGGCAAAATGATGGCCAAACAGAACCACTTTGTTGGTGGGGTGAAAATTCACGCCGTCATTCAGCCGCACCGCGGGAGTGACATGCTGGTTATTGAGTTCGACAACCTGCCTGGCGAGCCACCGGCCATAGAACCGATAGGCCAGGACATAGATACACCCCGCCGCCACGACGAGCCAGAGGCCGTTTACTTTCTCAGTTGGATTGACGACCCCAACCACGTGGGCAAGCGCGAGCGCACCGACGAGGGAAAGCAAGATCCAGAGCACATTCACAGCCGCTTTCATGCGGCGCATCCTAACAACCTGCCGGATGCTTGTAAATCAACTCTCGCCTCGTTATCCTTGTGAATCATGGCGACCACAATACCCCTCATCACCTCCTCACCAGACGTGCTTGGAGGCACCCCCGTCTTTACAGGAACCCGTGTTCCCGTCCAGACGTTGATCGAATACTTGGAGGGAGGCGAAACCATCGACGACTTCCTTCAAGGCTTCCCAACCGTCAGCCGAGATCATGTCATTGCCTTCCTCGAAGAGGCCAAGACCCGCATGCTCGCTAAAGCTTCGTGAGAATACTCCTCGACGAATGCATCGACCGCCGATTCGCAAGAGAGATTGAGGGGCATGAAGTTCAGACTGTCCCTCAAGCGGGGTGGGCGGGAATCAAGAACGGTGAGCTACTGACCAAAGCCCAGGCACGATTCGACGCCTTCGTGACCGTCGACCGTAACCTCGCCTTTCAACAAAACATCCCTCAGTTCACCATCGCAGTCATCGTCCTTCAGGCTCCAACCAATCGCCTGAAAGACCTTCGTCCGCTGCTACCGAAACTACTTCAGGCCCTCCCCAATGCACCGAAAGGACAAGTCAGCCGAGTCAGCTAGTAGCATCCCGCCGCCGCAACAAGCCAGAGGCCATTTACCTTCTCAGTTGGGTTGATGGAGCCGGTCACGAAGGCAAGTGCGATAGCGCCGAGGATGGCAATCAGTACCCAGCGCAGATTCACAGCCGCTTTTATGCGCGGCATCTTGCCATAAAAATACGCAAGGATACTTCTTCAACTCTCCCGTTTAAGCAATCGAGTGTGGTATTCAATTCCCATGTCCAGAACTCCGATGCTTGGAACATACATTTCCTACAGGGATGTCACGGGCAAACCTTGCACCATTGATTCACTGAAAGAGTTCTTGTCCAAATACAAGAGATCTGAAGTCTTACATCTAAGCAGCTTTCTAAACGCTGCGTTGGAGTCCTGGAGTGGTACCGGCCGTGAGGAAGTGCATGTAAGATTGATTGAATTCGCCTTCCCGCCAGAACACGCTACCATTCTGAAGCAACTAATCTCATCATCCTCCCACCCCCGACTAGTCTTTCATCGCGCGCAACTTCTATTTGTAGCAAAACAAGCTCTCTGCTCTTGTAGAGAGGACGAGGAAACCGTCTTGGATATGTTCAGACAGCCATATTGGGGTGGCTTCGGCCTCGCCTTTCTAATGGCGAACGACCTGCTTCACTTTGAGTTTCCGAATCGAGACGGGACGGCTGAACAGCAGGCCTTGATAAGGATGGCTCACTCCATTCCCCTCTTGGAGAGTGGGCCAACTAACATTCCAAATAAAATTGGCAGAGCCTGGCTAATGTTGAAAACCTTCGGGCCCCCTGCAGAAAGTAAGAACTACTTCAAGATCGAGGAGGCATTCCAACTAACTACAGGCTTGTCCACTGATGATTACCTGGCATTTTGCGTCGGCATGATTTCACACTACCTGGGGATCACTTTCGAGCAGCTCGAAAAGAGAAAGGAGAGTATCGGACTATCCAAAGATTGGTTTAAGAGACCTCATATTGACTTTGCATTAATAGATGCCTTTCTCAAAGATGTGTCAGCTCCCCCCGCAACCTTAGCCGACAATTTCTCATCCAGAGACTGGGGCCCTCTGGACATGACTTGGTTCCGCGACAAGCCTGTTTGCATGCTCAAAGGATCTATTCTTGTCGCAATGGATGCAAGACTACTATCGGAAAAGTTGGAATCGGGGGTCTTTTGGCGCGTACACAGTTCACTGGATAAAGCGAAAGACAAAGAGCGTCTTCATATCCATTGGGGAATTACGTTTGAGAACTACATGAATTGGCTGTTAGGTCAGGCCTGCAGAAATAGCCGAAACATTTTTCATGCCTCACCAAAGTATCCAAATGGTGAGGAGGTGTGTGACGCCATTATTGTCTGTGGCGATTGTGCAGTATTACTCGAGTATAAGGGAAGCACTTTCACTGCCGAATCAAAGTACAGAGGCGATCTGAATGAACTAGCCATAGAAATCAACGATAACCTTGTTGGCAGCGAAACTAGGCGGAAAGGAATCAGACAGCTGGCAAAATCAATACTAACTGTATTTGACAAAGAAACGCCCGCCGAGATCACAGGTATCGATCTCTCAAGAATCACCACTATCTTTCCCGTGATCGTAACACGAGATGACATTGGAGGATGCTGGGGTATCTCGAGCTATCTCCAGATGCAGGCAGACAAGTTCTTCAACCGGCGAAAGTTAAGACCCAGAACGGTTACACCGATATTCTGCCTATCGAGCGAGGGAATCGAAACACTTTCTGGAGAGCTGCAGAACAAACGCATGACTGATTTGCTCGAGGGTTGGTACAAGAACGATAGAAGAATTTCCTGGTCATTCCAAACTATAGACAATTCAGCCATTAGATCGGGGAGTTTCGAGAAAAATACAGAACTCAATACCGCCTTCCTGGCAGTCTTTGAGAATGCCGCGCACGTGCTTTTCCCCGGCACTAAGTCAGATCACCATGAGGCTGAACAATCGACATAATACGTGATGGCCAATTCGGGTCGCCGCCGCTATTAGTACCTCTACTAAACTTCCTGGACTTTCCTAAATGTCTCCCACAGCTGATGCTGAAGGCAATGGTGTCAGCAACTGTTCCCCTAGCGCTTCTCGCTAGTCTGAATCAATTCCCTGGCCTTCAAATAGAAAATACTTCCAACATGCGCTAGCCGATTCGGATCGCCGGCGGATTCAGACACCTCCAAGCTTACCGATGTCTCTCTCTTAATCGCGCCTGCACCTACTACTGCGCATATCGGCAAACCAGCAGACGCCGACGAATGGAGCGCGGACGCCTCACCCATTTTTTGCTATACTCCCGCCACTATGTCATCTGATTCGCCGGCTGCACAGCCGTCCGCTCCCAATCGCCGCGAGTACTATCGCATCACCGTCACCCTGCCCATCAGCCTTCAGTCCGAGACAGACACCACGGAAGTCGAACTGATCGAGAAATCCGTCAACATCAGCGGCGGAGGCATCGGCTTGACGGTCAACCGGCACTACCAGCCCAACGAGATCCTCTCCCTGACCCTACGCCTTCCCGACCAAGATCTCTTCAAAGCTTTCATCGAAATCTTGCGGCTTGACCCCATTCCATATCCGGCCGGTACCTACCGCCTCCATGCCCGCTTCATCAGAATGACCTCACAAAACCGGGAACTGTTGATCAGACATATCCTGGGCTTTCAGCGCGACCACCTCAATAAACACTATCTGGCATAACCGTAAGCTCCCCCTCAACTGAGACGGTCCAT
>LVWT01000025.1 GCA_002083405.1 Nitrospira sp. SG-bin2 | reverse complement strand
CGGCGGGGCCGCCCACGAGCGCGGTCGCACCATCAGCGCTGAGCGCTACGGACCAGCCCTGCCAGGCCGCGCCCACGGCGCCGATACCAATAAGCTTCGCACCTTGCTGTGTCCAGCTGCCACCGGTTCGGGTGAAGACCCAGGCAGCACCGGTTTGTGTGTCATCGGCGGGGCCGCCCACGAGCGCGGTCGCACCATCAGCGCTGAGCGCTACGGACCAGCCCTGCTGCGCCGTGCCCACAGCGCCGGTGCCGACAAACTTTGTGTCCTGCTGTGTCCAACTGCCACCGGTTCGGGTGAAGACCCAGGCAGCGCCGGTTTGTGTGTCATCGGCTGGACCGCCCACGAGCGCGGTCGCACCGTCGGCGCTGAGCGCTACGGACCAGCCTTGCTGCGCCGCGCCCACAGCACCGGTGCCAACAAGCTTCGTGCCTTGCTGTGTCCAGCTGCCACCAGTTCGGGTGAAGACCCAGGCAGCACCGGTTTGTGTGTCATCGGCTGGACCACCCACGAGCGCGGTCGCACCATCAGCGCTGAGCGCCACGGAATGGCCTTGCCATGCCGCGCCCACAGCACCGGTGCCAACAAGCTTCGTGCCTTGCTGTGTCCAGCTGCCACCAGTTCGGGTGAAGACCCAGGCAGCGCCGGTGTTTGTGTCATCGGCTGGACCACCCACGAGCGCGGTGGCACCATCAGCGCTGAGCGCCACGGAATAGCCTTGCTGCACGATGCCCGCGGCGGCGCCGGTGCCAACAAGCTTCGGTCCCTGCTGTGTCGCGGGCACCCCGGTAGTGGTGACTGTAAAGATGCCTGGACTCGTGAGCACGCCGGAAGCTCTCGTCACTTGCACCGGACCGGTGACGGCACCTGGCATAACAAGGGCGGTCAGCGCACTGCCAGACTGGCTCAATACAATAGCGGGGGCTCCAGCGATGGTTACGGATTGAGTGGTGGAAAAGTTAGTTCCTGTTACGGTGACGATCGTGCCGATCCCTCCGGTGGTTGGCGTAAAGGCCAACACTGTGGCCGCACGAGACCGCGGTGCAGTATCCTCACCACCGCACGCACTCAATACTGCCAGGCACCCCACCAGCACCAGCATGATGGCGGACAGAGCGGGTCTCTGGCGGTTCCCAAACGGTGAGGATGTCGTGTTCCCGATCATTGGCATATGCTCCTGTTGTGGCGGGTCTATCAGCTCAGTCTGTCCCAGTCTCGTTGTGAATCGATGCCCGTTATGATGACCGTGCAATGTATCGAGATGCGCTCCCTGGCCGCAACCCCTCCGGTGAGGGGATTAGGGCGCACAAAGATCCCCCTTAGGAGGTAGGCGATAGATTGCAGACGAGTGCATCGGGGACACTGCGCATTTATGAATTGAATAGTACAAGAGGGCTCTTGGCTGACTCAGACCAAGCGGCATTGACAGGAGGTGCGCTGGGTGGAACCGGACGATTACCTTGCCGGTGCAGATCAACGACGTGGCCAAGGTCCAAATCTGGTGTGCGTATGCGGAAGTATTGCTCGGCGAAGCGTCGTTTCCCAAGCCGGTCCTAACCGCTTCGGGCGAAGCGCGTGGCAACGGTATGAAAGCCGACAGCGGCATGAAGCATGACAGCATGGCGATGAGCCGTTGATTGCACAGCTGAAACGACACCGAGGAGATGTCATGGCATCTCCTCAGTGCGTTGTATGATCCTTCAAGATAGCTGGAGCGCGATCAAGAATTTAGCCGAATAACCATCGAGATCAATGGTGGGTGCCAGCATCAATCGATCGCCGCCCCGCCTAAAAATCCAGTCCTGCCGGTTTCGCGTAGTGCGCGGTCCCCGCGCGGCATAGGGTGGAGCGGAGAGCACACGATCTGTAATAGGATCGTCAAAGTACAATTGCGACGTAAAGTCGAAGCTTCGGCTCGCCGATGGGTTAGTGCGTATCTTGAAATGAAGATGCACGGTCCGTCCAGGGTACCAGCCAGGATAGATTGTGACGAATCGAGCCTCGCCCCGCATGTCGGTGATCTGATGACCGCGCAGAAATTTCTGGCCCGTGGTGTTGAACCATGGGTCCTGCACATCGGAATAGACGCCGGTCGCATCGCAATGCCAAATGTCCACTTGAGCACCGGACAATGGCCCGCAATTTCCGGCGTTGAGCCGCATGACCTGAAAGGTCAGCGTCAGCGGCGTACCCTGTTTGATTTGACCACTGGCCGGATCAGAGCGGATATCGGATCGATGTAACCGTTCGTCGACGAAATACGGCCCTTCCATTTGTTCCGGCCGAACAATACAAGCAGATTCCGCTTCGCCTGCAAATAATCGCCTTGGAATGAGGCCACCTCCCGTCAGCCATAATGCGCCAGTCGTACCGAGAAGTGTTACGACTTGACGGCGGGACAGGACATGCCCTGATGGTTTGTCCGTAGGTTCCATCAACGATTACCTGCGCCTAAGGTGCGGTGAGGGGTTTCGTGGCGGAGGCGGTGGCGGCGAGGACCTTGGAGCGCCGATCGAAGGGCCGAAACGTCCTGAATAGGGGAAATGTCCATAGGGTCTGCCCCAATATCCATAGGGCGCAAGTGGCGCAAGAAATGGGCTCAGAAACAGCGGACTGTCCGGCCTCTGCGCAACGGCTGTATTCCAATTAACGATGTGTTTGGCTTCGAGTACCGGATAGGTGAATTCGCCTTCATCGAGAGGTTTGGTCGCCGAGCCCGTCACCGCACCGATGATGCTGACGGGTGTGCCTGGCGGTAGAGTTGCCGGGTCGACAAACGCACGATGCACAGCTATGAACCGCCCCTTTGAACGAAGGCGGTCCTCTGTTAACGGCCCATTGGGACCGACTGGAAGTTCCAGGATTTCTATTTCGGTCTCCGTTTCAGTCCGTTTCGCCACAAGAATAATCCCGCCGAACATGACCACTCGCCCAACGTAGTTTGCAGGAGTCCCCTGTAAATCGACAAACCTGACACTAGAATCAATTTGGGCTGCCAACTCTGATGGCACGCCGAGCAAGCCTGATTCCCGTTGAACTTGATGGACGGATTCTCCACAAGATACGACGCCGAAGAGTCCTGCCAGCAGGGGAGGGAGCACAGCGCCGCGAAACATAGAGCCTCCGTGTCTAAAAATGGTAGGACAGCCCACCCAGGATGTGCTGCGCTCTATAGTTGCCGGCAAAACCGCCATCGGGGCCGAATGCCTGGTCGAATTGGAGCGATACGCCCTGATACTTATATTCCGTAAACACCGCCACGTGTGAAGTCAGAAATGCCCTGAGGCCGACCAACAGGTTCCAGGCCGCTGTCACATCAGTGTCGTTCTGGACGGTTGCAGTATCTCCGATGCGGGCGATTGCCATGCCGATCCCGGCTCCTACATAGGGCTGAAACGTGCGGCCTGGATATCGTGCGATGAAGTTTGCCCCGATCGTGGTGAGTCTTAAATGGACGCCGGGAACTTCATCTAAGGTTGGAGTGCGAGGCAAGCTCTTTATGTGAGGGGTCGTGTGCAGCACTTCTCCCTCGATCCCGAACCAACTATGTCCTTGGAAATAGCCCACCTTGGCGCCATAGGTGATCGAGTTCTGGAGATCAAAGTCTACGAGGGGGCCTGGCAGTCCAGCTTGCGGGCCTGTTCCTCCAATGGTGTTGATTCGATCTGCGAAATTCACACCGGTTGTTCCGGCAAGATACCATTCCGCGATGACGGTTGTGGGTGCGACAACGATCCCAGCGATGAACCAGAGGACCCAAAGAGTGGTACGTGCCGGCATCTTTATCTCCGCGATCACGAGCCCTCGATCTGATATGAGGCTGAGTCATCATAACAAGTGCCTGACGCGCTGCACAGAGGCCGTAAGACCGATTAGCGAGGTTGGATCTGCTCCCCAGAGTTCACGAAGATTTCTCCTGTATTTGCCGGCCTGAGGCTGGCGGTCACGGTAGCAGGAAGTAAGTAGCATGTCATGCCAACATCATGAAAATGCTGAGAATATATGCCTTGCGCCACCGAAACTATATCCAAACCATGCGCTTGGACATGGAGTTGATAACCCTAGAAGGGGCAAAACTCGACAGGATACAGTCAGCTGCTACACTTATCGCAATACGATGAAGACCGTCACTGACCGTACAGATCATCCTTCAAAGGAGCGACTCCATGAGCCACACATCATCTAGGCCGTATGAGATCCTTTCTGTCCTGAGCATCGTCATGCTCAGCATGGCAGTTGCTGCATGCGCCGGGGGAGACTTTGCGTCAAAGGATACCGGGGAAGATTCTGTTGCCAAGCAGCAACTTGATGCACAGACGAAGAGTCAACAGACTCAGGCGTATGAAGCGGAACAATCAAATCTTCTCAACGCCAAACCCCTGCGCGGCCCACAGGATCCCATCTATGTCAATCTTGCGTCCACCGTCCTGGATAAGAAAATGCAGGAAGCGGAAAAGCCCAAGGGGGCAGTCGCGCAACAGATTCGGAAGGAACTCTCGTCCGATCCTGTTATCCAACTCGTCCCGGGGAACAAGAAGGCGGCATCAATCATCGATGTCACCGTCGCACCAAAGGTCTCGCTGATGGAGATGAAGGGTGTGCATCGCAAGACCGGCAAACCCGGCAAGATGACGGCCGTGGTCATGGAGGCCACCATTACCTCTCAGTCCCCCCCTGCGATTTACACGGTGTATGAATCAGGCCACGTACTGCAGAATGAAGAAGTCTCGAAACGCTTTGCCAAACAGATTCGGGAGGTCATTCTCGAAAAGGTCGGCCCGCAAATCCCGGCGCATTGATCCGCGCTGTCCTCTTGCTTGGAGTAGCCCTGGCGATCTCGCCGGGGCTGCGCATTCTCAAACCTGCATGACCCGTGTTGATCGTTTCAAATCGCGCAACTTACAATCCGTCGTACCTCCCGCTTCGATTCTCCTGCGGTTTCGTGCCATAAGCCACCAGCCATACGCCATAGGCTCTTTCACGCGAGATACGTTCACTCTTTCTGATCCAGTGCGCGCAGCAATTTTCGCAGGTCCCAGAACGAGAGAATGGGTCTGTTCACTTCAGGGTGGTCCAAGTCGATCTGAATGTTATAGAGCGGGAGCGCCAGATTCTTGATCTGAGTCACCTGATACCAGCAATCGTACTTATGTCCCCAGCGGTCGAGATAGCGGAGACGTAGATAGCCATTGCTGACTGATTGTGTCCGAATCGGCGCCTCGGGGCCCAGCACGATCGACGCTCGTTGTTTCTGAATGCGCGTCCCGCGCGGGTAGACTTTCTTGACCGCAAAGTTTCCATCCCATCCCCCCATATGCAATTGGCAATCGTGCGCCACCCCGCCACCAACGTTCTCGAATTCGGGAAATAGCGTGAGCACGTTTCCGGAATTCATCGCCGACAAATTGGTAATTTTCACATCCGGTTGAAGCGCACGGAACTCCTTCCTGGTTCGCGCCACGAGCGCATAGAGATAGAACGATACGACGCCTGCGATGACAGCGAACAGGCCCAAGCTGGTCCAGAATAACCAGTCCATAGTGCTCAGAAATCAGATGTTCCGTCCATGGTTGAAACGGAGGCAGGCTACGTTGTGGAGGGCGTCGTGTCAACCAGGTGCGGACGGAAGGGCGTACTCGTACGCTGTGCAGGTGAGTCGATGTGGCGCAAACGGGTTGCTACACGTCTTGCGTCACGCCGCGCGCTGTGAATCAAAGCGGTCCGTCGTCGCGCTCTCGTGTGCAGGGATTGTGGAGTTGCTCGTGCCGCGACGAGCCGGTTGCTCAAACAGCAGCCTGGCTCCCGGTTTGAAGGTGAGGTAATACCATGTCCATTCCGACATCACGCGGATCCGGTTTCTGAGACCGATCAGGAAAAACACATGAACGATGCACCAGAGCATCCAGGCCAGCAAGCCTGATACATGGATCGGGCCGATTTGGGCCACGGCCCGGGCGCGGCCGATCGTAGCCAGCATGCCGCGATCGTTATAGACAAACGGGGTGCGTTGATCCGGCAACAGCTGCTGATTGATCAACTGGGCAACATACTGGCCTTCTCCCATGGCCACGGGAGCAATTCCCGGCAAGGGTTTGCCGTCGGGATCCAGGCAATGTGCAGCATCACCGATGACAAAAATCCAGGGTTCATCCGGGATCGACAAATCGGCGTGAACTTTAACTCGACCGCATGAATCTTGGGCAACCTTTAGCGTGTTCAGGAGTGGCGAGGCTTTGTTGCCTGCCGCCCAAATCACATTGGTTGACGGGATCCATTCGCTTCCGACCATGACTCCGTCCGGGCGAACCGCACTCACTGGGTTGTTCAGTTTAACCGTGACGCCCATATGAGCGAGAGCGTCGGCAGCCTTTGCGGATAGTTTTGGATCGAACCCCGGAAGAATACGTGGACCGGCTTCCACGAGGACGATTGAGAGATCTTCCAGGCGCAAATGAGGATAATCAGGCCCCATAGCCCTTCTTCCGATCTCAAGAAGCGAACCGGCTAATTCGACTCCTGTTGGACCTCCTCCGACAATCACAAAAGTCAGACGGTCTTGCGCGCCGGTTTCGGCCCTCTGCCGTTCCGCCTCCTCGAAAGCGAGCAACATCCGCTCGCGCAGATGGACGGCATCGGCCATGGTCTTGAGTCCAGGGGCCAACGCCTCCCACTCATCATGCCCGAAATAGGCGTGACGCGATCCTGGAGCGACAATCAAGGCATCAAAGGCAATCGGGGCGCTGTCTCGGAGACGGACCACCCGAGCAGTCCGATCAATTGACAGCACGTCATCCATCACCACGCGAACGTTGGGTTGTGAACGGAAGAGTGTGCGCAACGGCCAGGCGATGTCGCTCGGAGACAAGGCGGCGGTGGCGACTTGGTAGAGCAATGGTTGAAACACATGGTGATTCGTGCGGTCGATCAGGACGACCTCGACGTCGCGCAAGAAACGCGCAGCCGTCATGCCTCCGAATCCGCCCCCGATGATAACGACGCGTTTCTGAGTCATGAGATTAAGTCACCGAGGAGGCTCAATCAAGAATTCACCAGGCACGAACAGGAATGCGATTCAGGCTATGGGGCGAAGAGAAAACTGTCAACTGCTTCCTCAAAACCCGCCCAGGCTTCCTCTCCCTACGTATCGGTATGTCTCGTGCTTTCTTGAGCTTTTACAGCAACGTAAATCCAATAGCCTCGACGGTGGTTTGAGTATTGCTGCACTTGTCCAAACCACTGAGTCGTTCACTATCGAATACGAGCAATGCGGGGCGGCAGGTCTCCTCTGTGTGCCGCGATTCAATGACCTGCCGGTCTCTTCTCCTTTCCCACAGCCAAATTATGTGAGAGGCACTGCTCATTCATGTAATAATGTATCACTGCAGCGGGACTATCTCATGGCAAAGACACAACCATCCGCCTCTCGAGTTCTTATCACGGACACCTCCAAGGATCTGCGTATCGTCATTCCATGTGGCCGGAGTTTGTTTGCCATTTGTTTTTTAGGGTTTTGGATCTGCTGCTGGGCGGTGGCCGAAGTCATGGTCCCCGCCCAGTTCCTTCACAGCGATGAACCGTCAGAGGGTTGGTCATTGATGTTGGCATGGCTTGCGGTGTGGACGGTCGGCGGGGTGATGGCCATTTACGCCTGGTTATGGCAGGTGATGGGGAAGGAGATTGTCACTGTGCATGGGCAGACATTCACAACTCGCCGCGATATTGGAGGATTCGGTTTTGACAAAGAATATAATCTCGTCCAGATCTCTAATCTGCGCACTGAGCCAGTCGGATTCAGTCCGCTGAGTGTCTCGTCGGCACTCCAATTATGGGGAATCGGCGGCGGGGTGATTGCCTTTGACTATGGGGCTAGAACCTATCAATTGGGGCAAGGCCTAGACGAGACAGAAGCCAACCAGGCCGTGACGGCCATCAAGAAACGTTACCG
The DNA here is from genome assembly GCA_002083405.1 of Nitrospira sp. SG-bin2. Lineage (GTDB taxonomy): Bacteria > Nitrospirota > Nitrospiria > Nitrospirales > Nitrospiraceae > Nitrospira_D. Next base: position 32,909 of record LVWT01000025.1, on the reverse strand, counting down.
CATCCCAGAAAGCAAAACGACCTAACCCTGTCCATCTCACCGGAGCAGAGAGGATCTGCCCCCTAGGATTGTCAGTGGAAAAGATTGTGTTTCTCGAACTGGGTGCCTGCTGATGAATGTAGCACCCCAGGTTGAAGAGTCCGCGCGCCAAGGCCGCTTGTTCAACTTCGCCTGGCCCTGTGACCCTCACTGGGTCGAGTTCTACGGGATGTCGGCAGTCATCGTCTGGCCGGTTGCGACGAGCTGACTGAACACCAGTGTGACGGGGTGCGGCTCATCTCGCTCATAGCGAATCGGCCGGATCGATGGTTGCTGTTCTTGTAATTGGCAGACGATGCGAAACGTATTCTCATACGGATAGCTTTCTGCCATAGCAAACCCAACCCGATCCCGTTCCGGCTTACAGTCTTCATACGTTTCGAAGGTGTTCAACACGGTTACAGGTCTGATCCCGATAGGGGCAGCCAGTAAGACGATGACGAGCAACCACATAGTCAGGCCTTTCGTAATGGATAGATGATGGCTCTTGAGGGAGGTTATTGCAACAGAATGCCCTCACCGCCCATAGGTTCTGCATCAGGGACCAGGAGAACATGTGCCGTGTACCATCTTAGTCGGTTGATGGACTGCTGAACTGAAGCGTGGGAGGTGATTCAGACCGGGGAGACCATGCCACTTCGGTGTTAGACTCTGACCTCATGAGTCCTTCCATTGCTACGTAATGCCGGGGGGAGCTGATATTCTTCACACGATTGACGCGGTATTCACCTTCGACGTGGTCAGCTACAGAGCCGGCGTGACGAATCTTTCACTCCGCACTTTTTCGCTGGCCACGTTCTTCGGCATGGCGCTGCCGACCTTTGCCTTTACCTATCTGGGGAATAGCGTCATCAGCGCTCAGTGGCCGTCTATTGTCGCAGGGATGATGAAAGTTGCCCTCGTTCTCGCAGTACCGAAGATTCTCATGGATTACCGAGAGAGTCGTCTGGCATGGCTCCTTCTTGGTCAGCCGCCGCTTCCGAGTGAACGTCAACCGGCCAGCCGGTCCATCCTGCTCTTCTGTACGGGATGCGGAAACTCCGTTCCAGGAGCGCGATCGTGAAAACTGCCTCAGTGTCGCCCCCCCACCGTTCGCGTTGCCATGGTTTCTTCTCCAGTGTTAGACTCTGGCGCCCTCGTTCCTTCCTCGGCTATTCCATTGTTGGGTGCCGATGATGCCGTTCTCTGAAGACCAGCAAGTTCCTCCCCAACTCCAGGCAGCCGACGAGAGCTCGGAGAGCGGGGCGATTCTTCGCCATATTCTTGAAGGCTTGGAGACGAGGATCGGCGAGCAGTTCTTCCCGTCCCTGGTGCAACAATTGGCCATCTCTCTCGGTGTGGATTACGCCTACATCTCCGAAGTCAATGAAGCGGGTGATCGGTTCCGCTCCAAAGCCGGTTGGGGCAAAGGACAGCTACTCCCGCCGTTTGACGTGCCGGCGCATGGCCCCTGTGAAACGGTGTTGACGCGACAATGCGTCCATCATTCCGATCAGCTTCGGGCGCTCTACCCGCAGGTCCCGCTTATTCAGGAGATGCAGGCCGAGAGCTACTGCGGAGTGCCAATCGTAGATTCCAGCGACCGGGTCGTCGGGCATTTGGCCATTATGGATTCCAAGCCCATGCCGGATCACGTTCGTGCCTTGTCGATCCTCGGCATTTTTGCTATGCGGGCATCGGCGGAGTTCGACCGGCTTCGGTATGAGCAGGCCTTGCGGAAAAGCGACCTTATGCTCCGCAAGATCGATGAAGGCACGGCGGCAGTCACCGGCTCGGCCTTCTTCCCATCTCTCGTCAAGAGTTTGGCCGAGGCGCTTCAGACACGGTATGCCTTCGTCTCCAAGTTCGTGGAGGGGACTCGCACGCGCGTGCGGACGTTGGCCTTTTGGAAAGGCGACGGCTTCCTGGATAACCTCGAGTATGACCTTCCTCACACGCCTTGTGAACGTGTCCTGTCCGGGGAGGTCTGCTTGTTTCCAGAAAAGGTGCAGGATCTCTTTCCGGACCACCGGGAAGATCTCGCGAAGCTGGGCGTCGAGAGCTACCTGGCGATTCCGGTGTTCGACCGATCCGGCACGGTGATGGGGCATCTGGCCGTGATGGATACGAAGCCCATGCGCGACGATCCGCGCGTCCTGTCTGTCTTCAAGATTTTCGGGGTGCGTGCTGGTGCGGAGCTGGAACGCCTTCAGATGGAACTCAGACTGAAAGAGAACGAGCAACAGCTTCGCGATCTATTCGACGAGGCACCGATCGCCTATGTAAACGAGGGGCTCGATTCGAAATTCATCCGCGCGAACAAGGCCGCACTCAACAGTCTTGGTCTGACGCTGGAGCAGGTGGAGGGGACGTATGGAAAGACTTTGATCCCCGACACGCCGGACGCGCAACGGCGACTGAAAGAAGCGTTCGACTCTATCGGGAAGGGCATCGATACCAAAGGCGTGGTCCTCGAACTGCGTCGGAAAGACAACGGCAAGCCGCTGTGGATCCGGTGGTGGTCCCGGCCTGATCCCACCGGCGCCTACACACGGACGATGTTCATCGACATCATCGAACAGGTGCTGATGGAGCAGGAGAAGGCCCGGCTGGAAGCACAGGCCGTATATCTGCAAGAAGAAATCAAGGGAACGCACAACTTCGAAGAACTGATCGGTTCATCCACCTCGCTGAAGAAGGTATTGAAGAATGTCGAACGGGTGGCTCCAACCGACTCCACCGTGCTGATTACTGGTGAAACCGGAACGGGGAAGGAACTGATCGCTCGGGCCATCCACAACCTGAGTCCGCGAAAGGGGAGGCCGTTGGTCAAGGTGAATTGTGCGGCTATTCCTGGCGGGTTGATTGAAAGCGAACTCTTTGGCCATGAGAAAGGCGCCTTCACGGGGGCGCTCGCCAGGAAGGTGGGACGTTTTGAACTGGCGGACAAGGGCACGATGTTTCTGGATGAGATCGGGGAACTGCCGCTGGATCTGCAATCTAAATTGCTGCGTGTCTTGCAGGAAGGCGAGTTCGAGCGGGTCGGCGGCACGCAGGCGTTTAAGGTGAACGTGCGGGTGATCGCCGCCACGAATCGAAATCTCGAACAGTTGTCCAAGACCGGACAGTACCGGCCGGATCTGTATTACCGATTGAACGTATTCCCGATTCATTTGCCGCCGCTTCGTGAACGCGAAGGCGATATTCCAATGCTCGTTCAGTTCTTTGTGCACAAGTTCGCTGCAAATCTCGGCAAGAAAATCCAAAAGATTTCTGAACGGATGATGTCTGCGCTTCAGCGCTACCAATGGCCTGGAAACATTCGCGAGCTGGAGCATGTGATCGAACGTGCTGTGATTCTGAGCGAAGGGCCTGAGCTTGAGCCAATCGACTGGCTTTCACCGTCAGACAACAAGTCTGGTGTTGCAAAAACGCTGACGCTCGAAGAAATGGAGCGACAGCACATTCTCGATGTATTGGAACAAACCAACTGGCGTGTCAGCGGCGACAAAGGGGCGGCCAAGATTCTTGGTCTTAATGCCACGACTCTCGAAGCGCGCATGAAAAAGCTCGGCATCGAACGCAAAGCCAAGACATAACTCCTCTTCCTCATCTCCTCCTGCAGTCATTCCTGAAAAAGTTTTCCCAGCTAATTGGGATGTTCCCAATATGTTAGGAAATAGTGTTGTGCTCCGATCGCTCATTCCACAGCGATCATCCACAAATTCATTTTATCTAATCACTCACTTACGACTCATCCTCCGCTGGCACCACGGCCTGGCACTACAGTTGCTGAATAGCCCGGCATCACGCTTATGAGGAGGAGGGGACGCGACGATGTTGAAGATCACCAAAATCCAAGAGAGCAGGAACGACATCCTGCTCAAATTGGAGGGCAAGATCACGGAACAATGGGCGGCGCTGCTTGATGGAGAATGTCGCTCGTATCTCCGGCAGAACAAATTGGTCTATTTGGAATGTTCGAGTGTCGAGTTCGTCGATGGCAGGGGAATCGAGGTGCTCAATAACTTGCCGAGCAACCATGTCACCTTAATGAGCGCTCCTGGGTTTGTCACGGAGATGCTCCAGTTTGGAGGCCGGTCATGAACGCAGATGTCACTATCCCTATGGAGTTTCCGGGGCAAACCACACTGGAACAGGCACAAGCACTCACAACGTCCGGCCTGACCAGCACTCAAGATCAGTTGCTCGCCAAGCTGCGTCGCGGTGATGACGGGGCCTTTGAGGAATTGGTCAACACACATCACCGCTCGCTTATTCGTATGGCGATGGGGTATGTGGCGGATCGGGAAGTGGCTGAAGAGGTCGTCCAGGACACGTGGATGGCCGTGATCGAAGGGCTGGATCGATTCGAAGGACGCTCCTCCCTCAGGACCTGGATTTTCGGCATCATGATTCACAAGGCCAAGGATCGGGGCGTGCGCGAGAAGCGGCACACCACATTCTCAGACTTCGAGACCTTCGATGATGATCGCGAGGAGACCGTCGATCCATCCCGCTTCCACCAATCCGGCGAATGGGCCGGCCATTGGGCCCTTCCGCCACAGCCCTGGGACGAGCAGACCCCTGAGAAGCTGCTTGCCAGTCAACAGGCTGTTAGCGCGATGCATCGGGCCATCGAGGCCCTGCCTTCGACACTGAAGGCGGTGCTCATTCTGCGTGATGTCGAGGGGGTCGAGGCGAAGGACACCTGCGAAATCCTGAAGATCACGGAGACGAACCTCTATGTCCGGCTGCATCGGGCACGGGAGCGGGTGCGCCAGGCGGTAGAGACCTATCTGGAAGGGCCTCATTCTGCGATGTAAGAAACAGCCCGGAGGGAAGACTCACGTCTGAAACATCAAAGTGAGGCATTCCCCATGACTGAGAACAATACCGACGAGCCGACGAGCGAGATCACATGCCGAGAGGTGGCCGAATGGACCTCCGCGTATCTTGATGCACATGCAGGGGAGGATCGAAACCTCCTGATCTCACTGCATTTGGCCGGCTGTGCGGGCTGTGAGGCATACGTAAAGCAAATCGCCTGCGTCCGAGACCTTGTCGGATCGTTGCCTGAGACTGCGATGATACCGACTCTTTCCGACACATTGCGGCAAGCGCTGGCAGCGCGGCGACGTCCGCAGTGAATACATAGCCGTGGTCGTCATGAAAATATACCTGTGCGACGGTGATGCGCTCTGCACGGGCAGAAGAAATGGAAGCCATGAAAGTCATTGTGGTCATAACCAGTGGCATGTTGTTTTTCACCGGCCTTATGCCTGCCGTTGCCGGCCAGTATTTTGAGCGGAACGGTCTCGCGATCGAGGGGTATGATCCTATGGCCTATTTTACGGTGATGAAACCAACCAAAGGGTCGTCGGAATTCCGTGTCGACCATCACGGCTCAACCTTTTATTTTGTTTCAGCCGCTCATCGGGATGCCTTTGCCGCTGATCCGTCTCAGTACGTGCCACAGTACGGTGGGTATTGTGCCTACGGGATGGCCAAGGGCTATACAGCTGCGATCGACCCCGCAGCGTTCACGATTGTGGGCGGCAAGCTCTATCTGAACTATAGCGAGACGGTCCGATCACAATGGCTCTCAGATATTCCTGGTTACATTAGAAAGGCCGATGCCAATTGGCCTGAGGCGAAGAAGCTTGCCGACATTCATGAATGACGAAGGACGACTTGATTTCTCAGTTATGGCATGGTGTCATGACTACTATTCGGTCCGTTATCACCAACCAGGAGGTTCTCGATGAAAAAGCTGTTGTTGGCGTCCGTCGCCGCCATGTGTCTGACTGGAATCAGTGCCCTCTCATTCGCCGATGAGTTGGGAGCATTGAAAGATGAAATGAAGGGCGAAATGCAAAGCGAAATGAAGGCGCAGAAGGACGCGATGAAAGGCGAGATGCAGGGACGCAAAGACGAGATGAAGGGGAAGGTCGACGCGATGAAAGACAAGAAGGACGCGATGAAGGGTGAGATGAAGATGAAAAAGGACGAGATGAAAGCTCAGAAAGATGCAATGAAGGACGACATGAAGGCCAAGAAGGATGCCATGAAGGGCGAGATGAAAGGGATGATGGGGTACTGAAGCAGATCCGCGTCTCCTCTGTTTTCTTTCTCACGGCCTGCGCTCGGCTTGTCCGACCGCAGGCCGTTTCATGTGCTCCCGCCTCGCCAACCGCCGCCTGTAAGAACTCAGCTGCGTTTTCGACCAAGAGCTAAGATCGATAGACGTAGTCTCAAAAGGTGGCATCATGAAATTCTTCGTTCAATCAGGATCGGAACTGCATCGGGGAGTGGAACCAAGGCTGCTCGTGGCGGCACTGCCTCCGGTCGAGTGCGTCTATCGCCATCGCTTGCCGGTGCGGATCAGTCATTGGCTGAATGTTCCTGTCCTGATCATCCTAATCATGAGCGGGCTCCAGATTTTTAACGCGCATCCGGCGCTCTATTGGGGCGATCGGTCCGATCGCGATCGGCCGGTGTTCTCGATCAGGCCTATGCAGACGGAGAGCGGTGAAGTGAGAGGCATCACGACCATTCTTGGTCATCCATTTGATACGACCGGTGTGCTGGGCTACTCCAATGGCATGGGCCGAGGATTCCCCGCCTGGGCGACCGTGCCAGGTGGCAAATGGCTGGCCATGGGGCGGCAATGGCATCTGTTTTTTGCCTGGCTCTTTGTGATCAACGGGCTGATCTTCACGGCCTATGCCTTGGCGAGCCGACATGTCACGCGCGACCTAGCACCAACCGGAAGGGACCTGCGTCGAATCGGCAAGTCAATCAAAGGTCATCTGACCCTTCGACATCCCGCTGGTGATGAAGCGAAGCGGTACAACGTCCTTCAGAAGTTGGCCTATGTCGCCATCTTGTTCATCGTAGCACCGCTAATCGTGCTGACTGGTCTGGCGATGTCACCGACGATCGATGCCGCTGCCCCTTGGTTGCTCACTGCCTTTGGGGGACGCCAGGCGGCGAGGACTATCCACTTCATCGCCTGCTTTTCATTCGTTGGGTTTATCATCGTCCACGTCATTCAGGTAATTCTCGCCGGGTTCTTCAATAATATCCGCTCAATGATCACCGGCTGGTTCGTCATCAAGTCTGATCATCAAGGAGTGAGTCATGAAGCATGAACGAGCGATGGAGCGACGTGGTTTTCTCAAAGGAACATTGGGCGCCGCGAGTCTCTTTGTTCTTTCCGGCTGTGACAACCTTACGCGAAGCGGCTGGTTCCCTTCGATTCTGCAGTCAACCGAGAAACTGACTGAAGCGGTGCAACGCGCTGTGACCCCGAGGAATGCTCTCGCTCGAGAATATAGCGATGCGGATATCTCGGCGATATTTCCGGCCAACGGCAACACCGATCCAGGCACGGATCTCTACTCCGGACATGTTGAGCGGGGCTTTCTGAATGGCTGCTGGAGATCGCCGGCTTGGTTGAAACGCCAAGGAGTTGGTCGTTGGCCGCGCTGAAAGAGTTGCCGTCACGCACACAGACGACTCGCCATGATTGCGTGGAAGGCTGGAGCGCCATCGGAAAATGGACCGGCGTTCCGCTCGGAGATCTGATGCATGAGGTTCACCCCATGCCAACGGCCAAGTTTGCCGTGTTTTATTGTGCCGATGTGGATGATGAAGGCGTGTTCTACTATGAGAGCATTGTGCTGGCCGACTGTTATCACCCGCAAACGATTCTTGCGTATGAACTGAACGGCGCTCCGCTGGATGTGCCTCATGGCGCCCCGCTCCGTCTCCGTTTCGAGCGGCAGCTTGGGTACAAGCAGGCCAAATACGTGATGAGGATCGAGCTCGTCGAATCACTCTTCGGTATCGGCGGAGGAAAGGGCGGGTATTGGGAAGACCAGGGGTATGAATGGTACGCCGGGATCTAGAATGTTGAAACTGAACCGCCAGCTGTATTTATGCTTTTTCGTCCCCTGCGGCATGCATCCATCTGTATGCCTCGCATTCACAGTTGCTCGGGTCTTGCTCAAAAACCAGTTTGAGCATTCTCATCAGTTGAGCGCTGCTCAACATTCTTAGTGGTTGTTTGTCGCCAATCGCCTTGCATCAAGCAGTGCTGGAATACAATCGGACGGTGAGCCAGGTGGAGCCGGAGCTGCTCTTGTTGAACATTGCGCGGGCCTAGTACCATCGACGGTTCATTTCACGGCGGTGTCCAACGTGGCCGCGACGATCGTCATCGGTATGGTCCGGCACAGCGTCGAGCCGCCGACTTCTTGAGGATCAGGTTCGTGTGTGTCCCATCCAGGGATGGCGAGGGCTCGACCATCCTTCCGTCTAATGCCGGCATGGACTTTCTCGACGACCTCTTTGCGTCGTGGAAGAATCACAGCCGGCAGACTTTCTTTGGCAAACACTTTGGCAATTGCTTCGTGAATCCGCCTTCCTGACTCACCACAATACGGTTTTGATTTTGATAGTTATGTGTAAGAAACCCTTTAGACAATCGACTTATCTATATGGAGGCCTGTATGAGACTCATGAGGAAATTCTTCATTGCCAGCGTGGTGCTTATCGCAAGCATGGTTTCAGCGTCAGCCTTTGCTGAGGAGTATAGGTATAGCACGCCGGGGATTAGCGGGTATGACCCGGTAGCGTATTTACCGATGGCAAACCGGTGCGAGGGAGCGGTTATTACGTCACCATCGTTGACGGTGTGACTTACGCCTTCGCCAATGCCGAACATCGAAAGATGTTCGAGGCTAACCCACAGCAATATCTGCCAGCCTACGGCGGCTACTGCGCTTACGGTGTGGCGGTGGGGAAAAAGTTCGTTGCAGACCCTGAGGTGTGGAAGATCGTCCAGGGCAAACTCTATCTGAACCTGGACAAGAGCATTCAGCAGAAATGGGACAAAGACATCCTTGGCTTTATCAGGAAAGCCGATGCGAATTGGATCGAGATCAAGGAGAAAGCAACGTCTGATTTATAAAGAATAATGGGGAAGCCCGCCGCTACGGGAGCGGCGGGCCGTATTTTACTAACCGCGATAGAGAAGATAAGGAAACACAGATGAAACACGGAGCGCTCACAGCATCCGCTCTAATCCTGGCCGCGATAGGCCTGGTAGGAGGAGTAATGGCCATGGAGGAGAAACCCTTTGCGCCCAATGTCGACGTAAATACCGGCGCCATCAGGGTTCCTGAGGGCTACACCGAATGGCCAACGCTCGGCACGTGGGCGCACGCACACACGGGGGAGCAACTCGAGATGATAGGCCCCGGCGTGCACGAGTACCATGTCGTCTACACCCAACCGGAAACCATTGCCTACTATCGCACACATCGTCGGTTTCCGGACGGCGCGGTGCTGGTCAAGGAACTCTTCAATGCCGAGACCCTGGCGATGACTACAGGGCCTGCAGTCGGTCATGGAACGACAATCAAAGGATGGTTCGTATTAATCAGGGACACCAAGGGCCGATACAAAGAATCCCCCCTGTGGGGCGATGGCTGGGCGTGGTCGCTGTTTAATGCCGACGATCCCACACGCACCGTCTCAAAAAACTACAAGACAGATTGTATTCCCTGTCATACGCCTGCGAGAGAGCTGGCCCCGCGCAATGCTGTTGACGCCGACAAATGGATTTACTCGTTCGGATATCCGGTGCTTCGAAAACAGTAGCGCGACGATGGCGTGAAAGGAAAGAGCCCTGGCAAATAATCACAATGGCCATCTGATTTTGACCGTGAGCTGAATTCAGACGCGAATGGTTTTCTGAAAGGGCAAATAGTCACTCTCGAGGAGAGCGGAAATGAATATACGCAAACAATCTTCACAATTGTGGTTGATCGTGCTGCTCTCACTAGCGCTTGGGTTCTTTGCCATTGACGGGCAAGCCCAGAAGCCCACCGCCGACCGCATCAGTCCCGATCAACGCACAACTCGAGTAGCGTACCACACGGTCAATATTGATGGTCTCGACATCTTCTATCGCGAAGCGGGTGATCCGTCGAAGCCTACGATCTTACTGCTGCACGGCTTTCCCGCGTCGTCGCACATGTTCCGCAACCTGATCCCGGCGCTGGCGGACCGATTCCACTTGGTCGCACCGGATTATCCTGGCTTCGGGCAGAGTTCAGCGCCATCGGTAAATGAGTTCAATTATACATTCGATAACCTTGCGGGAGTCATTGACAAATTCACGGACACAATCGGGCTGAAAAACTATAGCTTGTACGTGCAGGATTACGGCGCGCCGGTCGGTTACCGATTGGCGCTCAAGCATCCAGAGAGAGTTACTGCCCTGGTGATACAGAATGGCAACGCCTACGAGGACGGGCTGAAGGACTTCTGGAATCCGATTAAGGCCTATTGGGCCGACGGCTCGCAGCAGCATCGCGAGGCCCTACGTGTAGGGCTTACTCTTGAGGCTACGAAATCCCAATACATTAAGGGTGTCCGTGATGTGTCACGCATCTCCCCCGACACCTGGCTACATGATCAAACGCTGCTCGGCAGGCCAGGCATCGATGAGATCATGCTCGACTTATTCAAGGACTATGGTTCGAACGTTGCACTGTACCCGCAGTTCCAGCAGTTCTTTCGTACACGGCGGCCGCCGACTCTCATCGTGTGGGGACAGAATGATGAGATATTCCCAGCTGATGGCGCGTATGGGTACCTGCACGATCTTCCCAACGCTAAGTTGTACCTTCTCGACACTGGCCACTTTGCACTGGAGGATAAGGGCGATGAAATTGCAATGCTCATGCGCGACTTCCTTGACCGGTGGCTGCCAGGTAAGTGATCGAAACAGTCCTATCGCCGCGTGTTGGCGATTAAGGTCTATGTGAACGTCGCGTATGAATGAACAGGATGTTGAAAACAGCTTCACGCTGCGTTCTGGCATCGCTCAGAAGCTCAAGGTACCAACGCGTACGCCTCGCCTCTTCCCTTGCTGCGGCCTTGCCGGAAGATCGTTTTGAACAACCTGAAAGAAAACGATGGGCGTGGGTGCGCCTGATCGCTGCGTGCCGGAAAACGAGGACCTGCTTCTTATGTAAGATTCAACCTTCTTGTCCGACTGATTGTTATGCATCCTTTATCAGGTGTTGTAATGAAGAAACTCGTGAGCCATCAGTTTCTGACACTTCTGTTGGCGGTAGTCTTTGCTGCACCGGCCTTAGCCGGTGACTATTTCGAGCGAGACGGGGTGGCAATTGGCGGCTACGATCCGGTTGCGTATTTCACTGAACACAAACCGGTCAAGGGATTGCCGGAGTTTCAATCAGTCCATCGAGGCTCGACGTTTCAGTTTGCGTCAGCCGCGCATCGGGATGTGTTTGCTGCCGAGCCGGACAAGTATGCGCCTCAGTACGGCGGCTACTGTGCCTATGGGATGGCGAAAGGCTATAAGGCCACAATCGATCCCGCGGCTTTTAGCGTGATTCATGGTACACTGTATCTCAATTATAGTGACGCTGTCCGTTCACGATGGCTGTCGGATGTCCCGGGGTATATCCAACAGGCGGATACCAACTGGCCGGCGGTGATGACGCTTGCCAAGGTGCATGAGTGATTGGTGGGGCTGCAGAAGGCAGCCGGCTTTTTCTTTTTTAACCAGGAGGTCCTCGATGAAGAAGATGTTGGTCGCAATCGCAACAGTAGCCTCTGTGATGGGGGCAGGTGTGTATTCCTTCGCCGAAGATATGAGCAATATGGGGCACGAGATGAAAGGCGCGATGCAGGCCGATGCCGATGCGATGAAGGGCGAGATGACGGGCCAGATGAAGGGGCAGATGAACGCCGGTACTGATGCGGTGAAGGGAAAATCTGATGCGATGAAGGCCAAGACCGACTCGATGCGCGCATCGAAAGATGCCATGAAGGACGACATCAGGGCCAAGAAGGATGCCATGAAGGGCGAGATGAAAGCCACGAAAGATTCCATGAAGGGCGTGATGGGCTACTAATTCGTCCTCTCCTCGCAGTGCTACCTCTCACGGCCTGCGGTCGGGTGATCCGACTGCAGGCCGTTGTGTTACCCCCCGGTCCCCGTTTGTAAGAAACCTCCTCCGTTTCAGACGAAACGATACATCGATCATCGCGGAGTCGGGAAGGAGAACCATGGCTGTCCCCATTCGGTTTACAGATCACGCAGTGAATCCGGGAGTAGCGCCGGTCCCGAGTGCGGAACTGCCGGCATCGGCGACAGCCTCAGCACGTGATCGAGGGGCATCCGCTCCTCCCTCTGTGGAACAGGTGTACCGCCACCGATTGCCCGTGCGAATCAGCCATTGGCTGAATGTGCCTGTTCTCATCATCTTGATCATGAGCGGGCTCCAGATTTTTAACGCGCATCCGGCGCTCTATTGGGGGGATCGGTCCGATCGCCACCGGCCGTTGTTGTCCATTCGGCCCGTGCAGACTGACAGTGGAGACATCAAAGGCATCACGACGCTTCTCGGTCATCAATTTGATACGACCGGCGTGTTGGGTTACTCCAATGGCATGAGCCGAGGCTTCCCGGCTTGGGCGACGATCCCCAGCGGTAAATGGCTTGCCATGGGGCGGCAATGGCATCTGTTCTTTGCCTGGCTCTTTGTGGTCAACGGGCTGATTTTTACGGCGTATGCCTTGGCGAGCCGACATGCCACGCGCGATTTGGCCCCCACCGGAAAAGACTGGCGCGGCATCGGGAACGCGATCAAAGATCATCTTCTCCTTCGACATCCCAGTGGGAATGAGGCAAAGCGGTACAACGTGCTTCAGAAGCTGGCCTACGCGACCATCTTGTTCATCGTAGCGCCGCTGATTGTGTTGACCGGTCTGGCGATGTCCCCGACGATCGACACGGCCTTTCCATGGCTCCTGACCCTGTTCGGAGGCCGTCAGGCTGCGCGGACGATTCACTTTATTGCCTGTTTTTCATTTGTTGGGTTTATTGGTATTCACGTTCTCCAGGTAGTCCTCACCGGGTTCCGTAACAACATTCGTTCGATGGTCACGGGGTGGTTTACGGTTCGACATGAAGGAGTGAGTCATGAAGCCTGAACGTATGGAGCGGCGAAGATTCCTGAAAGGGACGCTGGGCGCGGCGAGCCTGGTCGCGCTCTCTGGATGCGACAACCTCACACAGAGCAGCTGGTTCTCGGGCATCCTTGGCAAGGCCGAACGACTGACGGAGACAGTGCAACGGGCGATCACTCCAAGCGATGCGTTGGCAAAAGAATATGGCGCGACTGATATCTCGAAGGTCTTTCCGGCGAACGGCAATACTGATCCTGGCACGGAAGAGTATGCTGACCATGTCGCACAGGGTTTTTCTGAATGGACGCTGGAAGTAGTCGGGTTGGTGCAGACCCCGAGAAGCTGGTCGCTAGCTGCGATGAAAGAGCTGCCATTTCGGACACAGATCACTCGTCACGATTGCGTCGAAGGGTGGAGCGCCATCGGGAAATGGACCGGAGTGCCGATTGGCGATCTACTGCACCAGGTCGAGCCGTTGCCGAGTGCCCGCTACGCCGTATTCCACTGTGCCGATGTGGATGATGAAGGCGTTGCGTATTACGAAAGCATGGCGCTGGCTGATTGCTATCATCCGCAGACGATTCTGGCCTATGAACTCAATGATGCGCCATTGGATATTCCGCACGGCGCGCCCCTTCGTCTACGCTTTGAGCGACAGCTTGGGTACAAACAGGCGAAGTATGTCACGCGGATAGAAGTGGTCGACTCTCTAGCCGGCATCGGCGGGGGAAAGGGCGGGTATTGGGAAGATCAAGGGTATGAATGGTATGCGGGGATATAGAACAATTCTCTTGATTGAGTAGCATTGAATCTCGTACGGCACGTGCGCTGACGCCGCCAGGCGTCTCTGCAGGCCGTCCGCCCATTGAGTTCATTCCACCTGCCGAGTACACTACGATCGAGTAGGGTATTCCTATCGAAGCATGGACGTCCATTCAACAAGGCAGGCGGAATCAGACCGTCATCCCATTGAACCTCCTTCTCGCCCACCGGAAAAGGTTGTCGTTCTGGTGGCGATCGGTCTTGTCTTGTTATGTGTCCTCTGGGCGCTCCGAAAGGATGAGGCGCCGCAAGGTCCGCCGGTCGCGATGGGATCGGCCCAGGCCATGGCCCTGTCGCCCGAGAAGATCCCTCTTACGACAGGCGAAGAGCCCATTGGCGATATTTTTATTCGCGCCGGATGTCCGGTGTGTCATGTTATTCCTGGAATTCCAGGAGCTGAGGGGCAAGTGGGCCCGAAGCTGATCCTGGGAACCACGGGCACACAACGGCTGAGCGATCCGGCCTATCGCGGGCAGGCCAGAACGATCCATGACTATGTTGTTGAGTCGGTACTTGAGCCGGAACGGTTCATCGTGCCCGGTTATCCTGGTCGAACGATGCCCTCGTGGTATGGATCGAAACTGAGCGGATTGGCGCTGAAGAAGATCGCCGCGTATCTTGAACAACAGACTGATTCAGGATCGGCTCACTAAGCCCGCACGTCGAGATGATCTAGCCCCTTATGACCGTTTGCGGATCGGCGTGACATTTGCGGACCCGCCCCCCTGAATTCTGAACGCATCGCCCGTCGACCCGCCGATCTGCTTGTCCAACAAAGCATTCACCGCCTCATCGCCCTTCAGCCCTTCAAGCTTGATCTTAAGCCGGAGGTTGTTTGCGCTATCGGCATTGATCAGCGCCTGCTCGAGACTGATTCGATTCTGCTTGTACAGTTGGAAGAGAACGTAATCGAACGTCTGACAGCCTTCCTCGATGCCTTGCTCCATCGCTTCCTTCAAGGTGTCGATCTCCGCCTTCTTCACCAGATCCTTGATGCGCGGTGTATCCAACATGATTTCCAGCGCGGGAACCCGCCGGCCGTCGATGGAGGGGATGAGCCGCTGGGAAATGATTGCACGCAAGTTGAGCGAGAGTTGCAAGTAGATCTGAGCGTGCCGCTCGACCGGGAAAAAGTTCATGATGCGTTCAATCGCCTGATTCGCATTGTTCGAGTGCAGGGTGGCGATGCAGAGGTGGCCGGTTTCCGCAAACGTGATCGCCGCTTCCATTGTTTCGGTATCCCGTACTTCGCCGATGAGAATTACGTCGGGGGCTTGCCGCAACGTGTTCTTCAGCGCATTTTGGAAGTTCATCGTGTCGAACCCGACTTCGCGCTGCGTAATGATCGACTTTTTGTGCGGATGGACAAACTCGATTGGATCCTCGACCGTGATGATGTGGCCCTGATGAGTAGAGTTCCGATAGTCGATCATGGCGGCCAGCGAGGTGGATTTACCGGAGCCTGTGGCACCGACGACCAACACCAGCCCGCGTTTGGTCATGGCGATGTCTTGGATGATGGGCGGTAGTTGAAGCTGCTCGACGGTCTGGATTTCCGCTTTGATATGGCGGAAGACGAGTCCGACGTTGCCTCTCTGTCTGAAAATATTGACGCGGAACCGGCCCAGCTCCTTGTAGTAGAGGGCCAGGTTCATCTCCATCTTTTCTTCGAATTCCCCGCGCTGCTGGCCCCGCATCAGCGCCAAGGCTAGGGCTTCCAGCTGTTCGTTGTTAAAAGGCGGGGCATCGGTCGGCTTTGTCGCGCCATGAATACGGTAGATCGGTGGCGCATCGACCGTCAGATAGAGGTCTGAGGCTTCATGATCCACCATCACTTTCAAAAGAGTGCGAATATCCATGGGTCGCTCCGTTCCTATGCGTTCAAGCTGCGCCTGCGGTGGCTGAACCAAAGAGGTTGGGGCTCATACTGCGTGATTGAGCCTCTGCCTTATGCACCACACCACGCGTGACTAATTCAACCAACGCCATGTCCATCGTTTGCATGCCGTCTTTCTGACTCGCCTGCATGATGCCTGGAATTTGATGCAATTTGGCTTCACGGATGAGATTGCGCACGGCCGTCGTCGCCACCATGACCTCCAACGCCGCGACTCGCCCGCCGGCCTTCTTCTTGAGCAGTGTTTGCGTAATGACGGCCTCCAAGGCCTCCGACAGCTGGGTTCTTATTTGCGCCTGTTGCGCCGGTGGAAAGGCATCGATGATACGGTCGATGGTTTTCGGCGCACTCGAGGTATGCAGTGTGCCGAAGACCAAGTGTCCGGTTTCTGCCGCCGTCAAGGCGAGCTGAATGGTATCCAGATCCCGCATTTCTCCCACGAGCACGATGTCCGGATCTTCACGAAGCGCCGACTTGAGCGCGTTTGCGAACGACAAGGTATGCACGCCCAATTCCCGCTGGTTCACGAGACATTTCTTGGAGCGATGCACGAACTCGATCGGATCCTCGATGGTGATGATGTGGCCTTCAAACGTGTTATTCAAATAGTCGACCATGGCCGCAAGGGTCGTAGATTTGCCCGATCCCGTCGGCCCAGTCACAAGGATCAACCCCTTTTCCTTGTCGCAGAGCTGCCGAAGAATGGGGGGCATGCCAAGTTTCTCCAAGGGGAGAATGGTCGTTGGAATGTTCCGGAATACCGCCCCCAGTCCACGTTGTTGCACAAAGACATTCACGCGAAAGCGTGCGATGTCGCCCAGCTCAAAGGAGAAATCGCATTCCCGATGTTCTTCGAAATTTTTCCGCTGCACGTCGCTCATCATGTCGTAGATGAGGGAATGGGTTTCTTCGGGTGTGAGGGCAGGATGGTCGAGTTTCTTGAGGTCGCCGTGGATTCGGATCATCGGCGGCTCTCCTGCGCTGATATGACAATCCGATGCGCCTTCTTTGACCGAGAACGTGAGCAGCTTCGAAATATCCATCGAGATTACTCCGTCATGAGATTATCGGGTTTCCTGAACGGGCATAGGCTTGAAGGAAAACAGCTGAGGTCGCGAAGTAGCCATGTGTCGATCGGGCCGTTCAATCTAAGCCTGACTGCTTGTGTTCAAGTACTGGTGTGCATCATGCCATAGCGAAGCGAGAAGGCAAGAAAATAGCTGGAAGATGCGGCGCGATATGTCGTCAGAGTAGACCGGTTGCCTGTCCTGCCGACTCAAAAGCGTGGAGGGCTGCATCGATATGATCTGTCGTGTGTTCCGATGTCACGGTGACACGGATACGGCTGGTATCGTCAGGAACGGTGGGTGGCCTGATGGCCGGTGCATAGACTCCATGCGCCAACAAGTGTTCGGCGAAGGCTACGGCCGAGGCCGCATCACCGATCAGGATGGGAAGGATAGGGCTGATTGTTTCGGTCATGCGAAACCCAATCTTTTGCAGCCCTTGAAACAGACGTTGCCGATTGGACCATAGACGGGCCCGCCGGTCGGGCTCCTGTTGAATGATGGCAAGAGCGGCACCTGCTGCTGCGGCTGTACTGGGTGGAGAAGCAGTGGTAAAGAGAAACGGACGGGCGGTATTGAGCAGATATTCGACCATGTCACGAGGCCCTGCGAGATAGGCGCCGCTGCTCCCCAGCGCTTTACCCAACGTCCCCATATGAAAGCTGATCTCGTGTTCCACTCCAAAATGTTCGAGCGTCCCTCGACCGTTTACACCCATGACGCCAGTCCCATGTGCGTCATCGACATACAGCATCGCATCGTATCGCTTGGCCAGCGAGGCCAACTCCGGTAATGGAGCCAGATCACCATCCATGCTGAAGAGCCCATCGGTGACGATCAACGCAGGCCTATTCGATGATCGCCGTTTCAACAGCGATTCAACATGGCTGCTGTCGCGATGGCGATAGACCCGGAAATCCGCCCCGCTCAGCCTGCAGCCATCGATGAGACTGGCATGGCACAATCGATCCGCCAGAATAAGTCCCTTGCGGCCAATCAACCTGGGAATGATGCCAAGGTTCGCCAAGTATCCCGATCCAAATAAAAGCACGGACTCCGTTCCCTTAAAGCGGGCCAAGGCGGATTCCAGTTCTTCATGCGGCGGGAGCGTGCCGCAAATCAGGCGCGACGCACCGGCGCCGGTTCCATATTGTTCGGTTGCGCGGACCGCAGCCTGGATAACGGCAGGGTGTATCGCGAGCCCCAGGTAATCATTGGAGCAGAGGAGAATGATAGACCGCCCGCCAAATTGAACGGTCGCGCCTGTTCCAGAACTCAGTGTTCTCAGTCGGCGAGTCAATGATTCATCGGCCATCTGTCGAAGTTTTTCCTGAAACATGTCGTCCTAGCAGATTGACTGCCCAGTATCTGCCCATTGCATTGACAAGGCGAATGCCTCCCTAGTATAAAACACAGGTTTGCACGAATGGAATGTACGTGCTTCGATTATCCGGGGCGATGCCATAATGACCTATCGTATCAAAGTGCCGCCGCGATCGTTACCAGTCGATGAGGCTCACATGGTGAGCAGTTTGGAGCACCAACTCATCGGTCTTAAAGAGTACCGGTGGCCGTTACTCGTAGGGTGCGGACTGCTTGTATTGGTAGGCGCCGGCGTCTGGGGCGTCTTATGGTATGAGGGGCAAGCGGCGAGGAAAGCCCACGATATTGAGCGTGAAGCCACCATTCATTACTTCACACGCCCGGGCAATGATCCGAAAAAAGCCGAGAACAACCTTGCGCAAGCGATTACGCTCTATACGAAAATCGCGGACGAATATCCGCGGACTGCATCCGCGCCCATTGCCCTATTCAGCCTGGGAAATGCCTTGATGGAAAGCAATCAAGTAGATTCGGCCATTGCCGCCTATACACGGTTTCTTTCAGCTTATGGCTCGAATGCGCCACTGGCAAGTTTAGTGCAGCAGAAACTCGCCTATGCCTATCTATCGAAGGGTGATCGAGACCAAGCGGTAAAATCCTATACCGCGATTCTTGACAACCCTGCCTCGGCCAATCGTGATCAAGCCATGTTCGAACTGGCTCGGCTCGAAGAAAGTCGATTGCAAATGGACGAGGCGCTGAAACGATACCAGGAACTCATAAAGACCTATCCCAACTCTCCATTCGCAAGCGAAGCGGCCATTCGCGAGAAAATCTTCGATGCCAGAAAGGCACATGAGACCACTCCAGCTCCGACCGCCTCGCCTGCTGTATCCAAGACTCCTACAAAGCCCTGATCGACAGCATTTATCAACAATAGCACCGCCCCTGCGAATACGCCCCGTGCGTGGCTACGCAGGGACAGATCGTTTCCGGCAACAGCCTCCTTGTCCTTTCGAGACCAGGGATCTGTCCGCCGTCATGGTCGTCCTCACCGCCTCCGGGGAATGCATCAGATGATTGTGTGACGAACGTCGCGGGGTATGCTTTAAAGAATCTATGCAGCAGAGCCTAAGACTCGCGCGTGCCTTGACGGCAGCACTCAGAGCTAACGGGCAATCAGAAGAAAATCTCCAGCTTTGATGACGGGGCTAGAAATGTTATTCCGTGCCTTGAGCGTTTTCAACGGCACGTGAAATCGTTTGGAGACCTTTTCTAACGTGTCTCCATTGCGGACACGGTACCGTTGCGACGACTTGTTCTTGACGTGGTGAGACTTCACCGAAGGAAGGGGAGGGAACTTGTAAGAGGGGATTCGATCCAGGACTGCCATGACTTTCGCGCCTGTTCCGACAGGAACTTTGAGCTGATACGCAGAATCATCAGGAGGCGTCGCATCGCGACGCAGCTCGGGATTCAACAACCGAAGCTCTTCATACGGAATGCCGCTCGCATTGGCGATCGCTCGAAAATGCACCGCGCGATCCACAGCGACCTCTTCAAATTGGTGTGGCGGCGCCGGGGGTTGGCTGAATCCATAGTGGTCGAGATTTCGGGCAATGATGGTCGCTGCCATAATTCTGGGCACATACTGCTTGGTTTCTTTGCGAATCAACTTGGTTTTTGCAATGTCCGAAAAGGTTTCACCGTGGGTCTTGTGCAGCGCGCGCATGACTTTGCCTTCGCCGGCATTGTACGCGGCCATCGCCAGTGGCCAGGCCCCAAACATGTCATGCAGATCCTTTAGATATCTGGCGGCGGCGACGGTCGACTTGATAGGATCGCGCCGTTCGTCGACATAATGGTCGATGCGGAGCCCATAGACCTTTCCAGTTCCTTTCATGAACTGCCAAGGACCGGTGGCCTTGGCTCGTGAATAGGCATAGGGATTGAACCCACTTTCGACCAACGACAGATTAACCAAGTCGCTCGGAAGACCGAATTCAGCAAATATGGTTTCGACAAGCGGACGGTATCGACTGAGGCGCAACAGCCATTGTTCAAAGCGGCCTCTGATCGATGTATTGAAGTACCGGATGTGGCTTTCTACGGCAGGGTCGCGAACAACGGGAATGTTGTAGAATGTTGCGCTCGATTCGGCCGTTGCAACAGATAACCCGGAAGTGTCTGCAGATGAGCCGGTATGGCTTGCATCGGCTGGCGACGCGACGGTTTTGCCGGTACTGTTGTCCGTAGATTCTCCGGTCGATGGGAGATCTGGAGGAGCGCCGGTCAACTCCGGTTCGAGTGGAACAAGATTTGAGTCAAGATCATCATCGTCCTGGGTCGCCGCCTGCGCGTCTTGGCCTGCGGTGGCAGTTTCGGCACGACCAACCCCCGTTAACGGTGAAAGCGATACAGCAAGAAAGAGCAACCCCATTGCCAGGATGTCTACGGTTCGAAGTCTGGACGTCATCAATATGCGCCTCGTCATGAAGATTTATGGGGACTGAGTGAGGTTAGACTATCGGGCTATCGCATGCTTGTCAAGAAATCGAACAGGGAAGAAGCACCCCTCGTTGGTGTCAACACACACTGCATCGTGTTCTTGCACGTATGCCCAACCCAGTGAGAGGAGTACTCTTTCGATTGAAAGTGAAAAGTCCTGAAAACATCATCGGTTGTGCGGGCGATTTCTTGACAGCTTCCCATTGCAAATGGTAGCGTACCGCCTCTTTTTCAAGTTGCCCCCCATCAGGTGTTATCGAAGGAGGATCGATCCATGTTGAAGCGGTATTTGCTGGCTCCCGGCCCAACGCCTGTGCCGCCGGAAGTGCTCCTGGCGATGGCCCGGCCCATGATTCATCATCGAGCGCCGGAATTCGATCCGATCTTTGCTGAGGTCAGGGAAGGCCTGAAGTGGTTGTTCCAGACTCGTGGCGATGTGTTGATGCTTGCAGCATCCGGCACCGGCGGGATGGAAGGCTCTGTCTCAAACTTTCTGTCTCCCGGCGACAAGGCCTTGTGTATAAATGCCGGAAAATTTGGAGAGCGCTGGGGCAAACTGTGCAAAACCTTCGGCGCGCAGGCGACTGAATTAAAGGTGGAATGGGGCCATGCTGTCGATCCACAGCAAGTGGCCGACGCACTCAAGAAAGATCCTTCTATTAAAGCGGTCTATATGCAGGCAAGCGAAACATCGACCGGCGTCTCACACGATATCAAAGCCGTGGGGGAAATCGTCAAGGGACATGAAGGAACGATCCTCGTAGTCGATGCCATTACCGCGCTGGGAGTATTCGATATCAAGACCGATGCGTGGGGCTTGGATGTAGTTATCACCGGTTCGCAGAAGGCGTTGATGCTGCCGCCCGGCATGGCATTCGTGAGCGTCAGCGACAAGGCCTGGGCAATGGCGGATAAAGCCAAGAACGCCGCCTTCTATTTCAATTTCAAGAAAGAGCGTGAGAATCAGGCCAAGAACCAAACCCTCTTCACTCCGACCGTTTCGTTAATCATCGGCCTTCAGGAAGTCTTTAAAATCATGAAAGCAGAAGGGCTGGATAAGATGTTCGCTCGGCAGGGTCGGCTGGCCCTGGCAATGCGAGAGGGCATTAAGGCAGCCGGCTTGGCGCTGTTTCCTAAGGAATCGCCCAGCGATGCCTTGACCGCAGTATGTGCGCCGGACGGCGTGGATGGGCAGGCGATCTATAAGAACCTTCGAGTTCAGTACGGCATGACGGCTGCGGGCGGACAAGATCATCTCAAGGGGAAAATTTTCCGTCTGTCGCATATGGGATATGCGGACACGTTCGATGTCATTACTGCATTGGCCGCGACTGAAATGGTCTTAAAGGGACTCGGCCATCCCGTCAAACTGGGCAGCGGTGTAGGCAAAGCACAAGAAATCTTGATGGCGAAGTAACCGGACGAGGCATGCGCATGAGTGCAGCAGGAATGAAGATTCTGATCAGCGACAGTTTGTCGACGCAGGGTGTCGATCTCCTTCAAAAAGCCGGATTCACCGTCGTGGTGAAATCCAAAATGCCGAAAGAGGAGCTGTACCGTGAGATCAAGGATGCCGATGGGCTGATCGTGCGCTCCGGCACGAAAGTTACGGCGGACTTGATTGCGGCCGCAGAAAAGCTCAAGGTCGTCGGCCGAGCCGGGTCCGGACTGGATAATGTCGATACTCCGGCAGCGACCCGCCGCGGCATCGTGGTGATGAATACGCCGGGCGGTAACACCGTGACGACGGCCGAACATACCATGTCGATGATCTGCGCAATGAGCCGCCGTATTCCTCAGGCCAGCGCTTCAGTGAAGGCCGGGAAATGGGAAAAGGACAAGTTCATGGGCGTCGAGCTCTATAATAAGGTGCTCGGCATCATCGGCGCCGGACAAATCGGCAGCCATCTGACGAAACTGGCTCATGGGATCGGCATGAGCGTGATCGCATTCGACCCCTATTTGGCCCCTGAGCAGGCGGAGAGAATGGGAGTGCGGATGGTCGGGCTGGATGAGCTGTTCCGGCAAGCCGACATTATTTCCGTTCATACGCCGCTGACGCCGGAGACCAAGGGCATCGTCAATACCCAAGCCATTGCCACGATGAAGCCTGGTGTGATGATCGTGAACTGTGCCCGCGGTGGAATCATCAATGAAGGGGATCTGTGCGAGGCATTAAAAACGAAACGCGTGGCGGCTGCGGCATTTGACGTCTTTGAGGAAGAGCCGGTCAAAGCGGACAATCCGCTGTTGTCGCTGGACAATTTTATCTGCACGCCTCATATCGGGGCACAGACGACCGAAGCGCAAGAAAACGTCGCTGTCGGGATCGCGGAACAGATCGTCGATTATTTCACCAGAGGCGTGGCAAAGGGTGCGGTCAACATCCCGTCCGTTCCACCGGAACTGCTGGCGCGTCTGCAACCCTTTCTCACGTTGGCTGAAAAGCTGGGGGCGCTTCAGACACAATTGTCTCAGGGCGCGATCGAACGAGTGACCGTCGAGTATAGTGGTGAGGTGGCAACCTTATCCGTCGCTCCCTTGACGATTGCGGTACTGAAGGGGCTGCTCTCGCCGATTATGGAGCATCCTGTGAATTATGTGAACGCTCCGACCGTGGCGAAGGAGCGCGGGATCGAAGTCAAAGAGGTCAAGAGCTCAGATGCCGGAGACTTTACGAGCCTTGTGCGGGTACGAGTCGAAGCCGGCAAGGTGTCGCACCAGGTGGCCGGGACACTCTACCACAAAAAAGAGGCGCGGGTCGTCGAGATCAATCAGTTCAAGGTGGAAATGGTTCCGGAAGGACACTTGCTGTTCATCCATAACATGGATCGTCCCGGCGTCATCGGCATGGTTGGAAAGGTGTTGGGAGATAACGGCATCAATATCGTGCGAATGCAATGTGCGTTGGAAAAGCGAGGGGGGGATGCCCTGCTGATCATCGGTTCCGATACGGATTTTCCGGCTGGCGTGTTGAGCCAAATCAAATCCAGCTCCAATATTTTGTCGGTCAAAGTTGCAAATCTTTCCTGACACCGGGCGAACCACGTAGACGATTATGGCTTCTGCTCCACTGACGCACAGCGTTCTTTCGGGGCAGAATCAGCCGCTGAGAGAACGGTCTCTCGTTCCAGCCGGAATGGCGACGATTCTTCCGGAAGCCGCACGACGCTTCCGGAAAATCGAGACACAGTTGATTGAGTCATTGTCCGGACAGGGCTATGACGAGATCATCTTGCCGACATTCGAATATCTGGATGTCTTGGCTCCAGGTCTCGAACCTGAGCTCGTTGAGAAATGCTACAAAATCCCTGATCGCACGACAGGCCGTATTCTCCTTCTCCGCCCGGATGCCACCGCTCAGATTGCCCGTACTGTGGCTATGGGGATGATGGGGGCTCGCATGCCGTTGCGCTTGTCTTATCGCACAACGGTATTCCGTCATGAACCTGAGCACGCCGGGCGGGATCGTGAAATCTTTCAAGTAGGGGCGGAACTCATCGGGGTGGATGACCCGGCATCGGATCGGGAGATCATTTCGCTCTTGATCGAGTGCTTACAACGGATCGGGCTGCGATCGTTCAAAGTCTCGATCGGGCACGTCGGATTCTTCAGGCGCTTGCTGACGCGTGCAGGCTTGTCGGAAGAAGGAAAGAAGCGCGCCGAGCATGCGGCTGCGCGCAAAGACCTTCCCAAGCTTCAGGAAATCTTGGGGCAGGAGCGCATCTCACAGCGCTTCGGACGGATTATTCTGGAAGCACCGGAACTTTCCGGTAACGCAGAGGTGATTGCAAGAGGGCGCAAGCTGGCCGCGAATGACACGGTGCTCCTCCAATCGCTCGACCGGCTGGCCACGGTGTATCAATCGCTCTGCGAGGACGGCTATCAGAACGCGCTGTTTCTCGACTTAGGGGAGTTTCGCGGGTTTGACTATTATGACGGTATTGTGTTCGATGTGTTTGCCGAAGGCATCGGTGTCGAGCTCGGCGGCGGCGGTCGCTATAACCATTTGATCGGCCGATTCGGCAGAAATCTTCCTTCTACCGGGTTTGCACTGAATGTTGACCGGCTTTTTCGAGGAATCGGATTGTCTCAAAACCAGACCGCGCTATCCGGAGACCAACCGGTCGCGGACGCCAAGCAGAGACATCGGTGAAGTCGTCTGTGGGTGTTGACTTTTCACAACCGAAGCTGCCGCCTCAGAACCTGGAAGCGGAGCAATCAGTCTTGGGGGCAATCCTACTGGACAATACCGCCATGCCGAAAGCGATGGAACTCTTGGTCGAAGAGGATTTCTATCGCACGGCTCATAAGAAAGTGTACCGAGCCATGCTCGATTTGTCCGACACCGGTGAAGTGATCGATCAGATCACGCTGACCGAGCGATTGACAGGACAAGGGGAGTTAGAGGCGGTGGGTGGCGCCGCCTTTCTTGCCGAGCTGGTTCAGCTCGTTTCCAGTTCCGCCAATATCCGGTACCACTGTAAAATCGTCCGGGATAAAGCAGTCGCACGGCAATTGATTAGTACCTCGACCGAGGTGTTGACCAGAGGCTACGAAGGAACAGCCTCGATTGACGACTTGCTGGACTTTGCGGAACGGTCTGTCTTCAGCATCGCTCAGGGCAAGCTGGAACGATCCTTCACCCAGATCAATCAGATCATCAAGGAGAGCCTTGATCTGGTCGATAAACTGTCGAAGCGGAAAGAACATGTGACGGGCGTGCCGACCGGCTATTACGATCTCGACGATCTCACGGCCGGGCTTCAACCGTCCGATCTGATTGTGGTGGCCGGGCGGCCGAGCATGGGGAAAACCAGCCTGGCGCTGGGGTTTGCCACTCATGCAGCCATTCACACACAGGCGGTGGTGGGCATTTTCAGCCTGGAAATGTCCAAGCCTCAGATTGTGCTGCGCATGCTGAGTTCCGAGGCTCGCGTCGATTCACACGCTCTACGGACAGGAAAGCTTCAAAAAGAGGATTGGTGGCGATTGGCTGAAGCGGCTGGAAAGCTGGAACAGGCGCCGATTTACATCGATGATGCCGGAGGCATTACGGTGCAACAGATGCGTGGGAAAGCCCGCCGCTTGAAGGCCGAGAAAGGGCTCGATCTGTTGATTGTGGACTATCTGCAATTGATGCAGGGCCGAAGCGATTCGGAATCACGCCAGCAGGAAATTTCCGATATCTCCCGTTCACTGAAAGCATTGGCCAAAGAATTGAACGTGCCGGTGGTAGCACTCTCTCAGCTGAGTCGTGCTGTGGAAGCCCGCAAGCCTCCGATTCCCATGTTGGCCGATTTGCGTGAGAGTGGCGCGATCGAGCAGGACGCCGATGTCGTCATGTTTATCTATCGAGAGGATGTCTACGATCAAAACTCAGAACGCAAGGGGATCGCCGACATTATCGTGAGCAAACATCGGAATGGGCCGATCGGGAGAAAAGAGCTGTTCTTCCAGGATCGATTTGCCAAGTTCGAGAGCCTTGATCTTCGTGAGTCTTGACGAGTTTGCGCATCGCTCTGCTGGTCGGTATAATTCTTCCATTCACATCGTTGTGAGCATATTCCTATAAGGGCACTTGTGCATCAAAGACGACCGACAGTCCAGCATCGACGGCATCAACGAACATGGCATGCGCTGCTTCCCAAGATGATGATGGGCGCCTGTTTAGCGGTGCCCCCCGTCATCCTCATGGCATGCGCGGCAACCCCGCATGCGCAGGAATCATCTGTTCCGCCTGCACGATCCGCTAACGCACAAGCGACAGTGCCTGCACCGGATTCTTCCGCCACCTATCATTTTATGCTCGGTTATCAAGCGGAGCTCGCACACGATTTCAATACGGCGTTGAAAGAGTATCGAGCGGCCCTAGCGGCCGACTCTGCCTCATTCGAGGTAAAAGCTCGTCTCGCCGGACTCTATTTTGGCCTGGGCGACCTGGCAAACGCGGCTCACTATGCGGAAGAGGTTGGTGCCGGGACGGATCAAGACGTACAGCTATTGACTCAAATGGCCGGCATTCTCACCGGGGCAGGCAAACCGGACCGCGCCCTGCGTCTGTTGGACAAGGCCATTCAGCGCGCTCCTGAACGAGGCGATGCCTACTTCTCCAAAGGAATTATTTTACTGAATCAGAAGCAGGTTGGGCTCGCTGAGCAGACCGTCAAAGAGGGGCTGAAACATACCCCGGATTCTCCGGTGGGTTACTACTACCTGGGACGTATTTCCATCGACTCCGGTAATACCGAGCAGGCGTTAGACAGTTTCGAGCGCGCGATTGCCGCAAATTCTTCCTTTGAGCCGGCGTATCTTGCCTTGGCCGCACTTCATGAGTCGAAGCAGGACAAGGGAAAAGCGATTGCTATTCTTAAGAAATATCTGCACCAGGTGAATCCTCGCAATAAGGATATCCGGCAGCATCTCATCCAGCTCTATGTGGCAACAAAAGATTATGCAGGAGGACTCGCTGAACTGGAAAAGATGCTGGAGGAGGACCCCAGTGATCTCGATGCGCAATTGCGACTCGCGCTCATTTACGGTGAGAAGAAGGAGTTTTCAAAAGCGATCGAACAGCTCACATCAATTTTGAAAGCGAGACCGGCTGAGCCTAAGGTGCGCGATTATCTTGGCTATCTTTACGAAGAGAGCAAAGATTTCCCCAAAGCCATTGAAACCTATCAATCTAATATCCAGCTGGATCCGACCTATACTGACAGTCATGTTCATTTGGGTGTCCTCCAGTACCGTCTCAAGAGGTTTCCTGAGGCAATCACGCACCTGAGAGAAGCCGTGCGTCTTACCCCCAAGCAGCCTGAACCCCATGTTGTACTCGGACTCGCTCATTTGCAGAGTGAGCAGTACGAGAAGGCATCGGAGGCGTTCGAAGAGGGGATTCGCCATAACCCAAAGCATGCCGACCTGCATTTCAACCTGGGGACGGCCTATGACAAACTCAACCGGTTTGAGGATGTAGTCAAGGCAATGGAATCGGCGTTAACGATAGACCCGCACCATGCCGATGCTTTGAACTACCTTGGCTATAGCTACGCAGAGCGAGGGATTAAGATCGACCAAGCCTTGTCACTCACCAGGCGTGCCGTCGCGCTCAAACCTGAGAATGGGTACTACGTCGATAGCCTTGGATGGGCGTTCTATAAATCCGGCCTTCTAGCCGAGGCGCTGACAGAAATCAAACGTGCCGTGTCGCTTGTCGGCGACGATCCTGTAATCTATGAGCACCTCGGTGAGATTTACATGAAACAACAGCAATTGTCTGATGCCAGAGAAGCCTGGCTGCACTCCCTTGAACTCGATCCTTCTAATGAGAAACTGCTCCAACGATTTCAGGAACAGGGTATGGGCGATCCCACTAAAGAAGAACGTATCCAACAGGCCAAGCGGCGCGTATCTGAGAAGATACAGGCGCAGCCTCTCAATCCGTAAGTTTTCCATTCCCACATCGTCTCTTCTCAAAATTGCTCTCAGATTCTTTTATAACGGTATTCTCTTCGAATCGGCGCTTGTTTCTTACGCCACAGGCCGCTTTCCATATGCAGTTTTGGTCCAGAGCTTAGGAGGAAAATGCCAATTCTCGGCTGCCTCGAACAGAATCTGGAAACCGACCACACCGGGCTTCTGTAATCCACTCGCCGCCATATTTTCACAACTCATTGCTTTTCAATAGTTTAGTGGTAGGGTTACCAATGTCGCTGACGGGCACCAAACCTGCTACAGGGACAGGTAGGCGGCAACATGAACGCCGCAGGTTATGGAAATAGAGGAAGTGAGTCGGGCCGTCAGTGAACCATCAACAAGGAGGCAGTACGATGCGTAAGGTATTCCAGAAACAAGAGGGTTTCACCCTCATCGAGTTGATGATCGTTGTGGCGATCATCGGCATCCTGGCGGCCATCGCCATTCCGAACTTCTTGCAGTATCAGATGAAGTCTCGGCAGTCCGAAGCGAAGACCAATCTGCAGGCGATTAAAACCTCACAAGTGTCTTTTCAGGGTGAGCAGGGCTGCTACATCGGAGTCCGCGTGGAAGGTGCTGTAATGCCCGTCGGCGGTACCAAAACAACTCCATTTACCTGGGGCCAGGGTGCACTTGCAACGCCTCCTCCCGTACAGTGGTGTGCTGGTGCGGCCCCTTTATTTGTGGGCAACTTCAACGATATCGGATTCAGGGCAACGGGCAACGTCCTGTACCATTATGGGGTTGATGCTACCACTGTGGCGCCTCCTGGTGTCTACACCACGGCTGTGTCCTGTGCATTGTATCCGAACGCGACGATGACGACTGCTACCGGAGCCGCGGGTATGAATAACTTCGTGGCGGTCGCAAAGAGCAACCTGGACGGCGACGCGGGCATTTCAACGTGGGATTCTTCGGTTGACCACGGTGCCACAGATTGCTCGACGGGTGTTTACTAAGGTCGTATAGATAGGATGTGCGCTAGCCTAGCTCGCCGGGTAAAACCGGCGAGCTAGGCTCTTTCTTAGAACGACGGTTGTATCCATGAGCATCCTGCCCGTAGCCGAACAATCCTTACGCACTCGGATGAATGGCTGGAGCAATGCTGGTTTCATCATTGCTGGCTTAGTCCTTAGTTTTTCGCTCGTCATCCAGTTCCAACGGGGTCTTGATTACCGCGCAGATCGAAGCATCACCCAAATCGAAGAATTGGCTCAGTTGCCTCGCGGGGAATATCTCAAACCGGCACTTCTTGGATATCACCATATTGGCGCGGATGTTCTGTGGCTCCGCCTTTTGCAGGTGCTCGGCAAGAAGCGGAACTCAGCAGACGAATATGAATGGATCTACCATACGCTCGATGTCATCACGACGCTCGATCCTCAGTATGACTATGCATACTATGTGGGGGGTGTTGTGTTGACCAGTTTGGCAGATCGTGTCGATTTGAGTAACCGGCTGCTTGAAAAAGGGTTCAATGCAAACCCGACCGTTTGGAACATTCCATTTTTACTGGGCTACAACCACTACTTCGTCCTCGGAGATGCCGCTAAGGCTGCCGAGTATATCGCTGCAGCGGCGCGATTGCCTGGTGGCCCGGCCTACTTGCCTGGTCTTGCGACACGAATGTATGCAGAGGCGAATAACCCTGATACCGCACTTCAATTCATTGAAGCGCTTTGGCAACAGACGCAGGATGAGGGCATGCGAGAAGTCCTGGCAAAACGGGCAAAAGAAATCACCATTGAACGGGATATTCGCTTGTTGGAGTCGGCATCTCATCAGTACCGCGAGAAACAAGGACGCTATCCAACTACATTATCCGAACTGGCGATCAGCGGCTATCTTGCCAGCCTTCCTCAAGAGCCATTCGGTGGAATATATGAACTGGATTCCAAGACTGGCAAGATCACAAGTTCGACCCATCCTGACCGGCTGAAAGTATTCAGGCTAGACAAGCAGGGAAGGATATAACTGAGGTCAGTAACCATGGATGAAGTAGTCCAAACCATCGTACAAGTTCAAGATTTGAGTAAGGTCTTCCGTGTCGGATTCTGGGGGCGACGCGTCACGGCGGTTGATGGACTCTCGCTCAACGTACAGCGCGGAGAGGTCTTTGGCTTTCTCGGACCCAATGGAGCAGGAAAGACGACAACGATCAAGATGCTGATGGGGCTGATTTATCCCACGAGCGGCACAGCGTCAATCTTTGGCCATCGGATCGGCGCTCCACAGGCCAAGGCCAAGCTCGGTTTTCTGCCTGAGTCGCCGTACTTTTATGACTACGTCACCGGCAGAGAATTTCTCCGGTTCTATGGGCACTTATTCAACCTCCGGGGAACTACGCTGGAGAAGCGGGTCGATGAGTTATTGGAAACCGTCGGGATGTCGCACGCTCGCGACCTGCAATTGCGCAAATTTTCCAAGGGCATGTTGCAACGGGTGGGAATTGCACAGGCATTGATCAATGACCCCGAATTGGTGGTACTGGACGAGCCGATGTCTGGTCTCGATCCGATTGGACGCAAAGAAGTTCGCGATCTCATCCTCCGCTTAAAAGAGTCCGGCAAGACGGTAATGTTCAGTTCCCACATTCTGCATGATGCGGAGATGCTCTGCGATCGCGTGGCCATGATTATGAAGGGGAGGTTGGTCGCCTGCGGACATGTCTCAGAATTGCTTGCAGGAAGCACCACCCATGAAGTGGAGATGGTGATCGATCGCCTGCTTCCGGAAGCGCTGGAACGGATCAGGCCCTTGGCAGGGAAAGTCGTCCTTCAAGGGGAGCGGGTCATGGTGGTATTGGCAAGCCAGCAGGATGTCGATCAGGCGCTTGACGTGATCCGGTCGGCCAAGGCCAAGCTGGTGGCGCTCACACCGCATAAAGCCTCACTCGAAGATCTGTTTATCCGCGAGGCGAACGTGATTCAGTCCGCGAAGGAGGCGCCGGTGTCATGAAGGTGTTATCGATTGCATTGAACACGTTTCGCGAGAATCTTAGAGACAAGCTGCTGTATAACCTCCTGATCTTCGCCCTCTTGATGATCGGCAGCTCCCTTCTGCTCATGCGGCTGACTCTGGGCGAATTCCACCGACTGCTGCTGGACATCGGTCTCGGAAGCGTCAATATCTTCAGTGTCTTGATCGCCATTTTTGTCGGTATCGGATTGGTGAGCAAAGAAATCGATAAGAAAACGATCTATACCATCGTATCCAAGCCGGTCGCCCGGTTTGAATTTCTTCTTGGAAAGTTTTTCGGACTCACCATTACATTGCTTGTAAATATGATCATCATGACGGCCGGTTTGCTCGCTGTCCTCATGGCTCAGAGTGTGCCCATCGAAGCGGTCCTCTTTAAGGCCATCGGGCTCATTTTACTCGAATGTATGGTAGTCACCGCAGTCGCGCTGCTGTGTTCAACCTTTACCAGCGCGACCCTGAGTGCCATTTTCACGCTGGCTATTTATGTGATCGGCCATCTGACAGCGGATTTGAAAACGTTCGGCCAGAAAATGGACGGTCTTGGTCGAAGTGTGCTGGAGGGAATGTACTACCTATTACCCAACCTGGAGCGATTTAACCTGAAAGGGAATGTCACGCACCACATCGATGTGCCGCTCAACGAGCTGGTGCTGATTGTCGCGTACGGCATGGCCTACGCCGCCTTCCTGCTCCTGCTTGCATCCGTCATTTTTCAGCGTCGAGACTTCCGCTAACGTCATATTGGGAACTTGCTGAGAGCGTATGTGCCTTGCACAGCTGACAGTTGCTTTGCTGCTTCTGGCTGAAGCTGTACAGGCCAAGGAACTCAGCCCGCGAGAGATTTATGAGCAGGTTGCTCCTGCGGTCGTGATGGTCATGGGTTATCCTGAAACCGGCACACGCGGCAACGGAGGAACGGGCTCCATTATTCAATCGGATGGACTCGTGCTTACCAATGCCCATGTGATCATTGAAGAAGCGACGGGCCGCCCGTTTCCCAGACTCATGGTCTATCTGAAGCCGGACAGGGTAAGCGGCGATCAGAAACGTGATTTGTCTCGCGGCAGTACAGCGCGAGTCGTGGCCTATTCACAGCCATTGGATCTGGCCTTGCTTAAGCTGGATGAGGTGAAGGCACCGCTCCCGGTTGTGACGCTTAGTGATTCGGAGACGGCACGTATCGGAGATCATGTCGTAGCCATCGGTCATCCTGAGCAGGGTGGGCTCTGGACCTTAACCACCGGCACAATCAGCGCAGAATTCGACCATTTCAAGGGTGTCCCGGGCAAGCATGTTTTTCAAACGGAGGCGGGGATTAATCGTGGAAATTCAGGCGGTCCCTTGCTTAACCAGCAAGCCCGGATGGTGGGAGTGAATACCGCGATCGCACGTATGGCTGCCGATGGCATGCCGATCGCAAGCATCAGTTTCTCCTTGAAGTCGGCCGTGGTAACGCAGTGGCTTAGCCGGCATGGCGTATTTGCCATGGCTCCCACTACTCAAACTAATTCTTCCCCTGCCGGAGTTATGACTGTCCCTCCGGCCCCTGTCTCTGAATCTCCTGGGGTGAGCCGGTAAAGGCACAGGGCCGGCAGTTCAGCCGGTTCTCCAACGAATCCTGCCACGATGGTACCATCCACGCCGGCTCGACCCTATAATTTAGATAAGCTGGTAAGTGAACAGAGTAAGGCGGAAGCGGATCTGGGAAAAATGATGATTGAGATGAGGGGAAGGTTCAAAGGGCAATAAGACTTGTCACGGTGCGGTGATAAGAGGCCAGGGAGTTGACCGCATGCGGT
>LVWT01000024.1 GCA_002083405.1 Nitrospira sp. SG-bin2 | reverse complement strand
ATCGCCGCGTGAAGGCTCTCCTTCTGCTGGTCGAGGACGGCCAGCCGATCCAGAACACGTGAAATTTCGACTTGGGCCCGGAACACATCTTGTTGGGCGGCTTGTCCAACACTATATCGAGCCTTGGCCGTCTTCTCGAATTGCATCAGCAACGCCTTGTTCCTCTCCACGATGTCGATGCTCTTATGGACGAAGTGCAGGCTGTAATAGGCCTCTTTCAGTGCGGCGACGAGTCTCAGCCGGGTGGCATTGTATTCCTGCTCCAACCGTTCGGCGTCGCGTTGCGCCACTTCCCCCTTCAGCTTGAGCTTGCCCGGAAACGGGATGTCTTGCCCGACTCCATACATCACCCCCTCCACTACGGGCGGCACCATCGGCATGCGCTGATATCCCAGCTGAAGGCGAGGATCCGGAAGCGTCTGCACTTGCGGG
Source organism: Nitrospira sp. SG-bin2 (assembly GCA_002083405.1). GTDB lineage: Bacteria > Nitrospirota > Nitrospiria > Nitrospirales > Nitrospiraceae > Nitrospira_D. The sequence goes on along the minus strand of LVWT01000024.1, from coordinate 57,065 downwards.
ACGACGGCTTTGGCTGCCTCCCAGCGCTGACTGGCCGCTTTGATCTCCGGATTCGCCTCTTCCAACTCTTGGATGAGACCGGGAAGGTCGAGACGCAGTTCGCTCGTCCCACGCTCGTCCGCCCCGTGAACAGGCCCGTATGGCAGCAGCACGGCGGACAAGAGAAGAAAAGAAACAGTCCTCACTCGATGGAGAACGACAGTTGGTTTCACGACAGCACCTCCGATGGCAAAAGAAACGGCCGCCTGCTCAGCCTTTGCAGGCGAGCAGGGAACGATCAGATCGGAGATGTGGAATCAGATTCGGAGGACTGAAGAGGATTCTATGAAGATGGGGACAATGGAATGGGCGCTGCTCCGGAACCATTGCATCCCGGCCAAGCGAACAGTCGGTATGACAACATGACCGGGCAGGATCGCCGCATGATCAACGCCCAGGACTACGCTCCGCTTTATGTGCCGTTCCGGAGACGAGGTGAGTGACGGCGGACACATGACGTTCCCATCCATCGGACAAGCCATCCCGTCCCCAATCAAGATGGCAGTTTCATGCCGCTCCGAAAAATCGGGTACGGCACACATGGTTCCGATCACTTGACAGAAGGTGAACAGGAAAGCCAGTGCCATGTGTCGCACATGAACTTGTGAAATCATCAGATTGGTGACATTCCTCGGAAACCGGTGTTTCCGTTTTCTGCCCGGATCATCTCTACACCCGATAGACCGGGCATTTCAAGTAGCTGTGCCTCACCTGACCTGAGATTGCTAAGCATACGCGATGCCACAAAGACCCGAACCGGAGCCTTCGATACCCCGTGCGATTTCAACCTATTCCGCGAACAATCCTGCCACGACTTGAACCTCTCCATTCGCCCTATTGGGGCATTTCGGGTCAGCCGGCCACCTGATAGCCGTGGCAAAGTGCACCTTCGCAGGATGCTGAAAAAGTCCGCCAGCTTTGTTCTCGCGTCCCTCAGAGGCTCAACGTACGGTACAAAGTACGATTCACCTCTTCGCTCCCTGCGGCCTCGCTGGACGGCCATTTTGAGCATCCTGCTAGAACAAAGGAAGGTCTCAGCCAATTCGAGTGTGTGGGAGGGACTCAGCAGATCCTCGGCAATTGTTCACCGGATAGCAGATCGAGAATTCGGTGGGTGCCCAGGACAGTCTTCAGCATGACGGGAGATGAGCCTCTTGAACCGGCCTCACCGACCAGCGAAGCCTTTCGCGCAACCGCGTGATTACGCATTATAGTCAGGGCACGCTCCGCGTCCGCTCTCGGCACAAACGCCACGAACCGCCCTTCATTGGCGACATACAGCGGGTCCAGCCCCAGCACTTCGCAGGCCCCTTGCACCTCGTTCTGAACGAAGATCGTCCGCTCGTCGATCGACAGTGTCATCCCTGAGGCCGAAGCGATTTCGTTGAGCGCGCTGGCGAGCCCGCCTCGCGTCAAATCCCGGAGGCAATGGATCTCGATGCCGGCGGCAAGTAAATCCGCGACCACTCGATGCAGCGGCGCTGAGTCGCTCACAATATTTCCGGCAAACGACAAACCTTCCCGCACGCTGAGCACCGCGACTCCATGTGATCCCAGATCTCCGCTCACGAGAATCGCGTCACCCGGCACTATCTGTTGGGGGCCGATTTTTACACCAGGCGGTACGACTCCGATCCCGGCCGTATTGATGAAGATGCCGTCCCCTTTCCCCTTATCGACCACCTTCGTGTCGCCGGTCACGATGGAGACACCGGCCTCCTTCGCAGCCCGAGCCATCGAATCGACGATCCGTTGCAACGTCTCCATCGCGAGCCCCTCTTCCAGTATGAATCCGGCGCTGAGCCACAAGGGTTTTGCTCCGCACATGGCCAGATCGTTGACCGTGCCATGAACCGCGAGGCTGCCGATATCTCCGCCGGGGAAAAATAAAGGCTGCACGACGTAGGAGTCCGTGGTGAAGGCCAATGTCCCTTCAGACACGGGCCAGGTTGCTCCGTCATGCAGATGCGTTGAAAGCGGATCGCCGAACGACCGGACGAACACATCCCGGATGAGCTGCTGCATCAGCCGCCCGCCGCCGCCATGGGCCAGTTGCACAGTCTTCTTTTCCGTCATCGGCAAAGGACAGGCCGGCTCAATGGATTGGTTGTTACTCATGATTCGTATCTCGTGAAGCGTCGTTCGTATCTCGTAATTCGTGCTTGCGAGAAAGGCGAGACATGCGCGAAAGGCGGGACTCGTCTCGACAGCCACCCCGACCCGTCGCGCTTTTCGCGCGACTCCCGCCAGTCTCGCTAGATACGCCTCACGCCTTTCCCATTCCCCTTACCCCTCACGCCTTACGCCTCACCCCTCGCGTGGCCGCGATATCGATAATACGCAGCGCAAGCTCCTTCACTCGAGACCATCGGCGCGCCGAGTGGTCGTTCCGGCGTACAGCGTTTTCCAAAGGCCTCGCAGTCGGTCGGCTTCAATAAGCCCTGCAACACCAGACCGCTCCGACAATCAGGATCTTCTCCGCCCGCCGAACCGGACTTAGCCAGGATGTCACGGAATCGCAACGCTGCATCGAACTCGGCATAAGCGGCAGTCAATTTCAAACCGCTCCGGAGAATCTCGCCGATCCCTCGCCAGGTTTGCGCTGCCGGCTCGAAGACCTCGCGCAGGGCAGCTTGCGCCGCCACATTGCCCTCGCGGCGCACCGATCTCGTATATTGGTTCTCGACGACCGCCCGTCCTGCTTCCAGTTGACCGACCAGCATCGCCACCCCTTCCAGGACATCGATCGGCTCAAACCCCGTCACGACGAGAGGCACATGATAGCGCCGGGCAAGATCTTCGTACTCTTCATAGCCCATCACGGTGCACACATGACCGGCTGCCAGAAAGCCCTGCACGCGGCAACCGGGAGCGGACAGAATAGCTTCAATGGCCGGCGGCACGAGCACTTGGGCTGTGAGCAGACTGAAGTTGGCAAGTCCCAGACGCCGCGCCTGGATCGCCGCCATGGCATAGGCCGGTGCGGTTGTCTCAAACCCCACGGCAAAACAGACGATCTCCCGATCAGGGTTCGCACGGGCGAGCGCCAGCGCATCCAGCGGTGAATACACGATGCGGACATCTCCCCCCGCTGCCTTGGCGCCGAAGAGATCTCCCCGCGAGCCCGGGACACGAAGCATGTCACCGAACGTGCAGAGAATCACGCGAGGGATCGAGGCCAGCACGACTGCGTGATCGATCAGCGCCGTCGGCGTGACACAGACCGGACAGCCCGGCCCATGCACCAACGTCACCATCTCGGGCAACAATTCGTCGAGGCCAAACTTCACAATTGAATGGGTCTGCCCGCCGCAGACTTCCATGATCGTCCAGGGCCTGGTGACAGTGCGCTTGATGGCACCGGCCAATGTCTCTGCATGGCCGCGATCTCGAAACTCATCCACGTACTTCATGACTGGGATCCCCTGCGACTCCGTTGGTAAGCATCTGACCATGTCCGGTCAGAAACGAAGTACCGGGACAGTGATTCAGAGCAATACACAAATCTCAACAGTGTCTCCTGATTCATGTCCATCGAACGGATCCTGAGTTCACCTTCGCACCCCACCTCCGCTGGCCGAGCGGAGCGAGCCACTACGTAATGGATGCATCCATTCAGTCGAATGGTTAGATGCGAGGCACTGGTTGAGAAAAGACGGAATGGATCGATTCAACCCGAGTCCCAAGAATGCGCGTGAGCCAACGCGATGTGAATGATCGATAGGAGCCAGACAATAATGACTGAATACTGTCTTACCCACCTAACGAAACTCGACCACGCTTGCCTCAACGCAACCAGAGAGTACTGGTTCATATGAACCTCCTTTTCTTGCGAAGGCTCACTTGCACTCTCGGGAGTCACCTGACCTCTTACACAACTGTGCAAAAGCTCGGGACTCGAGTTCAACCGATCCAAGAATTCAGAACCCCACCAAATATAGCTGTATGGCTAAGTCTCTCTGCCAACCACTGAACTTCCGGTCTTCGCCCAACATTGAGGCTCATGGGTGCGCCGCTTGCGGCTCGCCCTCTGGAACGCCTTCTTGAGCACTGCCGGAATTATAGGCGTGAACTTCGGCCAAATTGCCGAGGCTTCCGAGTTCCAAGAACTTAAATCCATCCGGGACATCTCCGTCTTGTGAGAACCAGAGGAACCGATATTCGCGTTGATATGCGAACCTGAAATCCTTGGAAATCCCGGCGTCAAAGTACTCATTTCTAAGTCTTTCATATGGGTCGAAGTACTGGACGGGGCTGTGGTGGAAATACCAGCCTGGCAACTGAGGAGCCGCGGCAATTTCTATACGGCGTGCAAACAATTCAGCATCATTGATTACCATGCAGGTGTCGGCCTCAAAATCGGTAAATAGCTCTGGGTCCCAGTCGCAAGCCATACAAAAGACGTAATAGTTGGGCATGGACACTGTCTGCTCAACGTTCCCAAGAATAGGAATATTACGTCCATCCTGCGTAGTGATGCGAGTATGCGCTCCAGCGAGAAAAGACTTTTTCGAACATTCTTCATCCTGTCGAGCCCTATCGCGTTCCATCTGTTGGAAGTCAGAAGCTGGGCGGATTCGTATTTGCCCCTCGTGGGCTAACTTTTCTATGTGGGGTCGTTTGTCATAACGGAAGAGCACATCTCCGGCGTTTGGATGCCTGGGACGAACAGGAGCCCCCATGACCTCATTGTTGAACGTAATGCCATGGGGTGAGGCCGCTGGCAACGACACGTCACGTAGAGCAAACTCCAAACGGGTTTGATGTTCCTTGCGAAACCAGTACCAAGAGCTTAAATAGCTCTGAATCGGTATTGCGTCGCGGTCGCGACTGATCAATGCCTTCATGTTGCGAAGGATGTCTTTGTAACGCTCAATCAGGAGCCCATCCGTTACTCTTTCAAGATACCGATAAACTTGGTACTGAAATTCCCAGAACTCAGGTTCGTAGCCATGTAGATTGTCTCCGAATGAGCGAATCGCCTCTGCGTGAGGTAGGCTTTCTGGAAGATAAAGACTTGGAACTCGCAACATTCGCATGACCTTTGCGGTGGTGCCCAACAATGTTTAGGCCGATCCAAGTACGCGCCGGATCTGCCAATCTCTATCCGAATAACACGCCATCGAATGTTTTGAGCAGAACGCTCATGCTCAGCCGCGGGCTTGCCGGAGCGAATCAGAGACAAGGCAGTCGGCCGGAGATCCTTGTTGGGCGGCTTTCATCGCCCACCTTGGCGAACCACATCAAACGGGAGGAGCGACTGCCCTTGTGTTGAAGATTTAACTTCTGGCGGAGTTTCAAAGCGCAATCTGCTTTCCACGGCATAGTCACTTCTAATTTCTACTCCAGTCCATTTTCGCTTTAAGCCTTCGGCTACATATCCGGTTGTATTGCTCCCTGCAAAGGGATCGAGCACAGAATCCCCAGGGTTCGTTAGAAATTCAATGAAGAATCTGGGCAACTCTGCAGGAAAACGAGCAGGATGCACCCTACTACCAAGCTGTTTACTGTTTGTAATGTAAGAACTATTTGATTCGTTGTTGCCGCACTGAATAAGGTTGGAAGGAATTGAACCGCCTTTATCACTAGCAAAGCTGCCGTTTATTACATGACCACTGGGACGCACGGTTTGCTTAACACCTCGTTTAATTAGCCGCTTCATGTCCTCGCTGTAGGGCTGTAAAACTCTCCTGTTGTCCGCGTTTGCCATCGGATCCTTAACGAGCCAGAAAATATACTCAACACTATCTTTGACCCTAATGCGCCGAACATTTACCCACTCTGCTGGAGCCGGCATTTTGGCAGGGTTGAACCAGAAAAATTCCTGCGCCAAGTCAAATCCAATGTCGTCGACCAAGGCGAGAAGCGTTCGGTAATGATACAAACTTCGAATTGGTGATCCTGGCTGCCAAGCGCCACCAATGTTTAAAACGAACGAGCCCGTCGGCTTTATGATTCTCTTAATTTCTCTGGCAAAAGGGAGCAGCCAAGCAATGTACTCTCGTTGACTGGCGTTTCCATATTCTTTCTTAAAGTGCAAAGCGTAGGGCGGACTGGTAACAACCAAATCAACAGAATCATTGGGCAGACGCCTCATGAATTCCAAGCTGTCAGCACAGAATAGTGCGCCTAATTCTGTCTTATAGATTGGTTCGTACTGAATAAGCATCAATCACGTCCTGAAAGCGCGAGAACCAGCGTGGTTTTGTTTCTTCTCCCTCAGGAATGGGGTGCATAACCTGAAGCTTTTTCTTATAACTGCGATGAGCTGGGAGATCCCGCACCAGCGCATATCGAAATTGACTCCAGTCACCGGTTGAGCGGCCAACACAAACGGCGACAACATTAAAGTGGCTGCGATCATAATAACGGCTACTGGGATCGCCTTTGGCAGCACGCGTCTTTTGCAGTTCGACCTGCGGCTTTTGGCCATTGCGTATAGTCTTGACCTCAACTCGTATGGCCACACCGGCAAGTGTTACAACGGTAAAGTCATGCATCCCATCCACATCATGGCCTTCATAGCCCGTCAACCAACCTTCCCTGCTAGCAATGCGGAGTTTTCGCTCGAAATGGACTTCGGCCACAGCACCCTCCAACGCGACCTTTAAGCGAAATCGCTTATCGATTGCATCAAGCAATTCTTGAGCAGTCAGACCATATTTTGTTTCAAGAGGATGAGGCATGTCTTTAGTCCAGTACGATATGCATTGACTCTTAAAAACTGGCGATTTGACTTGGGCAGTTACTCAGCACTGTTCTTCCCGTCTAACACGCTACCGACTACTCCGAGCATAACGCCATACTGGTTGGCGATTCAATGAGATACGACGGTGGCGGTATTTGTCGCGGATTCTTATACGGAGTGATTTCTCAGGCGTCGTCGGTTTTGATCTTGCCGGGAAGCTTGCTGAGGATCAGTTTTTGTAGTTCGACCTTGTTAGCGGCATTGTTGATATCAATACCCACCAGCCGTCCACTCGAATCGTAATCGAGCACGACGCCCTCGGAAACTTCACGACTTTCTACGCTCGGTCTTTCAGAAAGATCGATATACAGCGAATCCGTGTCCGGATGATAATTGAGCTTCATGGTTGAAACACTTGGTCCTGATCAGAAGCCGCCAAGTCTGCATAGGCCTCCAAGATTCGCCGTACTGCCATTCATCCCACTAGTCGAGTGCGGAAAACCTCGCGCCTGCCCTCGCTTTGTACTATCCGGAGTTTCCGGATAGTTGCCTCCCGGTCCAATTCGCCATCCGCATAATTACCTGCCAGATGCTCGTTTGCAGTGGGGTAAATATGGTCTCTCTGCGGAAGGGGAAGCGAACGAGGACTACTGCACCTGCTGTAGGTGTGACCATGCGCCGTCCTCTTCCGGCCGGTTCCAATCCTCGGCCAGCGCCGCTTCACTGAGCAACGCACTTTCGTGCACCCCAGCCACCGGATGTTCCTCCAGGATCATGACCAATGCTCGCCGGACTGCAGGAAGATGGACGGGCTCAAGCAGTCGCACATTCCCGTGCTCATCGATCACGGCTTCGATGGTTCGGATCATCGTTTCTCCCTCCCTCTGAGAGGATACATAAACCGGTCATCCATGGCTAACACGGCGGCGAGTGAGCGTCCGTGAGGGGAATGCGAGCCAGGAGGTCCTAAAAATGGGGTCGTGGCCGGACGTGCCGTCTTTTGCTCTACAACGCGCCATCGACTGTTCTGAGCATAACGCCATAATCGTTGGGGTTTCAATGAGATACGACTAAGGGGATTTTTATCAAAACCCAATAGGGGTCAGAGTACATTTTCAGCTGGGCGATCAGCCCGTTTCGGACGCCCCCACGGTTCTCCTTTCAGATGCCTGCCAACTTGGCTACCAATTTCTTCTAGGCTGCTGTGAGCCGGACCTTCACGACCTTGCCGAGCTTCACATGCTGCTTGGCCTGCCAGAGATCGTGATTGTACTGCATGGCCAACCAACTCTCCGGAGAACGGCCAAGCGCCTTGGAAAGGCGTAGCGCCATTTCAGGGCTGATACGGCTGGTACCCGTAAGAATGCGATTCAACGTTGAAGGAGCCACACCAAGCTTCCCGGCCAATTCGCGTCCGCTCAGACTGTTAGGCTCTAGATAGACCTGGATAATGAACTCGCCGGGATGAGGCGGATTGTGCATAGCCATTAGTGGTAGTCCTCATGATCCAAGACGTGTGCCTGAATTTCCGCAACTCTTATCGGTCAAGTCCCTGAAGTCCTCCCCCGAATGTGAAGCTAACTGGCGCGCGCTAGTTTTGAGCGCGTCCGAGTCGAGCGTGGGGTTCGCGATCGTGAATGGTGCTCTGCATAGGCATCGAGCAGCCGGCGAATCATGCGCTGGTATTGCGTATGATGTTTCTGCGCCTCACCCTTGAAGAACTCAACGCTTCTTTTGCTCAACGCAATGGTGACCTTGACACCTTCGTCTCGAAAGACCAATTCTTCTGGCCGAGGAAGGAAGTCAGGAACGACCCTAAGATCTCCGAGGGGTTCGTCGGTGTACTTGATTTTCTCGCTCATAGATGCGCCTGCCTTTCCGCCAGTAGCCGGCTCCAAAAATCCGAATGACATCATCGCGAAACGTAAATCAACGGTCAAGACTCCCCCCCGATTGCGTCCGAGGATCCTGATGCCGCCAGGTCGGCGTAGGTCTGCAACGTTCGTCGTGCCGCTTCTTCATCCAGTCTGCTGATCGCAAACCCGACATGCACGATGACGTAGTCGCCCACCTCCGCCTCCGGTACCATCGCCAACGAGACGGACTTCGTCACTCCGGAAAACGAGACGATCGCCGTCCGCATCGGATCATCCTCAATGGTCATGACTTGCCCCGGCACTGCTAGACACATAGTTTCCTACCTTCGTTATTCGTCAGTCCTGTGAAGAGACCGATCCTCTCTGTCCCAATTGAGTCGCCGCAATGACCGCCTGCCCCAACGCCAACCCGCCGTCGTTTGCGGGAACCTGCCGATGTGTCAGTGCGACAAATCCGGCCGATTCCAGCCGCGCCCTGGCCAGATCGACCAGCAAGGCGTTCTGAAAACAGCCTCCGGTCAGCACGACTTGCCGCAGACCAACCCTCTCGGCCATTTGGCCGATCAATTCGGCCAACGCCCGATGAAACCGATGGGCAATGAGCGACCGTTCGGTCCCACGGCTGAGATCATCGGCAATCCGCTCGATCATCGGCCTCCAATCGGCAATCCACCGTGGCAGGCCGTCCTCTGTTGCAGTAAGTGAAATCGGATAGGCTCCGGCCTGTCCCTGAACCGACGCCGATGCCTGCATCGCCTCCTGCTCCAGCGCCATCGCCGCCTGCCCCTCGAACGTGGCCACCTGACAGAGACCGAGCATCGAGGCCACGGCATCGAAGAGCCGTCCCGTACTGGTGGTGATCGGCGAATGAGTCCGCTTGGCCAACATCGCAACCAGAAGTGGTTCCTGTTCTTTCCACGGACGATCCTGCTCGACGCCGACGCCACCCGGCTGAGCGCCGAATGTTTCCCATCGGACAGACAACGATGCGCGACGGGGTTCACGCGCCGCCTGCTCCCCGCCCGGCAAGAGGAACGGATACAGGTGAGCCACGCGCCGGCACTCCCCATAGGTCGCCGCCAGAAATTCGCCGCCCCATAGTGAGCCATCCGTTCCATACCCGGCTCCGTCCCACGCTACTCCGAACACCTCTTCTGTTATTCCGTGTTCCACCATACAGGCGACCACATGCGCATGATGATGCTGCACGCGAATGAGCGGAACGTGCCATCGCCCTGCCAGTTCCTCGGCCAAACGCGTCGATCGGTAGTCCGGATGCAGGTCGCAGGCGACGGCGCGGGGCTGTACGTTGAGCAACCATTGGAGATCGTCAATTGCCTGCCTGGCGGCCCGTTCCGTTTCAAGCGTGGAGAGATCTCCCAGATGCTGACTCAATAGAACATGATCGGCATCCAGCAGCGCCACCGTGTTCTTGAGATGACCGCCGACCGCCAGCACCGGACCCTCGACCAGGCCCGCAAGCGATTCGGGAAGACGAATCGCGCGAGGAACCAGCCCTCTCGCCCGTCGAAGAATGAGCGGACCGGATCCCGCCATCCGCACGACGGAATCGTCCATCGGGCGCGCGATGGGGCGATCGTGAATCAGAAACGCATCGGCAATACCGGCGAGCCGACTCACAGCTTCCTGTTCATCCGTCACGATCGGTTCGTCGGACAGATTGCCGCTCGTAGCCACAACCGGACTGCCCAGTTCGCGCATCAACAGGTGATGCACCGGCGCAGAGGGCAACATGGCCCCGACCGTCCGATTCCCCGGCGCAATTCCCTCGGCCAAAGAAGTCTGTTCTCGCCGCTGAAGAATCACGACCGGCGCAGCCGGCGAGTTCACCCACTCAGCTTCGCCCGGCGACAGGTCGCAAGAAGTCCTGATCGTCTCCAGAGTTGGAAACATCACGGCAAAGGGTTTGTGCGCGCGGCGCTTGCGCGCGCGCAGCAACTGAACCGCTTCTTCAGACGTGGCATCGACCCAGAGATGAAACCCGCCGATCCCCTTCACCGCCACGATGCCGCCGTCCCGGATGATCCGGCAGGTTCGCTGGAGCGCTTCTTCCCCTTCTGCTACGACCTGGCCATCGGGGCCCCATAGGGCGACGGTGGGGCCGCATGCCGGACAGGCGAGGGATTCCGCATGAAATCGCCGATTGTCCGGCGCGTCATATTCGGCCCGGCAGTCCTCGCAAAGGACAAAGAGCGACATCGTGGTGTTCGCCCGGTCGTAGGGGACCGATGTCACCATACTGATGCGTGGCCCGCATTGCGCGCAGGAGAGCCAGGGATAGTGAAACCGGCGGTCGGTCGGGTCGAACAATTCGACCAGGCAGTCGGCGCAGGTCGCCAGATCAGGAGACATTGCAAGTTGCTTCGTGCCCGTCTCATGACTCGGCTGAATAGTAAAGGCAACCTCGCCGATGGCCGGGATTGCACGCAGCGTCATCCGTTCAATGTTCGCGCCGGGCGGACAACCGGTTCGAAGCCGATCAAGCAACCGGTCGACCGCGTCGGCCGTTCCTTCCGCCTCGACCAGCACCCCATCCGTCCCGTTTATGATCCATCCGGCGAGGCCCAACTCTCGTGCCACTCGAAACACGAAGGGCCGAAACCCGACGCCCTGCACGGTTCCCTCGATCTTCAGCTGCGCGCGTGTCGCCTGGCCGGCGATCATTCCGTCACCGTCACGTCATGCACCACGACTTCCGGTCCCGGCACAATATCAAGATCGTGCGATCCGCAGGCTTCGCACGCGGCATCAATTTGGCGCACCTGTGACTTCACGCCGCAGCGTCGGCAGGTCCCCTCGACCGGTACCGTCACAATATCCAAGGCAGCCCCCGCTGCCGCTGTACCATGGCTGGCCACATCAAACGCCGTCTGAAGCTGAGACGGATCATGATCCAAGAGATGCGAGAGGGCGCTGACTTTGAGCCGCACCACCGACGGCTTCGCCCCATTGGCCTCCCGAAGCGCCTGGCTCACCGCCTTGACGACCTGCCCCATCAGATGCACTTCGTGCATGGAATCCCCTCGATTTCCTTCAGCACCTGCTCAACGATGCTATCCAAACCGCCACGCACCGATTCTGAAAGGGCCGCGCCGGATTCGAGGGAATCGATCTCGATGCCGTACAGCATGACCCGCTTCGGCAATCGCCCCAATGTCCTTGCGAGATCGATCGCCTCCGCAATCCCTATGGCATGGGTCGAACAGGGAACGAGTCTCCCCCAGCGGCTTTCCTTCGACAAGTCGAGTCGGACGGTTGTTCCGGGATGTCCTCCGCTCTTCACCGCGTCGATCAGCATGACTTGATCCGCGCCTTCCATCAGATCCAGCAACGCGAGGCCGTCTCCTTCTGCTTCCAATACCTCGACCGAGAAGTACACCCGCTCGCGCAGGCGGCGGGCCGCCAGGAGCCCCACCGCATCGTCCCCCCTGAACAGATTGCCGATCCCGATGATACGAATGGCAGCCATGATCCTTTTTGTCTGTCTGGTCTATTTGGTCTATTTCGTTTGTCTGGTTGGTCTGGTTTGTTTGGTTGATCTCGTTCGTCCGGTCGATAGAATGTTGTTCGACGTCAAATGCACCGAAAACCCCCAAGATGCTTATTCGCGTTCAATTTCCAATCGCAGAAAATGCGTCGCACAGGAAATGCACGGATCGTAGCAGCGGATGACACGCTCGCAGGCGAGCGACGCATCTTCGTTTGAAAGATTCAACACACTTGGCATGAACTGGCGCAGGTCCTGCTCGATGCGGCCTTGGTTCTGTGAGGTCGGCGGGACGATCTTGGCTTCACGAACTATGCCCTCGTCATCCACCCGATACCGATGATAGAGAATCCCTCTCGGCGCTTCCGTACAGGCCGTCCCTGTGCCGGATCGGACGGTGACCGCCAGCGCCGACTCCGGCGGAGGTGTGTACCGTTGAATCAACCGCAACGATTCCTCCAGCGCATAGAGAATTTCGACGGAGCGGGCAATGATCCCATGAAACGGATTGCGTAGCGGCAGCGACACGCCCGCCCTCGCCAAGACCTCCCTGGCCAGAGGAGAAAGACGATCGTGGTTCAGGTTCACACGAGCCATCGGCCCCACTAAATAGGGCACCCCCCGCAACGTGCAGTGCAAAGCATTGGAATAGGTCACCTGATGTTCGGTGAAATGCTGTTCGAATTCTCCTACGGAAATACTCAGCCCGTTGCTGGTCTCCAGCCGGCCTTCATTGAACGGATATTCGTCGGGGTGACGCAATGCCACGTAGGTGTAGTCGGGCGCGAAGTCCGGATACTCGAAGGTCGCAGCCCAGCGTATGGTTTCCGCCGCCGCATCGCGCGCCCATAGAAGTTCGGCTGTCAGACCCTCCAGCTCGCGGCGGCCGGGCACCCGCGAGAATCCGCCGACCTTGACCGACACCGGATGGACGGAGCGCCCTCCCAGCAGCGTCATGATCGCATTGCCGGCTTTCTTGAGCCGCAAACCACGGGTCACCAGGGCCGGGTGGTCCTTCGCCATCGCGATGCCGCTGTCGTAGCCGAGAAAATCCGGCGCCTGCAGCATATAGACGTGCAGGGCGTGGCTCTCAATCCACTCGCCGCAATAGAGCAACCGCCTCAGATCCCGTAGCGCACCCTCGACGCGCAGGCCGAAAATCTCCTCGATCGCATGGACGGCGCTCATCTGATAGGCGACGGGACAGATGCCGCAAATGCGCGCGACGATATCCGGCACTTCACTGTAGTGTCTGCCGACCAGAAACGCTTCGAAAAACCGGGGCGGCTCGAAGATGCGCAGTTCCACATCCTGCACCGCTCCGTCTTTCACCGTGACGCGCAATGCACCCTCGCCTTCCACCCGCGCAATCGTACCGACGGCAATCGTCCTCGTCTGCCTTACTTCCTCCGGCCCTGTCCGTCTCTCCTCTGTCACTTCTTCCCTTTCACATCTGCCTTCTTACTCCTCACACCTTACCCCTCACGCTTCACGTCTTCTGTTCCCACGCCTCGCTCTCCTGCTTGAATGATTCCACAGCGCCGTTGATCCCCCGAAATCGCCGCACCACCTCGATCGGAATCAGTTGGAGCCCCTGATGAAACCGGTTCGCGAGCGACGCCGTATTGGGCGGCAAACCCGGCCCGGTCCGTGCCCCCTCGGTCGGACCGAAGCAGCCGTAGCAATCGCGTCCCATGGAAGGACAGATCGCGCCGCATCCGGTCCTGGTGACCGGCCCCAGACAGGGCACACCGCTCGCAACCATCACACAAACATTTCCACGACGCTTGCACTCGATACACACACTGTCTGCAGAAAGCCTGGGCCGAACCCCGGCCAGCAGATCGGTGATAACCCGCAGCAATTGCCCCTTGTCGATCGGGCACCCCCACAGTTCGAAATCCACCCGCACATGTGCGGAGATCGGCGTGGATGTCCCGAGGCTTTGAATATACTGGGGGCTCGGATAGACCGCACGTTTGAACGATTCGACATCGGCCCAGTTGCGCAAGGCTTGAATCCCGCCCGCCGTCGCACAGGCGCCGATCGTGATCAACGTGGCGGCCTGTTCACGCAAAGCCAGAATCCTGGCAGCATCTTCAGGCGTCGTAATGGACCCCTCCACTAACACGATGTCGTAGGGGCCGGGCTTCATGCCGCTGGAGGCTTCGGGAAAGTAGGCGATGTCCAATGCCTGCCCCAACGCGAGCAGGTCGTCCTCCAGATTCAAGACGCTGAGCTGGCAGCCGTCGCAGGAGGCAAATTTGAAGACGCCCAACCTGGGCCGTGATGCGTCCTTGTGGACCCCTCCTCCACAATGTCTAGACTGGTCGCTTTCTGCCATCAGCCGCCCTTTCGATGATCCGGTGTTTTTGGTTTGTTTGGTTCATCCGGTTCAACCAGAGAGACCGGACAAACGAGACAGACCACTCCACCGTTTACACCCCTTCGCTTCCCAACCACTGCGCCACCAGGTCGTAGCGCATCACCGGCCCGTCTTTGCACAGAAAGTACGGCCCCATCTGGCAATGGCCGCAGAGACCGATGCCGCATTCCATATGCCGTTCGAGCGAGACGTAGATCGAGGTTGCCGGAATGCCCCGGTCGATGAGGATCGGCGCGCCCAGGCGCATCATGATCTCCGGCCCGCACATCAACACCGCAGTCCGTGCCGGGTCGATCCTGACTTCATGAAACAGCCCCGTCACAACCCCGACATGGTATTGCCAATTCTTGTCGGCCCGATCACTGGTCAAATAGACCTTGGTATCAGGGTGCTGCCGCCATGTCTCGAACCGTTCGCGATAGAGCAGGTCGTGAGGTGTCTTCACCCCGTGCAGAATTCTGACGGCGCCAAAGTCCCTCCGGCGACGGAAGATGTATTCAATCGCACCCACAACCGGCGCACAGCCGAGTCCGCCGGTGACTACCACGATGTCTTTCCCCCGTATATCGGCCAGCGGCCAGCCTTGTCCGAACGGTCCGCGGATTCCCAGCACATCACCGATTTTCAGCCCGGCGATCGCCTTGGTGACACGACCGACCGCACGGATCGTGTGATCGAGAGAGTCCGGCCGGTCCGGGTCCGACACAATCGAGATCGCCACTTCGCCGACCCCGAACAGATAGACCATATTGAACTGGCCGGCGGAAAACCGATAACTGCGTCGCACCTGCTCATCGACAAACTGCAACCGATAGGTATCGATATCGTCCGCTTCTCTGATCTTCTCCACAATGGTAGCCGGCTGGATCAGATAGGGATTGGACACTGTCTGTGCCATGGCTTGTGAAATGGGTGTCATACCTGGCCCGGTTTCTGTTGGAGTCGAATCGAAGGCTTCAGTAACGCCGGCAACTCTTCGGTCAGGTCGATCCCGACCGGGCACCAGGTAATGCAGCGACCGCAGCCGACGCAGCCGGATGTTCCGAATTGATCGATCCACGACGCCAGTTTATGTGTCAGCCACATACGGTACCGATCCTTGATGGTCGGGCGAATGTTCTTGCCGTGAATATATCCGTGCTCCTGCGTGAAACAGGAATCCCACAACCTGGCGTGCTCCGTGCGCTGCCCGGTGAGATCCGGCGTCTCTTCCACCGTGTGGCAAAAGCAGGTCGGGCAGACCATGGTGCAGTTCGCGCAAGCCAGGCAGCGTCCCGCCACATTGTCCCAGTGAGAATGCTCATGCGCCTCATACAACGCCCCCGGCAGTTCAGCGGTATTCAGACGCCTTGTTTGACTCATCGCACAGGACCTGATGTTCGCTTCTGCTTCGTCGATCTGTGCCGGAGAAGAGGGACCGATCGCCAGCGCCGAGAGAATGTCGTTGCCCTCCGAACTCCCTGCTTCGATGAGAAAGACAGTTTCCAATTCAGTAAGGGTAAGGTCGAAACCGCTCGTGGCGCCGGGACCTGTTCCCATAGATGCACAGAAGCATGTCGCGAGGGCCCGCGTACAATTCACGGCGACCACAAACATGCTGTTCCGTCGCGCTTGATAATAGGGATCGGCGTAGGCATCGCGGAGAAAAATCCGGTCCTGCATGGCCAAACCCGCTATATCGCAGGCACGAGCGCCGAGGACGGCCACCTTCTCTGATTTCGGCAGGGTGGGAACTGACGCGAGGCTGTTCTTCGATCGCTCGATGGTGAGCAGCGCCTCGCGCGGCGCGAAACTGAAGGGCTTCAGGGATTGCGGTCCATGGACGACGCCGAAAAGGCGGCCATCACCGGATTGCTCAAGACGGTAGCGTCCCGGTTCTTGTTGATCGCGCCAGCCGATCGGAAGATCCGCCGTTCGTTCGACAGTCTCCCACATAACCGATCCGTCTCGCACAACCGGACCGACTACCCGATAGCCCTTCGCGCCCAAAGCATCAAGCAGCCGTTGGAAATCGGCTTTGGGGAGAACGCCGCCCCTATCGGAGGCCGTCACCATGGCGCAGATCCTTTTCGCCTGTCTCCGAAAGAGCCGACCATGCGATCGGCTTGCCATCGTAAGAGTTCTTTCACCCTCTTGCAAGACACGAACCATCGCTTCGAAACATCGACGCTTCTTCGCGCCCCCTGACCGGAACACGAATTTCTGGCGCTCATTTTTGAATTGGATCGCAGAAGAGGACGGAGAAGCTACGGAGGAGAAAACTGTGTATCTATGACGATGGGAAGACGGAACGCACGCGGTCGGGCGTCTTTAGAAGTCGGATCAGGCGATCACCAAGAATCTCGGTAAAACAGATAGTACCCGATCGCGACGACAATCGCCTGGAACAGGATCAGCCAACGGATGAACCCCCAACCGATCGTGGGTTGCTCATCGCCCATCCTGCGTCGCACCGACTTATTGGCGAGAATGAAGCTCCCCACCAACTCCCTCGCCTCGTCCCTGCTGATGTTCCACTCACGCTGAAGCGCGTCGATCGCCTCGCTCCTTTTGCCGCGCCAGAGCGCGTCATGCACACTCTCGGGAAAACCAGTGGATTGTTCCGGTTGGGTTGTCATTGCGGGGGAGAGTTTACCAGAAACTAGAGCGCTCCTGTCAAAGCCTTCTGATGAGGCGCGGGCCCCGGGGTATCACTGTTCCCCTCCTCCCGTTTTTCTCGTTATAATGGAGCGCGGTGTCCGATTTCACACACCCGAACCGTCGCAGTTTCAACAGCCGGAAAGGAGGAACACCATGAACACAGCAACCGCTGAGGTCCCGATGCACCATCAGGTTCGAACCTTTGTCGGCGCACCCCTAAAAATGCTGATCGGCGGCAACTGGCTCGACGCCGCGTCGGGAAGGACCTTTCCGACCTATAACCCGGCCACAGGCGAAGTGCTGGCTCAGGTCGCCGAGGGCGCCCGCACGGATGTCGACAGGGCGGTCGCTGCTGCGCGAAAGGCCTTCGAGAGCGGCCCCTGGCGCAGACTCACCACATCGGAACGAGGACGATTGATCTGGAAACTCGCAGACTTACTCGAAGCCCACCTGGAAGAATTCGCACAACTCGAGTCACTCGACAATGGCAAGCCGGTGGGCGTGGCGCGCGTAGCCGATGTGCCACTGGCTGTGGATCTCTTCCGCTACATGGCCGGTTGGGCAACCAAAATCGAAGGCACGACGATCCCCATTTCGGTGCCCTACACGCCGGGAGCCCAGTATCTTGCTTACACGCTGCGCGAACCGGTCGGCGTGGTGGCCCAGATCATCCCATGGAATTTTCCACTGCTGATGGCGGCCTGGAAGCTCGGCCCGGCGTTGGCCGCAGGCTGCACCGTCGTACTGAAACCGGCTGAGCAGACGCCGCTGTCGGCCTTGCGACTGGGTGAACTCATCTGCGAAGCGGGGTTCCCTGATGGAGTGGTCAACATCGTGCCGGGCTACGGAGAGACCGCCGGCGCGGCATTAGCGGCACACCCGCATGTGGACAAGGTCGCATTCACGGGCTCCACCGAAGTCGGCAAGCTCATTCTTGGCGCGGCTGCGGGGAATCTGAAAAAAGTCTCGTTGGAACTCGGCGGGAAATCACCCAACATCGTGTGCGAGGATGCTGATGTCGCGGCAAGCATACCAGGGGTGTCCAGCGCGATCTTTTTCAACCAAGGCCAATGCTGTTGCGCCGGCTCACGGCTGTTTGTCGACAAGCGTATCTTCGACAAGGTAGTAGAGGGCATCGCGGAGGACGCGAAGAAGATCAAGGTCGGACCGGGCATGGATCTCGACACCCAAATGGGTCCGCTGGTCTCGGATGAGCAGCAACGGCGGGTGCTCAGTTATCTGGAATCGGGCTTTTCCGAGGGAGCCAAAGCGGTGGTCGGCGGACACAAACTGGGCACCAAGGGTTATTTTGTGGAACCGACGGTGCTGGTCGACACGACGCAGCAGATGAAGATCATGCAGGAGGAGATCTTCGGACCGGTCGTCTGCGCGGTGCCATTCACGGAGATAGACGAGGTACTCCCGTTGGCAAACGACTCGATCTACGGCCTGGCGGCTGCGGTGTGGACCCGCGACGTCAGCAAGGCCCACCGCATCGCGGCGCAGCTGCGCGCAGGGTCGGTCTGGATCAACTGCTACAACATCTTTGACGCCGCACTGCCCTTCGGAGGTTACAAGCAATCCGGCTGGGGCCGCGAAATGGGGCACGACGCATTGGAACTCTACACCGAGGTGAAAGCCGTCACGGCGCGGCTGTGAAATGCTATCCAGGAACTGGAAGTTCGGACATGCCTCCGTCTCCACTGATCCCCCGGGAGGAGGGAAAAGAGCGCGCGCGATCAGAACAGAGGATGGTGTGGCGCAGCGGAAAAGGGAGCGGCTGCCGGAGCTTCGCCGGCATTGCCGAGAAACCTCCAGACGCCATCTTCCTTGACCAGGTAGTGCACTTCACGGAACCAACTGTCGAGCGTGATCCGGTTGCCCGTTCGCTTCTCAGTCCCATATAACCCCCCGGTGCACGTGACCTCCGCCTGAAGCCGGGAGTCCACCTGGCGGACTTTGATGTCAGACAGCATATGGAGAGACTCCACCGCCTTGTAGTGCATAAACACTTCGCCCCACACCCGCCGCACGTCGGTTTCTTTCAACCCGTGATAATTGTACGCCGGCGAATAGAATGCCATGAGCGCAACGAGATCTTCCTTCTGCACCGCTGTCTCGGCCCGTGCGAATGACGCAAGCAACTCTTTCACGACCGGCTGACCAAGCAGCCGTTTGTGCTCCTTGATCGTCTTTCCGTCAACCATCAACTGGGCATCCGGCAACACCTGCACTTTGGCAAACGCCGCCTCTGATCCCAGCACTGCGCACAAAACCAGACCCAGACCGAGACGCACACTCACCTTGCCGTATGGCCTCATCGACACCTCCTTAATTCTGCGCATTGACCGCCGTACGCGATGAGGCGAGCAATGGTCTCAACCCCTTATATTTCCCGGTCCTTTGAATGGCTAGGAGCGAAATGGCTGGACATCACCTGACTTGCGCAACATCTTATTCACCTCGTCCAGATGCAGCTCTTCACCGACGATCATCTCCCGCGCGAATTCTTCCAACAGGACGGACTTTCCCTCGGAGAGTTTCAGAAGTTCATAATAGGCGGCGGCAGCTGCCTTCTCGTGCTCCAGGCTTTCCCGCAGGATATCTCCCACGTCATGCTTCTCGGTTTCCAAGAGCGTCCCGATTTTCAGCGAGGGATGGCCGCCAAGCAAGGTGACCAGTTCCCCGGCTTTATGCGCATGGGCAAGGCTCTCGTCGGCATTACTCTTCAGCCACGACACGATAGGAATGCGGTTATAGCCGTAGACCATGAGTGAGTAATGCATATACCGCACGACTCCCGCTAACTCGTGCTCCATAATCCGATTGAGAATCCCTACTGCGCGTTGTGTGTCTTGATCGTTCATGTGATCCTCCCATTCAGTATGACCCTCTCGCCTGAGGAAGCGCGAGCGGGTTATCGCCGTTACAGACGATCGTTGATTCATGCCCCTTGCATCAGGAAATACGCAAGACCGGCCGCCAGCACCAGAAATCCGATCAGCCAGCGGACCATCCGTTTTTTCGCCGTGGCGAGCACCCGGTCCAGCTTTTTCCTGAGAGCCGGCTGGGAACCGATATAGGCATCTACCTGTTCCTTCGCTTCTTTCAGGCCGACATTGTGCTCCAGGCGAACGACCTTGATCGCCTCAATCACATTGCCTTGCCACAGCGCATCGACGGCTGCCTTGGGAAGATCCGGGGAACGTCGTGATTTGTTCGACATCGTTCCAATGCTGCGGCGATACGCGACACCATCCGCTATGTCTGGCTGAGAAACCTCGGTCGATCCCGAACGGAGACCATTTTCACTAAGTCCCGCACGGAGAGCACCCCGACGATCTTCCCGTTCTCTGTCACGGCCAAGTGACGCACCCCCTGTTCGGCCATCGCTTTACTGGCATCGCGTATCGTGCGATTCACATCGATGCTGAGTAGAGGAGAACTCATCACGGCACTGACGTGAGTGCTACCTGGATCCCGGTTGGAAGCCAGCCCCTTCCGGACCAGATCGCGCTCGGTCACGATGCCGACGATTTCGCCGGCCTCGATCGTCAGCAATGACCCCATGCGCTTCTCGCCCATCAGCCGAGCGGCCGCGAGTAGAGACGCGTCGCTGGGGATCGTCGCGAGGGTGGTCGCCATCAGAACGCTCAGCGGGCGGTACACCTTGTCAAGTTCACAGACGGGACCGCTCTCCGCATCCACAAACGATCGCACGAGGTCCCGCACCGAAATGATCCCGACAATCTCACCAGCCTCCGCTACACAGAGGTGGCGCACATGATTGGTTTCCATCAAATGGCTGGCATCCAACATGGAGCGGTCCCCGGCAATCGTCAAAATCGGGCTGGCCATCACACGATCCACCATCGTGACCGTGGGATCTAGTCCCTGCGCGAGCACTTTCCGTACAAGATCCGTCTCCGTCAGAATTCCAGACATTCCTCGCTTGGGATCATTCGATTCCACCAACAGACAGCCGATCTGCTTGACGCCCATCCGCTCAGCCGCGGCCGCAGCCGTCGCGTCTTGTGGAACCACCTCCAGGTAGCGATGCATAAAATCTTTAGCGGCTCCGCCCTTATGCTGATTCATCTCAACTCCTTATTCCCTGAACAGGTTGCACGATCGTCCAACCAAGTAAACACGACCACTATATCTGATTACGAGAGTCATGCGCAGGCACGACTGTGCCGCTATGAGCAGAAGTAGCCAGTCGAGCGCCAAAAAGTGTAGGCTCTGCCCATCGACCCGCTTCACCGTTGGATGGGACACCATGCATGGCCTCGATCTGAAAATTCCACCACTCGCCGTCGGTGCAATCATCGCGATGGGCATGTGGCTTGCCTTCTACACCCTGCCCGAATTCGCCTATCCACCGTTGCGAATCGTGGCCATGGGAATGGGAATAGTCGGGGCCGGCATCACAGGATTGGCGATGCTGTCCTTCTGGAGTGCGCATACCACCCCGAACCCCATGAAACCAACGTCCGCATCGTTCTTAGTGACGTCGGGAATCTATCGTTTCACGCGCAACCCGATGTATCTCGGCCTGTTGTTGCTCCTAGCCGGCTGGGCTCTGTATCTGGCAAACATCCTGGCGTTTCTCTTTCTTCCTGCCTTCATCCTTTACATGAATCGCTTCCAAATCAAACCGGAGGAACGAGCGCTAACGGACCGGTTCGGACGGAAGTATCTTGATTATGCGTCTCGAGTGAATCGGTGGATATGACATAAACAGCATGCAGACGTTCAAGCCGGGCATCGTCTACTTTCTGCTGGTCTTCGGGGCAGGATTCGTTCTGGGAACCTTTCGCGAGTTGCTCGTCGTTCCTTATGTCGGTCACAGAACCGCCGAACTCCTTGAGATGCCGCTGATGCTGCTCGCAACAGTACTCGCGGCACGGTGGATCAACCTGCGTTTCCCTGAACCTCACCATAACGCACCACGCTTGGCTATCGGTGGAGTTGCGCTGAGCTTAATGCTGGCGGGAGAGCTGGCCGTCGGCATCGGACTCCGAGATATGACTGCCACGGACATCATGCTGAATAGAGATCCGGTTTCCGGAACGGCTTACTACCTGAGCCTCATCCTCTTCGCCGCTATGCCCTGGCTCGTCTCCCGCCGGTGAATAGCAAGTCAGTGGCGAGTGGCGTGGGCGGAGTGAAAACACCACAATGCTTTCGTTGACACACTTCAGCGAAAAACCATCAATAGTAAAACCTGCATAGGATGCAGCATTCGCCGCACTGAGACGATTCGGTCGCACAGATCCTGCCGGATCAGTGCCATGAGATTCCCTCTATCGGCCCGCAGCAGATGACTCCGCTGCGGGTGCCGACTCCTGCCTCCTACTCTTCCTTCGCCTTCACACCGGATCGGAACGTCGTGTACACATAGACCGGAATGGGCAGGTGGCCGAGATGTTTGTCAATCAACGGCTTCACGTCGTCCCACTTCAGCCCGCCCACCCCGGTGGCCAAACGCGGTAGCGCGACACTGTTGATCTTCTCGGTTTCGATCAACTTGGACAGGGCCTTCAGGCAGTGGTTGACGTTCTCGATCGTAGCCCGACCTGGATTGGCTCCGTGGCTGGGAGCCGGCTCCTGGGTAAACAGATTCACAACCCGGACGCCGCCGACACCCGCCCAGGTCCATAACTCGCCGGGCTTGGGGGTCACCGTCTGGCAGTAGTGCCGGAAGTCCTTGTACATCGCCGGCCAATGTTCTCTCAGCGACAACGCCAACCCGCTGGCAAAATGGTCGTTCGGCGCAACCCCGTGCGCCACCGCTGAGGCCTTGGTCAATAAAATGTCTCCCGTTACTTCTTTCAACATGTGCCGTTCTCCTCCTTATGGACAACCCGCCTACAGTCTTCTGCCGAGTGCGACATGAGGTCCTGAACACAACAGCGCGGACTATGGAGTCTTTGAACAACGGAACCCATAGCCGAAATGCCGGTTCATCGGTTGAGCGTTGAACCGGTGCGCAGACCGCAAGAAATCAGACACGTACAGCCAGGACCCACCGCGCACGACCTTCTGATCACCCTTTGCCGGCCCAATGGGGTTCTTTTCCAGACTGGTCACGTAAGAGTCATGGTCGTACCAATCGAAGACCCACTCCCAGGCATTGCCGGCCATGTCGTAGATACCGTAGGGACTCTTCCCCGCCTCGAACGATCCAACCGGGGCTAAGGCCAGATGGTCGTCCCAATCCTTTCTTCCGTAATTGGCGTGGAGCCTGGTGGGTGCCTCGTTGCCCCAGGGATAAATCCGCCCATCTGTTCCCCGCGCGGCCTTTTCCCACTCCGCCTCAGTCGGCAGACGCTTGCCGGCCCACTTACAGTAATTGACGGCATCCTCCCAGCTCACATTGACGACTGGCCGTCTCTGATGTTCTGGTTGATTCATGATGCTCCAGTCCGGAGGCTCCTCCATGCCCGTCACTTCCAGATACCTGGCGTACTGTCCCACCGTCACCTCAAACTTATCCATGTAGAAGGCATTGAGGTAGATCTGTCGTACAGGCTTTTCGTCTTCTCCGCGATTGCTTCCCCTCGCGAACTTGCCGGCCGGCACCAGCACCATCTGCATATCCAGCGAATCGGTGTCCGCCAAACCTCCTGCCGATCCCGCAAATACCGGATGTCTCGATGCGGCAGTGGATCGTGATCGTGGAAGTTTCGCATGCAGCTGATGATAGAGCGGTTGCTGCTCATTGTTGAGACCCAGCTCATCGGCGCTGTGCAAGACCTCCTCCGCCTGCTTCAGTTTTCCACCGGCCAGCAGATCCTTCGCCTCGTTCAGGAGCCGCCAGACCGTCATTTCCTCCCGTAACCGCCACACCTTCGCTTTGGTTTTCGGCAAATAGGACTTCGTGGGGCCGGATTTGGCATCCAGCTCCAAGGCAGTCTCGTAATGTTCCTCTGCGCAGGCCCAGACTTCCAGGGCTCGACAGGCCTCGGCCAGGTTGAAATGAGCCGGCATATTGGACGGATCTTTCAGCAGGCCTGCTTCCAACGCTGCCCGCGCCTCCGCATAGTGTTTGTTTTTCAGCAGGCCTTCCCCCTTGGTAAAGTCCTGCTCCCCGGCCCCGGCGGCATGAGCGGTCACGGATTGCGCGCTCACCCCGACACATACGAGGAAACACAGCACGGCCACTCTTATCAGCCTCTCACTCATGTACAGATCCCTCCCGGTTGACTATGATTGCCCTCAGAAATCAGCCTCGCCTCCTAGCCAAGAGAACTAGCCATACCAGCCCGGCAAGCTCACGAAAAACTCATACAAGATTAGTGCCCACCTCACTCCGGCGACGGACAGATGGTGATCCCACACCATGCACATCGCGGGGCACATCCTGATGTCGTATCCCATCGTCTCTTCGCTTCCACTTTCTCACGCGATCGTGCAGGGGAACCTGTCGATGGCGATACAGCAATCCCATACCCACCAGCCTAACCTTCAGGGTGCGACGACATCGCGCCACCTTGGCGCCTTCATCGCTCCCCTTCATTTTTCTCACTGGGAGAGGGGCATCGTCGATCCCTTACCGCGCGCATCGAGGGAGCACATTCTGATCGTGCGGCCTCGGCGAGCGAAGGGATCGACGATGCCCCTCTCCCTTTCCCCCTTCACACCCATTGCGGCGCCTCCTCTTTCCCCACCTCACGCCCCGCGAACATGCTATAGAGCGCGGGGAGTACGACAAGCGTCAGCACCGTTGACGTGAAGAGTCCGCCGATGACGACGCTGGCGAGCGGCCGCTGTACCTCGGCCCCGATCCCTTGCGCCAGCGCCAGCGGCAGAAGCCCGAGCAACGTCGTCATCATCGTCATCACGACTGGTCGAAGGCGCAGGCTGCAACCGGTGATGATCGCCTCGTCTGTCTGTGTCCCTTCATGACGCAACTGATTGATATACGAGACCAGTACAATCCCGTTTCCGACTGCCAAACCGAAGAGTTCGATAAAGCCGATGGATGCCGGCACGCTCAAGTACTGCCCGCTCAGCCAGAGCGACACGACGCCGCCGATCAACGCGAAGGGGAGATTGAGGATAATCAAAGTGGCATAGCGGAGAGAATGAAAGGCCCAAAACAGGAGAAAGAAGACAAGGCCCAGTGTGATCGGCACGACGATCATCAACCGCGCGTTAGCCCGCTCCATGTTTTCGAACGCCCCGCCCCACACAACGCTATACCCTTGCGGTAAGTGAAGTTGTGCCGCCAACTTGGCGCGCCCTTCATCCACGACACCGCCGATGTCCCGGCCGACGACGTTGAAGCCGATGTAGATACGGCGATTCACATGCTCTCGACTGATACGAGCCGGGCCTTCACGCATTTCGATCGTGGCCAAGTCTCTCATGGGAATGAGCGCACCGGAAGGAGACTTGACACGGATTTCTCCTATGGTGGCAACGCTGTTCCTGTACGGCTCCGGAAATCTCAGGGTGAGCTGAAACCGGCGCTCACCTTCATACACCTGCGTCGCCGCTTTCCCACCGATCGCGGTGGTGACGATCTCCTGCACGTCCGCCACGTTGATACCGAAACGGGCGATCTTTTGCCGATCAATGTCGATAATGAGGTAGGGCTGTCCAGCGACCTGTTCAACCTTGATATCTTTGACACCATTGATTTGTTGTATCAAGGAGGCAATCTCCTGCGCCTTGTCGCGGAGCACGTCGAGATCGTCTCCGAACAGCTTGATGGCGCATTGCGTCCTGATGCCGGAAATCAGCTCGTCTACCCGCTCTTGAATCGGCTGGCTCATGAGGACGGAGATGCCGGGAATCTCCGCCAGCCTTTTCCTGATGGCATCGGTCAGTTGCGACTGCGTCGCCGCCGTTTTCCAGGTACTCCGGTCGTGCAATGACACAATCGGATCGCTCTCATACAGATCTTCAGGGTGGTAGGGAATCTCGGCCCGTCCAATCCTGCTCACGGCCATCTTCACTTCGGGAAATTCGAGCATAGCCTTTTGCGTCTGTTTCTCCATCTCGATGGACTCAGGAAGTGACACACTCGGCAGCTTCACGACTTGGGGGGTCAGGGACCCTTCCTCAAGGAGTGGAATGAATTCCCGCCCCACGAACGGAACGAGGGCAAGGCTGCACAGCACGATCGCTGTTGAACATGTCAGGATGAGGCCGCGGTGCCGGAGCGTCCATTGCAACACCGGCAGGTAGCCTTGTTTCATCCAGCGCGTCACGCGCGTCTCTTCGGGATGGTCTCCGCGCAAGAGTAGAGACACCAGCACCGGCGACAGGGTCAGTGTCACCACGACCGAGGCCAAGAGTGCGATCACCAGCGTGTAGGCCAGCGGCGCGAACATCTTGCCTTCCATTCCTTGCAGCGTCATGAGCGGCAGGAAGACGACGCTGATGATCAGAATGCCGAACAGGATCGGTCGACCGACTTCCTTCGTCGCATGAAGAATGACGCTGAACCTGCTTTCCTGCGACGCGCCGCTGTGTTGTGCGAGATGCCGATAGGCGTTCTCCACGACGACAAGGGACCCGTCGGCGATCTCGCCAATGGCAATCGCCAGCCCACCAAGCGTCATTAAATTTGCCGAGAGCCCGAACCGCTCCATCAGGATGAACGTGACAAGCGGAGTGACGATCAACGTCACTGTTACAATGATGGCGCTGCGGACATGGCCGAGGAAGAAAAAGAAGATGAAGATCACCAGCACAATGCCTTCGATCAACGCGTCACGCACCGTGTGAATGGCGGCATTCACCAGTTCGATGCGATCGTAAAAGGGGATCAGCCTTGTGCCTCCCGGAAGAATATTGCTTTGTTGCAAATCCTCTACCTTCGTCTTAACTGCCTCAACCACCTGACGGGCATTGCCTCCACGAAGCATGAGCACTGTTCCTATGACGACTTCCCGCTCCCCATTGAGGACCACCGCGCCATGACGAACGGCGTGGCCAATACGAACTTCACCGACATCCCGGACAAACACCGGCGTGCCACCGACCTCTTTCACGATTATGGATTCGATATCACTAACGGTCCTGATCAACCCAAGCCCTCGAACGATCGAGCGTTCGGCATGACGCTCCAGCACGTTGCCCCCGACATTGGCGTTGTTCTTCACCACTGCCTCGTAGATCTGCTGGAACGTCAAGTCGAACTTGCGCAGCTTGGCCGGATCAACCAGGACCTGATACTGCTTCACAAACCCGCCCATGCCGTTCACATCGATCACGCCCGGTACGCTCTTCAGCTGAGGGCGCAGGACCCACTCCTGCATGGTGCGCTGATCCATCAATTCCCTCTCGACAACCTGTGAATCGGTCGCCGTCGCATGGGGCCCTTCGAAATAATAGTGATAGACCTCACCCAGCCCCGTTGTGACGGGGGCCATCACCGGTTCCAGCCCCTCTGGCAATCGCTCCTTTGCCGCCATGATCCGTTCGAGGACCAACTGTCGAGCAAAGTAGATATCCACGTCGTCTTGAAACACCACCGTGATTTGAGAAAGTGCAAATTTGGAAAGTGAGCGGATCTCTGCAAGACCAGGCAGGCCGGTCATCTGAAGCTCGATCGGATAGGTGATGAATCGCTCGACTTCGACCGGTGAGAGACCCGGCGCGTCGGTCAGCACCTGCACTTGAATATTGGTCACGTCGGGGTAGGCATCGATCGGAATCGACTGAAAGGCAAAGAGGCCGACAACGGACAGGAGACAGGCCAGGCCGATGACCAGAATCCGTTGCCGCAAGGAAAATTCCAGCAGAGAAGCGATCATAGCGCCGGCTCGATCTTGTGCCGTTCCATCTCGGATTTGAGGGCGAAGGAACCCTTCGTCACAACGAGCTCGCCGGCGCGCACTCCGCCCAGCACCTGCACCAGGTCTCCCTGCTCGTCTCCCAACGTGACCGCCCGCGCTTCGAATTCCCCCGGCCCGCGCTGCACGAATACCATCGTGCCGGCCGGCCCGTTTTGAACGGCCTCTATCGGCAGGCTCAGTTCATCCGGACTCGACGCCGCATAGACACGAATCACCGCGAACATCTCCGGCTTCAGCAGCCGATCGGGATTCGGCACTGTCACTCGAAGCCGCATCGTACGGGTAGCCGGATCGAGCGTGTCTCCGATGTAGGTGATCGCGCCTGAAAAAATGGCATGAGGATAGGCGGCGAGGACCACATCGACTTTCTGGTCCTTGCGGATAAATCGGACGTCCTTCTCCGGCACGTTGCCGACCACCCAGACATGGGTCAGATTAGCCACGGTGAAGAATTTTTGGTGCGTTTCGACCACCTCGCCTCGCGTAATATTGCGCATGATGATCCGGCCCTCGAACGGCGAGCGTAAGGGTACATCGGCCTTGATCGTATGTTGCCGATCCAGCCGGTCAATCTCATCCGGCGTCACTCCAAGCAGTTCCAGACGGTTTTTCGTCTCACGCGCTTCGGCCTGTGCCGTTCTCATGGCAGCTTCGCGCCGCAGCAGTTCGGCCAGGCTCACGGCTTTGTTTTCATACAGCTCCTTGGCCCGTGCGTGCGCCAGTTCCGCTTCATGTAGCCTTGCCGCAGCTTTCAGGTAATCCCCCTCCGCTACTCCAAGGTCCATACTGTGGAGCACCGCCAGCAAGGCCCCCTTCTTGACGTCCTGGCCGACATCCACATGGACTTTGACCACACGCCCGCGGATGAGGGTCGTGACCTCGGCCAATTCGTTCTCATTGGCCTGGACGGTGGCGGGAAACTCACGATGTGTGCGCAGTTGCCCCTCCCCGACTGGCGCGAGTTCCAGCTCCATCCGGGAGGACTCTTCAGGCGTCAGACGCAAAAGCCCTGATTGGGCGGAGGGTGCGTCCTGTTTGCCGACGGAGGAATCCGGCTGTTTGCTCTCACAAGCAACGATCCCGATCAGCATGAGGCAGATCAGGAAACTTGCCGAAAGCCGACGCGCCGAAGCTCCACTTGTGCTTCGTCTCAGCCGAATACCATCCACCATCACTGTTCCCAGTCCCTCCTCGAAGCCCACACGCACCCATACCTCCCTCAACTATTGAGCATGGGCCATGCCCCACAAAACAGCGATTTTCTTGGTGAACAGGTTGGTGCCTGTAGCCTTTTGCTACGGTCTCGAACTCGCACCGTGGTGAAATGGGACAGGAACTGAATAACTTTCGACGCCACCAGCATCTATCTGTGAGATACTGACAACGGAAGAACGACGGTTCTCTTTATGGATGTCCGGGCACAGTTTCCCAACGAGCAATCCAAGGCCGGTGAATTCACCCGGCAATCGGATGCATTCCGAGGCTGGGTCACCGCTGACGACAGTTCCGGATTTCCTTCCTCGCCAGACCGCTATCACCTGTATGTATCGTGGGCATGCCCCTGGGCTCACCGTACGATCATCGTACGCAAGCTGAAGAAACTCGAAGAAGTCATCGGGATGACGGTCGTGGACCCGATTCGTGACGAGCAGGGCTGGGCGTTTCGCGAAGGGTCCGGCCATTCGCTCGATCCCATCAATGGATTCCACTTTCTCCGCGAGGCCTATGAAGCGACTGATCCGCACTATCGAGGGCGCGTCACCGTACCGGTGTTGTGGGACCGGTTCACCAAACGCATCGTCACCAACTCCGATGACGATCTGATGAGAATCTTCAATAGCGAGTTCGATCGTTTCACAGACAGTCAGCTCGACCTGTATCCGGAAGCACGGCGCCAGGACATCGACGAACTCAACCGCTTCGTCTACGAAAACGTGAACGATGGAGTCTATCGGGCAGGATTCGCCACGTCGCAGCGGGCCTATGAACGGGCCGTACGGCAGCTGTTTGACGCACTGGATCTGCTCGATGCGCGGCTTGCAAACCGGCGCTTCCTATTCGGCACGACATTCGTCGAAACCGATTGGCGCTTGTTCGTGACGCTGGTGCGGTTCGATGCTGTGTACCACGGCCACTTCAAGTGCAACATCAGACGCATCGTCGACTACCCGAATCTGTTCGGCTACTTGAAAGACCTCTATCAAACTGACGGTGTCGCCGACACGGTGAACTTCGACCATATCAAGCGGCATTACTACCTGACCCATGGCGAAATCAATCCAACCGGCATCGTCCCTCTCGGCCCGGAGCAGGACCTGACTACCCCCCACGGACGTGAGCATTTGGCTTAGCTTCTCTTCCTCCGCTATTGTCAAAAGTTCTGGACGGTCTTGAGGATATTCTCCACAGCGTTCGAATTCAGCTGGTCATACGCATTGCACAAACCATTCATTACACAGCGTTTGCAAGAATTGGTACTCCACCATGAACTCAGCATGATAGTTGCTCAATCAGTCTGAACAAGAGGGGCATCGTTATCCAAACCAAAGGAGTCGCTATGGATATGCTGACACTGTTCGCGATTGTAATGGTAGGGCTGCTGGTCGGTGGGCTGGTCGTCTACAAGAAGAGCGCCTAGGCTGTGCCCGAGAAAAGAACGACGGCCATGACTCTGTACGGAGTTCATGGCCGTTTCTTTTTCTGCGTTTCCTGTGGAGGCGTTACGCCTCCCTTACCGTACAACCAGGATTGAGCAGTCGCTCCGCTGGACAATCTTGGTCGATACACTGCCTTGGAGAAAGCCGGCAACGGCGCTACGCCCCTTGGCCCCGATGACAATCAGATCCGGCTGTTCACGGCCCACCACTTTCAAGATTTCCTCCGCTGCCGGCCCCACTCTTGGAAACTCCCTGACACGATATCCCGATTTCTCGAGCTTGGCCGCCTCCTGCGCGAGTAATTTCTCCCCGGCCTCTTTGACGACCGTATACCGCAGAAACGGCATGACGTGGACCAGAAGAATTCCGATCGGATCAGCCGCTGACTTGACCTGAAACTGCCCGGTGAGGAATCGCAGCGCTTTGCCTGAGGAGGGAGAACCGTCCGTTGCGAACAGAATCCGCCGGATCGGCTTCGGCGGCTCTTTCACCACCAACACAGGACCGGACGCATGGATCGTCACGGCAGTGGAGACGCTTCCCATCATGAGCCGGTCCAGCGCATTCAGTCCCCGACTGCCCACTACCACCAATCCATTGCGTCCCGCATGCTTGAGCAGCACTTTCGCGATCGCTTGCCTCTCCACACGCACCGAGCCTTTCAACCCGAGTGCCTTCATGCGCTGCCCCGAATACGCCACCACTTGCTTGGCCTGGGATTCAAGGAAGTGAATGACCTCGCCCTCATCCGGCTCATTCCCGCTCACAGACGGATGTGTGATCAACGATGTCGGTACAGTCTGAGTATCGAGGCCATGCACCCCGACGATACTTGGGGCCGCCTTCAGCGGCAGTTTCGCCACCCATTCCAACGCCCAATCCCCATACTTTGACCCATCGATTCCAACGACGGCTTTCATCGGCGTCATCCTCCCGAGGTTGAGATTTCCGGTCAATCGATGTGAGACGGCACCGCTCCTCTCCCACAGATACTGAGACACCAATGCGTCAGAGCTACGGGCGAGACTAAAATCATAGAAGATCTCGACCGATGGACAGTAGTTGCGGTAACCCCCCTTCTCCTCCCGCTTGATTATGCGAAAGAACGCAATGACGATGCCATACTTGTGAGAGAGGGGAATCTCTCACTATCGAGTGATGAAGTATTTCCTTTCTCTCGCTTCCGGGGCTGTCTCTGTTGAAGGCTGGTGCCAACCGCCCCAGGGCACTCTCTCATCCTGTCGCATAATGCAACATCCGACATAGGCTGAAATTAATGATTGGCGATTGAACCGGCTTTTGATAAAGTGCGCACCCACCTGCCGATAACGGGTTGATTTGCTTGATTCTATGGGGGGAGCGTGGTGAAAACTATGATGGCCGGACTATACGGGATACCGATCCAGTTAAAGGGTACGATGGTTGGACTCACCCTGACTGTTGCGCTTCTAATATTCTCTGGTTGCGCCAGCCAAGTAGCCTCAAAAACTCTTCAGCCCCCTGGAACTGAATACTCGAACACAAAGGCTCCTATCGTCGCGGCATCTTCAGCTGCTGCGCCGGCCACCGCCGTTGGCCGGAATTCGCAAGAAGAACCGTTCGATCCCTTTGCCAAACCCGGCGAGACGGACATCGAAGAATACGATCCGTTGGAACCGGTCAACACAAAGGTTTTTGAATTCAACCGGCAGATGGACCGGTGGATACTGAAGCCGGTGGCCAAAGGCTATGACTTTATCCTGCCGAATCCGGTTCAAATCGGGGTCAGTAACTTTTTTTATAACACGAGATTCGTACCGCGACTCGTCAATAACATCTTGCAGGGAAAGTTCCGTGGAGCAGGAATCGAGACCGGCCGTTTTCTCGTGAACACCACGGTTGGTATTGCCGGATTTATCGATTGGGCAAGCGACATGAATCTGAAGACGCCTGAAGAAGATTTAGGCCAAACACTCGGTTTCTATGGAGTCACACCAGGACCGTACATTATCGTGCCGCTCTATCCGCCGTTTACAGTTCGGGACTTGGCTGGATATGTCGGGGATATTTTCCTCAACCCTATTCACTGGCTGGCTCTGCCCATCATTGAAATCGGCGAGATTCCGTCTGCGATTCCCCATCAAAATCGAACCACGACTTCTCTCATCCTGTTCACTTCAAAAGTAACCGAAGTGGTGAATGACCGCTCACTCAACCTTGAAAAATATCAGGGCGTCGAAGAATCTACGGTCGATCTCTATAGCGCCGTCCGCAACGCCTATCTCCAGAAGCGGGCCAAGGCTATTCAAGAGTAGTGCAACCGCGGCCAGCATTCAGCCCGTGCCGAGCCATGTCGAGGGACAATAAATGCTCGCCAATACCGGCAGGTGGTTGGGAAGCTCGGACGGACGATTCCAACTGAAATATCAGAGGATTACTTGTGCAGTGATCGTGGGAAGCACCAGTGACTCGGTCATGGCACACACCACCACTTCACCCGGGAACAATCTCGAAGAGAGGAAGACACACCTTACAAGAGACGAAACCGAGTCACCACGTGCCGCCTATCGGATGACTGAGACGCGACGGTTTACTGGCTTTTCTTATACACAACGATCCCGCCGACCAGGATCCCGAACATGACGACCGCGAACATTAAGAATGTGCTATCCATGGTTACTCCTTTCGTTCGAACCGTTACGCAACGAAGTAATACACCATAGCAACCCCCGCAAGGGTCGAAACTAACTGCCCCCTCCTTTCTGTATCGGCACCTCCCTCCGCATCACAGCAGCCCCTAGCGCCGTGCAAGATGCGCGATACGCTCGGCTCATTTACCATTCCGAGCTTGATTTATACTTAGTAAGTTTATGCCCGACTAATGGCCTTGTCAAGATTGCGTGGCAGGCTCAAACAATCACCTAGTCCCCCAATCCGCACCACGGACTTTGGCTGACCGAGCCAATTAGCACAAACTGTCTGCCGAGCGTTATCGATTGTCCAAAGATTCCACAGTGCCAGAAACTGTCCTGCCCTGTAATGCAACAGCGTGTCAATCCACAGTGCATGGCCTGCACCTCGCCAAGCTCGCAACTCCTTGAATCTGTACAATCGACCGGGCCTGTTTCTATCTGCCATCAACGTGGCATTACCGATGCAATCTGACTCTGCAGCGGTCGCACCTCACCGAACAGAGAGTCCTGACGGCGTAGAGATGCCCGGCAGGAATGACCGTAACCATACCTATTGATTAACAAAATAAGGAGGGTCTGCCATGTCCGGACTCAGCAGATGGGAGCCGTCGGCTCGTTGGAATCCGTGGAGAGAATTCGAAGATATGGAGAAACGCCTTTCGACGATCTTTGGGCGCGCCCCGATAGCGACGAGCGGTGAAAAGAAGGAAGCCATGGCGGTCGCTGAATGGTCACCCCTCGTCGACATCAGCGAAGACGACAAGGGATACGTCGTGAAAGCTGAACTTCCCGAGATGAAGAAGGAAGAGATCAAGATCAACGTCCTTGACGACGTCCTCTCGATCAGCGGAGAACGCAAATATGAGAAAGAGGAGAAGGGCAAGAAGTATCACAGGGTGGAACGGGCCTACGGCAGCTTCATGCGGAGCTTCACCCTTCCCGAAGATGCCGACGGCTCCAAGGTCAGCGCCGAGTACAAGGATGGCGTATTAAACGTACGTCTCCCGAAGTCGGAGAAGGCCAGGCCGAAATCGATCGAGGTGAAGGTGTCGTGAGGAAAAGGAGGACACCATGTTCCGGCATCAAAAATATCTCGAGATCCCGTGGGACGTCCATTGGCAGCACGAAGAGACCGGACGTCGCCGCCACCTGTGGTGGCTGATGGCTTTGCTGATCTTGGCGGCCATGTTTCTGATCGGAGTCGGGGTGACCAGCGGCATCAAGTAGTCGAACGGTCTGCCTGGCCTATCCAGTCTTGATGCAGGGCTGGATAGACGAGAAAGACTAGAACGACCAAATAGCCGGGATAGACCGTATTATGATTTTCAAGAATCGTGAAGAGGCCGGTCACCGGCTCGTCGAACGACTGAGCAGCTACCGTGACCAGCCGGGAACCCTCATCCTGGCGCTCCCCCGTGGCGGCGTGGCGGTCGGGTACCAATTGAGCCTGGGGCTGCATCTTCCGCTGGACGTGTTCATTACCCGCAAGCTGGGCGCGCCGGATAATCCGGAGTACGCCTTGGGCGCGGTGGGCGAGACAGGAGTGGTCTATCTGAATCCGGAAGCGATGGCGGCGTTTCGTCTCTCCCCGGCGGAGATCCAACAGCTTGTTCAGGCCCAGCAGGAGGAGATTGCGCGCCGTCAGGTTCTCTATCGGCAAGACCGCCGGCTTCCCATTGTCACCGATCGCACCATCATTCTCGTAGACGACGGCATCGCCACCGGCTCGACCTTCTTCGCATCCGTCCAATCCATCAGACATCTCAAGCCGCGACGCCTGATTGGAGCCATCCCGGTCGGCCCGGTGGAGACTATTCGGGAAGCCCGCGCGCAAGTCGATGAGTTGGTGGTGATTGCCACACCAGACCCATTCTGGGCGGTAGGAAATCACTATGTCGATTTCGCCCAGGTCGACGATCGTGATGTCGTGGAGTACTTGAACCTGGCTGAGGAAGCGATGCGCGAGCGGGCAGAGCCTTCCTCCGTCTAGCCGCATGATTCGCGAGCGTCTGTGATGAAGCCGGTGGAGAAGCTGCCTGTGATGCAACGAGGAAGGGAGAATGCGATGCCTGTTGGAGGCCGGAACATGTATGCCGCCGTCACTATTTTATTCATGTGCTTTTGCCTGACCCTGACCGGCTCGGGAGGCACGGCGCAGGCCAAGATCGTCGTTCCGGCCGGTTCCGTAATCGAAGTGGACGACGTTGCCGTCAAGTCCGTCGTGGCCGTATTCGAGCGGGCTGAACAGGCGGTGAAGGCCCATGATCTCGACAGGGTCATGGCCGTCTACTCTCAGCACTACAACTATCATGGGCTCAAGAAGGATGATATCCGCAAGGTTTGGAAAGACCTCTTCGACGAGTATCAAGAGATTGCTAGCACCCATATCCTCAGCAAATTCACCAAGGTCGGATCGGGAAGCCAGACCGTGCTGGAGGTCACCTGCACCGGCCATCTGTGGGCACGGTCCAAAACCAGCGGTTTGTATGTTCCCATCGACAGTTGGCATGAGGAAGTGCACTACCTCGTGATGGAAGAAGGTGAGTGGCGCATTCGCGGCAATCTCGGCGATTCGCCGCGTACGCTTCCGTTCGGCACATCGCCCCATCCTCTGTTTTGACGAAGAGACGAAGGAGTCCCACGTATGAGAATCGCGATCGGCATCGATTGGTCGGACCAGGCCTTTACCGCTGTCACCCAGACGTTTCATGTCTATCATCCAACAGACGTCACGCTGGTGCACGGGGTCAATCTCGGTTTTTTCGAGCAGCCGCTCATAGCCGAGATGACCAATCTGCAAGGCTACGACGACTTTCGTAACGCGATGGTGGACGCAGGCCGTCAACTGCTTGAACGCGCAGCCGCCATGGTTCCGCCCGATGTAGAGACCCTGCGAAAGGTCAATGAAATCGGCAGCCCCGCTCAGATCATTCTCGACAGCGCTCAAACCGTCGCGGCCGACCTCGTCGTCGTTGGCGCGCGCGGCCGCAGCCGTGTCGCTGAAACCGTCCTTGGCAGCGTCTCTCATCGCGTGCTGTCGCATGCATTTCGTCCCACGTTGATCGTCAAAGGACCCGCGCGGCCGATTAAGCGGGTACTGGTCGCTATTGAAGGCCATGATGACGCCGATCGAATCACGCAGTGGCTGACCCGTCACCAGTTTGCGACGCCGGTCGAACTGTGTGTGCTCAATGCCGTCGTCCCCGTCGGCTTAGACAGCCCCTATGACGCGCTGGGGGCAAGAGCCTGGTGGGAAGGCGCAGAGTCCTATGCGGAGGAATTCGTCAAGGCCACTGCGGCCAAGCTCCTGGATTCCCGATATACGGTCAGCACAAAGGTGGCGGTAGGCAATCCGGCGGCGATGGTCGGAGAGCAGGCGCAAGCCATGGATTTGGTGGTGGTCGCTTCGCACGGGCGCAAGGGAATCGACCGCTTCCTCCTGGGAAGCGTGTCACACGCCATCGTCCATCAGGTGACATGTCCCATCCTTGTCATACGGTGAAAGGGATCGATCATGAAAACGACACTGGCTGCTGTTGTCATCCTCCTCCTAATCGGAACGTCCTGGGTTTCGGCGCAGATGTCTCGCGGAAATCCAAAGATCGGGCAAGGCGTGTATGAACAACAGTGCCTTCGTTGCCATGGATCCAAATTGGACGGGAACGGCCCCGACAGCGAAGACTTGATCGTGCGTCCGGCGAATCTGCAGTCTCGCATCACCCGCTCGAAAACGGACTGGGAACTGCTCGTGGCAATCTCGAACGGCGTGCTATTCAGCCCGATGCACGGATTCCGCGGCAAGCTGTCGGACGAACAGATCCTGGACGTGTTGTCCTATATCAGAGCCATGTCGCCACCTGACATCGTCAGTTAGCAAGGAGTGACGCGCGCACGGCACTCATCATGTCGGGACTTCACAATGACAAAAATCAGGCAGCTGCGGGGGATCAGCGCCGCTCGACAGACGGATACCAACAGCAAGCCGGTCTATCTCTGCTGGATGGCAGAAAGAGATTTGGATCGAGCATTCACTGTAGACGGAGCGGTCATTCCTACCTATAGGCACCCTGAGGTTCCGGGGCGCACCATCAGTCGTGCCATTGCCTATGAAACCCACCGCATGACCGCACTTACTCTGCTGTGGGGTTGTGGTCTTTTCGTATAAACGCAAGGTAGAGCAGCGTATCGGCGAGGTCCTGATCGCTCATGGTCGTGTCGGGAAACATGCCGGTGCCAGGATGGCCTTCCCGGATGGCGCGGGACCGCTCCTTGTTGGTTTTCAGTTTCAGACCGACCGGATCGCGCAAGTCCGTTGGGGGAGGATTCAGCCGTGCAATGAGCGCGGCAGTATCTTTTTCCAGGCGAGGTGTCCTGGTGAGATATCCATCGATCCCGTGACAATAGTAGCAGACGCCCTTCCCGTTGAAGATCTCCCGACCCTGGGCAACATTTCCTGTCAATGTTCCACCGGGTGGCGACGGAGCGGACTCGGCCCAGGCGGGGCTATCCGACAGCAGTGGAAACGGCATGCCCAACCAGACTGTGAGCAGAATGCCGCAAACGTTCAAGTAGCTTGTTTTGGTCATGTGGTCTGTTTGGTCTATTTCGTTTGTCTGGTTTGTTTGGTTAACAAAATCAACCAGGGAATCAGTCTTGTCCGCAACAGGGATTGTACCGGTCTTTCGGAATAGCGTTCATGCTGCCGAACACGGTTGCACGCTCTTCCGCACAAGTCACGTTATCGATTACCCACTTTCCGTCATGATCAATCCTTTTCCGGGTTGGGATCTTTTCTGATAAACGCCAGATAGAACAAGATATCGGCCATGTCTCGATCGTTCATAGTGAACTCTCGAGACCTGCCGGTGCTCGGATGGCCTTCCCGTATGGCGCGGGCTCGTTCCTTGTTCGTCTTCAGGCGAAGGACACCGGCATCACGCAGGTCGGTCGGAGGGGGATTCAGCCGCGCAATGCGCGCGGCGATGTCCTCCTTCATATGTGGCAATCGATCGAGATAGGCGTCCATTCCATGGCAGTAGGAGCAGCCCCCATTGCCGTGGAAGATGTCCCGGCCTCGCTCAACACTACGCTTCACACCCGGTTGTGAGACGGACGACTCGGCCGAGGCGGGCCTATCGGACAGCGGTGGAAGCGACATGCCCAGCCAGGCTGTGAGCAGAATGCCGAAAACGTTCAAGTAGCTTATTTTGGTCATTTTGGTCTTTCTAGTCGATCTGGTCTATTTCGTTTGTCTGGTTTGTTTCGTTAACCAGATCAACCAGCTAATCAGTCTTGTCCGCAACAGGTATTGTAGCGATCTTCCGGAATAGTATTCATGTTGCTGAAGATCGTGGCGCGTTCTTCCGCACTGGTCACATTATCGATTGCGGGATAGAGCGCCCGCTCTTCTTTTCGATTATGAGAGCTCAATAGGTTGAGCAGCGCTTGTTCTTCCTGATCCGTCTCAGGATTTTGTTTTTCCATCTTCTGGTGAATTGTGTCAAGTAGCTGCTTGATCTGGCTATGCTCAAACCGCATCACGGGTGTCGGCCCGTCCTCGATCATGCCGGTTTTCTCTTCCCACATCGGGAACAGCAGCTCTTCTTCCCATACGATATGTCGCTGGAGACCGACCTTGAATTCTTTGAACGCGTCTTTGGCTTTCGCAAAATCGGACCGTTTCAACCGTTGAAACGTCTTGAACAGCTCATCCAGCCGATCATGATCTGCTTCGTAGAACGTGGTGATCGTAGCCTGTTCGTTCATGCCGCCTCATCTCCCGTTGCAAGGGTTCACGAACTCTCGGGACGCACCGCGACCGTGATGAGAATGGCGGAATCGCTGAGCGCCTTCACGGAATGGGGAACTCCGGATTCCAACGCCAGGACTTCACCCTTCCGGACTGGAGTCGTCCTAGTCCCGGCCGTGAATTCAATCTGGCCGTCCAACACCTGCACCGTGATCGGGCCGGGAGCCTTGTGAGTGGGAAGGCTGGCACCTTCGCTGAAGGATCGAAATATCAGGCGCAAGCTCTCCGTCTTCAAGAGAATAACGGTTCGATCCTTTTCAGCCTGAGCCGGGTCCTGCAGACGGACGGACTCAAGCTGCGCGCCCACATCGAACACCGCCATCGGAGATGCTTCAGTGAAGGTTGCGACACTGTCTCTCATTGGAAGTTCCATCATATCCTCAGCCTAGACCACAACGGTGCGGGATCGATCTCTTGAGAAGAAATCGATCCCACACCGTCTAACAACCCTCAGCACGTTCTCGTTATTGCTTGACGATTACGCCGCAGGCGATCCGGGGTCCGCCGGGCGCATCCTTGGTGAGTGGATCAGGCACATACTTATCTTGCAGTTCATGGATGATAAAAGCGCTGCCGTCTTTATCGAACAGCGTATTCAGTCCATCGGACAGCGTGACTCGGCTCGTGATGGTATACAGCGAGCCGTTCCGACTCTCATCGACATACAAATTCTGCAAGTCGCCAAGATGATAGGGATGATTCGCAAGCCCCGGGGAAACCGATGCCTCCGGATTGACATTGGCATCGACATTACCGTCGTAATGACCTTTGGCCGCGGCGAAGGGGTCACAACTTCCAACTTCGTGGATATGGATCCCGTGCAATCCCGGCGTGAGTTTGCTCTCCGGACTGCCTTTCACGGTCAGCTTGATCCGCACACGCCCTTCATATTTTTCGTAGAGCTGCGCCTCTCCGGTAATTCCGGGTCCGGTAATTGTCGCCTTCGCGTACAGCGGCGCCGCGAGTTTGCCCGTGTGGTACGACGAGCAGCCGCTCAGAATCAGCCCGACGGCGACCCCTGCGCCGATCATTGAGAATGTGTTCATGCCGACCTCCCTTAATTGGTTTGATTGGCAGCCATCATATCGTCTGCCATCCGCCGGTTCAAATCCTTTTTCCTCATTCCTTCCGCAATCAAACCAGCATAATTCGACCGCGCGGCTCACTCATCCATTCCGCCTCTCCGTCCGCGATGCTCCCCTCCACCGGGTCCCATCATCGGCCCCATGCCTTCTCCACGGCCCATTCTCCCCTGTCCATGTCCGCCGGAGAAGGTCTGTTCATACTGGATGACGCTCCAGATCTCATCATCGGAAAGGACCGGACCGAATCCAATCATGGACGTACGGGGCGAGCCATACTTGATAACCCAGAAGATTTCACCTTCGGTGCGATGGCGCCAGAATCCATGGTGACGGAAATTGCGAGGCGCGGGCTTCAACTGGGCGGCTGCCGGCCCGTTCCCGCCCCCGTCCGTTCCATGACAATTGAAACAGCCGCCTTTGCCGTCATAAATTGCCTTGCCTTTTGCGACGATTTCCCGGGAATTCGGCAAGGGGCTCTTGAGTGCGCGCGCTTCAGCCAGCTTATCGACCGGCACCAATGGCTGCATCATGTGCCGCTCCGCCGCCGCCGGAGATCCGGCAAGCACGACCGTTGTGAGTAGTAACGCGAATAGGCTGGGCTTCATCATCGCACTCCTTGTTCGTCGTTTACGAAGGACCGGACGTAGCGCAGCACTTGCCAGGCTTCTTCCTCGGTCAAGATAAGCGGCACAAAGGAGGCCATCGCCGTCCCCTTGCTGCCGTTCCTCAGTATCCAGAACAATTCCCCGTCCGTTCTAGCGGATTGCCACTCCTTATCGGTGAAGTTTCGGGGCAAGGGACCCTTGAGCGTGCCCGGCTCGATGTCGCCGCCGAATCCCTTGCCGTCTTTCCCATGACAGGTCACACAGAAGGCTTTCCCATGGAAGAGTCTCTCCCCCTTCTCAACAGATTCCTCGGTGGCCGGAATCGGATTCCTCCATGTTCTGGCTTCCTCGATTTGGTCGAACGGGACTCGCGGTTTGAGGACAGCGTCATCGGCTCCAAAGACCGAAAGGCCCGGTGACTCAAGCACCGCCACAACCACCGCAAACAAGAGAGATGGACGCATGGCTCGTCTCTTTATTGCCCAATCCGTCATGAACAACACTCCGCCAAAAGGGAACGACCAGGCCCCAAAGAATTGAGCCTGCCCCCCTCTATCGATCGATCCTACTTATTTTCAGAATACCCGGTGAACTTGTGTCCGAGGGACTGCGGGAAACTCACGGTGCCGTCTGGAAATTCTTGCCCGTGTTGCCACAGGTGATAGATCACACCGTCTGTTCCTGCCGCAACTTCCGCCACCTTGGCGGCCTGGTCACTCGGCATATCGAGGATTTGAACACGGCCCGTCGCAATCTCGACTTTATGATCGTGGAAATGCCGATGCCACTGGATGGCAGGCAGCTTTCTTGTCAGGTCTTTGGCGACAAAGTACTCGACGCCGACTAACGGCGCCTTCGGGTCGGTCGACTCAAACAGGAGACATTGAAGAATCTTGTCGGAAATACCCTTGCAGTAATGATGGAACGGGCCGCCCGGTGTCCCGTCCGCCATCATGTGAGGTGCCTGGACATGAATCTCATATCCAAGGGCTGGGCTTGTCGGTTCTCCGCTCACCGCCTTGTGGGGACCGACCCCACTACATCCGACGGCAGCGATCGCGACAACAGCTAATAGTCCTTTTCTCATCACAACTGACCTCCTAGGTTTGAGGTGTCCTCACCCAGCCCATCCAAGCAAAGAAGCATCCTCCACATTCGACTGACCATGAGAGACAACAGGGGTCGAAAGGATTCAACCATTCATGCCCGTTCGATGCTCACCGGTCATAGATCCAGTTCCACCATCTTGCGGTGGAATCGAGTGATCACATTCGGATCAGGCGTCAACCTGATCTGCGCCTCGTCCTTCCCTTTATAGGGCAGCAAGTTCAGGACGTAGCGCAAGCTTTCCAATCGCGCAGCCTGCTTGTTGTTCGCCTTGACGATGATCCAGGGGCTGTATGTCGTGTGCGTTTTGCTGAACATTTCCTCTTTGCTGCGGGTATAGGCGTCCCACAGCTCTTGCGCTTTTTCATCGACCGGGCTGATTTTCCACTGCTTGAGCGGATTCTGGCGTCTTGCGTCGAATCGCTTTGCCTGTTCGTCCTTGGAGATCGAGAACCAGAACTTGATGATCGTCACACCGTCTTCATAGAGCATATGCTCGAATTCAGGAACCTGCTGCAGGAACCGATGATGTTCTTTCTTCGTACAGAACCCCATCACCGGCTCGACCACCGCGCGGTTGTACCAACTGCGGTCGAAGAACACGATTTCACCTTTGTTCGGCAGCTGTCGGATGTAGCGCTGGAAATACCACTGGCCCCGTTCTTCATCGGTCGGCTTCGGCAGGGCCACGACGCGCATCGCGCGAGGGTTCAGATGCTCCGTGAACCGGCGGATCGTCCCGCCTTTCCCAGCGGCATCACGTCCTTCCACCAGAATCGCAATCCGTTCTCCGCTGCCCTGAACCCACCGTTGCAGTTTGACCAATTCAACCTGTAATTGGCGCAACTCTTGTTCATACAGCAGCGTCTTCAGCACCTCCTGAATGTCGACGCCCCTGTTCTCGAACAGCTCAATCATGCCCTTTCTCGTATTGATCCTTCGAAGATCGTCTTCGGTCAGAGTGAACCCTGATTCGCCGATAGGGCTCGGCTCTTGCTCAGCGGCTCCCTCGCGCGACGATCGATACCCATCCCCTTCGCGAGGAACCGCAGTTGGAATGGTCTCCAGCCCATTGACATCGAGCGACCCTGCTCGGTTCACACGTTCGTCCGCCACGTGCTCGCCCCGTCGATCCTTGCGGTCTTTTGATTTCCCTGTCGAGTCGCTGTCGGCCGCCATAGCAAGCCCCTTTCGTCTATCGCATGTGAGTGTGACGGTCAGAACGCCACGTTCCGGTCTCGTTCGGCCACAGCCTTGATGTAATCCGGCATG
This sequence comes from Nitrospira sp. SG-bin2, assembly GCA_002083405.1. GTDB lineage: Bacteria > Nitrospirota > Nitrospiria > Nitrospirales > Nitrospiraceae > Nitrospira_D. The sequence continues at coordinate 13,906 of LVWT01000024.1, read as the reverse complement.
CCCTTGATCGATGCGCCGGCCACCAGATCCGCTCCCCCGATCTGCCTCGCAACGGCGCATGCGCCGCAGACCCAGATCGACACATCCGACGCCTGCACGGCGGTCAGGAGGTCTTTTAACGGTGTCAGGTTCACGCCCGTCACATGGTCGGCGACACCTTTGCGCCCCAATGTGACCGCTTCATTCCACAACCAGAGCACCACATCGTGCCCCTGCTCCTTCGCCGTCTTCGCCGCCATGAAGGGCAGAGTTGCCATCGTAGGATCGTCTGTTCCTCGACTGCCCGAAATAATAAAAGTTGCCACTTCTGCCTCCTTGGTTCGTTCTCCGTATCTCGTCGTTCGTATCTCGCATCTCGCGAGAAAGACCGTCCTTCATTGTCGCAGACATTCACGCGCTTCACGCTTCACAAGATACGTTTCACACATTCCATCACTTCGCCAGCGAACGAATGTACTGCACCAACTGCCACACCTGCTCATCCGGCAGTCCTGGAAAGGCCATCATGCCGGTTCCCATCGACCCGTTCTTGATGATCCAGAACAGCTGACCATCAGGTATATCCCTCATCATCGCGCCGCACGTGAAGTTCCTTGGCGGCGGCATCAGCGCTGCGCCCATCAAGCCTTTCCCGTCTCCCTGTTCACCATGACACATCACACAGGCGACAGGCTGCGCCGTCTTGAGAAAGAGTGTCTTCCCGGCTGCAATCGCGCCCGACGATGCAGCGAGCGGATTGGCCTTGGCCAGGAATTTATCCGGAGCCTTGGTTGTCTTGCGGGGCTGCAGACAGGCGCTCGCCTCACCGGTAGTCGCCGCGCCCGCCGCCTCCGGTACTCCCTTGAATGTCGCCTTCAAATAGACAATCACATCGGCCACACCCTGCTGACCGATCGTTAAATTCCAATAGGGCATGTTCGGCGATTTGCCTATCGCAGGACCTCCATGGTTGATGACATTGTAGAGATACTCCATCGGCAGTTTTTCGAAGGGTATGTTGGCATGGATTGCCGGCTTCGGTTCCAATCCGGAAGCCGCCGGTCCATCGCTTTTACCCGTCGCGCCGTGACATTGCGAACAATACTCTTTATAAACCACCTTCCCTCGATCCACGCTGGCCATCTCGAATTCACGGCTCGTCCAGGGCTCATAGTACTTTAAGTCCGGCACCCCCTGAACCATCAGAAATCCGATCACGGCGCGGAGCTGCGGTTCTGTGGCATCAGCCAGAAATTCGCCGCTGTGTGGTGTGAAGTCTTGCGGATTCTGCCCGAATCGGAAGAGCCAGTCCGAGTTGTACCGCTGGCCGGCATTCTGCAACGCGACACTCTGCGGGCCGCCGATGAGCTTGCCGTTTTCCCCGATCGTGTGGCAGCCAAGACAGGCATGCGCCTTATAGGCCATCCCGCCGAAGGTCGCTTCGTACTTCGTCACTTTCGAGAGGTCAAATGCCCCAACCGTCACGCGCGGATCTTTGTTGTGCTCGGCAAAATAATCCGCAATGGCGTCGGCTTCCGACTCCGTGACCATCGGATGCCTGGACGGCACTGTCGTCAGATCCCATCGATAGCCCTTTGCATAAAGAGGCGCCTCTTTGCCGGTCAACCATCGAGTCAACCAGGACCGCTGATATTTGCTGCCGGCCCAGATCAGATCGGGCGCCCTCAGATTGAAACGAGAGTCGGCCTTGCCTTCGAGCCGGTGGCATTGCGCGCAGGTCTGCTGGAGGATGTCCTTCGCGCGAGACTGGTCGCCGGCCAATGACCAGCAGGGAAATGCCGCAAGTCCCACCAGCGCGAATACGGCCCCTACGACCAACACTCGTCTGCGGCCCTTCATGTCACCCTCCCTTTCATCGATCGTGATCCCACCCTTCGCATGTCTCTATGAACGAACTCCCGATGGCGCATGAGGATTCAACGTGATCGTGATGGGCAGCGCAGTTGCGATAGACTGATGGACGGTGCAGCCATGCGCGACTTTCAACAACCGCTCCTTCTGCTCGGATGGAATTCGATGGGGAAGATGGATGGCAATATCGATCTGGCCGACACGGTGCGGACTTTCAGCCATGGCCCATTCCGCATCGATACTCAACCCATCCCGAGAAATATTGTGTCGCGCACAAAACTGGCCTACGAAGTAAGCCACGCAACTCGCCACGGAGCCGACAAAGAGTTCAACCGGACTCATTCCGGCATCCTGCCCCCCATCCTCCGCCGGTTGATCGGTGACGACCCGATGCTTGCCGCTCGTGATATCGTAGCGAGTGCCGCCATGATAGGACGCCGTGAGTTTCATTGCGCACCTCCGGAACCTGGCAGTCTCGCCGCCAACCAGAGACAGAACCCGCCCAGTGGAATCGCCAGAATTGCGCCCTGTATCCCAAGCAACCCATGAATTGTCACAGGCCCGTATTCGCCGAATGACAACAACATCGTTTCCAAATCTGGAAACATGAAGGCAAACACCAGGGCGCCGAACATTCCGCCCAGGACCGTCACCCAGGCATCCGGTTTTCCTTCAGCCGCCGCCACGAGTGCCGTGCCCGGGCAATAGCCCGAGACGGCAAACCCCACACCGAAGATGAGCCCTGCTACGATCATTCCCGGCAGATACAGATCTTTGACCTTCATGTTCGCCCACCCCCACAGATCCAACAGATGGACCCCGATCAATCCGACTCCGATCGCGACCACGATCAGTTTGATGATCGTCAAATCTTTAAGCCGCAGCGCCTGAGTGATTTTGGTATGGCTCGATGCGCCGGATAATTGAAGGGCCGCGCCGAAGGCCGACCCCAACACCAATCCGAGCAACAACATCATCGCTTTCCCCCGTCGCCGTACAGCCACCGTGCCGTCACAATCGCGCTCGCAAAGAGGGCGACCGAAAACACGAGCGAACTGACGGCCAGCTGTGACACGCCACTGATCATGTGGCCGGAGGTACAACCTCCGCCGAAACGGGCGCCAAAGAGAAGGAGAAATCCGCCGACGAAGGACCAGACCAGGCGATGTCCGGGGTTCGATCCAAACCGTGTGTTCCATTCGGGCGGCACGACTCTCGTGGTGAATCGGGACGTTGCCATCGCCGCCAGCAATGCCCCGAGCGGAATCCCCAACACAAAAAAGAACTCGTACGTGGCCAGCGTCCAGCCCGGCGCGGTCTTCGCCAGGTAGGGGCTCTTCGATGCCACGTCCGGGAGCACATGGTGGAGAAGCACACCGTCCAGCACGACGTACTGCGTCGAAACTCCGATCGGTTGGACCAATGCGACCGCCAGAATGAGCACAACCCCGATCGCCACACCGCCGGCCCACCACCCAAGCACCGGGTTCGTATCCTTGTGGCCTGTTCCGTTAATAGATAGGGTGTCGTGTGTCATCTCGGCATCAGGGTTTGATATAAGACCAGCCTTGTTCTTGTAGTTCCATCAGTCGGACCATGGCCGGCACGGTGCGATCGACCTGATCGATCAAATCCGCCCGCGTGAGACCCTGCGCCTTCATCGTATTGGAGCAGGCGGTAAATTCGACATCAGAGGCCATCTTCAGCTGCGCCAGTTCCGTCGCCAACAGCGAATCTTTTTTCGTCAATAGCGTCAACCCGGCACCATGCACCACCAACTCGACCCGCAAGTGCTCGCGCCCCACCTCTTGATAGAGGTGACGGATATTGTTCAACGCTCCCCGTTGGACCTTCTCATCCCCTGAATTGAGGTGCACGACCACCCGATGCGACTCCAGAGCGGATACGGCTGTTCCGCTGAACCCCACGGCAGCGAAGCCAAGCGCGCCGACCAGAAGCGTAACGAGCATTCCGTTCATCTCGATCCCACCACCCTCTCAGCGATGACGCTCAATATGGCGCATCCGCCGGCTTGCCCCCGTTCGGCCAATCGCGCGCCTTACCGGGAAAGTCAGGACGCGGCTGGCTGTTGATGTAGGCCGCGACATCGAACGCTTCCTCGTCGGTCAGGGACCAGCCCCACCCACGCGGCATATTGGCCTTGATGAATGCAGCTGCCACACTGACTCGCGCCATGCCCGCGCCGACGTTGTAGGAGCCGGGTCCCCAGACCGGCGGCGCAGCCATCGTGCCTTGCCCGTCGGTCCCATGGCAGAAGACACATCGCCTTTCGAACACCTGCTTGCCGCTGACAGGATCCGGCGAATGAGTCGACGTGATACGGGGAATTCCCCGCCAGGGCACGGCGCTGCCGGGCGGCACGTTCTTCGACAACCAGTCGATGTAGGCCACAATGGCCGCGAGTTTCGCGCTATCGGGGGGAAGTGCTCTGCCGTTCAAGCTTCGCTCGAAACATTCGTTGATCCGATCGGCAAGACTCATCGGCCGGCCTGCGCGAGCGCGATATTCGGGATAGAGAACGCTGATTCCAACGAAAGAAGCGGCGCCGGGAGTAAGTCCCGCATCAAGGTGACAATTCGTGCAGTTGAGCGCATTGCCGGCATAACGTTTTCCGTACACTTGCGTATCGACCACCATCTTGTAGCCCAGCCGGATCTGCTCACCCCGAAGATCACCCGGGATTGTGTCCGGAGAAGGCGGAGAGAACAAGACATCCATGTCCCCGTTTCGCTCCGCGACAGCTGTAGCCTCCGCCGGTCCTGCCACGCGCGGAGGCGGGACACAACCCATCGCAACCGAGAACAGTACAACGACTGCCATGCCGGTCATCATGCGTCGATCCATCATCCAACCCTCACTTCTTCGTCCCGGGTTTCGCCGCACAGGTATTAATTCCAAGCAGAGCCGTGAGCGGGCAAAATCCGATGGCTCCGGTGAGCAGTAAGATCGCCCCTGCGGCCAGCGCGAGTCCCGCCCCGACGGTAGAAAGGCCGGCCAGTGCGCCGATCCCGATCAACAGAATACCCACGGCAATCCGTATCGGCCGTTCGATTCCTCCGACATTACACATCATGGCGACACCTCCCAGCAGTCAATCGTTGAGTCCGTTGCCTGTTCGTTCTGATCCATGAGAGGCAGGCTTCCATAAAAGGATTCATGCTTCACGGTTGCGCATCCGAGCCGGTTCCGAGTGTTCGCACATAGGCCAGCACGTCCCAGATTTCCGCGTCAGACAGCGCATGTTTCCATGCTCCCATCGCAGTATTCGGTTTGCCCTCATGAATACGTTTGAACAGTGTCCCATCGAGACGGTTCTGCACGGCTGGTGAGGTGAGATCCGCCGGCGCGGGAACCAGCCGAACGCTCTGCACTCCTGTACCGTCGATTCCATGGCATCGAATGCAGGTGTTGACGTAGATCTCCCGCCCGCTCACCGAATCTCCTCCTTTGCCCGCAGAGGTGAGGTCCTTCAACCCCACACCTCCGGCAAATCCGGCCGATAGAATCCCTGTCAGCAGAGCGAGTCCGATTCCAACAATACGCATACAGCACCTCTTGACCGGATCGATAGTGCGAGCAGTATGCCACTCGACCGGACGGCTGATGGTGGCAAAACTCACTAGTCCATCGCGGACTTAGCCTGCTTGGGTCTGATCGTCACGACAAGGATGAAAGAGAGTTGGCGAGAAATACCCCAGTGCCATTTCTGCCACTGGCGCAGGATGCTACAGAGAAGAAAGCCTCAACAGTCGTTCGACTACGAGAACCGATCAGAAAGATGAGAAGCATCGGTCCATTCGCCTGACAAAGGGTGCACGATTGACGTATGACAATTACGCTAGTTGAGAGAGAAACGATGAGGTTAGTGGATGACCGGCTCCAACGTCACAGTGGCTTTCATCGAGTTGGAGATCAGACAATTGGCTTCGGCCTTTTCGATCAGCTCTCTTGCCCTGGCGGCATCGGTATCCGATTCCAAAGTAATGGTCGGCTTGATCGTGATGGCGGTGAACTGAAACTTTCCTTCCACCAACTCCAGCCGGCCTTCCGCCGCACTTTCATACGCGGAGAAGGCAAGGCCGGCCCGTTCCGCGACGGCAATAAACGTCGTCATCAGGCAGATATTCGCCGAGGCCACGAACAGATCTTCGGGCGACCAGATCCCTTCATGCCCCTTGAATTCCGGCGGCGTCGCCACCTCCACATTCGGTTTGCCCTCGCAGGACATCGTGCCTTTGCGATGGTCCGTCCATTTCACCGTCGTATGGTACAGATAGACTTTGCTCCGAGTGTCCATATCATCCCCTTTCCGTTTCGTTCACTCCTCACCCCTTTACCCCTCATGCTTCACCTGGTCCGTCTTGCATTGATCATTCCGCCTCCACGAGACCTTGGACCCACTCGCCGACTGCATGCGTGATCGCCACAACACACAGCGCGATGAGCAGATGCTCGCCGATTACTTTCCACGGCGGAATGGCTTGAGCCCGCGCGACGAAGAAACTGAGCGCCGTCAGCAAGAGCAGGCCCCAGACTACGCTGATCACGATCGCCTGGTCGAGCGGCCGGACCGCGACCGGCACCACAAACGTCCCTGCGATCACGAACTTGGCGGCAAACGTCGCCAGCGTGGCTTCCCAGATGTCGCCGGCCGGTCCGCTGTTCCTGGATTCTTCCGCAAGATGAATACCCATCGAATCGGAGAGGGCGTCGGCCACGGCGATGGTCAGTATGCCCCCGAGCACGACCGCCCGCGAATGGGTACCCGCGTGAAGCCCCACCATCAAACCGAGCGTCGTGATGACGCCTGAGGTCAATCCGAAACTGAGGCCTGTTTTCCAGGACGCTTTCATTCAGCTTGGTCAGCCTCAATTACCGTGGAAAGGTCAGAATGTAGGCGAGCACATCACGAGTCGCCTCCTCGGACATGACACGCTTCCACGTATCCATCGCGGTATTCGGTCGTCCCTCGTGGATGCTCTTCAAGAGGCGGGAGTCCGGCTTCATGAGCACCTCGCTCGATGTCAGGTCCGCAACAGGAGGATCGAACTGCACGGCTCCATCCCCCCGGCCCAGCGGGCCATGACAGGCCAGACAATACTTCTCATAAAGTTTCTTGCCTCGGGCCAGATTTCGTTCACCAGCCGCGAATCCTGTCGTGGAATCTGCCAGCCAACAGACCATCGTCAACATACACAAGACCGTGCGAGTCCGGCTCATCATAGACTGCTCTTGCCCCGTGCCCTCGTTCTCCTCACTCCCACTCCTCACCCCTTACGCCTTACCCCTCACATCTTATATTCGTCCCCTCAACGGCTGCATTCCGCTGAATGCCGCATACATTCCCGGAGCCATAGGGCCAGGTCATCGAGCAGCGCGGCAATCGCCCGATTCGCAGCCACCACGCCACCGTATGCGTCGTCGCTTTGCGCCTTCTCCACTACTTCAAACACGCGTGCCCCTACAAGCCGCGACTCCTTCACCTCGACCACTTGCGCGCGCACTGCGACCCTCACCAGACTGGGGTTCTGCATGAATTCCTGCTGCAGGGCGAACCCGTAGGAGTCGAGACGGAAATCTCCGCGAATGGAGCCCGGGGCCGGGACGACGGCTCGCCACGAGCCGGTCCGCCCCAGCGCCTGCACCATCAAGGACGCGAACATGCGCGCCGGCTGGTCGGCCCATTGATTCAGGGCGTAATGCTCCAATTCATAGGGACGCTTCACATACATCATTCGAGGTGTCTCGAATCCCGGCTCGGCCAGCGGCAGGCTGACCATCAAGATCGGGCCGTTGACGTCGGCCGGACGAACCTCCGTGCGCTCAGGATCGAGACTCAAACGATAGGTATGGGCCGGCTGCGACTCCGAGCGGGAGGAAAGACAGCCGGCCGCCGTCAACACCAGGAATGCACACAGGACTCCAAATATTCGTCCCCTCATCGGCAACCTCTCGCACTCGTGCGTATCTCGTGAAGCGTCGTTCGTATCTCGCAAACAAACTGATTCGCCCTCAACCCTGAAGACTCTTGATTTGTTTTGGACGAGATACGATTCACGTATCTTATTCTCCCGGTCCGCGCGACGCAGGTTTCCGTCCGAACACGAGCGACTCAGGCTCGCGTTCCAGATCCCGCGCCACCCGCGTCAACGTCGTGGCCAGCTCCCTCAGTTCCGTCACCAATAGCCCGGCTTGAGGCAAAGTCTGCCGCGAGAACTGTTCCAACTCCGGCCGGCTGTCATTCACGACCGACCGCACCGCCTTGCTTGTTTGAGCGAGTTCTTCCGTCATCGCGTTCAAGGCGGCGGCGCTCTTGTTGATTCGCGCCAGCATGACCGGCACCTGCTCGTTCAACGCCGCCGTGACCTTGACAAGATGGTCGGCACTTTGGGCAGCACCGTTCAGGCCTGCCTCAATCTGAGCCCGATGGGTCGCGACAGAGTGCATGACCTCGGAAAGATCTGTGATCGTGCGCTTCAACGCCATACGGTTCTCTTCATCCAGCACATCCGCGGCCCCTTTGGCCGCCAAGTCCATATCCGCCAGGAGCTTGCTCAATCCCTTCTCGGACAGCAAACGGGAGATCGCCTCATCCAACCGAAAAAACAAGGAGGGACCGGTTTTGATGACCGGGTACGCCTGCCCTTCCGAGGCTTCCAACCGCGGCGCCTCCCGGCTGCCTCCGGTCAAATTGATCGTCGCAAGGCCGGTGAGCCCCTGTGTCTGGAGGACGGCAACGGTGTCCGTCTTGATCGGTGTCCCGCCGGCGATATCCAGCGTCAACTTCACTTCCTCAGGATTGTCGGGGTTCAAGGCAATGTCCTTCACCCGCCCCACGTCGACACCACGATATTTCACCGTCGAGTCCACGCTCAAGCCTGCCACCGATTCGCGAAAGTAGGCCTCGTAGCGGTCATAGATGCCCCGGTAATCCGATTTCCCCATCCATAGAACGCCGACCAACATCGCCGCGCCGAGGATCGCGACGAAGGAACCGACGAGGATGTAGTTCACTTTTGGTTCCACTTCGATTCCCTTCGCATATCTCGTCGTTCGTATCTCGTGCGTGCGAGACAGGCTCTACACGTCATGCGTCGCGCTTCGTGCCGTTCCATGCCGCCTGTTCCAGCGCCGTGCGCCCGCGTGGACCGTGGAAATACTCCTTAATCACCGGGTCATCGGACTGCGACAACTCCTGCATGGTTCCGACCCCCAGGACTTTCCCCTTGCCCAGCACTGCCACCCGGCTGGCGATGCGCCACAGGGAATCCAGATCGTGCGTGACCATGACGACCGTCAACCCCAAGAGCTTTTTCAACGAGAGGACAAGATCATCGAACCCCGCGGCGATCATCGGATCAAGCCCGGCCGTCGGTTCGTCAAGAAAGAGCAGCTCCGGGTCCATCACGATCGCGCGGGCGAGTGCGGCCCGCCGTCTCATGCCTCCACTGAGCTCGTTCGGAAATTTCACGCCGCTCTCCGGCGGCAACCCCACCATGGCGATCTTGACGGCAACGATCTCCCGAATCAATCCTGGACTCAGGTCCGTATGCTCGCGCAACGGCACGGCCACATTTTCCGCCAGCGTGAGCGAACTGAACAGGGCGCCGTGCTGGAACATGACTCCCACCCGGTGGTGAATCGGCCGGCCATTGCTTTCGCTTAATTCCCGGCTATCGACTCCCAAAATCCGAATGGTTCCACCCGAAGGCGTCAGCAGTCCAACGATCTCCCGCAACAGCGTGGACTTGCCGCAGCCGTTGCCTCCGGCGATCGCGAAGACTTCGCCCTGCCTGATCGAGAGACTCACATCATCATGGACAACCGACGTCCCAAATCGTGTAGAGACATGGCTGATGTCGATAATCGGCGCCGCAGTGCCTGTCGCGGGCATCATAAGTCCCACCAGTTCGTCAACACGCTGCAAATCGCATCGAACACGATGACGAGAAAAATGCTTTGCACGACGGCGATCGTCGTATGCCGGCCGACGTCGTCCACACCGCCCCGGATCTGAAGCCCCTGATAGCAGCCGACCATTGCAATGATCATAGCAAAGAACGGCGCCTTGGCCAGACCGATAAGAAAATGCCGCACCGCGACAGCCTCTTCGAAGCGAGCCAGGAACTCGGTGAAACTTACGTTCAACTGGCTCGTCGCAACGAGCATGCCGCCGAAGATACCCAATACATCGGCGTAGACCGTCAAGAGCGGCAGGGCGATGACGAGGGCCAGGGATCTCGGCAGGACAAGCAAGTTGATGGGCGAAATGCCGAGTGTGCGGACTGCGTCCAATTCCTCCGTCACCTTCATGGTGCCGATCTCGGCCGCATAGGCCGATCCCGACCGGCCGGCGATGAGAATCGCGACAATCAACGGCGAGATTTCCCGCACCAACGAAATCCCGACCAGATCGACGATGAAGATATTCGTGCCGAACTTGCGGAGCTGTTCCGCGCCCTGATAGGCGATGACGATGCCGACGAGGAAGGTCAGCAGACCGGTGATCGGCAAGGCGCGCACGCCGTCCAATTCGATGACCCGCAGAAGAGCCCGCCATCGAATGGACCGCGGCTGCAGTAGCGACCGGCCGAACGTGACGGTCGTTTCTCCGAGAAAGGCAAGCCCTTGAATGACCGCGTCCTGTTTACGTTGGAGGACCCGCGTCAAACGCGCGTCCCATCCGTCGCGACGGAGGTCGGCGCCGTGAGTGGGGCGACTGCTGGTTTCGATCAGCCGCACCAGCTCGGCGAATTCCGGTTTCAACCCGTGGAGAGCGACGCTCCGGCCGGCGCGGCGCACACTCTCGATACTCCGATACAGCAAGAGGGCGCCGCCGGTATCCATGGCGGTCACCTCGCCGGCATCGCACAACACTTCGGGAGCGTCAGGCCATCGGAGTGCCTTACTGCGGCGCTCCAATTCAGTCACGTTCGGAAGGGTCCAGGCCCCCCGGCAGTGAATTACATTGTCGCTGACGGAGATCGTTGCCTGTTGTTCCACCAGCATAGTCTGCTCGGCAATCTGCGCCTTTATCTCGCTAGTGGTACATACTTACCCCATGCCTGTGATCCATTCAAACCTTTTTCATTATCGTTTGCAGCTCAGCCCCGGTGATGACTTCCTGTTCCAGCAATAGCTGCGCGCCTTGCTGCAACGCGGCTTTCCGCTCTCCCAGCAGCCGTTTCACCCGTTCATACTGTTCGTCGATGATCCGCCGCACCTCACAATCGATTTCCCGCGCAGTCTCCTCGGAATAATCGCCCTTTTCAGACCCGATCGGCAGCTGGAGGAACTGGGGTTGCCGCTCCCGCTCGAGGGTGATGGTGCCCAATTTATCGCTCATACCGTAAGCCTTCACCATGCTTTTCGCGATGTCGGTGGCCTTCACAAGATCGTTCTGCGCTCCCGTGGAAGCCTCGCCGAAGGTCAGCTCTTCCGCAATCCGACCACCCAGCAATACGGCGACCTTGTTCTCGAGCTCGGATTTCGTCATCAGGAACCGGTCTTCCGTCGGAAGCTGCAACGTATAGCCGAGCGCGGCCACGCCTCGTGGAATGATCGAAATTTTCTGCACCTGATCCATCCCCGGCAAAGACAGGGCAACAAGGGCATGGCCGGTCTCATGGTAAGCCACCCGCTCCTTCTCCATCTTATTCAGGACGCGATTCTTCTTCTCCAAGCCGGCAATGACTCGCTCGACAGCTTCCTGTAATTCTGACACCCCGACCTGATCCTTGCCTCTGCGCACGGCCAGCAGCGCCGCCTCGTTGATGATGTTGGCCAAATCGGCTCCTGAGAACCCGGGGGTCATCGCTGCGATCGTTTCGAGATCGGCGTCGGGACCAAGCGCCACCTGCTTGGCATGCACACGAAGAATGGCGAGGCGACCGATCTTGTCCGGGCGGTCCACCACCACATGACGATCGAACCGCCCGGCTCGCAGCAACGCAGGATCAAGAATCTCGGGGCGATTGGTGGCTGCCATGAGAATGACCCCGATGCGGGGATCGAAGCCGTCCATCTCGACCAGCAACTGATTGAGCGTTTGTTCCCGCTCCTCATGGCCCATCGGTCCTGCGCCACGCGCTTTTCCGAGCGCATCCAACTCGTCGATAAAAATGATGCAGGGCGCTTTCAACTTCGCCTGATCGAACAGGTCGCGCACGCGTGCCGCCCCGACCCCGACGAACATTTCGACAAACTCGGAACCGCTGATGCTGAAGAACGTCACCCCCGCCTCACCGGCCACCGCGCGGGCCAGCAACGTCTTGCCGGTTCCAGGCGGGCCGACCAATAGAATGCCTTTCGGAATTTTCCCGCCCAGCTTAGTGAATTTCTCCGGCGTCTTGAGAAACTCAATCACCTCCCGCAGCTCTTCCTTTGCCTCGTCCACACCGGCGACTTCCGCGAACGTCACCTTGATGTCCTTTTCCACGTAGATCTTCGCTTTGGATTGTCCCACTTGCATGAAACCGCCCTGGGCCTGGCCTAAGCGACGAAAGATAAAGAACCAGATGAGGGCAAATACCACGACCGGCACCACCCAGGAGAGGAGATCGCGCAAGAAGGTGGATTCGATGACGCCGGTGAAGGTCACGCCACGCTGGTTGAGCTCACGGACCAGCTCAGGATCCTCGACACGGATGGTCGTAAACAACTTCTCTACTTTTGATTCCCCTTCAGGCTTCAGCTTGCCGGTCACCAATTGGCTGCTCAGGGAGACTTCCGCCACCTTGCCTTCCGCAACCAAGCTTCTGAACTGACTGTAGGGGATTTCTTCGACTTTATTCAGAGCAAGGATGAAGTCATGCACCAGCACGACGGCCATGACTGCAAGCAGAACGTACCAGAGGGAAAAGGAGAGCTTCTTGTTCATCGACGGTGGCCTCCTAGCCCGCACTATTGATGACGGTATGTCTCGGCAGCGGATCGGCCTCGTTTCGACTTGTCCAGGTGGACGATTCTAGCAGAAGTGTCCGTGCAGCGTGCGGACTCGCAAGCCCGCACCCTGCTTCGTCTCATCAAAACGTGAAATATGCTCCAAGACCGATCGATTCGATCTTCTGGTAGATGAAAAACTGTCCGTACGGATTATAGCCGTGAAAATAGGTCGCCATGATCCGAAAATGCCGGCGGGATCCTGTTCGAGACCATTCAAAACCGCCGAGCACATTGGTGTCGATGATCCAGCTGTGCTCCTCCGCCGACTTGAAGTCCGCCGACAACACGGGCGTGATAATCAGCCGATCGAGGACGGGGACCAAGAGGCTGGTGCGCATCGCAGGAGCCCGGGCTTCGAATCCCCACTGAAGCCGCGTACGATCGACTGTTGCCGGTTCGCGATGCACCAGATACGCAGCTCCTCCATACAGGCGCAGCCACTTGTAGTCGTAGGACAGAATCGCGTCCACCTCTTCAAACGAAACCGTAAACCGCTGGAATCCAACATTCCTGACCAGGAATTCATCACCTAGGTGGCTGCTTTGGTGGTAATAGCGAAGCCGCGCGGACCAATTCCCTGATCGCCACGAGAGCGGGAGGCCCACATTGAAATCCGTGTTGATCAACTCGGCGTTTTTCTGGTCCAGGTTGAACTGCGAGAAGATGCCGGTGAGCAGGCCCACTTGCCACCCATCGCATCCCTGCCGCTTGGTGTAAAAGCCAAAGTTCTCGCCGATGGCCACTGACCCCAGGTTGTAAGACGACCCGCCATTGCGCGGTCTCGCTTGTTGCCACATGGCGAAGAACTGCGGCTGTTTGGGATCCGCCATGAGGGGACGAAAGACATCGTCGGAAGGAAAGGCCTCGCTCGTCTCTCCGACATCGGTGTGATCATACCGGCAATCGAGCATCGGCTGCGGCTTGTTGTCGTCCGGTTTCTTGGCTTCCGGCTCATCTGCATACGATTGGCCTGACAAGAGAACAGCCATGAGGCCTATCCCAACCACCCACAGATTGAAAGGAATCACCCGGTCCATGCTCCTCCCCCTGATTAATAGCTAGCAGGCTGTTGACAAACGAGCCTTTTGAA
>LVWT01000023.1 GCA_002083405.1 Nitrospira sp. SG-bin2 | reverse complement strand
ACCGCATGCGGTCAACTCCCTGGCCTCTTATCACAACTGATATGATGATCAGCTCGTGACGGCGCCTTCCGAGGCAGATGAGACATGTCTCGCGTATTTCGCCATCACGCCGGAGGTATAGCGGGGTACCGGCTGCTTGACCTTCTTGAGCCTGGCGGAAATTTCCTTCTGCGTCAGATTCACATCCAGCCGGCGTTTGGCAATATCGAACGTAATCCGGTCGCCGTTTCTAATTGCTGCAATAGGGCCGCCTCTCACCGCTTCCGGAGCAACGTGGCCGGCCATCAAGCCATGTGTTGCGCCGGAGAATCGTCCGTCGGTCAACAACGCTACAGAATCGCCGAGTCCCGCCCCGACAATGGCAGCCGTAACTCCCAGCATCTCGCGCATACCCGGTCCTCCCGAAGGACCTTCGTACCGAATCACCACCACATCGCCGGCCTTAATCTGCCCGGCTTTGACTGCGGCGAACGCATCTTCTTCCCGATTGTAGACTCTTGCCGGACCTTGGAATTTCATCATGGAATGTCCGGCAACCTTGACCACGCAGCCTTCCGGCGCGAGGTTACCTTTCAGGATGACCATGCCGCCGGTTGGTTTGATTGGGCTCGATAACGAACGAAGCACCTGCTGGTCTCGTGTCTCGATAGCTTTCGTCGCTTCTTCTCCAATCGTGAGCCCTGTTACCGTCGGCTGATTGCCGTGAAGAATACCTGCGTCAAGTAAGCGCTTTGCTACCAGTGTTGTCCCTCCAGCCGCGTAGAGATCGGCGGCAGTAAACCGCCCCCCGGGCTTGAGATCGGCAAGCAACGGGACTTTGCGATTGATCTTATCGAAATCGTCGATGTTCAGTTTAATCCCCATTTCGCGCGCCACTGCGAGAAGGTGGAGCACGGCATTGGTCGATCCACCTGTTGTTGCAACCGCAGCAATCGCATTCTCAAGCGACTTGCGGGTGATGATCTGCTTGGGCCGGACGTTCTGTTTGATCAATTCCATGACCATCTTGCCGCATTCGAAGGCGACATCATCCTTGTGCTGATCCATGGCAGGGACGCCGTTGCGCCCCATGGGTGAAATGCCCAGAAACTCGAAGGCAATTGCCATGGTATTGGCCGTAAACTGTCCGCCGCACGCGCCGGGGCCAGGGCAGGCGTGGTCTTCAAGGTCCTTCAGTTCAGCGTTGGTCATGTGGCCGGAGGCATGTTTGCCGACGGCTTCGAAGACATCCTGGATCGTGACGTCGTGCCCTTGGAACTTTCCGGGCATGATGGAACCGCCGTAGAGCATGACAGACGGCAAATTTAACCTCGCAAGCGCCATGACTGTGCCAGGAATCGTCTTGTCGCAGCCGGACAGCGCGACAACCGCATCAAATAAGTGGCCCCGCGCGACCAACTCGATCGAGTCGGCAATCACTTCCCGGCTAATGAGCGAGGCCTTCATGCCCTCAGTCCCCATTGAAATGCCGTCAGAAACCGCGATCGTGTTGTACTCGATCGGTGTTCCACCGGCAGCACGAATCCCGGCTTTGACCCGCTCCGACAGCCGGCGAAGGTGGTAGTTGCACGGCATGACTTCGATCCAGGTATTGGCCACCCCGACGAGAGGCTTGGACAAATCATCGTCGGTAAACCCCACGGCTTTCAGCATCGCCCGGGCCGGTGCCCGGGACGGGCCAACCAGCAGATCATGACTCTTCAGTATTAGGTCTTTCGGCATAGCCTATTCTACTCGTCCTTTCTTTTCCTGCGTGTCGTGCGCACCGCAGTACGATGAATGCGATGCGGCCTGCAAAGCGGCAATGCTATTGCACAGACATGTTACTGGGTGGAGAAGGTGGTGCAACCTCGCCATATCCCGTATGCGGGTTCTTGCCATGGGGATTGGAGCCATGGGGCATGCCGCCGCCATGTGGATTGCCGTGCCCCATGTCCCCCCCTTTGTGCTGATGCATCACTTTGTCGTGTTCGGTCTTTTCCTTCTCACGCTGCTCGGGCGTCAACACCGCCATCACGTCGCGCCGCATCTTGATCGCGGTCAAGCGAAGCAGTACCTGTAGATCTTCGCTCTGTTTCAGCTTCGTTTCGATTGCAGCAACATCCGACTTATCGTCGTCCGTGAGGGCCTTCAGCTCACGCTCGGCAATTTGAATCTCAGCTTCCGCCTTGATACGGACCTTGTCCAGACTCAATTGGAAGTCTTTCAGTTTCGCTACTTGGTCCGCCGTCAGCCCGATGTCCTTTTCATGCTTGAGCAAGTGCCGGATCAAATGGCCGGTCCCGCTATGCATCATGCCTTTCCCGTAACCACCCATTGCACCGTGTCCCCCATGGCTGCCGGCATGACCGTAACTGGGATCATTGGCCCATACACCGGTACCCCCCAAGGCCAGCATAAACACCGCTGCAACACCACATGACACAATCGTCTTTGTTGCTCGCTTCATAGACTCCTCCTTTTTCTAAGAATACCTTACGGAACGGCTGAAAATGGCACACATCTAACTTCGGTCAGATAGGTCATGAACTGCTCGCCATTTACGCGCTGTAGCTTGCCATACAGACCGAGGCAACGCAAGCAAACGCCATGCGCTGAACCGTAAGGGAACAGGGGAGGGGGAGCGGGCAGGACGCAGCGGCAATCGAGGGGATTTGCGGAGTCCGTCTCGCGCCCGGATCTCCGGTACGGTATATCTATTCTTGTTGCGCTTTGATGATCAACTCAGCCCGCGGGTCTTGATGGGGTTGTCGGGCAAGTTGTTCGTACAGTAACCGTTCCTCATTTGATATGGAGGGCGACATAACGATTTGTAGGGTGAGGAATAGATCGCCATGGGTACCGGTTGCCGTCGGAAGGCCCTTTCCCTTGAGGCGCAGTTTGCTATCCGCTCGACTCCCGGCTGGAATTTTCACGCGAACCGGCTCTCCCAATGTCGGCGCCATCACTTCAGCCCCCAACGCAGCTTCCCAGGGCCAGACGGGGAGAGTGGCGTGGAGATCGCTGCCTTGCCGGCGAAATATTCTGTCCTCTTTAATTGAGACATGGAGGTAGAGGTCTCCACGTTTTCCGCCGTTGCTGCCAGGCTGTCCTTTCCCACCCACACGCACTCTGGTGCCGGCGAGCACACCGGCCGGAATCCTGACTTCGATTGTCGTCGGTTCCATGCCCGTGCCCGATCCATGACAGACTTGACAAGGGCGGCCCCGAAGCGATCCGCTCCCTCGGCAGGATCTACAGGATACCGCTTCCATGAGGGAGACGCGCTTCGTCACACCGGATAGCACTTCCCGCAACGACAGCGCGACGTCGGTTTCCACATCCTCACCCTGTGAGGCAAATCCTCGTGGACCGCCAGCTCGCGCACTCCCGCCAAAGAGATTCTCAAAGATATCTGAGAAATCTCCTGTGCTGTACCCTGTACTCGTCCTGCCGCCGAATCCACCCCCGGTCTGCCGGCGCGCCTGCTCAAATGCCTCGGCTTGTTCCCATTGCGAACCGTGCTGATCGTACTTTTTCCGCTTGGCAGGGTCGGACAACACTTCCTGTGCTTCATTGAGCTCTTTGAACTTCCGTTCCATCTCGACTTTTTTCGTCCCGGCATGAAGATCGGGATGGTACTGGCGGGCAAGGCGTCGGTAGGCTTTTTTAATATCGTCGGCGGAGGCTTCCCGTGAAAGGCCGAGGATCTGGTAATAGTCGCGTGGGGGAGAGGCCATCCGTTTGCCTGTATGCTATCAGTGCGGGACAGCGCTTTTCGCCCGCGCCATGAGTTTGCAGTACGAACAACTTTCGGCGGTCGTCGGTTGACCGCATGACATGCAGGGATGCAAAATCGCCTGGTCTTTTTCAGTCATTGTCGTCGGTGCGGACGTGGCACCGTGCTTACGCTGTTTCTCCAGAAACCCCCAATAAAAATACTGCTTCGTGCCGGGGGATTCAGTCTCCAGCCTGTTCAAGACTTCCTTATAGAGAAGCGTCTTCGCCCCTTGAGCCATTGGGCATTCATCCACGATATAATCGATTTTATTTAAGACGCAGTAGGCAGCCAGCTCACGTTCCGTCAATCGATAGAGCGGTTTTACCTTCTTGGCAAACCCTTCCACCGAAGCCGGCAAACTCGGGCCTTGTTTGTCCAGATATTCCTCTTGCCAATGCAGCACATTGCCAAGGAGGCGAGCTGCTTCGTCATCGAGATTATGGCCGGTGGCCATGACGTCGTACTCTTTTTCAATCGCTGCCCGGTTAAACTGGTAGCGCTTGATTGTGCCGCACGTCGAACAGGTGGGGCGATGGACCAGCTGGGCCAGTTCTTTGATGCCGGCGCCTGCTTCCTCTTCAACCGTATGCGTGTGCAGTGTGGCACCCAGGGGCGCCGCAATCATCTTCGCATAGTGTTGGACTTTGTCATGCGATCGCTCCGAATAGCCCGCGATGCCCAGGTGTACATATAACGCGTCTGCGTGGTATCCGAGGGTAAGCAGAATATGCCAGAGCGCCAGACTGTCCTTGCCGCCCGAGACGGCCACAAGAATACGTTCGTCCGGACCGAACATAGCTTGTGACTTAATCGCCTTCTCGACTTGATCATGGATAAAATGATTGAAACAGGGCTTGCAAAAGGCAGCATTGTGCCGTGGGAGCTTCATGACCGCTTTTGTTTTGCACTTCGTGCAATTCATATTGCAGTGGATCATACGAGCAGCTCGGGATGAATGCAAACTTCTTTGCGCGTATAAAATCAGAGTCAGTTATCCGATGAAGTCGAAGCAGTAATCTGGTATGGTGGAGAGTGAAATAGTGCTGAGCGTCCCGGCTTCATGATGAAAGCAGGACAAATCTATAAGTTGACATAATCCATCTTATCGGACCATGAGTCTTGAATTCCTCGGCCGTCTTCACAAAGAACTGTCCATAACGAGCAGCGCGCTGTATGAAGTAGTTCTATCAATTTCTGAGCGCGTGAATCGCAAAACACAGATTATTCGACTTCACTGGCAGGCGTCGGGAATTCTTCAACAGATCGATGAAGTCACCGCCCGGGTCGGTCGACAGGTTGCAGACCACGTCAGTCGCCCGTCCCTAAGCCAGGATCAGCATGACGCAGCACTTGACACGACAGTGTCGCAGGCGGTAACCCGGGTCCAGACACTGAAGCAGTCGTTGACACAGATCGATGGGCACATTCGCGAACTTAAACTTGAAGCGATTCATGAGGATTCCCTTAAGCTTCAGCAGGACTTAACGATTCGATCTGCCAAAATTGAGCGCCTGCTCATTACCAGGCACGCAGCTGCCGTCGGCCAACCTCTCAGTGCCATGCCTCGATCGTCCTCGGTCCATATTGCATCCATCTTACGCGGACCATTCTTACTTGCTCCGTCCGAGGGGTTGATCTTCCGAACCGACGATATCGTCATCTTAATTGGAGTAGAATCCGAGGTGGATCGCCTCGTAACATGGTTTACCAGTAAACGTACACTCAATGCTGCGACAACGAAATCCGCGTAGACTGAGACGCAGTGTCCTGTGTTCTTGAACATACGATTCTTTCTCATGCTCACGAGACCGTTTGCTCATGATAATCTGCGTCAGCAGGTAATCCTGCCCCTTCTCCTGCTGCTTCCTACACTGGTACATCCAGAGCTTGTTCGCGCAGAACCGCCCGGCATTCGTCTCCTTGAAGAAATTCAGGCCGTGATTACTAACCTGGCCGAACAGGCCAAGCCATCCGTTGTGAATCTGTTTCCTCTTCCAAATACCGGTCGATCTCGTGAAGGATCGGGGGAACGTGCACCGAATAGTTCAGGATCGGGCTCTGGCCTGATCATCGACAGTGACGGGTACATCATCACGAATAACCACGTGATCGGCGATGCAACCGAGATCGAAGTCCGGTTCTCCGATAAAACCAAACTGGTGGCGACCGTGGTCGGTAAAGATCCGGATACTGACCTGGCTCTTCTCAAAGTGACGGCGAGCCGTCCCCTCCCCAACGCTCGTTTTGGCGATTCCGCTTCTGTGAAAGTCGGGCAATGGGTCCTTGCAGTGGGGAATCCCTTTGGGCTCGACCGCACGGTAACTCTCGGAGTCGTCAGCGGCATCGGACGGGAAAACATGAACCTGTCACGGTACGAAAACTTTATTCAGACTGATGCGTCGATTAATCCCGGCAATTCCGGCGGACCGCTGTTCAATCTCCGCGGTGAAGTGATCGGAATCAATACGGCCATTATTAATTTTGCCCAAGGCATCGGCTTCGCCATTCCATCAAACATGGCTAAGCAAGTCATCGAGCAACTCCTGGCAAAGGGCAAAGTGGCGCGGGGCTGGCTGGGTGTCGGCATTCAACCAATGACACCTGAATTAGCCAAGAAATTCAGCGTGACCGAAAGCGAGGGGGTTCTCGTCAATGAGGTCTTTGAAAAGGATCCAGCCGCATCGGCAGGCATTAAACCGGGCGACATAATAGTGAAAATTGACGGGAGCCCAGTTGATTCTCCGAACAAGTTGTCACGGCTGATCGGCGCGCTCACTCCCGGCGCGACTGCGCACATTGAAGTCGTTCGCGACGGCAATCGCCTCGTCTTGAATATCCCATTGAGTGAGCGGCGTGATGCCATCATCGCCGCAACCACTCCACAAACTAAAATGGATCTCAAGCTCGGCCTGGATGTGCAGGATTTAACTCCGGAGTTGGCAGAGACCTTGAATTTACGCGAGCCGAAGGGAGCGCTCATCGCAAAAGTCGAAGCCGGCAGTCTGGCTCACGCCGAAGGCCTCCTCGTAGGCGACCTGATCAAGGAAGTGAACCGCGCAGAAGTGACTTCAGCCACGGATTTTCACTCGGCGATCTCGCGGCTCCGGCGAGGAGATACGATCTTGCTCCGGGTACTGCGCGAGAATCGGGCCTTCTATGTCGTGCTCAAATCCACTGAGTGATCGCGTTCAGCATATCTCATGAAATGTGCAGACCACCTCGCCAAGGACGCGAAGCGAGCGCAAGACGGAGCGAGCGTGAGTCCCGTCCGTGTTTGCGAGATACGCTTCGACAGGCTCACCGCCCTGAGCAGAGTCGAAGGACGAGGTACGCTTCACGCACGACCAGCGATCACGCCTTTCAGTGCGCTCCCACAGCCTGCCGTTCCGTCTTGTGCTGTTCGACAATCTTGACTGCCAGTTCGCGCGGCACTTCCTCGTAACGGGCAAACTCCATCACATAACTTCCCCGTCCGCCTGTCATGCCATTCAGCGCCGGCGCATACTTCAACAATTCAGCAAGCGGCACAAGCGCACCAATCTGCTCGGCGTGATCACTCGCGTTGACTGAAAGAATGCGACCTCTGCGCGCATTCAGGTCGCCCATCACGGCTCCGACAGCGTCCGTCGGAGCTTCGACCTCAACCCTCATTATCGGCTCCAGCAACACCGGCTGCGCCATTTCCGTTGCTTTTTTGAAGGCCATCGACCCTGCGATTTTAAATGACATTTCTGACGAATCCACAACATGGTATGAACCGTCGTACACAGCGACTCGGACATCGACGACGGGAAATCCGCCCAGCACCCCTTCATGCATCGCCTCACTCACTCCTTTTTCCACCGCGGGAATGAAGTTTCGTGGAATGGCTCCCCCGACGACACGATGTTCGAAGGTGAATCCCCCGCCACGCGGCAAGGGCGACACTTCCAGCCAACAATCCCCATATTGCCCGTGGCCGCCCGTCTGTTTCTTGTATTTACCCTGCGCACGCGCTGTCGCGTGCACAGTTTCATGGTAAGGGATCTTCGGCGTATGCAGGATGACATCGGCCCCAAATTTCCGGTGGAGCTTCTCCAATGCCAGATCCATATGGAGTTGACCGAGACTACTGAGCACCATCTCTTTGGTCTCCGTGTTGCGTGAAAATCCCAGCGTTGGATCTTCCTCAATCAGCTTATGCAAGCCGAGACTGACTTTCTCGATCTCCGCCTTCGACTTGGCCTCAATCGCAAATGACAGGACCGGCCGAGGCAGTCCGATCGCCGAGTAGCAAATCTGACTCTTCTCGTCACACAACGTGTCACCGGTGTGTGTGTCATGTAACTTTCCGATGGCCACGATTTCTCCTGCCGATGCTGAAGCAACCGCGGTGTGCCGTTTTCCGAAGAGCGTATAGAAATGTCCCAGCTTCTCACGTATCTGTTTTGATGCATTCCACACGAGAGAATCAGCCTGGACAGTTCCCGAGAGAAGACGGCAATATGATAACCGCCCCACGAACGGATCAATCAGTGTTTTGAATACAAACGCCGAAAATGGCTCCTGCGCACTCCCCGTCCGTTCGCATGGCAAGCCTGTATCCGGCTGTACACCCTGTGAAGGATGAACGGCACAGCGTTCGCCTGGTGATGGCAGCAAGGCGGTCATTGCATTCATCAGCGGCCATACTCCGAGATTGCGCACTGCAGAACCGGCGTACAGCGGAAACACCTGTCTTCGCAGGATGCCGGAACGAAGTCCTGACAAAAGCACGTCATGATTCAGATCTCCCTGGGCGACATAGATGTCAAGCAACGTATCCTCGGTCTCCGCTACGGCCTCCATAAGCCTGGTACGCCCCTCCTTCGCAGCAGACGCCAGATGCGCTGGCACCGGCAGTATCTCCACCTTGGCAGTAGACGGCCCGGACCGTATCAGTCGATCCTGGAAAATGTCGATCACGCCCTCCATCTGGGAGCCTTGGCCGACTGGTATGACCATGGGAACAGGAACACAGTTGAGTTGTGTACGGCAGATTTCCAGCGCGTGTTCGATCGACGCACCCTCTCGATCCAATCCGTTGACGAAAAACAAGCAGGGTAGATCGAGATCTCCGATGCGCGCCCACAGACGCGACAACTCGGTTCGAACACCGGTCTGTCCATCGAGAACGATCAGTGCGGCATCGACAGCCCGCAATGCTGAGAGCGGTTCGCCGAGTAGACTGAGCGCACCGGGAGGATCGAGAAGCGAAATGGTAGTCTGATTCCAAGAAAGCTGAAGTACGCTGGTGCTGACCGAACTCCGATGGTGTAGTTCTTCCGGTTCAAAATCCGAGACGGTCGTGCCCTGGGCGATGGAACCGAGGATAGGAACGGCTCCGCCGGCGAAGAGTATCGCCTCACTGAGGGATGTCTTGCCCGCGCCGACGTTGGACACAATCGCGACATTCCTGATGGGCTCCATACGGATATGGTCCATGGCCTGCCCTCCTCATCGATTGCGCACGGTTTAGAACATGTCTTGCCTCCCGATCTTAATCCCTATTGTGTTGCCCTTTGAGCCAACCCTGATCTGCAAAACTCACGTACCGGCCGTCGCCGATGATCACATGATCCAGCACAGGAATGCCCAGTAACCGGCCGGCCTCTCCCAGGCGTTCTGTCAGGTGTCGATCTTCCAGGCTTGGAGTCGGATCGCCGCTGGGATGGTTATGCAAAAAGATCACGGCAGCGGCAGACTCACGAACCGCAGAGGCGAACACCTCTCGCGGATGCACAAGACTGAGAGTCAACGTTCCTTCTGACACGGTGGATTCCTTGATGACGGTGTTTTTGGCGTCCAACAGCACAACCTTGAAAAGTTCCTGCTTGCGATCGCGCAAAATCGGGTGAAAATGCTTGAAGAGATCGGCGCTGGAGGAGATGCGCGTGCCAGTCGAAAGCGGGGTGGCCAGCGATCGGCGCCCTAATTCTACTGCGGCTTTTAGCTGAGCCGCTTTCGCCGGTCCTATCCCCTGAATTGCACAGAGTTCTTCAATCCCGCACATGGCCAACCCACCGACACTTCCGACTCGGCCAAGCAATTCGATTGCAACTTGTACAGCGGAAAAATCACGGCGACCGGTTCTGAGGAGAATGGCGAGCAGCTGCGCATCCGACAAGGCATCGGGACCCTTCGCCATCAGCCGCTCACGTGGACGTTCAGTCTCCGGCCAATGCGTAATTCCCTTTGTTAGCCTCTTTCCTGTCATGGTAGCCATCTTTGACGCACAAAAAATGACACCCCGGACGTTTTTGTACTAGCTGGTCATGCCAATTTTGCCATTGTGTGAACTACGTAGAGTGTAACCCATTGAAATATCGTGGTGCGACAAATTGGTGCATCTCTTGCTATGTACGTCAGCAGCTGTAAACCAAGCCACCTGGGAGGAAGTGATGGAATGTCCGAAGTGCAAAGGCATGATGATGTTAGAGCGGTTTTCCGATTTCTTTCTCATTTTCTACGCATGGAAGTGTATCAACTGCGGCGCGATCATCGATCGCACGATCTCCAATAATCGACGAAAGAGTCTTGCAGCACGCGACGCACAGCCTGTCACGACTCGATAGTTATATAGCTTACCATCGAACCCGATCCGCGCTACGGTTTCCTGAGTGAGAGGCAGACGGATCGGGATACGACGGGACCAGATTCTCATGTGCCCTGTATTATAGTCTCCTTGCATTGGACCGTCAAAATGATGCAGCCTGTACCTAGCAGAGACATCCATCCGCGTTCAGCGTTCTAAATCCCCGAACGGTTCACATTGTCGTCTGGTGAAGCTCACCCGCACGACCGTTCTTGACCCCTTCAAAAACGCTATGTTAGAGTCTTCCGGGCCGGACGAACCCGTAGTCATTTTCTATGCGCGTCATTTCAGGAACCTATCGAGGCCGTCGTCTTCGTGGCCCCCAGGGATCTCTGATACGTCCGACTTCAGATCGAGTTCGGGAGGCATTGTTCTCAATTCTTGGCAATCGCCTTCCCTCGGGCCGAGTACTTGATCTTTATGCGGGGACCGGAGCGATCGGAATCGAAGCCATAAGCCGAGGCGCCGCGCATGTGACCTGCGTTGAATCCGAGATTGAAGCGCTGAAACTCTTGCGTCAGAATATGCTGGACTGCGGGGTAGGCCATCACATTACCGTGTACGCGCACACTGTCAAACAATTTCTCAACCGACCGGAACAGTGGGAAGGCCCTTACGATATCGTATTTGCCGACCCCCCCTACGCTCTCGTGCACGATCTGGAATCGTTGTTGACTCAGACTGTCACCGAGCGCCTCCTGACAGCCGACTCCTGGCTCGTCGTTGAGCATGCAGAGAAAACCCTCCTTCCTGTTTCTCTGGGCTCCGCCGCCTATGTGCGCCGTTATCGCTATGGCGACACTGCCCTTTCTTTATATTCCTCTTCCGGTACGGCATCGCGATGAAAATCGGTGTCTACCCTGGAACATTTGATCCCGTCACCCATGGCCACACCGATATTATTACGCGAAGTTTACGCGTCTTTGATAAAGTGATCGTCGCGGTCGCGCCTAATCCGGCTAAGCATCCACTCTTCAATCTTGCTGAGCGGCTTGATATGGTGACGCTGGTTATGAAGGATGTCGATCAAGTGGAAGTAATCACGTTCGATGGACTCTTAGTTGACTATGTCGAACGGGCCGGAGCGCATGCTATTATCCGTGGACTGCGCGCGATCTCGGACTTTGAACACGAATTCCAAATGGCTCTCATCAACCGCAAATTGGCCAGGCATGTGGAAACCGTCTTCCTGATGCCGAGCGAGGAGTATTCATACTTGTCTTCTACGATCATCAAAGATGTGGCACACCATGGCGGCAGCTTGGCTGAGTTTCTTCATCCTGAAGTGGCACGTCGGCTCCACGAACGAATTCGGAGTCTCAAATCATGAAACTCGCCGCACGTGTCGGCCGCATTACGCCTTCCCCGACCTTGGCGATGACGGCAACAGCCAAAGCTATGGCAGCGCAAGGGCTCGATGTCGTCGACTTTTCATCAGGAGAACCGGATTTCGATACTCCGGATCCGGTCAAG
Source organism: Nitrospira sp. SG-bin2 (assembly GCA_002083405.1). GTDB lineage: Bacteria > Nitrospirota > Nitrospiria > Nitrospirales > Nitrospiraceae > Nitrospira_D. The sequence continues at coordinate 15,676 of LVWT01000023.1, read as the reverse complement.
GCCGCTGCAGAAGCCGCCATTCGGGCCGGTTTTACAAAGTATACGCCGTCGTCGGGCATCGACGAATTACGCCAAGCCATTATCGACAAGTTACAGGGTGAGCTCGGACTCCGGTATGAGAAGTCGCAAATCCTGGTCTCGTGCGGCGCGAAGCATTCGCTCTACAACTTAGCTGAAGCGCTTCTTGAAGCCGGTGATGAGGTCATCATTCCGACGCCCTATTGGGTCTCGTATGCCGACCAAGCTATGTTGAATGATGCGACGCCGGTTCTTCTGCCTACCCATGAATCAAATGGATATGCCATCAATGCGGATGACCTACGGCGGCTAGTCACGCCACGAACGAAGGCGATCATCATCAATAGTCCCTGCAATCCAACTGGCGCCACCTATAACCGGAACACGCTCGAAGCCATTGCCAATATCGCAGTCCGGCATAAGTTACTCATCATTTCAGACGAGATTTATGAAAAGGTCTTGTACGATGGCGTGACGCACGTGAGCATCGCCACACTCAGTGCCGAAGTCGCGGCCCAGACAGTGATTATCAACGGCGTCTCGAAAGCCTATGCGATGACCGGCTGGCGGATCGGCTATGCCGCAGGTCCCAAAGACCTGCTGACGGCAATGGCCAACATTCAAAGCCAGAGCACATCGAATCCCTGTTCTATTTCACAAAAGGCCGCCGTCGCGGCATTACGGCTTGGCCAACCCTTTACGGAAAAGATGGTCGCTGAATTCGATCGCCGTCGCAAAGTCATGGTCGGTCGGTTGAATACAATGCCCGGGGTGACCTGCCGCATGCCGACCGGCGCGTTTTACGCCTTTCCTAATATCAGTGGAATTCTTGGCCGAAGCGCCCCGACTGGCATCATTCGAACGCCGCATGAACTGGCGCAATACCTGTTGAAAGATTTTCATGTTGCCGTTGTTCCCGGAGAGCCCTTCGGAAGTCACCAGCACATCCGGCTTTCCTACGCGACCAGCATGGAATCGATCGAGCGTGGGATGGACCGAGTGGCAGTGGCATTTGGCAAGTTAACAGCCTGAGTGACAATCCAATAGACGAGGGGCGGTTTGCCCCATAGAGCTGAACAGCGACATGTAAACAAGGAGGCCCGGTGCCGATCTACGAATATCTCTGTCAGGATTGCTCATACCGGTTTGAATTGAAGCAGAGCATGAAAGACGATCCCGTCGCCGCCTGTTCCAAATGCGGGAAATTGGTCAGCCGGATTATTTCCGCTCCTGCGATCATGTTCAAAGGGAGCGGGTGGTATGTGACGGATTATTCCGACAAGATGAAACCGCCGACGGGCGAATCATCCGACTCGACGTCCGGCACCAAGAAAGAACCGGGAGCGACTACTGAGAAGGCGACGCCAGCCTCCCCGGCATCTGCCACGACGGCTCCGGCAACCACCCCCTCGACAACCGGCAGCACCTCGTCCAGCAGTGCCCCCTCATCAGGAACGTCGTCAAGTTCGACCTGACAGCTCCCTGCTACCTCTTAGGAGCCGCCTGTTTCTTAACCGGTTGTTTGGCCGTCGATTTCGCCGCCGGCCTTACTGGGGCTTTGGCAGATGCCACTACCTTTGCCCCTTTGGCGCGCAGCGCATCGACTTGGTGTTGCAGACTCGTAATCATCACGGTCTTCTCTCGACTGACCCGACTCATCTCATCAAGCTGCGATTGTAAATCCCGCCGTGCATTCGACAGGTCGTTGATCTGTACCTGGAGTTGCGCCTTCTCTGTTGCCAGGGTTTGTGTCTCCGATCGAAGTTGCTCGACCTGAGCTTGCAACGCCGGAGGCCAATAGTCGCATCCCGTCATACTCATCAAACAGCCGAGCCCAAGCGCGACGCCGGCCAATGACATCGCTTGTCTTTTCCCCACAATCGTCATTTCTATCCTCCTTATCTCGAATAACCAGGAATGTGAATTCGATAACTATTGCAATATCAACACAGACCTCACATTAGCGAGATTCCTGCTGTCTGTAACACGTCCTGTAGCATCTGTCGAGTGACGGCACCTTCGCGAATCACGTATGCCGTTTCGCGTGCATCGATGACCGTCGATGGCGGTCCCCCAGGGGTTGGTCCTGCATCAACAATGAGACTGAGGTCTTGTCCCAGACTGTCCTGTACCTTGTTCGCATATTGCGCAGGTGATTCGCCGGCACGGTTGGCGCTCGTTCCTGTGAGAGGGCCTGTCACTGCTAACAGGTCAGCTAATGGGTCACAAGAGCTGAACCGCACGCCGATCGTGCCGGTCCCCGCTGTCAGATTGCTTGGAAGTGACGGCGCGGCCGTAAAGAGGATTGTGAGCGGACCGGGCCAGAACCTGTCCATCAAGAGTGAGGCGGTGCGAGAGACCTTCTGGACCAGCATCGCGAGCTGCCCACGGTTTCCAATCAACACCAGAATCGGTTTGCCGTCCGGCCGGCCCTTGACGCGTAGCAACCGGTCTACGGCTTGTGAATCGAATGGATTTACACCAAGACCGTAATAGGTCTCCGTCGGCACCGCCACGATGCCGCCACGTGCCACTACCTGTTTGACCTGGTCTGATACACGGTGCACGTCACCGGCACTATATGGAAGGATATCTGACATCCGTACGGAAACCAACCTGCAAATCGAGGACTAGAAAGTCACCGCGCGATGGGCGATATCCTTTCGATAATGACACCCTTCGAATGAAATGGCGGATACCGCCTTATAGGCTTCCGCTTGTGCTTCTTTCAACGTTGCTCCCTGTCCGGTAATTCCCAAGACACGTCCACCGGCAGTCACAACAGCATCATTCTTCCTGACAGTTCCCGCGTGAAAAACAAGCGCATGTGTAGCCGCCTCGCTCTGCAAGCCATGCAGAGGAAATCCGTTCTGATATTGGCCAGGATATCCGCCCGACGTCATCACAACGCAGACCGCCGTGTCATGATGCCATTCGACTCTGAGTTGATCGAGGCGATGCTCAATAACCGCCTCAATCACGTCGAGTAAATCCGTCTTGAGCAAAGGCAGCACCACCTGCGTCTCCGGATCACCCATACGCGCATTAAACTCCAACACATAGGGCATGCCATTGACGACCATGAGACCGGCATAGAGGACTCCCTGGAAGGGCGATCCCAGTCGTGACATCGTCTCCACAATCGGCTGCAATACTGCGCGGGCGACATGCTCACGAAGCGCCGGTGTGCCCAGCGGCGCCGGGCAGTAGGCGCCCATACCGCCGGTATTCAGCCCGGTATCCCCATCCCCTACCCGCTTGTGATCTTGCGCCGGCAACATCGGCACGATGGATTGGCCGTCTGTGAATGCCATGATCGTGAGTTCTTCACCGTTGAGAAATTGTTCGATCAACACCTGCTTGCCTGCCTGACCGAAGACGCCTTTCTCCATCGCATCGACGACCGCCTCGCAAGCCTGCTCCCGTGTCGTGGCAATGATGACACCCTTCCCTTGGGCCAGACCGTCCGCCTTGATAACCACAGGTAATTCATGCTGCTCAAGATAGGCCAGCGCCTCGGCTACCCTATCGAAACTTTTGGCTCGCGCAGTCGGAATTTTGGCTTGCGCCATCATACCTTTCGAGAAAGTTTTACTGGCTTCCAACCTCGCCGCATTCTTGGTAGGACCAAAAATCTTCAGTTTGGCGCGGCGGAACTCATCGACAATTCCCAACGCAAGAGGCGCTTCCGGTCCGACGACCGTAAAGTCAATCTGCTCCCTGATGACGAAATCTTTCAGCGCCGCAATATCGTCGGTTTTGATCGGCACACAGGTGGCCATCGATTCGATTCCGGCATTGCCCGGTGCGCAGAACAAGACTGGTTTCCGCGGACTCTGCGCAAGCTTCCACACAATCGTGTGCTCGCGTCCCCCACCACCGACGACAAGAATTTTCATATGCTGGTTTTTCGAAGTCCAATCTACCGACGAAATGGTTCCGTTCCGCTGATTCCAAGGCCGTGGATGGGAGGCTTCTCAAAATGATCAGCCTGCAAGGCCGCAGGTGAGCCAAAACCGGAGGCGCACCCTCTGGGGTGCGTTGAGGATTTTGACGAGCCGAGAACGACGCAGTGGATCATTTTCAGAAGCCGTCTAGTGGCGGAAATGGCGCATGCCCGTCAGAATCATTGCCAAGCCATGTTCATCTGCAGCTTTGACAATTTCGGCATCACGGATTGACCCGCCCGGCTGAATGACCGCAGTAATTCCCGCTTGTGCCGCAGCATCAAGGCCGTCACGGAACGGAAAAAACGCGTCGGAGGCCATGACGCAACCTTTGACCGGCATCTGGGCCTTCATGGCGGCAAGCTTGACGCTATCCACCCGGCTCATCTGTCCCGCGCCGATCCCGACCGTTTGCCCGGGCTTGGCGTAGATGATGGCGTTTGACTTAACGTGTTTACAGACTTTCCACGCAAAAGCGCAGGCGGCGTACTCTTCGTCAGTCGGCTTGCGGACGGTCGGTACCTTCAACGATCTCAGGTCCGTCAGAACACCGAGATCACGATCCTGCACGATTAATCCCCCGACGAGCTTCTTCAAATCGTAGCCTTCTTGTTTGACCTTTGTCAGTGGTCCAACGTCCAAGAGACGCAAATCCTTCTTCCGCTTCAATTCGGCCAATGCATCCTCGGCAAAGCTGGGAGCAATGACCACCTCGACGAATGTGGAGGTAATCTCCTTCGCCGCCGCCAGATCAACCGGTCGATTGAAGGCAATCACACCGCCGAAAGCCGACACAGGATCGGTCTCCCGAGCCTTCACATAGGCCTCAACCGGCGTCGATCCGAGCGCCACGCCGCAAGGATTGTTATGTTTGATAATCGCGACGGCGCACTCATCATATTCTTTCGCCAGTTCCAGGGCCGAATTAGCGTCGAGGAAATTGTTATAGGACATGGCCTTGCCGTGCAAGATCGTGCCACGAGAGACCGACGGTTCATTTGAACTGAGCTCACGGTAGAACGCACCCTGCTGATGTGGATTTTCGCCGTAGCGGAGCGTCTCTGCCAACTCAAACTGGAGCGACAGCACCTTGGGGAACTTGATCTCCTCGCCCTGCACCTGTTTCTCCAAATATCCGGCGATCAACCTGTCGTAACGCGCCGTATGCTGGAACACCTTCATCGCCAATTCACGGCGCAGCGTGCGCGTGACGGTATTTCCCTTGATGGCATCCAACACTCTGGGATAGTCCACCGGATCGACCAACACCAGCACATCCTCATGATTCTTTGCCGCCGAGCGGAGCATCGACGGTCCGCCGATATCGATATTCTCGATCGCATCGTCAAAATGGCAATTGGGCTTGGCGATAGTGGCTTCGAAGGGATAGAGATTGACGACAACGACATCGATCGGACCGATATTGTGTTGCGTCATCTGATCGACGTGGGCCGGAAGCGATCGACGACCCAGCAAGCCGCCGTGAATCTTCGGATGCAGCGTCTTCACACGGCCATCCAGAATTTCCGGCGAACCGGTATAGGCCGCCACATCTGTGACCTTGATACCCGCTTCGCGGAGGGCCTTCGCCGTCCCGCCAGTCGACAAAATTTCCGCGCCAAGCGCTTCGAGCCCCTTGGCCATCTCGACAACACCAGTCTTTTCAGAAACGCTGATCAACGCCCGCTTGATGCCGGCCATAGTTCCACTCCTTGAATTAATCTATATGAAAGGTTGCAACATTACCGCACGAAAGGCGGGCGAAGAATAGCAAATGGGTTGGGGAAGTTCAAGGCGAGGACAACCGCCTGGACAAATGAGAACATTCTCCCGTTGGGTCCTGATCATCTTGAGGTCGGACGCTCCATTGACAGGAACAGTCTTGGTTCTATAAACTGAAACTGACGTATTGAGCCACGCCGACTGTCTCATCGCTCGCGCATCCCTCCCCTTCCCGCGCGCTTGATTCCCCGGTCTCCGCCGCTGCTACGCCAGAGTCCCTGTCTGTACCCGTCTGACACCGACGCACATCCTCTGTGGGTGTTGATCGATGCGGGTTGGGGGGCTCCCACCATTTCACTGAAGGAGTTTATCGTGAATCAGGAACAGTTCGGGCAATTCTGGAATCAACTCAAGACACCGCTGAAGGCGAAATGGGATAAGATTACCGATGAGGATCTCACGGAGATTCAAGGCAACTGGGCACAATTTGGCATTGTTCTGCAAAAACGGTATGGAGAGCTTCAGAAAGAGGAAGTGACCACCTGGGCCAACCGCCGGTATTCTCATTGGACCGGGAACTATATCGGCTACAAAGACCCAGCGCCTGGCGCATAACCGCCACCGATTTATGGTTTCGCCTGTGGTCATGTCACGATACTACGGCGTAATGCTATCTTGCGTACAACGGGAGACCTACGATGAAAAAGATCGTTATCAATAAGAGCTGTGATCAATTTTTTGTGAGTCATAAGGCCTTCGTGCGGTTACGTGAGCTTGGGCAGCCGGAGGCGCTGCAAGAAATCGATCGCGGGGCCTATTGGCCCCATGCGGCGGCGCCACAGGAACCGAGTTTAAATCGGTGCGGCGCGCTTATTCCACGGGACGACGAGAAACTCGTGCGCGTAGTGGAAGAATTGCGGGCGGAAGCCAATGGGCATGCGGCTGAGTTGAAAGTCGTTGCGATTCCGGACGATGTACAATGGATCATTGTCAGAACAGACGGTGTAGAACACGTGAGCGAAGCGCATCGCACGTGGGGTTGAGCCGGCTAGCCCGGAAGGTGCGATCGGAGCTTACTGAATGAACAATACTCGCCATGACGACAAGGCCGGCAAGGTACCGCAATCCGGTGGGGCGGACAAGCCGGCGCATGATGCAAAGGACCTGACCTGCAATGAAGCGCAGATAGAAGAGCTCCTCTCGGAGGGAGAGTCCACCGAAGACGAGGCCGAGGAGCAGGCGTAAGAAACCACACCTGACTTGTCATAGCATCGATGCCATGCCGGCTACTCGATGCTATGGGGTCTGCATGGGGCACGCGACCGGCGCAAGTGGGTCTGCTCATCAGCTGACGGTTCATCCTTTCCCCAAAGAGGCCATTGGCGCTCCGGCGATCCCTTCATTGACTTCGCCTTCTCCGGCCTCCTAGAATCCCGCATGGCATCATCATTCGTGCATCTCCATCTGCACACTCAGTTTAGTCTGCTCGACGGCGCCAATCAGATCGATCCCCTCGTGCAACAAATCAAAGCGTTCGGCCAACCGGCCGTGGCCATGACAGACCATGGCAATATGTTCGGCGCCATCGAGTTTTATCGCAAAGCCAAAGCTGTGGGGGTCAAACCCATCATCGGGTGCGAAGCCTATATGGCGATGGGAAGTCGCCACGCAAAGAAAGACAGCGGGCTCGCGCACAACGACTACTACCATCTGATTTTGCTTGCGAGAAACCTGGCTGGGTATCAAAATCTCATCAAGATTGTTAGTAAAGGATATCTTGAAGGATTCTATTATAAACCACGTATAGATAAGGAACTTCTCAAGGAACACCACGATGGAATCATTGCCCTCTCAGGCTGCCTGAGCGGCGAAATTCCCTACTTAATCGGCCAGAAAGATATGGCCGGCGCAATGGCTGTCGCCGGCGAGTTTCAGGAAATTTTCGGCAAGGACCAGTTCTACTTGGAAGTGCAGGCGAATGGCCTCGATCACCAACGAGTCGCCAATGCCGGATTGATGGAGATTCACAAAAAGCTCGGCATCCCGCTCGCCGGCACAAACGATTGCCACTACCTTAAGAAGGAAGATGCCCGCCCCCACGAATTGATGCTCTGTCTCCAGACCGGGAAGACATTGAGCGACCCCAACCGAATGAAGTTCGACACCGATCAACTTTATGTGAAGTCGACGGAAGAAATCTCAGCCGCATTCACGGAATTCCCAGGCGCCGTCAGCAATACAGTCCGCATTGCCGACTCCTGCGATCTGGAGTTGGTCCTTAATAAGACTTATCTTCCGCAATACACCGTGCCGCAGAGCTTTACGAACCGGGAAGCCTATCTGGAGCACCTTGCGATCGCAGGATTGAAGGATCGGCTCAAGGAGCGACCGAGCAACAGGCCTTCCGCTCTGTATGAGCAGCGCCTGCGGGAAGAGCTGATGGTCATCTGTTCCATGGGATTTGCCGGCTACTTCTTGATCGTGTGGGACATCATCCGGTTTGCACGCTCGCAGAATATTCCTGTCGGGCCAGGCCGCGGGTCCGCCGCCGGCAGCCTCGTCGCCTACGCCTTACGGATCACGGATCTCGATCCACTCGAATACACACTCCTGTTCGAGCGATTCCTGAACCCTGAACGGGTCTCCTTACCGGATATCGATATGGACTTCTGCATGGACCGGCGCGGCGAAGTCATCAACTACGTCGTGGACAAATACGGCTCCGACCATGTCGCGCAGATCATCACATTCGGCACACTGGGCGCCAAAGCCGCCATCCGTGATGTGGGCCGTGTACTGGAACTGCCCTACGCGGAGGCAGACAAGGTCGCCAAGCTGGTGCCGAACCAGCTGAACATTACCCTTCAACAAGCGCTCGAGCAGGAACCGCGCTTGCGCGAACTGACACAGACTGATGCCAGGGTCAAAGAGTTGATGGATGTGGCGCAGTCGCTGGAAGGCCTTGCCCGCCATGCGTCGACCCATGCCGCCGGGGTCGTGATCTCCGAAGGCCCGCTGACGGACCATGTCCCGCTCTATAAGGGAGCCAACGACGAAATCGTCACGCAATATTCGATGGGAGATGTCGAGAAGATCGGATTGGTCAAGTTCGACTTTCTTGGTCTCAAGACGCTCACCATGATCCGGCGCGCGGAAACCTTGATCAATGAAGCCCGGCCTCACCAGCCTCCGCTGATCGTCGATCAACTGCCGTTCAATGACCCAAAGACCTTTGCCCTCCTCTCATCCGGCAAGACGACCGGCATTTTCCAGTTGGAAAGTTCCGGCATGCGCGACCTGCTCACCGGGTTCAAGCCTGACCGGTTCGAAGACATCATCGCCATCATCGCCCTGTATCGACCCGGCCCAATGGATCTGATTCCCGACTTTATCAAGCGCAAACAGGGCAAGGTGCCCATTGCCTACGAAACACCTGAATTGGAGCCGATCCTCAAAGACACCTACGGTGTCATTGTGTACCAAGAACAGGTCATGGCGATCGCCAACAAGGTGGCGGGATTTTCGCTGGGGCAAGCTGACATCCTCCGGCGCGCCATGGGCAAGAAGAAGCCGGAGGAAATGGAAAAACTCCGCGTCCAGTTCCTGGACGGCGCGAAGAAGAATGCAATTCCCGAGAAAAAAGCCGAGAAACTCTATGAGCTGATTCAAAAATTCGCCGGCTACGGCTTTAACAAGTCACACGCCGCCGCCTATGCCGTTGTCTGCTACCAGACCGCCTATTTGAAATCCCACTACCCGACCGAATTCATGGCGGCGCTCATGACGACGGACATGGGCAATACCGATAAGATCATGGGATACTTTACCGAGTGCCGCGATCTCGGCATCAAGGTGCTGGGCCCGGATGTGAATGCCAGCCAGAAAAACTTCGCCGTAGCCGACGGCGTGATTCGCTTCGGTCTGGCAGCGATCAAAAACGTTGGTGAAGGTGCCGTTGAGTCCATTGTGGCGATTCGCAATGAGAGCGGTCCATTCGCCTCGTTCTTTGAGTTCTGCAGACGAATCGACCTCCGCAAGGCGAACAAGCGGATGTTGGAGGGATTGATCAAGACCGGGGCCTTCGATTCGACCGGCGCCAAGCGCGCGCAGCTGATGGCGGTCCTCGATCAAGCGATCGACGAGGGTGCCGCGGCGCAGCGGGAACGGGAACTTGGACAGACCAGCATCTTCGGCGATGAATTCTCCGGCCAAGAAACAGCGACAATAGCCATGCCACCCCTGCCCGCTATCCCGGAATGGGATCAGGCCCAGCGCCTCACATACGAGCGTGAATTAACTGGGTTCTATATTTCTGCCCATCCATTAACCCGGTACGAAACGACGATCGGAGCCTTGTCGACTGCCACAACGATCGGCCTCACGGAGTTATCGGACGGTAAAGAGGTCAAGCTCTGCGGCATTGTGGCTTCGGTCAAAACGACGCTGACCAAGAAGGGCGACCGGATGGCCTATCTGACGCTGGAAGATCTCCAGGGCACGGTGGAAGTGATCGTATTCCCCGATCTCTTTAAGGCAGCAGGTGATCTGATCGCACCTGAACGGCTGGTTCGCCTCAGTGGAACAATTGACCGCAGTGACAAGGGCACGAAACTCCGTGTCAGTAAGATCGAACCGCTGGCTGAGGTTCAAAAGCAGGCAGTGAAACGGGTTCATATCCGGCTCACAGATCGTCCTGAAGTCCAGGATCAACTCCTGCGTCTGCGCGAAGTGCTCCAACGACATCCCGGAGGGACTACCGTCTCACTCTCATTTCAGATGGATATGGCATTAGAGGCCGAGACTGCCCCCCTTCCCAACCTCACCGTGTCAGCGAGCGAACATTTTGTTTCCGATGTTGAAGAAGTGCTAGGCAAAGGAGCTATGTTTTTGCTATCCTAGACCGACTATTTCCAGAGGTGGGGAAAGTGGCAGTGTTTCATACCTAAAAGTCTCTGTTCATTATCTGGGGGGCTATGCGGGATTATCTAGAATTTGAACAGCCACTGCGCGAGATCGAAGAAAAGATCGAGAAACTTTCCGCGGCCGCAGCCGGTGGAAAGACTTCCGCGCAAAACGATATTCGCAAGTTACGCGCCAAGTTCGCGCAAGTCGAGTACGAACTCTATCAGAACCTCACTCCCTGGCAGCGAACCCAACTCGCACGCCACTCACAACGCCCCAGCACACTCGACTACATCAATGAATTGAGCCGTGACTTCTTGGAGCTGCACGGAGACCGCACATTTGGAGACGACCGAGCGATTGTAGGCGGATTCGCAAGGTTCAATGATCGAACTGTGATGATGATCGGGCATCAAAAAGGCAAAACGCTCAAAGAACGAATGCAGCGGAACTTCGGTATGCCCAACCCGGAAGGATATCGAAAAGCGCTTCGCCTCATGAGAATGGCGGAAAAGTTCAACCGGCCGATTATTACCTTCATCGACACACCAGGGGCCTATCCCGGCATTGGAGCCGAGGAACGGGGACAAGCGGAAGCGATCGCTCGCAACCTGCTTGTGATGTCGCGGTTGACCGTCCCAATTATTTCTGTCGTCATCGGTGAAGGCGGAAGCGGTGGCGCACTGGCGCTGGGAGTATCAGATCGTGTCTTAATGCTCGAACATTCGGTCTATTCAGTAATTTCACCCGAAGGGTGCGCCGCCATTCTCTGGGACAATCCTGCAAAGGTAATCGACGCCGCGTCTGCCTTGAAAATAACCGCAAAAGACCTTCTTGATCTTGGCGTCATCGACGACATCGTGCCGGAACCGTTGGGCGGCGCGCATCGGGAACCCAAAGCAGTCTGCACACTGGTCGGCAAAGCCCTCACGAATCAGCTCTTCGATCTGACCGACCTCTCCGCCGAACAACTTCTCACCCGCCGTGAGCAGAAGTACCGAAAAATCGGCGCCGTGGGCGGACTCTCTCCGGCAGAGCCTCACGAGCCCTCGCCGAGCTAGCCCGCATTATTGTGTGAGTTCCTGCTCTGGCCTAACAGCCCGGTTCCCATCAGCCGGCATTCGAGCGCAGCGAGTACCCTGCGTGCGAGTTCCGGACGATACGGCTCAAGTGCGGAATGTTCCAGATACCGATCAAGCGTTCGCGGCAACTTTCGCCACCAAGCGCGCGCAGACGTTCTCGCCTGTTCAGCGTCAGCCTGTTCGCCGGAGAGAATCTTTCGGATCTCGCGCGCGAAAAATTCAACATGCGTGCGTTCATCCTCAAGAATCGAGGACAGGTCAGGGCGGACATCGGCCAACAGAAGCGCAAACTCCAGCCCGAGAGCTTCATATCCGAACAGTTGCACGGCGAGCGCCGGCCATTGTCGTGGCACGGACGGAAGTTGTCTACGCTCATGCGCATGATGACCGAGTATCGTCTGAAACTGCTCAAGATGCCGCTGCTCGTCCTCTTCATGCCGCTGTAGAAATAGCCGGACATTCGATGGCACTTTTTGCAGCTGAGATGACCGCACAGCCCAGAGCGCCATTGCCTCGGCCTTGAGAAACCGTTCTAGCAAGGCCGGTTCACAGGACGACGGCAACCGAAATGGCTCGGTCAATGAATCTTTTTGAGTCGAGCCTTTCATACCCGGTGCATAGTACGCGACCTGCTCTATCCTGTCCAAGCCGTCTGCTTCCAGTAGAGCGGTTCAAGCCAGGCACGGCCTATACCCCCACTCTTTGCTTGCCGGGGCTAGCCGCTATTGAGCATCCTATTTCGGTGCTTGACGGCTGTCTAAAACTTCAATTGTTCTATTACGTTATCCTTCGAGGCGAGTTCTTTTATCACCCGCTGGGAACAGAAGACAGGTGACAGTCTTATTCGTCTAGTTTATACTTCTAGTATCAGAGGCCGCTGGTTTTTAGACACAATTACAGTTACGCACGAGATCGACAAGAAAACCGTGTGCCGGTTGAAGTCGATCCATCACCCAGGACGGAATTCATGATGCATCATACTGCTGTGAGCCTGTCTCTTGTCGGTCGACGAATCACCGGCTGCTTTCTTGCCGGCATCTTGCTGATCGGAACCGGCTGCGTCAGCCAGCGCGCGTACGATCAAATTAAGGCCGAACATGAGGAACTCACCCGCGCGCTTGAGGCCGAGCGCGCCAACATGACTGAATTAGATCGACACATTGCAGTGCTTCAAGCCGCGAACAAAACTGAAGACGAGGCTGCGACCAATTATCGAGCGGCGATCCAGCGCAACCAACAACTCATGCGGCGCGCAAGCGAGGACATGGCGTCGCTGCAGACACAAGTAGCAAATCTTGTGTACCAAGGCAAACAGCTGGCTCGACAAGTTGCAGATACCAAACGGGAGCACCGTTCCCTGACGACACTCGTCGCGCAATATAAAGAAGAAGTCGAAGAAGCCCAATCTCTCGCTGAGTCGTCTGTGCCGCCAGAATCGGCCAATATGCCGTCTGCTGCTCTCCCGCCTACAGCCGAATCGGGGGTCTCACAACCCCCAGCTCCAGTTGCGCCCACGATGGCGGCTCCCAATCCGGTGAGTCCTCCTCAGCAAATGGCCCAAGTCACACCGGTGACACCGGTAAAACCGCCGGCTTCCACGCGCCCCGCCCAATCGCAGCCGGAACCGCTTGAAGAGTCGTGGATCGATATGGTCATGAGCTGGCTGTCCAGCATTTGGAGTTGGATATTCGGGCTGTTCAGTTAGACGTGACGCCGCGTGATCATCGTGATGCGGGGCGACGCTCTGTCAACCACTTGAGCGCGCCTGCGCCGGCTGCGTGACCAGTGGCGAGGCAGGCCGTCAGCAGGTAGCCTCCGGTTGGAGCTTCCCAATCCAACATCTCCCCCGCACCGAATACGCCGGGCAACCGGCGAAACATGAGCTGTTCATCCAGTCCTTCGAACTTCACACCTCCCGCAGTACTGATCGCTTCCTCGATGGGACGTGTGGCGACCAGTCGTAACGGCAGCGATTTGATCGCCGCCGCCAACCGGACAGGATCCGCAAACTCTTCCTTGGAGAGTACTTCACGAAGCAATCCCGCCTTCACTCCGGCGACACCCGCGCGGCGTTCAAGCTGTGTCGCCATTGTGCGCTTGCCGCGAAGCTTCGAAAGATCCTTGATCAACCGCTGAACCTCGCGATCCGGAGCGAGATCGAGACGAAGTGTGGCCACGCCCTTCGCAGCGATCACGTCGCGCAAGCCGGCCGACACCGAGTAAATGACCCCACCCTCTACACCTGATTCGGTGATGATGAATTCACCCTGCCGTCGAATGACAACATCGTCCACCGTCTTCACGACGACGCCCACGGTCTTGACAGGATGTCCGGCAAATTTTGTTCGGAAGTGGTCTGTCCACTTCAGATCAAACCCGCAATTGGCAGGTTGCAGAGGCTTAACCGGCACCCGTCGTTCTTCGAGAATCGGTATCCAGGCAGCATCTGAACCAAGTTTCGGCCAACTTCCGCCACCCAGGGCCAAGACCACGGCATCAGCGAGAATCGAGCGTGTGCCCTGTGGCGTGGCAAACTGAAGTTGTCCCTCCCCGTCCCATCCGCACCACCGGTGCCGGACATGGAACTGTACGCCGGCCTTCCGCAACCGGCGCAGCCATGCACGCAAGAGCGGCGCTGCTTTGAGATCGGTCGGGAAAATACGGCCGGAGGTTCCGACGAAGGTCGTGATACCGAGTCGCTGGGCCCAGTCACGAACTTCGCCTGGCCCGAACGATCGAATGGTCGGCGTAAGTTGCGCCCGGCGTGAACCATAGCGCGTAAGGAAGGTGTCGAGCGGCTCGGAATGCGTGAGATTCAATCCGCCCTTGCCGGCCAGCAGGAACTTTCGGCCGACAGACGCCATAGCGTCGTAGAGTTCGACCTGTGCGCCTCCCGCGGCGGCTGTTTCCGCCGCCATGAGGCCTGCAGGTCCACCACCGATAATGGCAATCTTCACCGGCAACTCCTCGCCGGTTGTGACTGGCATGGATCGCAGCCGGTATCCCGCACTTCAAACTCTCTTACCCCGCCCCGGCGATCCAGTTCAATCAGGCAACATTTATCCAACAGCTCCTTGAGTTGCTTGCGCCCCCGCTGGACGCGGGATTTCATCCCGGACAGGGACAGGCCCATCCGTTCGGCTGCTGCCTGCTGCGTCAGTCCATCGAGCTCCACGAGCGTGATCGCGTCCCGATAGTCCTGTGACAGCCGCTCGATCATGGGACGCAAGCATCCGGCGAGTTCTGCGCGAAGCTCGCCGGCATCGTCCCCAGGGGTACTGCGGGTGCTGGCAGGCGTGTCGCCGGACTCTTCAATGTCGGAGCCCAATCCGGCAGGAATCTCCCGCTGTCTTCCTGGCTTCCGGTAATAATCGATGATCGCATTCCGCGTGACCTGGTAAATCCATGAAATCAACCGGCCGGGATCGTTCACCTGCTCCACCTGCCGATGGACGCGCACGAACACGTCTTGCAAGATATCGTCGACATACGCCTGATCGTTCACTCGTTTGGCAATGAAGGCACGGAGGCCATCATGAACGAGTTGCCAGAGATCTTCGGTCTTGGTTGTCATGATGGCCTCTCCGCCGTGAATGTCCGTACGGTACTGCTTCGGCCTCAGGCTCCGCAAGTAGCGGGCTCAGGAGAACCGGCCTTCTTCGGCACGCAGCAGCCCGTTTGACTCAGTCGTCCGCTCACTTCCAATTGCTCGTGGACGGTAAAGATCTCCCAAGCGTTGCCGTCCGGGTCAGTAAACCAGAGTTTGTCCTGCCGCGCGAAACAACAGGCGATGTTTTCTTCGACCCTTTCAAGTATCCCTCCCCGTTGCAATCGAGCCTTCCACTCGGCGATCTCTTCCACCGTCTCGACCTCGATACCCAGGTGATCCACTGAACTCACTTCCCCGGTGGAGGACACCAGCGAAAAGTTCAGGGCCGGGGCCTTCAAGTCAAACTTAGCATAGTCGGCCACTTGTTTTTGTGGCGGCAGGCCGAACACTTTTTC
>LVWT01000022.1 GCA_002083405.1 Nitrospira sp. SG-bin2 | reverse complement strand
CGACGAACGGATAGAGAATACCGGCGGCAATGGGAACCCCGAGTGTGTTGTAGGCGAAGGCGAAGAACAGATTCTGCCGGATGTTCCGCATGGTCGCGTGGCTCAGACGACGCGCCCGCACAATGGCTCGGAGATCTCCCTTGACCAGCGTGACGCCCGCGCTTTCCATCGCCACATCCGCTCCTGTCCCCATCGCAATCCCCACCTGCGCCTGCGCCAGG
The DNA here is from genome assembly GCA_002083405.1 of Nitrospira sp. SG-bin2. Classification (GTDB taxonomy): domain Bacteria; phylum Nitrospirota; class Nitrospiria; order Nitrospirales; family Nitrospiraceae; genus Nitrospira_D. The sequence goes on along the minus strand of LVWT01000022.1, from coordinate 164,456 downwards.
GCCGGCGCATCGTTGATCCCGTCTCCCGCCATGGCGACGATATACCCTTCTGATTGGAACCGTTTAATAACCGCCATCTTCTGCTCAGGCAAGACGTCGGCCTGAACTTCGTCGATTTGGAGTCGGCGCGCCACCGCCTCGGCAGTTGTCCGGTTGTCGCCGGTGAGCATCACCAGACGCAGGCCTTCACGGTGTAACAGATCGATGGCCTCCGGGGTGGATGACTTGACGGGATCGGCCACCCCCAGCAACCCTGCCGGCTTGCCGTCGATCGCCGCGAACATCACGGTCTGCCCCTCATGCCTCAAGGGGTCGGCCTGAACCAACAACGCCGAAGTCTCGACGCGCAGTTCGTCGAGAAACAACCGAGTACCCACGGCCACCACCCGACCTTCAACCGTGCCTGTGACTCCCTTGCCTGTGACCGACCGAAAAGCCTGGGCCTTGGAGAGGACGAGGTTCTTCTCTCGGGCACCAGACACAATGGCCGCCGCCAAGGGATGCTCGCTGTTTTGTTCGAGACTCCCGGCAAGCCGAAGCAGTTGGGCTTCACTGAAGTCCGGCAAGGGAACTACCGTCATCAAGCGGGGTTTGCCTTCCGTAAGTGTGCCGGTCTTGTCCACAACGAGAATGTCCACCTTAGCCAAGGTCTCGAGGGCCTCGGCATTGCGGATGAGTACCCCCGCCGTCGCACCGCGGCCGATCCCAACCATGATCGACATGGGAGTCGCAAGCCCCAGCGCACAGGGGCACGCGATGATCAACACCGCCACGGCATTTAAAAGCGCATAGGCCATCCGAGGCTCGGGGCCATAAATCGCCCATAGGACGAAGGTGACAGCTGCCACGAGCATCACGATCGGCACGAAATAGGCGGCCACGACATCGGCCAGCCGCTGAATCGGCGCCCGGGTGCGTTGCGCCTCACTGACCATGCGGACGATTTGTGACAGCAATGTTTCCCGGCCGACTCGCTCGGCGCGCATCACGAAACTGCCTGTTCCGTTGACGGTCGCTCCCACCACCTTCTGGCCCGGCTGCTTCTCCACCGGGATCGACTCGCCGGTCACCATCGATTCATCGACGGCGCTCGCCCCTTCCAGGACAATGCCATCAACGGGAATTTTCTCTCCCGGTCGCACGCGCAACCGATCGCCCACCTGAACCTGCTCCAACGGAATATCTTCTTCACGGGCGTCGCTTCGGACAATGCGGGCCGTTTTCGGGGCAAGCCCCAACAACGCCTTGAGCGCACTGCTGGTCCGGCTGCGCGCCTGCAGTTCCAACACCTGCCCCAACAAGACCAGGGCGATGATGACGACCGCTGGCTCAAAGTAGACCGCAAGTTCTCCCCCGTGGACACGAAATGAGTCAGGGAACAGGTCAGGCATGAAAGTGGCGGCGACACTGTAGAGATAGGCCGCACCGGTGCCGAGCCCGATCAGAGTAAACATATTCAGGTGGCGATTGACGACCGATGTCCACGCACGTTCGAACAGCGGCCTGCCGATCCAGAGCACCACCGGCGTCGCCAGCAGGAACTGAAACCACACCAGGATTTTTCCGGAAACAAGTTGCTGCAATGGATGGCCCGGCAGCATATCGGAAATCATCAGCGCGAGAATGGGTGAACCGAGGACCACGCTCTGCCAGAACCGGCGCGTCATATCCACCAGCTCCGGATTGACTTCCTCCACCGTCACCGTGCGCGCTTCCAATGCCATTCCACAAATCGGGCACAGGCCCGGCGCTGATTGCACGATCTCCGGATGCATGGGACAGGTATATTCGGTACGGGTCGGCTGAACGGTCACATCTGCCGGCTCCAACGCCATTCCACAGATGGGACACGCGCCGGGTCTTGATTCCGAAACCTCAGGGTCCATCGGGCAGACATACTGCACATTGCCGCTGGTTGGAGCGGGCAACGGTTTCGGAGTTCGCTGCTCCGGCGGGATCACATAGTAATCCGGATCGGCACGGAACTTTTCGAGACACCGGGTAGCACAAAAATAATAATTCTGCTCCCGATATTTGTATGAACCAGCCGCCGTGGCAGGCTGCACCGTCATGCCGCACACGGGATCGATCTTACCCTGCCCGACTGGCTGCATCATCGGCAGCGGCTTCCGTGGATTGGGCATCGTGACAAGCGTAAGCGGCTTTTTGCCCAGCACACGCTCAGGGTCAGCGCGAAATCGTTCGAGGCAGGACGTCCCGCAAAAATAGTAGGTTGTGCCATTATGATCATGGCGACCCGCCGCCTCGGCGGGATCGACGGTCATGCCACATACAGGGTCGATCTCAGACTTAGCGTGAGGGTGCGTAGGAGCATGGGTGCCTGGGATGTTCTCGCTCATGCGGTCACCTCCTGCATGCGGCTTCCCGCAACAGCCGTTCGATGATCCAGTAATCATGGTCCAACTCCTTTCATTTTATCCGGTATAGTCACTCGATGTCGCGTTCAGAATTTAAGACGGAACAGTCCGCCAAATATTACAGAGAGGATGATGGACGGGACGAACGCCTTGTAAACGCTCAACAAACCGGGTGGAAGTGATGGAAGATGCGTAAGCGGATAGGATGGCTATCCACAGGTGCAGTTGAGGCAGCCATGTTTGCTACAGATCCCACAAGCACCTTCAAGAGAGGCTCGTAAGGATTGGCGAGCCCTGTGCAAGCGAACGGTGAGGTTATTCTGAGAAATCTTTAGCTCTTTCGCGACCTGTGCCGGCGATTCGCCGTCGAGATCGATTCGTTTGATGAGGTCCGCATAGTTCCCACGGAGGCCTGGAAGGAGCCGATAAAGGCAGGCACACACGGTCTCCTTCGCCTCATCGAGTGGAGGCTCCAGAAGGCTCCCTGAAACGGTCAATTCTTGGAGAAACGCCTCGTTACGACGAACTTCCGCCCCCCCGAGATCGGTAGTAGTCAACCAGCGCATGGCGAAGGATGCGGTAGAACCACGCTACGGCACTTTCATCATTCCGTAGTGAATGGTGCCGCTCAACAGCTCGAATCAGGCTTTGCTGAAGAATATCCTCGGCGACGACCTCGTCGCCGACTCGACGGCGGACAAACTGCCTGAAGGCGGACTCGTTCTCAAGAAGCCGCTGAAGGATCCCGCTCGTTCTTCCCTCATCCATCACGGTTCGTCACCAATCATTTCTTTGCATCCGCTTCAAGGATGCTCCGAATGACTGTGATGGCATTCTCAGGCGTCATGTTCGCGCCGTCGATTTTGATGTTCCCATCGAGCAAGAGCGAGGGGGTAGAAGAAACCTTGATCCGTTCGCCCCATCGCCGCCCATCCTCAAATGCCCTCGCCGGCTTGCCGCTTTCCAGTCCAGCCTCGAATGCAGCGACATCCAAGCCAACCTCCCTGATCAATAGCGAGCGAATCGAGCGATCCAACACGCCGTCGAATTTATCCTTATGGATCGTGCGAAACAGCACGGTTTTCATTTCATTGCCCTTACCCATCGCTTTGGCCTGCTCATACATATCAAACGCCGTCGGGAGCTTTCCTCGAATCACAGGATATCCGACCATCGTCACCTCGATCTTGCTGCCGAACTCTTTGACAAGTAGCGGGAGTCCCGTTTCATCGAAATGGTGGCAGTGCGGACAGTAAAAGTCCGCGAACTCGATGATCTTCACCTTGCCTCGCTGATGGGTCGACGGCTCGTCCTTCAGCAGCTCGAACGTGCCCTTCAACTCAGGACTTGCCGCCAGTGCGCTGAACGGCTCGTTCAGCAGCACCGCCGCCCCCATGACGAAAACCGCCACATTCCACACCGAACTCCATCGACGATTCATCGCACGCTCCTTTCAGAAATTGTGGCCCGCCCCCTATTATATCGAATAGAGAGTGTTCCGGCCCTCTGTTATACTCGTGCCATGAGACGGCAACACTGGCTTTTCATATTATCCACGCTGCTGCTCGTATCCGGGTGCGCATCACTCGACGACTCTCTGGAGTCCAATCCATCAGGTACGCCCCGGATCACCTATGCACAATTGAAAGCATCGACTGAGATATATAAGGGGCAAGCTGTCACATTTGGAGGCAAAGTCTTAAGCGCGAAGCGGCTGAAAGACGGCACCAAAATCGAAATTCTTCAGCTCCCTCTGTTGTCCTCCCTCAAGCCAACGCTCGATTTGAGCAAGTCTCAAGGTCGTTTCGTCGCTATCAAGCGAGAGTTCCTCGACCCCGCCACCCTCCCCTTCGGCACATTTGTGACCATCACCGGAGAAGTCGCCGGATCGATGACCCTGCCGCTCGACGAAACGGAATACACCTACCCAGTCGTGGATATCAAGAACGTACGCGTGTGGCCGAAGGATGATGAAGACGGGCCGCCCCGCTTTCGACCGTACATGGGGCCCAGCCCCTATTGGGGCCCCTACTGGTCTCCATATTGGAGACCCTGGCCGTACTGGTGAGCGCGAACGGCGAGGCAAGCGCGAGTCGCTCACCTTCCAGATTTCCACCCATTCTACATTTCCCGCCGATCACGCCCTTCTCGCCTGTCTCGCTCACTACGGAAGCCCCGCCCCGAGGATCCGCTCAACCCGATCGTCACGCCCGCCCAACTCCTGATATTTCCGATACTGTGCGAGCGCACGCGGCATGTCCTTTCGATGGAGTTCGTAGAATACACCCAGGCTGTAGCGAGCCTCGGCATGGTCAGGCTTCAGCGCTACCGTTTTCTCATAGGCTCGTTCCGCCTCCTCCAACCTGTTCATGCCGGTATAGATGCTGCCCAGGTTCAGGTGCGCTTCGGCATACTCCGGGCGATAGCGCAATACCTCAAGAAATTCCCGCTCCGCCTCATCCGGCCGGTTCCGGCTTCGATAGATAAACCCCAAATTAAAATGGGCATCCACGAGGTCAGGCTTAGCGGCAATCGCGCGTTGATAGGCAGACGCGGCTTCATCCAAATCGCCGTTCTTCTCGGCAATCTGCCCGTTCAGATACCAGGCATCGGCATGTGCGGGATGCGCCTTGGTGAGACGACGCACGGCCTCACGCGCCTCTTGGTATTCTCCTTGATTGTCACAGAGCGTGGCGAGACCGAACAATGCATCGGCGTGAGTCGGCTCGACGGCCAAAACCCTTGCATAGGTTTTCTTTGCAGCGGCGACGTCTCGCCGACGTTCATACAGCTTCGCCAAGCTGAGATAGGACTCGATGTGTGCAGGATGAGCGGCGACCGCACGGATCAGTGCCTGTTCAGCTTCAGCCGGTTTGCCTTGCAGCACATACAGGCCGGCTAAATCGTTCAACACGTCCGGGGAAGCTGGCCGAATATTGAGTGATCGTGAAAACGCTTCCGCAGCCTTCTCCAGCTTGCGGTCTTTAAGATGAAGCCTTCCGAGAAGATAATGCCCCTCTGCCGACGAGGGATTCGACTCCACTGCCCTTCTTGCGGCATCAGCAGCCCCCTTCAGGTCGCCTTGGCGCAATAAGGTTTCTCCCCGTTCGATATGAGACAGGGCTTCATCTTTGCGGTTCGCCGGGGAGGCAACGGAAGCGGACCAAGACTGCAGCGGGAAGACGGAATAGGCCGCACCAGAAGCAAGAACAAACACCATGACTGGGACAAACCGGTTTCCCATGGGACCCCGCATGTATGCCCTCGACTCAACAGGATGCTCGGCGTCGCCTCATGCCTGGATATCTTTGGAGCCTGAGAAGTCAACTGGTGGTTTTCTCAGCCTGCTTGACTTCACCATTGGAACTATAAAGACCGGGCTCCGGCAAATCAACGTACGAAGTACGTACGGCCGTCACACACATGCGGATCAACCGAGGCACAGTCTGCAGCCTTACCGTTGGCCCACCGCATTAGACACGCGTACTCCATGCTGTATACAATGTGGCCTCACTCACGAGCACTGCGGGAGCGGCTACGATATGACGAGGAAGAATGAACGGATCGTGCCACCTGAATTCTCAAGTCTGAGCGCATCCATCGTGACGACGCTCAAAGACCAGATTCTCCATTGGCAATATCCCCCGGAATACCGCCTGACCGAAGCAGAGCTGTGCAAGCAGTTCGACGTCAGCCGTAGCCCGGTGCGTGAGGCCTTGCGGATACTGGCAACGGATGGGTTTGTGCAGAGAATGCCCAACCGAAGTTACAGAGTGAAGCAACACAACCTGCAAGAAATCGAGGAGCTCTACGATGTCCGCCTGGCCCTAGAGCTGTTTGTCGTCGAACGTTTGGCGGCACGGAACGATGACGTCCAGAGCGATATCGCCGCGCTGAAACGTACATGGACAGGCCTGTTAAACGGCTCGCCCAGAAAAGATGAGGAACTCGCCAGGCTGGACACACAGTTTCACGAAACACTTGCCCATGCCTCAGGCAACAAATCATTGCTGCGCCAGCTGCGCGCGATCAACGAGCGATTGATGCTGTTCCGCATCATTGACTTCGCCAAGACACACCGGGCGGCGAGCACCTGCCGCCAGCACCTGGATATCCTCAAATGCATTCTCGCAAAGAATGTCGCCGGCGCACGCAAGGCCATGCAGAAAAATATCGAGGAGGGCCGGAACAATGTTCATTCGGCAATCAAGGACGCACTGGCACGGTCCTATTCATTGTAGTGTGCTGATCCGCCACTGACGTTGATTCTGCCTCGCAACATACCGAGGGTAACGCAACCGGACCGTCGAAGGGGGGCCAGATGCGTCTCTTCGCTCTTTCAGCCGGGATTGAGGCGCCGACCGCGCGCTTCAGCGGAATTGTGCACAGCGTTTTCGATCGAGCCTGCAATATCAGGCTTGAAACCGGCGCCCTGCTGACCCTGGTGTCCTCAGAAAAACCTAACCTACCCAATGGTCTCCGCATCAAGACTCCGGCCCGGTTCGCCTTTCCTGACTTCGTCCGCACAGGAGAACCGGCTGCTTGCCGGGGAGGCACCATCCGATTCACCCAATCCGTTCTTTCTATCGATCTGTGGACCGCCGCGTGCTGGCATATCGACCTCAGCGGATTGCGGATCGATCTCCATCGGCGGGACCAGGCAGCAGCATGGTCGGTTGCATGGCAAACATTGCGACAACATCAGCGCGGGGATACGATTCCCGCGATTATCGAGGCCATGGCTCAGGCTGAGGGAGCCTTTGGAACTATTCCCGCCCTTCTTGACGCAACCGGAGGCTTGCAAGCAAAAGCGGCCTGCGCCGCAATCGGGCCATTAATCGGGCTGGGGCCAGGGCTGACACCGGCAGGAGATGATTTTCTGGTGGGGTACCTGGCCGGACTGTGGAGCACAGCTAGCATTGATACTGCACGGCTTCGGTTCCTGGCATCAGTTGGAGTTTGGCTGTCCAGGGCTGCTTCTGAGACCAATGTGATCAGTCGCGCCCACATCCAATCCGCTGTCCGTGGACATGCTTCGGAGCCGATCGCGCGGCTGGCGCAAAAGTTGGATCGAGCAGATACCATCGACGGCGTCCGCGCGGAAACACAGGCCGCCCTACAGGTCGGTCACAGCTCAGGGACCGACGGCGTGGCAGGATTCTTGTTCGGCTGTGCTGCCTGGACAAAGCCCTCATTGCCGGCCTCTCATTGCTTGGAGGTTCCGGGCGCTTGACTTGGTATACAATTATGTGTTCAATTTGGACACCGAACACACCCGACACGATGTCACAAGGTCAGAAATGTCTTGATGATGCGCGCCGCCATCTCGAACAAGGCCTTATATTGCGAGAGGTGACGTTCGCCGCATAGTCCACCGGCGGGACACCCCGCCCGATGTTGAGCGCCAGAATCCATCCACGGCGCGGAACGTCGATGGGAAGCCGCACACATGGCCAGGGCGACCAAAGTCATCCGCAACTTCTATCGTGATTCGGTCTCGCTCATGCAGCTTTCCTCCACGTTCGCCAAGTTGCCCGGCGTGGAGCAGGCCTCGGCCATCATGGCCTCCCCAAACAACATCAGCCTGCTCAAGGAAGCTGGCCTGTTGGCCGCAACCGTCGAGGCCGGCGCCAATGATTTGCTGATCGCGCTGCAGGGAAACGCCGAGGCGCTCGATGCCGCACTGGCCGCAGCCGAGTCTGCGCTGAAGCAACCTGCTCCGACAGCCGGACATGGAACGTCCCGTGCCATCGCTCCTCGCAGTCTTGAAATGGGTCTTGGGGATATGATCGAGGCGAACCTTGCTTTGATTTCCACGCCCGGCGAATATGCCGCAGCCGAGGCATTCAAGGCTTTGCGCCTCGGCCTCAACGTGATGCTCTTCAGCGACAACGTCGCATTGCAAGATGAAATCGCGTTGAAACGGTTCGCGCGGGACCGCGATCTGATCGTCATGGGCCCCGACTGTGGAACTGCAATCATCAATGGAATTCCACTCGCGTTCGCCAACGTCGTCACGCGCGGAACAATCGGTGTTGTGGCTGCGTCGGGCACCGGCCTCCAACAGGTCACCTGCTTGATCGATCGATGGGGCCACGGCATCTCACAAGCGATCGGCACAGGAAGCCATGATCTCCATAAAGACGTCGGCGGGATTACCATGCTGCAGAGCCTCACCGCCTTGGCTGCCGATCGATCCACCTCCGTCATCGTACTGATCTCCAAACCCCCGGCACCGGAAGTGGCGGAGCATGTCCTGGAGGCGGCGGACAAGACCGGAAAGCCGGTGGTAGTGAACTTTCTGGGCGCGGACCCCGCGCGCATCAGACGAGCGAATGTGTTCCCGGCCGACACCCTGGAAGATGCGGCGGCGGCGGCGGTCGCGCTCGCCGAGGGTAGGACGCCTGATACAGGAAGGCCCCCGGTCTTCTCGCGCCCGATACCGTCCACGTTTGCCGCCGGACAGCGCTATATTCGTGGCCTCTACAGCGGAGGAACGTTCTGTTATGAAGCGTCTCTCCTCTTGAAGAAAGGCTTGGGACGGATCTATTCCAACACTCCAGTGGAACCGGCAGACCGACTGCACGACGTATGGACCAGCCGTGAACATACGGTCATCGATCTGGGCGACGATCTCTTTACCAGAGGGCGCCCGCATCCCATGATCGATCACCGGCTGCGCAATGAACGCATCTTGAAAGAAGCGGCGGATCCCCAAGTGGCGGTGATCCTCTTGGACATTGTGCTCGGCTACGGGTCGCATCCCGATCCGGCGGGCGAACTGGCGCCGGTACTTCATCAGGCCACGGGCTCGGCCAAGAAGGCCGGTAGGCAGCTGGCCGTGATCGGGTTCGTGTGCGGGACCGCATCGGACCCGCAAGATCTGTCCAAACAGGAAGACACGTTGCGGAGTGCAGGCATGATCCTGGTCGAGAGCAATGCTCAAGCGGTACGTATGGCAGCCGCCGCCGTAATGGCCGGCCAGGCTGGAGCGTCTTCATGATGCAGGCGTTGTTTCAGGAAAAACTGCACGTGTTAAACGTCGGCCTGGCGTCTTTCGCTGAATCGATCGCCAGGGCAGGCGGGGCCGCGCTACAGATAGAATGGGCTCCGCCTGCTCAGGGACAGCAGAACGTCGCTCGCGCATTGGCCCAGCTGGTGAACCTTCCTTCCGTCGAAGCAGCCAACCGAACGGCCTTCGACTTGTATCAATCGGCTCAACCGATTCTTCGGGACATCGGCATCGCACGCGAAGTTCTCCCCGACATGGGCACACGCATGATTCTGCACGGCGGCCCTCCCATCGCCTGGCAAAACATGTGCGGCCCAATGAAGGGCGCCATCATCGGCGCCATTCTCTATGAAGGATGGGCGAAGGATACGGCCGGCGCAGCTGCCTTGGCTTCCAGCGGCGACATTGCCTTTGAACCTTGCCACCACCACACCGCCGTGGGTCCGATGGCAGGCGCCATCAGCCCATCCATGCCGGTGTGGATGGTCGTCGATACGACACATAACCGTCCCTCGTTCAGCAACTTCAACGAGGGACTCGGAAAGGCGCTCAGATTCGGCGCCAATGGTCCGGATGTGATCAACCGTCTCAGATGGATGGGACAGACGCTCGCGCCGACATTGCGGGCCGGGCTTGAGATCCTCGGCGGCATCGATCTCAAACCCTTGATGGCGCAAGCCCTGCACATGGGCGACGAGGTGCACAATCGCAATGTCGCGGCATCCTCTCTGTTCCTCAAGCGCCTGATCGTAGCGCTCTTGAAGACACGCGCGCCGTCGGCCGACATCGCTGCAGCCGTTGACTTCGTCGCCGGCAACGATCACTTCTTTTTGAATCTCTCCATGGCCGCCTGTAAAGCCATGCTCGATGCCGCCCACGGCGTTCCCGACAGCAGCATGGTCACGGCGATGGCGCGCAACGGCGTCGAATTCGGCATCCGCGTCAGCGGCACGGGAGAGCGCTGGTTCACCGCGCCGGCGCCGATCGTGGACGGACTCTTTTTCCCCGGCTACACCACGGCGGACGCGGCGCCGGATCTGGGAGACAGCGCGATCACCGAGACGGCCGGTGTCGGCGGCTTTGCAATGGCGGCGGCCCCGGCCATCGTCAAGTTCGTCGGCGGCGCGCCGCAGGATGCGATCGACAACACCATGGCAATGACGCATATCACGATCGGCCGCAATGAGGCGTTTACGCTGCCGCCGATGAATTTTGCCGGCTCGCCGGCCGGCATCGACATCCGCAAAGTCGTCGATACCGGCATTCTGCCGATCATCAATACGGGAATCGCCCATCGTGAGGCGGGAGTCGGGCAGATCGGAGCCGGTATCACGCGAGCTCCCCTGGCCTGTTTCACACAGGCAGTGTCCGCGCTGGCGGAGGGTGTCTGCGGCAAACGGTAAACGCGAAGGAGGTGACCATGGAACACGCCGGCAAACTTGCCGTGGTCGCGGTCGGGGGCAATGCGTTGATCCGGGACAAACACCACGAATCGATTCCCGACCAAAGCCGTGAAGCGGCCCTCACCGTCCATCACATCGCGGACATGATTGCGGCCGGATGGAACGTGGTGATCACCCATGGAACCGGCCCTCAAGTCGGCTTCATTCTGCGCCGTTCAGAATTGGCCTTGGAGGAGGTCCCTCCCGTGCCGATGGATTATGCCGATGCGGACCTGCAGGGGGGCATCGGATACATGTTTCTGAAAGCCCTCTATAACGAATTTCGCACACAGAAACTCGATCGGAAAGCCGTGGCTATCATCACGCAAACCCTGGTCGACCCCCATGACCCGGCATTTGCCGACCCGTCCAAGCCGATCGGATCTCATATGGACGAACAGACCGCGCACCGGCTCGCCTCCCGTCAAGGGTGGGTGGTCAAGGAGGACGCAGGACGCGGCTGGCGCCGGGTGGTGCCGTCGCCTTTGCCGAAGACCATCGTCGAACTGGCGGCGATCAAGACACTGGCTCGCGCCGGATTCGTCGTCATCGCCTGCGGCGGCGGTGGAATCCCTGTAATCGAGAGCGAAGAAGGCGGATTGACCGGGGTCGAAGCGGTCATCGACAAAGACCTGACATCAAGTCTCCTCGCCCGTGGCATCGGCGCCGATTTGTTGATGGTGTCCACGGGAGTCGAGAAGGTGGCCATCAATTTCAACAGGCCGAACCAGCAATGGTTGAATCACATGACCCTCGCTGACGCGAAGCGCCATCTCGCAGACAACCAATTCGACAAGGGCAGTATGGGGCCGAAGATTCAGGCGGTGGTCGAGTTCTTGGAAGGCGGCGGGCGGATGGGACTGATCACCGATCCGCCCAATATCGGCCGCGCCCTGGCCGGCAAGACCGGAACGTTCATTGTCAGAGACGGTCCTACACCATCCACCTTACAGCATTGAGGAGGATCTATGGCTGCATCGCGAAAACTTACGAGACGGCAAGTACTCCAAGGCACCGCGGCTGCCGGTGCGCTGGGAATGTTGGGCCGGTTCGACTGGATCGGACAGGCCTGGGGAGCAACGGACAAGGTCAAGATGGGGTTTATCTTTGTCGGACCTCGGGACGACTATGGCTATAACCAGGCGCACTTCGAAGGCAAGTCCGCGGTGGCCAAACTCGACTGGGCGAAGGCCTTCGATGAAGAAAAGGTGCCGGAAACCATCGAGGTCCAGAAAACCATGGAGAGCATGATCAAGTTGGACGGAGCGCAAGTGATCTTCCCCACCTCCTTCGGTTATTTCGACCCCCACATTCTCAAGGTCGCGCCGCAATATCCCAACATCCAGTTTCTGCATTGCGGCGGACTCTACCAGGAAGGGAAACACCCCAAGAACGTCGGCAGTTACTTCGGCTACATCGATGAGTCGCAGTATGTAGCCGGCATCGTCGCGGGCGGCATGAGTAAAAGCGGAAAGCTGGGCTTTGTGGCGGCCAAACCGATTCCACAAGTCCTGCGCAACATCAACAACTATATGTTGGGGGCGCGCAGCATCAGACCGAACTGTACGACCAATGTGATTTTCACCGGCGACTGGTCGTTGCCGGTTCGCGAGGCAGAAGCCACCAATAGCCTGGTCGACCAAGGGATCGACGTCATCACCTGCCATGTCGATAGCCCCAAAGTCGTCATCACCACAGCCGAAAAGCGGGGCATCTATTGCACGGGCTACCATTGCAATCAGGCCAAGCTGGCGCCGCGTGGGTACCTCACCGGAGCTGAATGGAATTGGGCCAAGGTTTACATGGACTACGCCGAGCTAATCCGCAAAGGCGAGCCGATTCCTCACCTCATACGAGGCGGCTTGAAGGAAGGACTTGTAAAGGTCTCGGATTATCACCAAACCGTGACCGAAGCCGTCCGTACTCAAGCCGAGGCCGCGAAGGCGAAATTCATGAGCGGCTCGATGGTCGTGTACAAGGGGCCGATCAAGGACAATACGGGCCGCGTCGTGATCGCAGCCGGAAAAGAACATGTCCAGACGGATATCTGGCTGGAAAGCATGGATTGGCTGGTGGAAGGAGTCATCGGCTCAACCAAGTCATGAGCGACGGCATGCCGCACACCCTGAACAAGGCGCTGGAGCCGTTTCTCATCATCGTCGGGTCCCTGTCGGTCTCGATGGTGCTGTTCGGCGCCTTTGTGGCCGCGGCTGGAGCGGATCCGTTCGAGGTCTATCAGACGATGTACCGAGCCGCATTCGGGACATCGTTCTCCTGGCAAAACACGCTGATCCGAGCGGCCCCGTTGATGCTGACGGCCCTCTGCACGGCGCTTCCCGGTTATCTGGGGCTGATTATTATCGGCGGAGAGGGGGCCGTGGTCATGGGCGGTCTCTTTGCGGCCATCGCAGCCCTGACCATCCCCGACGCTCCTCCCATGGTCGTCCTGACGACCATGGCGCTCGCCGGCATGGCGGCTGGCGCGATCTGGCTCGCCATCGGCGGGGCGCTGCGGCACTATCGCGCCGTGAATGAGACGATCAGCAGCCTGTTGCTGAATTATATTGCGATCGCATTGCTGAACCATCTCGTCACCAGCACATTTCGAGATCCGGAGAGCCTCAATCATCCCTCGACCCATCATATCGGAGAGGCCAATATGATCGGCCTCATCCCCGGAACGGACCTCCATTGGGGGTTGGCATTCGGCATCGTGGCCTGCGTCCTCTCGTGGTTTCTCATGCACCGCACGGTCTTCGGCTTTTCATCCCAAATCGCGGGAGGCAACGTGCGCGCCGCACAAATCGCCGGGTTGCCGGTCGGGCGGCTGATTCTCATCGTGTGCTGCGTGGCGGGGGCGGCCGGCGGATTAGCGGGCATGGTCGAAGTTGCGGCCATCCACGGCAGGGCCAACGATACGCTCAACGCGAACTATGGTTATGCAGGCATTCTCGTCGCCTTCGTGGCGCGCAACAATCCCCTGGCCATCATACCGGTCGCCGTCCTGTTGGGGGGAATCCGGGCGAGCAGCGGATTGTTACAGCGGGTACATGAGCTGCCGGATGCGACCGTGCTCGTCATGCAGGGCATCATCTTCCTCGTCATTCTGTTCAGCGAAACGCTGTATGGACGTTTTTCACGAATGCCAAAGGAAGGAGCCGTCTAATGGAAGTCGGTTGGTGGGGCGTCCTCATCGCGGTGCTCGGAGGAGCAATTCGTATCGGCACGCCCTTTCTCTTTGTCTCGCTGGGTGAATGCCTGACAGAAAAAAGCGGCCGCATCAATCTGGGCCTTGAAGGCACGCTGGTCATGGGCGCGATGACGGGCTATGCCGTCGCACTGCGCAGCGGATCTCCATGGCTGGGAGTTCTATGCGCCGGGCTGGCCGGCATGGTGCTCGGCGCGCTGCACAGCTGGCTGTGCAGTTTCCGGCGCGTCAACGACATCGCCGTGGGCATAGCGATGATGCTGTTCGGCACCGGGCTGGCCTTTTTTCTGGGGAAACCCTACATCCAACCGTCCGCTCCTCGACTCCCCTCCATCGATCTCGGAGGCTGGAGCGATGTGCCGCAACTGACCGCAGCCCTGCAGATCAACGCGCTGTTCCTGTTAGGAATCGTCGTGGCGGTCGCACTGGGGTGGATGTTGAAGCACACGGCCTGGGGGCTCAAAGTACGGGTCGTCGGCGAGAGCGCGGATGCGGCGCGCGCCCTCGGATTACCGGTCGATCGCATCAGGATCATGAGCACCGCCCTGGGAGGATTTCTCGCTGGAGTAGGCGGGTCGTATCTCTCGCTCTACTACCCGTTCAATTGGAGCGAAGGCCTTTCGAGCGGCCAAGGGTTGATGGCGGTGGCGCTGGTCATCTTTGCCCGCTGGAAGCCGGTCGGCTGCCTCTGGGTCTCCCTCCTGTGGGGAGGGGCGGCGGCCTTGGGCCCTTCCCTGCAGTCCGTGGGTATCACAGGCGGATATTATATCTTCAATGCAATCCCGTACATCATGACGTTGGCGGTGATGATCGTTACCTGTTCTCCACGGCGCAGTCTCACAGGAGTGCCGCATGAACTCACGGTGACCCGGTAGCGCATGGCACATGACCGATGACAACCATAAATTCACAGACTCTTGAGAGGTGACTTATGAGCACATATGTCAAAGCCGATCCCTATCCCTACCCATTCAACGGCGATCTCAGGCCGGAGAATACCGCCTTTCTCATCATCGACATGCAGACCGATTTCTGCGGCAAAGGTGGCTATGTCGACAAGATGGGCTACGACATTTCCCTCACCCGCGCCCCGATCGCACACATCCTGAAAGTCTTGTCGAAAGCCAGGACCATCGGCATGCACGTCATCCACACCAGAGAGGGACACCGGCCCGACTTGTCGGACCTGCCCGAGAACAAACGTTGGCGCAGCCGCCGTATCGGCGCCGGCATCGGCGATCCCGGCCCCTGCGGGAAAATCCTCGTGCGAGGAGAACCGGGGTGGGAGATCATCCCAGAACTCGCTCCGAAAGCCGGCGAACCCGTCATCGACAAGCCCGGCAAAGGGTCGTTCTGGGCGACCGATTTGGAAATGCTGTTACGGCTGCGCGGCATCGCCAATATCCTCTTGGCGGGCATTACGACCGATGTGTGCGTCCACACGACCATGCGCGAGGCCAATGACCGGGGCTTCGAATGTCTGTTGCTGGAAGACTGTTGCGGGGCGACCGATTACGGAAACCACCAGGCAGCCCTGAAGATGATCAAGATGCAGGGCGGCGTGTTCGGTGCCGTGGCGAAATCGGATGCCCTCATCGAGGCACTGTCATGACGAATCCGGTTCCTCCGGATCTGGAGGCGCGCGGTATCACCAAACGGTTCGGGCCGCTTACCGCCCTGAAGGATGTCCATCTCCATCTCCGATCCGGCCGGTTTCATGCCCTGCTTGGCGAGAACGGCGCCGGCAAGAGCACTCTGGTGAAATGCATCATGGGCTATTACCGCCCGGATGGGGGAGAGATTCTCCTGGACCGGCAACAGGTCACGATTCGCAGCCCGCGCGACGCGCAGACGTTCGGGATCGGAATGGTCTATCAGCAGTTCACACTCATTCCCAACATGACAGTGCTTGAAAATCTGGTGATCTCGAAAGCCCGCCTCAATCCCGTCATCAACTGGAAAGAGGAACAGGATCAGCTGACGCAGTTCATGGCGCAGATGCCGTTCCAAGTTCCGCTCACCGCCCTCGTCAGTTCCCTTGCCGCAGGGGAAAAGCAGAAAGTCGAAATCCTCAAGCAGCTGGCGCTGCGCAACCGCATCCTCATTTTAGACGAACCGACGTCCGTCCTGACGCCGCACGAGGCGGACGAAGTCCTGGGACATCTCCGCGCCATGACCCTGGCACAGCAATTGAGCGTGTTGATCATCACCCACAAACTTCGCGAGGTGGCGGCGTTCGCGGACGAAGTGACCGTGCTCCGGAAAGGACAATTTGCCGGCTCCGGCAAGGTCTCGGAGATGAAGATTTCCCAGATGGCGGAAATGATGGTGGGGTCCGAGATCACGGCCAAGCCAAAGCAGCGGATCGAGAATTCGACCAAGACGCCGAAGCTGCTCTTGCGTGACATTCGCGTCAATGACGACATCGGCGTCGAAGTCGTCCGGGGCGTCCATTTGACGATTCATGAAGGTGAGATCGTCGGGGTCGCCGGCGTCTCAGGAAACGGGCAGCGCGAGTTAGTGGAAGTGCTGGCCGGCCAACGGCCGGCCACGGCCGGCACCATCCACGTGCATGATGAACTCTACCAGCCGACCCGTGACAACATCATGCGGCATAAGATGTTCTGCCTCCCGGAGGAGCCTCTGCAGAATACCTGTGTCGGGCGCATGAGTGTGGCGGAGAATCTGGCATTCCGCAACTTCGATATGGAACCGCACGCCGTGGGCGGCTGGCTCATGAACCGCCCTGCGCTACGCCGGAGCGCGTACGGCCTGATCGAACGCTACAACATCAAACCGCCCTATCCCGACACACCGATCCAGTCTCTCTCGGGAGGCAATGTCCAGCGAGCAGTCCTGGCCCGTGAACTCTCGGCGGAAGTGAAAATCCTGGTCGTGGCCAATCCCTGTTTTGGATTGGACTTTCTGGCGACGGAAGAAATTCGGCTGCAGATCGTCGCTGCGCGCAACCGGGGCACAGCAGTCCTCTTAGTCAGCGAAGATCTCGATGAGATCCTGGAACTGGCCGACCGTGTGGTCGTCATGTTCAACGGTCAGCTGGTCTATGAAACCACGTCGTCCGGCGCCGATCTCGCGCTGATCGGACGGCACATGACAGGACACGGCACATGAGCACAGTTCCGGCTTCTCCCTATCCCTATTCCCTGCCGCCGCGCGGCTCTGGCGCACGAGTGGCGCTGGTGATCATCGACATGCAGCGCGATTTCATCGAGCCAGGCGGGTTCGGCGCAGCGCTGGGCAACCGAGTCGAACACCTGCAACAGATCGTGCCGACCGTGGCCGCACTCCTCAAGACCTTCCGCGAATTGAGTCTGCCGGTGATTCATACCAGGGAGGGGCACCGCCCCGACTTGTCGGATTGCCCGCCGGCCAAGAAGCTGCGCGGAGACTCGACATTGCGCATCGGGGATCCCGGCCCGATGGGACGGATTCTCGTATTGGGAGAACCGGGAAACGACATCATTCCACAATTGCGCCCCGAAGCCGGCGAACTCGTCATTGATAAGCCGGGCAAGGGGGCATTCTACGCCACCAATCTTCAAGAGCGCCTGAAAGCCCTTGGGATCACCCATCTCGTCTTCACCGGCGTCACCACCGAGGTCTGTGTCCAAACCAGCATGAGAGAAGCCAACGACCGCGGATACGAATGTCTCTTAGTTGAAGACGGAACCGAAAGCTATTTCCCCGATTTCAAACAGGCGACGGTCCGCATGATCCAATCGCAGGGGGGAATTGTCGGCTGGGTGACCACTGCGGATCGTCTCATCGCGTCTCTCCGGCAAGCCTACGCCGGGGGTGCCGCATGAGCCAGAGCGATGTGCTGCTGGCGGTCAATGGTACGCTGATGCGGGGGCTCAAGCTCAACCCCAACATGGTGGCAGCCAAGGCCACGTTTGTCCGGGAGACGAAGACTGAAGCGGCGTATCGGCTCTGGACGATTAACGACGACCACCCTGCGATGCTGCGTGTGACGGATGGGACCGGGGTCAAGGTCGCAGTCGAAGTCTGGTCTGTTCCCCCTGCCGGACTGGCGGGAATCTTACTGAACGAACCACCCGGTCTGTGCATCGGCAAGGTGCGGCTGGAAGACGGAAGTATTGTCTTGGGTGTGTTGGGTGAACCGGCGCTCGTCGAGGGGCACCGGGAGATCACCAAGTACGGCGGCTGGCGGGCGTATCTGGCTCACCATCCGCAATGAGGAAGCGGCCTCTCTCCCCGTTTTCTACTGCTGACCCGGCATCTTCCTGATCCGATAACTCAGGCCGAACGGAGCTTCCTGCGAACAGGAAAATACAATCACATTATTTTCATGTTTCACGCCGAACTCCGGAAAATACCACCCCTGTTCCAACCTCGTATCGGCCGGCCCTAATACATCGACCATCGCAATGGTATGGCCGCTCTGAGCCTTGATCGCAATACAGGCCCCCATCCGGATGATATGGAAGTCTGGATGGATATGAAGGTAACTGTCCATGCGATGCATCCCGCTGCCCTGCAGCGTATCTTTGATGACCCAGCTGCCTTGCCCATCATAGACGATGTGTCTCTTATGGATCGGCTTGCCTCTCAATTTCGCATACCCGTTGTGGGCTCCCTCGAATAGCACCGTACCATCCGACTGCTTCTTGAAGATCGCCGAGAGCGGCTTCGCCCGGCGCGCCACGCGAAACACCTCCCACATTTCCGACTGTTCTTTCCCATCGACAACAACCGTGTTATGCGCGCGTGTGCTTCGAGCATAGGCTCGCTCCTCGCTCAGTTGATAGTCAAAGACACCGCTGTCGACAATGACGCGTCGCCCGCCGATGACCAATTCAAAGCTAAGGGTATCGCAATGAGCATGACCGGGTTGATAGTCGGGGCCGATGGCGCCACAGTCGATAATGATCATGTCCTCCCCGTTGCGGCAGACGTAATACCCGCTCCCCGGCCACTCAGACAGGGTCTGTCCCGTGGGCACGACAGGAGTGTGATAACCCATCACTCGGTGCGCGTAATTGAAGAGTTGCAAAGGAGACGGCGCCACCCCGAAAACAGCGTCGTTAAACAGTGGGATGTCCTGGTCCGGGAACACCATGCCATGAAGAAAATCGAGGCTGGATGCCACGGTTCGCCGAAGATGCGCAATCTCCTCACCTTCAAGCACCGGTCGTGAACTCTGGAGGAGATTCAAGACATCCAGATAGTCGCACACACAGATCGAATGGTACATGGGACTTCGTTCATAATGACCGCCGTCCGCGAGAAACTGTTCTTTCGATTCTCCCAAGAGCATTTTCCAACCCTGCTTGAGCCACCGGTCGGCATTCTCCCCTTCGAAATACATTCCGGCAAAAAAAAGAGCCACGGCATTCTTGAGATAGTGATTCGCCAGAATGTGCCGCTCGATATTCTGCTCAAGCCATGCCGCCTGCGCATAGAGGCTGTGCCTCCATAAATCCTGCACAACTTTGTCATGCCTCAGGAAGAACTTGATCCAGCTGACGATACGCACGGACAAGACAGACGGCTCCCACCCGTCACCCTTGCCCAAAGGATTCTTCGCAATCCACTCCGAAATCAGCTGGACCTTCACCGTGTGCGATCGGTCCGGATCGAACAGATAGCCGAATCCATGCAAGGCACGCCGCCACTGCCGCGGCATATCCTGACAGGCCCAATCGACGCCATCGCCGGGAAAGCTTTTTTCCTGATTGAGGAAACAGAATGAACGATCCCGCCCGGCAGGGCGGGAAGGCGGAAGGCACGGGTTGAGTCCGACGCCCGGCCTCAGACTCACACCACGAATCGGTCCAATCTTCGTTGCAGCTGGAAACAATCGAGTCCGAATCAGGGCAAGCAGCTGTAGCGGACGGAGATGTAGAAGGGTTCTTGGGTATAAGAGCACACGATTCATCACTGGACCTTGTTACATTGGCGGGCGTTAGTGATGACCGAGTGCATCATGGGTCGGCTTCGGATCGGTTCTCTCTATGCCTTATGTCTCCGGGAGTCTAGCAGAAGGACCACCGCCCACACCATCTTCAATCGTTCTCTTCATGGTACAAAATTCGTTACAGCCAGGGGAAGGAAGGGGGCAGGCTTTCCTGCCCCCTTTGGCCCAGAATACACACAAGGCATCAAGCGCGGCACTACTCCGGCATGCCGTGATCGTCGAGCCTCTCAGGCAGACTCACCGGAACCGAAGGCTGACCGCCGGTCAGCGACGATGTAGCCTGATTACCAGCAGCGGCCGCACCGGGGTAATACACCAACACCGCACCAGGGTTGGTTCCCACTCTAACCGTTTGTTTGATCAGATGGTCTGTCGCATTAATGATAGAAACAGAATTGTCGGCCTTATTCGACACGACGAGATGTCTTGCTTCTGCAGGAGTCCCAACTGGCGCGCCGGTTGGCCGTTGCACCAGCACATCAAAGGAATGGTCGCCCGTGGCGGTCGAAATAAGGCCAATGTCCTGGAGCAGTGTCAGTGTGGGAGGATTCGCCGTCAGGCTCGTAGAATCGAAAGCAAATAGGTGGTCTCTCTTCGTCGTTGACGCAGTGCCCGCTAGGAGATAAAAGCGCCTTCCATCTGGTGAAAACTTGAAACCTCCAGGTGAGGCTCCGTCCAATTCAGGAATTGTGAGGTCTGTAATGGCACGAGGATTGGGAGTCGCCAAATCGATTACACCCAACCTAGTTCCAACTGAACCAGTCGCACTCCCGCGAAGTAACAGAAATCGACCATTGGGGGAAATGCCAAAGGCTGTGTAGTTTGTGCCCGAAAGATCGACCGTCTGAGTTGATACCAATGACGCGGGGTCTATCTCAACAATAGTCCGGTAATTCTCTTGAATGCTGTAGACCATGCCTGTCCACTGTGAAAATCTGATACCGTGAGGGTTCGAGTTGTTCGGCGTAAACGCCGTGGTGAGCGGCGTGGATGATTCGTTATTGCAAGTCGCCGGCACAGGACGCAACGCTTCCTTTACCGGATCACATAGATCAATCCGGTTGACGAGGCGCCAGTCCGGGTCCAGCCCTGGACGTGGTGTATTGTCGATCACAGCAATTTCTCCAGCAGTGGTACTGGAAACAAACACCAATCTTGGGAGAGTTGGTCGGCTCGTTGTCGGTTGGGAAAATGCCGTCACCTTATGCCCATCAGCAAGCACACAAACGGTTCGTTCGACGGTCGGCGGAGTCGCACCAGGCCCAAGATGCGAGTTGTGGAGAATCGTAACCGATCCCCCCTCAATAGGACCATCAACTCGTGCAGGGTTATTACAATTGACGAGATCATCACCGGGTGTCGCCCCAACTGGAGCGTTGGTAACTGAAGCTGGCAACCCATCGTTCATTGACCACATTACCTCTTGATCCGTTGGGTCACGGTAGATATGGACAGGCCGGGTTCCTGTTGTGAGATTAATCTCATGAACTGGAATCGCCCCAGTGAGCGGATCAATCGTGGCAACCTGAGTCCCCACCTGAGTCATGCTGGTGGCACTGGGATTACCTAGTCCACTGACATTAAGAAACGTCCATTCGCCTAATGAGAATTGCATATCGCCCAACGCGAGATCGCCAAAAACGACTGGTCCGATTGTCCCGAGCACTGAGTTGCCGGAATCGCCTCTCAAGGCAATGGTTGACAAAGTTC
The DNA here is from genome assembly GCA_002083405.1 of Nitrospira sp. SG-bin2. Classification (GTDB taxonomy): domain Bacteria; phylum Nitrospirota; class Nitrospiria; order Nitrospirales; family Nitrospiraceae; genus Nitrospira_D. The sequence goes on along the minus strand of LVWT01000022.1, from coordinate 142,747 downwards.
GGCTGCCCGCATTCGCATTGCCTGTGTTATTCACAAACACCAGAGGCCCCTGTAACGCTGCGCTGCCGCCGGTCGTCACCGTTCCAGGGGAGGACTCTCCGGCCGTACAGCCGGCAAGACCGATAAGCGCCAGCCCAAGCACCCCTCTCGTTGCACAGGATAAAAAAAATGGTTGTCGATTGATCATAGATCGCATGGCTCGTTCCTTCCTCGTTGTTAATGCTTCCTTCGCGGAGGCCTCAACTTCTGTCCTGATAACAGATCTGTCTACATGAACAGCGCAGCGAATTGAGGAGGCCCTCGAGGTGCCATCCCCGCACTCAACGCGATGGAGAGGGGTGTCTGAGCGAATGAACCTATGAGATAGCCGGCCGGAGCAGGGGATGAACTCCCACTACGGCCGGTAGAGATAGGAGTGTCAATTCCATCACAGTGCCACGCACAATGATTGTGGCTGTGCTGACTGCTCTGAGTCTGTCCTTCCGGACAATGTGGCGCGGCCGATTGCGGCGCCAGGGTGCCCTGCGTCACGGTCACAGAGCCGGCTAACCATAGCCCAACACAGATCACCGCGATCGCGCGGACACCTCTCACCCGCCCATTCATCGATCGCATCTGTACAAGTTGACCAAACATCTCATCCAACCGTCACGTTTACGACCCGCCGAACACCTGAAACGATCTGGTCAGACCAAAGATATAGCTGATCTGCTGTTCCAGATTGCCGTTGAAGTCTCGGTGGATAGGGATCTGCGCGATGAAATAGAACGACGCGACATCCAATAGATTCAAATTAATCCCGGGCGAATAGGCCACGTACATCGAGCCCGTGGTAGGGATCGCCCGAAACTTGATCGTCGGATCGAGCAGGTTGGGTGTCCCTGTTGTTGGATTGAACTGAAAGAGGGCGGCGTCCATGGCGTCATTCTGCATCCAGCGGAAGTTGACCTGCTGTGTCAGTGTCAGCCACGGAGTTTGTTCGAGCGGGATGATATTGAGCCCCGCACTGAGGTTGACTTCGTCGCCAAACTGATAACCGTCGCTGTTCTTGAAAGTGTGCCGGTAGCTGGCCAACGCAAACTGATTCACCCGATGAGGAATCAGTTCGTAGGTTTGATAGATCATGGGAATCAGGCCGAAATTTCCCCTGCCGATTTGCAGAGTCGATTCGGCCAAAGTCGTACCCTGTGAAACCCGGCCGTAGCTGCCGGTCGGGAAATCGGCACCCACCCCCAGCACCAGCATGCTCCGCAGAGTTGGCAGCACGTTGTATTTCAGCATGGCGCGAATGTCGCCGAGTCCCCGCTCACTGTAGGGCACAGGCGTGAGGCCTCCGATTTGGGCATCAGACTCCACATGCTTGTACGGAATCGCAATTTGTAGTCCAAGTCGCTCCGTCAGGCCATAGTTTAGGTCCAGGGTCGCCGTGCGGGTGGTTGTCGCGATCCGGTCTACATTCAAATTGGCCAGGGTCAGCGTCTTGGCGCCTTGATTGGCAAACGGAATACTCCCACCCTGCCCAGCCGGTGCTTCCATCGGCGTGTAGTTGTATATAAGGTTCACGGTCAGCAGTCCCTTCATCGGCACCTGCTGTTGAGACCCGATGACGACAAAACAGCTGACCGAGCCGCAGGACGCATCCGCAGGGAGTGGTCCGACGAACGCCGTCGCCACGGCGAACACACAAAGAGATACCCCCAAGCGGGGTGGCAGTTTCTTAGCCATCGCAAATCGTCTTTCTCGTCTTACGACGTGAGAACGCGCACCCGGGCGCACACAGGCATTCCCGAGTTTGCAACTATATGAACGAGTGATTGTTAGAGAGAGAGAACCGGGGGACCGCGGGCGAAAAGATCAGAAGAAAACAGAAGGACGATCGGGTCGGCAGAGATATCCCCTGATGGGCCGACCAACTGTAGTACCGAGGTGAGACGGACGGACGAAGCTTCAACCCCTTGCCCCGACGCGCAGAACCAGGCGCAGATTCCGCTGGCATGCGTTCCGGCATCATGATGGGTACTGTGGTGCTCAGCATGGGCCACGCTGGGCGCAGCCATAAACCCGTTCGTCAGAACGAGACAGACCAGAAGAGCCCACACGAGACGGGGTCGTTTCACAAAAGACATCGTATCTGTTCGTTCACGTATTAATGAAGCGACGCCGCTTTCATCGGCTCATGCTTCTGAATCTTGGCCACCACATCAAGAATCAGTTGCTCAGTCAATAGTCCACCCTTGATGTATTCCTGGACGACGCCCTTCTCATCGATGAACACGCTCACCGGTAATCCAAACACGCCGAACTGATTCGCCACCTTGTTCTCCCGATCCATCAAGACGGGGAACGTATGGCCGTGCTGTTTGATGTGTTCACGGACTTTCGCATCGTCTTCCAGTTCGTTGATCGCCAGCACGACAAACCCTTTATCCCGAAGTCTGTCGTAGGTGGCTTGCATCGCCGGCATCTCCGTCGTGCAGGGTTTGCACCAGGTAGCCCAGAAATTCACCAGGACGACCTTCCCTCGATACTGACTGAGGCTCTGCTGCTTGCCTTCCAAATCAGCCAAGCGAAAATCCTCGGCGGGGGCCCCGACCACCGGAACCCGCGATCCCATGCTCCATGCGAGACCGCCGCTGACGGCCACCGCAAGAATGGCTACGAGCAATACCCCCGCCAGTTGGCTATAGTTGTTCTTTCTCCTCATCGTTGCCTCCACATCTATCATTCGATGTTCCTACCAACTTCAGGATATTCAAAATGGCCGTCCAGCGAGGCCGCAGCGAGCGAAGATGCGAAGCGTACGCTTCGGTACGTTAAGCCTCTGAGCGACGCGAGAACAAAGCTGGCGGCCATTTTCAGCATCCTGTTATGAACCGGCCTGCGTCAACTGGAACGACCGGGTAAACCCGAAGATATAGCTCGTCCCCTGCGCCAGGTTGTTGTTGGAATCCCGCATGATCGGTAGTTGTGCATAAAAATAGACGGACGACATCTTTGTCAATGGCGAATCGATGAGGCCGTCGAGACTCGCCTGAAACCCGGGTGAAAACGCGAAATAGGTCGCGCCGGTATTGGGCACGCTGCGGTTCAAAATCGCAGGGTCGAGTATGATCGTGTCACCTGGGACCCCCCCATCGCTTGGGACTCTCGATCGTTCCAGCGACGCGCTCATGTTGTCATGCACCAAGTACCGCCAGGTGAATTGGCCGGTCAGCGCCAGCCAGGGCGCACTTTCGAGCGGAACTCCATTGGCCCCGAGATTCAAATTGTATTCGTCGCCGAACTGGTACCCGTCGTTATTCCGAAACGTATGGCGATAGCTGCCGTAGAAGAACTGGTTGAGCCGATGAGGGATCAGCTCGTAGGTTTGATAGAGCGATCCGATCAGCCCCACCTGTCCCCGGCCTAGCTGCCCTGGCGCCTCCATGGTGTGGCCTGCCGCATCGAGGGCCTCCGTATTGCCCGTCGGCACCTGCACGCCGAATCCCGCAACGATCATGCTCCGCAGAGTCGGCAGAATGTTGTATTTCCCCGTGAAGGTGACATCACCGATCCCGTTATCCTTAAATGGGACAAGTTCCCCCCTGCCGCCATTTTCCTCCCCTAACCCATCGATGTGCTTATGTGTCCGCCACAAATAGGGAATCGTCACCTGGATACCCAAGCGATCGGTGATGCCGTAATTCAAATCAAAGGTGGCCGTCTGCGTAATGGTTCTGATCTCCCGGTGGTGGTCCAGGATCATTCGCTGATCGTGTTGATCGATCGCGGGGATCACGCCGGTAGTCCCATCCAGCAGCCGCATGGGCGTGTAATTGTAGATCGTGTTGAACGTCAACAGGCCTGCTTGAGGCACCTGTTGCTGCGATCCGATGACGACGAAGCACGTGACTGCCCCGCAGGACGCCTGGGCCGTCTGGACGTGAAACCATGAAAAAGAGACGCTGGCTACAGCGAGAATGAATCCGAGGATGAACCGTTTCCCTGCCATGATGATATGAGACCTTTCTCCCTGAGCATTGTTTCAGCCTCCTTGATCCTCGCCAGCCTCTTCCGGATCTGATGGAAGACGGAAGTGAGCAGTCTTTGGATCAATGAACGACAGCAATTACTACAAAGAGAAAGACGGAGGAGCACGGCTGGGAGCGATCTGGCAGGGCTCAACTGAAGGATTTGCAGGACGAAAAAGCGAAACGAGTGCCACCGAACTGCGTTCGGTCGGAATCAGAACCGTCGCACTGTCAAGGACCGTCCCAGCGGCGCACATCCAGGAGCAGAGCAGGGTGCCGTGGGTGGCTGCTTGATGCTGAGCATGGTGTCCGGCATGTTCCGCCGCTTGCGCCTGCGCCAAGCCGCCAACGGACAACACACACAGCACCAACACAATTGAGATGAATTTACGGACTGGGTAATTCATCGGTAGACGATCAGGAAAACAGCCAACACTACTATGGCTGAAATAGTAGTGGACCTTCACAAGCTCTGTCAAGCCGGTAGTTGGACCGCCACGCCTCTGCTAATTATAGGATTCATCGAACAGATTGTGTATACTGCGTCGGTTAGTTTCTGAACCATCGAAGCGTTACGACACAACACAACCACTAAAGTTGCGGTGATATGGTCACACAAGTTCTCAATTTGATCTTCGGCAGCAAAAACGACCGTGAAATCAAGGCGCTCCTTCCGATCGTCGAGCGGATCAACAGCCTGGAATCCGGCCTCACCCCCCTTTCCAAGGAAGCTCTCGCGGACAAGACACAGGAATTCAAGAAACGCCTGGAGGCCGGGGCGACCCTGGACGACATCCTGCCGGAAGCCTTCGCCGTCTGCCGGGAGATGTCCCGCCGCGTGCTCAATATGCGGCACTTCGATGTCCAGCTCATCGGCGGCATGATCCTGAACAGGGGCCGGATCGCGGAAATGAAAACCGGTGAAGGGAAAACCCTGGTCGCCACCTTGCCGGTGTATTTGAATGCGCTCGAAGGCAAGGGCGCCCATCTCGTCACCGTCAACGATTATCTCGCCAAGCGCGACGCGCAATGGATGGCCCAGCTGTACCATGCGCTGGGCTTGTCCACCGGCATCATTCAACACGATGCCTCCTTCATGTTCGATCCGACCTACGAGGCGTCCGACAAGCGACTGCAACACCTCAGGCCTTGCTCCAGGCCCGAGGCCTACCGCGCCGACATCACGTACGGCACGAATAACGAATACGGATTCGATTATCTGCGCGACAACCTGGTGGTCAACGATTTGCGCCAATGCGTCCAGCGCGAGCTGAATTTCGCCATCGTGGACGAGGTGGACAGCATCCTCATCGACGAAGCCCGCACGCCGTTGATCATTTCCGGTCCGACCGATCAGACCACCGACCTCTACTATCGGATCAACGCGGTCATTCCGCAGCTGAAACCGGAACAAGACTATACGATCGAAGAAAAGACCAAAACGGCATCGCTCACGGACGACGGCAACGCGCGTGTCGAAAAGCTGCTCGGCGTGGACAATCTGTACGATCCGGCCAACATGGATCTCGTCCATCATGTCGTCAAGGCCTTGCAGGCCTATGCGCTCTACAAGCGCGACGTAGACTACGTCGTCAAAGACGGGGAAGTCATCATCGTCGACGAGTTTACCGGGCGGCTGATGCCCGGCCGCCGGTGGAGCGACGGGCTGCACCAGGCCGTCGAGGCCAAAGAGGGCGTGAAGATCGCCAACGAGAATCAGACGCTCGCATCCGTCACCTTCCAGAATTATTTCCGGATGTACAAGAAACTCAGCGGCATGACCGGCACCGCGGACACCGAAGCCGCCGAGTTCGCAAAAATCTACAACCTCGACGTGAATGTGGTGCCGACGAACCGTAAGATGGTTCGGCTCGACTATGCCGACGTCGTCTACCGGACGGAAAAGGAAAAATTCGCGGCCATCGTCGAAGAAATCAGGGAGTGCCATGAGCGCGGGCAACCGGTGCTCGTCGGTACGATTTCGATCGAAAAGTCCGAGAAACTCGCCGGCCTCTTGAGCCGCAACGGCATCAAACACAACGTGCTCAACGCCAAGCAGCATGAGCGCGAAGCCGAGATCGTCGCCCAAGCCGGGCGCAAGGGCGCCGTCACGATCGCCACAAACATGGCGGGGCGCGGCACCGACATTCTGCTGGGCGGCAACCCCGACTTCACCTACAAACAGGTGCTCTATCGGGAAGAGAATATGCCGGACGCCCGCAAACTTTCGCTCTACGAAGAAATTCGCAGTGATTGCGAGAAGAACAAGCAGGAGGTTCTGGCGCTCGGCGGGCTCCACATCCTGGGCACCGAACGGCATGAGAGCCGCCGGATCGACAATCAGCTTCGCGGCCGGGCCGGCCGCCAGGGCGATCCGGGCACGTCCCGCTTCTACCTGTCGTTGCAAGACGATCTGATGCGCATCTTCGCCTCAGAGCGAGTCTCGCAAATGATGCTCAAGCTCGGCATGGAAGAAGGCGTCCCTATCGAGCATGGAATGGTCACACGCGCGATCGCGAACGCGCAGAAAAAGGTCGAAGCGCACAATTTTGAAATCCGTAAACAGCTGCTTGAATACGACGACGTCATGAACAAGCAGCGCGAGGTCATCTACCGCCATCGCCGGGCGGTGCTGAGCGGAGAGAACCTGACTGCAGACCTTCAAGATATGATGGCAGGGGTGGTGGACTCATCCTTGAACATCTATTGCTCGGCCGAACAGTACCCGGAAGAATGGGACATCAAGGGCTTGATAGAGATGATGCACAGCCAGTTCGGCATCGACATCACCCGCGGCAGCCAGGCGGGCGGAGAGTCGCTCCGGGACATGGGCCGCGATGCCCTTGTGGAAGACCTGCATGCCCAGGTTCGAGAAGCCTATGCACGGAAAGAGCAGGAGTTAGGGCCGGAATTGATGCGGTTCCTGGAAAAGACCTTCATGCTCCAGGTCATCGACCATCACTGGAAGGATCACTTGCTCGGCATGGATCACCTGCGCGATGGGATCGGCCTCCGCGGCTACGGACAAAAAGACCCGTTGATCGAGTATAAGCGCGAAGGATTCGACCTCTTCGCCGGCATGATGGAACGGATTAAATCCGATACGCTGGACCGATTGTTCCATGTGCAGGCCGTGCGCCAGACAAGCGAAGGGGAAACCCCAACCCCACCTCCGGCCCCCCCTGTCATCTCACGCCCTCAGCCTAAACTCACCTTGAATCGCGGTGACGAACCGGTTGCAGGGCCGCCCCCCGCGCATCGGGCCGATGACAAGGTCGGCCGCAACGATCCCTGCCCCTGCGGAAGCGGGAAGAAATATAAGAAATGCCACGGGGCGTGAGGAAAGAGGTTCGGCCGTACGGGCCGAATCTTCGACATCGGCATGATGCGCGATTCCTCTACTGCTACTGATCACTCACATTGTCCTCACGCACGCCTATAGGGCAGCGACGAAGTGTCGCAATACCGGCGTGCGTGACGGTCGTGTACCCTGACATGATTCTATGAGCCATGCCGAAGCCAAAGATTCGCCCCGCCCGGCCAGGGAAAGGAAATAGGGGGAAGTCACTGAGAGGAGCGCCACCTTGGTCAGTTTCCGCCTTCCATCCTGCCGGAATCTCTGTGGATCCCCGCTCGATCGGCAAAGGATGCGCACCGCAAACTGTTGCCACAGTAGAAGAAAAGCAGAACGCCTTAACCCGCATCCCTTCCAGCCGAGCCGGGCTCCCATCACATATCTCGCCAAATACGTTTTCATTAGGTCGATCGGAGCCTCTGGGGTAATATGCCTCACATCATGACGCCCGAATCTTCTTCTGCGAGAAAAACGACGATCCTGCTAGCCGACGATGAATCGGCGATCACCCTGCTCTTCGAAATGGATCTGACCCGCCGAGGGTATCGCGTACTCCAGGCCCATTCCGGCTCCGAAGCGAGCAAGATCAGCACGGAGTTCCCGACTCCCATCGACGTACTGGTCACCGACTGGAAAATGCCGGACCTAAATGGAGACGAGCTGGCCCGCCGACTGCTGGTCGAACGTCCTGAGCTGAAGATCATCGTGATGTCAGGGCATCCCGATGCCGCCGACGTCATCGCCAGTTTTGTTAAGGATCAAGCTCTATTTCTCCGTAAACCGTTCTCTCCTGCACGGCTCGTTGAAAGTATCACCCGGCTTCTCGATATACCTGACAAACCCGGTGAGCGAGCAGCGTAAGTCTTTCAGCGTTCTTTCGAGATCAGGAAGAAGATTCCTCCTGACTTCTCCTTGACTTAGATCCACACCAAAGGCTACCCTACGGAGCTTTTCACCTCTAACGATGGGGGATGTAAACCCATGAGCTAGGGGTGTCACTTTTTTCTGGACTCACGGCCGGAAGGGAGTTTCGTGTGACAACAGGGCACCCTGAACTCGTGACTGCCATTGCCTCTGAGATTGCGATCTCAGGCCCGATTCCTTTCGTTCGTTTTATGGAATTGGCCCTGTATCATCCACAATTCGGCTACTACACCCGCTCGCCGGAGACCGGGACTGAACGGATCGGCTGGACCGGTGACTTCTACACGAGCTCTGACGTCCACCCCACTCTTGGGCATGCATTGGCCAGACAGGCAACGCAGATCGACCGGTTGCTAGGGCAACCCGATCCCTTCACAGTCGTCGAGATGGGCCCTGGCAAGGGCTTGCTTGCCGCGCATTTTCTATCAGCCTGTCGAACAGAATCGCACTCGCTTTTCGAGCGTCTTCATTACATCCTGATCGATCGTAGCCCCGCGATGCGCGAATCGCAGCGCCGACACTTATCCCAGTGGCTCAGCAGACCCGGCCTGGTTTCCCGGGTGGACGATCTCGATGATCTGGCGCCGGGGAATATTACCGGCATGTTTTTGAGCAATGAACTGCTCGACGCCTTTCCAACTCACCGCATTCAGGTCACGGGCGGTCGGGTGGAAGAGCTCTGGGTGGACCGGCAAGATGGGCAATTTGTGGAATGCCTGAAACCGCCGTCGACCGCCGCACTCGCGCAACGTGCACACAGCTTGGCTGCCCACTGGCCGGACGGCTATCGAACCGAGATCAATCTGAACGCCCTGGATTGGATACGGCAGGTCGCCCGAATTCTCAGACGTGGAGTCGTTCTCACGATCGATTACGGACATACTGCGGAGGACCTCTATCGATCCGACCGGAAGAACGGCACGTTTCTCTGTTACTTCAAACAGTCCGCCCATGAAGACCCTTTCACGCATGTCGGCGAGCAAGACATGACCGCTCATGTGGATTTTTCGAGCCTGGCAACGGCGGGTGAAGAACATGGCCTGCAGGTCACGGGATTCACCAACCAAATGAGCTTTCTGATGGGGCTCGGCGTAGAACAACTGATCGCATCCTTGGAACCGGAGAGCCCGGAGTTCCGCGCGGCTATTCATCTATTGAAACCAACCGGCATGGGTGGCACGTTCAAAGTACTGGTGCAACATAAAGGCATCGAGCAGCCGCAGCTTGACGGACTGAAATTCAAGCCATTTTTCGTCGAGGCGCTCGCGCGAGTAGAGTCGCATGTCTGCAAGTCCTAAAGTCATCATGTCCCCTGACATGAAGACTTGAAGACGTTTGGACTTTTTGGCGTATTCAACCATGAGTGACTTAGCCGTTCCGGCCAACTATCTCCCGATTCTGATTTTCATCGGCGTCGCCATTGCGTTCTTCACGGTTGTGATGTTCCTCGGCCAGTTGGTCCGCCCCAACCGTCCCTATCGGGCAAAGATGGCCCCCTATGAAAGCGGGAGCCCGCTGTTTCAAGATGCGCGCGTGCAGTTCCCGATGCGGTATTACATCGTCGCGATGCTGTTCGTGATCTTCGATATCGAGATTGTCTTCATGTTCCCCTGGGCGGTTGCGTTCAGCAAACTCGGGCTGATTGGGTTAGTCGAGATGGTCGTGTTTATCGCTATTCTCGTCGTTGGTTTTTGGTATGCCTGGATGAAAGGGGCATTGGAGTGGGATTGAATTCGGCGCGTCGTTGGTATCTCGTGAAGCGTGAAGCGCAAACACTGTGCGTTCCGCTGGTAACGAGCGACGCTTCACGCACGGCGAGATACGAACTATGAGCCTTCTGGAGAGACAATTCGACGCCAATGTCATTACGACGAACCTGGATGCCGTCGTGAACTGGGCTAGAAAATCAGCCCTGTGGCCGATGACCTTCGGGCTTGCCTGCTGCGCGATCGAGATGATCGCCAGCGTGTCCTCGCGCTACGACCTTGACCGGTTCGGAGCCGGTGTGTTTCGCGCGTCACCCCGGCAATCCGATCTCATGATCGTGGCTGGAACAGTCACACGTAAGATGGCGCCGGTGATCAGACGGATCTACGACCAAATGGCGGAACCGCGCTACGTCATTTCGATGGGCTCGTGCGCAACATCAGGCAACCACTACAACAGTTATGCCGTCGTGCAGGGCGTCGACCAAATCGTGCCGGTTGATATTTACGTGCCAGGCTGTCCGCCACGGCCGGAAGCGTTGCTGGACGGGCTTTTGAAGCTGCAAGAAAAGATTCAGCGGGAGAAAGTGTTCGTAAAATAGCCTGCGATTCTCGCAGAGTAGCAATATGCAAACCCTAGCTGAAACATTGATGAAGCAGTTTCCCGGCTCGGTGCTGTCCGTCGACGTCGACACGGCGCGCGCAGAGGTGACCGCCCATGTGTCGGCGCCGAAAATCCTGGAGATTGCGCGCTACCTGCGCGACGCACCCGATGCCTGCTTCGACCACATCACCGACATCTGCTCGGCGGATTATCCCGACAGCCGGGAACGGTTCGAGATCATCTACCAACTGCTGTCGCTGCCCCACAGCCGGCGCATTCGCCTGAAAGCGCGAGTACCGGAAGACAATCCGGCCATCGATTCGGTCACGAGCGTGTGGCGGGGCGCCGAGTTTCTGGAGCGCGAAGTCTTCGACATGATGGGCATTCAGTTCACCGGCCATCCGGACCTGCGCCGTATCCTTTTGCCGGAGGACTTTGCGGAAGGGTACCCGCTGCGGAAGGATTTCCCGACCGAAGGCCGCGGCTGGCGCAGCCAGTTCGACTTTATTCCACGGCTCGATGAACCACCTGCCGAACAGGTCGGCGGCGAGTTCTCCGAGGAACAGAAAAAACCCTACCGATCGGAACCCCGCGCGTCCGGATCACGGCGGCAGGAAGAGTTGCTGTTGAATCTAGGGCCGCAACATCCAAGTACGCACGGAGTGCTGCGCGTCGTACTCGAGCTGGACGGCGAACGGATCGTCAAAGCGACGCCGGATCTGGGCTACTTGCATCGCGGCGTCGAGAAACTGGCCGAGGGCTTGGCCTACATGCAGATCATTCCGCATACCGACCGGCTGGATTACGTGTGCGCCATGGCCAATAACTACGCCTATGTGCGCGCGGTCGAAAAGCTCCTCTGCATCACCGTGCCAGAGCGCGCCGAATACATCCGGACCATCGTCGCCGAGATGCAGCGAATCCTTGGCCACCTTTTCTGGCTGGGGACCCAAACCCTGGATATCGGCGCCATGACCGTCTTCTTCTGGACGTTCCGCGAACGGGAAACCCTGCTCGACATGTTCGAGCAACTCTGCGGCGCCAGACTCACACTGAATTATTACCGGATCGGCGGTGTGGACAGCGACTTCACACCTGAACTCGTGCAGCGGCTCAAAACGTTCCTGGATACGTTCCCGCAAAAGGTCAGTGAGTACGACGGCCTGATCGCGTCCAACCGGATCTGGATCGGACGAACGAAACATATCGCGGTCATTTCCGGCGAAGATGCGATCAACTTCGGCTTGACCGGCCCGACGCTCCGCGGCTCCGGCGTGGCCTATGACGTCCGAAAAATGGAACCCTACGGCGTGTACCATAAAGTGGACTGGGAAGTGCCGGTCGGGAAAAACGGCGACACCTACGATCGCTACTGGGTCCGTATGGAAGAAATGCGCCAGAGCGCTCGCATCATCTCGCAATGCCTCGACCAGCTGCCGCAAGGACCGATTATCGCCGACGTGCCGCAATACATTCCGCCACCCAAGCAGAATGTCATGCGTGATATGGAGAGCTTGATTCACCACTTCATCATTTTCACACAAGGCTTCAAACCGCCCAAAGCCGAGACGTATTGCGCCACTGAAGCGCCGAAGGGCGAATTGGGCTTCTTCATCATCAGCGACGGCAGCCAGCGTCCCTATCGCCTGAAGATTCGCTCGCCCTCCTTTGTCCATATGGGCGCGTTCGATCACATGGCGCGCGGCTACTTGATTTCTGACGTGATTACGATCTTCGGAACATACGATGTGGTCATGGGGGAATGCGACAGATGACGTTAGGCGTGAAACGTAAGGCGTCCGGCGAAAGAAAATATCGTTCCCCTTACGCCTCACCCCTTACGCCTTACGAGGAATGGTCGAAGAGGACGGGATGCTGAAAGAGAAATACCAAAAAGAAATTGACGAGATCATCTCCCGCTATCCGGTCAAGCGCTCGGCGCTGATTCCGCTCCTCTATCTGGCGCAGCAGGAACATGGCTATGTCACCGAGGCTGCCATGAAGGAAATCGCGCAACTGCTGAAACTGACGCCGCCACAAGTATACGAAACAGTTACGTTTTATACAGTGCTCAACCTGAAACCGGTCGGGAAATTCCACATGCAGGTGTGCAAGTCGCTCATGTGCGCTTTGGCAGGCTCGGACACTTTGCTCGGATGGATCAAGACGAAACTGGGCATCGCGCCCGGAGAGTCGACGCCTGACGGGCTCTTTACTCTCAGCGCGGTCGAATGCCTGGCATCCTGTGGAACCGCACCGATGATGCAGATCAACGACGATTATTATGAACAGCTGACCGAAGCAAAAGTGGACAAGATTCTGGGGGATCTCAAAACCTCGGGAACCAGCGATTTGAAGAGCGGCCCCTACATGTGGCCTTTGCCGGTGAATGCCGTAAGGCGTGAGGGGTAAGGGGTGAGGCGATGGCGAAGTGATCTTCGCCTAACGTTTCACGGCTAACGCCTCACGGACAAAGACTATGCCAAAGCACGAACTGATTCTGCTCAAGAATATGTCGCAGCCCGGGTATAGCGGCTCGCTGGCGGACTACGAGGCAACCGGCGGGTATCAGGCCCTGCGCGCGACGCTCGGGAAGACTGCTCCCGCGGATGTCACCACCGCAGTCCGAAAGTCAGGGCTGCGAGGCCGCGGCGGCGCCGGTTTTCCGACCGGTGTGAAATGGGGCTTTCTGCCGAAAGACTACCAGGGACCCCGCTATCTCTGCTGCAACGCCGATGAAAGCGAACCCGGAACATTCAAAGATCGCCAGCTGATGGAACGGGACCCGCATCAAATGTTGGAAGGCATCGTCCTGGCCTGCTATGCCATCGGCGCGGAATCTGCCTACATTTATATCCGAGGCGAAATGGTCCTGGGCTCGAAAATTTTGGAGCGGGCGATCGGCGAAGCGCGCGCCGCCGGTTATATCGGAAACAACATTCTCGGCACGGGCATTCATGTCGACGTCTGGGTGCATCGCGGCGCCGGCGCCTATATCTGCGGCGAAGAGACGGCCCTCCTGGAATCGCTTGAAGGCAAACGGGGCCTTCCTCGCATCAAGCCCCCGTTTCCCGCCACACACGGCCTGTATAACAAACCCACTGTGGTGAACAACGTCGAGACACTCGCCAATCTGCCGCATATTCTCACGCGAGGCGCCGAATGGTTTGCGGCGATCGGCTCGCCGCCGAAGAGCACCGGCACCAGAGTCTTTTGCGTCAGCGGCCATGTGAAGCGACCCGGCAATTACGAAGTCCCGATGGGGGTGACGTTCCGTGAGCTGGTCTACGAACATGCCGGCGGCATGCGCTCAGATAAACCGATCAAAGCCTTCATCCCCGGCGGAGCGTCGGCTCCGTTTCTGACGCCGGATCATCTCGATGTGAAACTGGACTTCGAATCGGTAGCGGCGGCCGGGTCGATGCTGGGCTCCGGAGGCGTGACCGTGATGGAAGAAGGAACGAGTATGGTCTGGGCAGCGCTCAGGCTGATGGAATTTTTCTACCATGAGTCCTGCGGAAAGTGCAGCCCATGCCGGGAAGGCAGTTCCTGGCTCGTTCAAACGATGCGCCGCATCATGGCCAAACGAGGGCGGATGGAAGACCTTGAAACCTTGTTGGATCTGTGTAAAAACATCGCCGGCCGTACCGTCTGTGCCTTTGGCGACGCAGAGGTCGCCCCGATTCAGAGTACCTTGAAATATTGGCGGGACGAATACGTGTCCCTGATCCGCGAAGCAGAAGCGGCTGACCTCATCATGCCGGAAGCAGCAGGAGTACGACATTAAACGCGAATCGTTATCCGCCGGCATGCTGCGCTCGCCTCGCGGCGAAGCCGAGGGTGTAACGGTTCACGGCTAGCGAACAACGACGACAATGCCTGACGCCACAAAAACAACCGTACGCCTTACCATCGACGGAACGCCGATCAGCGTTCCCAAGGGAACGCTCGTGATCGAAGCGGCCCGGCGTATCGGCGTCATGATTCCGCATTTTTGTTATCACCCGAAACTAAAGCCGGACGCCAATTGCCGCATGTGCCTCGTGGAAATCGAGAAGATGCCCAAACTTCAAACCGCGTGCAGCACCCTGGCCGATGAGGGGATGAGCGTGCGGACGGCCACCACCGTGGTCAACGACGCCCATAAATCCGTGCTCGAGTTCATTCTGGCCAATCACCCGCTCGACTGCCCCGTCTGCGACCAGGGTGGCCGGTGCGACCTCCAGGATTTCTCGCATCAATACACGCCGACCACCAGCCGGTTCGTGGAGACCAAGCGTATTTTCCAAAAGGACTACTTCAGCCCGCTCATCGAGACACAGATGAACCGCTGCGTCCAGTGTCTGCGCTGCGTCCGCTACTGCGACGAAGTAATGGATGTGAAGGCGCTGGCCCCGGCCGGGCGCGGCACCATGACTGAGATTAAACACTTCGGGCCGCATCCTCTCAATTGCGAGTTTTGCGGCGGCTGCGTCCAGATCTGCCCGGTCGGTGCGATCACCAGCCGGCTCTCGATGTATGAGTACCGGCCCTGGATGCTCAAACGGGCGGACACGATCTGCGGCTACTGCGGAGACGGGTGCCAGATCACAGTCCAAACGAAGGGGCAAGAGCTGATTGAAGTCAATTCTGCGCACGGCGCCGGACGCAACAACGGCGATCTCTGCGCCCGCGGATTTTTCGGATTCCATGCGGCCAAGCACCCGGAACGGCTCACCCACCCGCTCATCCGCCGTAACGGCGTCCTCGTACAGACCACGTGGGAAGAGGCCCTGGAATTCGTGGCGGACCAGGCCGGGAAAATCCTCGCCGCCCATGGCGGACAGAGCTTCGGCGGGCTGATTTCAGGCCGATGTACCAACGAGGAATTGTATCTCTTCCAAAAGTTTATGCGGGTGGTGATCGGCACAAACGACATCGACAGCAGCGCGCGCTACGGCCACCTGAACGGGATCCAGGCCATGCGGCGAATCCAAGGCACGCATCGCTGGACGGTCAGCTTCGAGGACATTACATCCGCCGATGTCTTGCTGCTGGTCGGCACGAACATTACGGAATGCAACCCCATCACCGGCCTCAAAGTGAAAGAAGCGGTGAAGAAGCGGGGCGCTACGCTGGTTACGATCGAAGCGTTGGAGCCATCCATCGAACCGATCAGCAACATCGCCAATCTATCCCTCCATCACTTCTGCGCCCCGGCCCCGCGTATGGGGAACGCCGTGCTCGGTCTCTTGAAGGCCCTCGTTGAGCAGAACCTGGTGCATCCGGATTTGGCGCAACAGCACCCGGCATACGTACGCGCCGTCACGGAAATGTTGAGACAGATCTCTTGGCAGGACATACAGGCTGCGACCGGCAGAGACGCCGCCGCGTTTGTCGATGCGGCGAAGGTCCTGGCGGCGGGACGGCGGGTGATCGTGTTGGCGGGCCAAGGCTTGTTGCGAAGCGCGGGCGGCCATCACGGGTCGCTCAACCTGCTCGACCTGCTTTTGCTCATCGGGAAACTGGATCAGCCTGGATGCGGCTTCGCGCCGCTCTCAGAGGAAAACAATGACCAAGGCGCTGTCGAGATGGGGGCGGCTCCGGAATTCTTGCCGGGTCCGTTCGACATGACCGATCGGGAAGGCTGTAACCGTATCGCGGCGCTGTGGAAGACCGCACTCCCTCCGCACAGCGGCGCCTCCCTGGTTGACATTCTACATCGGGCCGAAACCGGGGCCGTGAAAGCGATGTTTATCGTCGGGGAGAATCCCGTCGGAAGCCTCCCAACTCAGATGCGCGCGGAAGAATCCCTGCGCAAGCTCGATCTGTTGATCTGCCAGGAACTATTTCTGACGGAAACCGCGGCCCTTGCCCATGTCGTATTGCCGGCCGCTTCTTCAATGGAAAAAAGCGGAACCTTTACCAACACTGAGGGCCACGTCCAAACCGTCCGCCCTGCGATTGAACCGGTCGGAGAAAGCCGCCCGGACTGGGAAGTATTCGTCGCCCTCTCATTCCTGATGAGGACACCGCTGGAATATGCAGAAAGCAGAGACATCCTCAAAGAAATCAGGAGCCTGATTCCCGGTTACGGATCGCTCGGCCCGGCCCCCCTGCCGACAAAAGTCGACCATACGGTCATCAACCGCTACCTGACCGACGGCTATCAGCACGATCTGGCCGCACGGTATACACTCGGCATTGCAGCGGCTCAACCCGATGGAATCGTGCAGCTGGAATTGGTGCAGAGTTTGTTCCACTCGGGGAAATTATCCACCAGATCCAGGGGACTGATGGAAGTGGAAGGCGGCGGTGCGCTGAGAATCAATCCGCAGGATGCGGCGCGCTTCGCACTGAAAGACGGAGATCGTGTCCGCCTCTCCAACATACAGGGAGAAATGACCACGACCATCACCATCCGGGAACGGGTCCCCCGAGGCTCCGCCTGGTTCCCCGATCACTTCAGCCAGACGGCCGCGCATCTGTTCGGCTGCATACTCGATCCCGTTACCCGGACACCGTC
This sequence comes from Nitrospira sp. SG-bin2, assembly GCA_002083405.1. GTDB lineage: Bacteria > Nitrospirota > Nitrospiria > Nitrospirales > Nitrospiraceae > Nitrospira_D. The sequence goes on along the minus strand of LVWT01000022.1, from coordinate 125,643 downwards.
CATCCGGACGACGTCCGTCTCGATGATGAAGGTGGCATGATGACATTACCGTTCGATCTCTGCCGTTATCCAGGAGTCTTATCGTGACAGAACTAGGGTTGCGCCTCGCCGTATCCTTTACTCAGATCGCCGCGGTCACCTGTATCGTGATCGTGACGGTGCTCCTCCTCACCCTTGCCGAACGGAAGGTGCTGGGATGGATGCAAGACCGTATGGGCCCGATGGAAGTCGGCCCCTACGGCATTCTCCAGCCGTTTGCAGATGCCATTAAACTGTTCTTCAAGGAAGACATTGTCCCTGCAGGCGCCAACAAGTTTCTGTTCACCATGGCGCCGATTCTGGCCCTGATTCCCGCCCTCATCGGGTTTGCCGTGATTCCCTGGGGCCCGAACCAGTCCCTCGAGATCGGCAGCTTCTCCATAAAACCGTTCATCATCAGCGATATCAATATCGGCATTCTCTATATTTTGGCCTTTGCCTCCATCGGCGCCTACGGCATCATTCTGGGCGGGTGGTCGTCCAACAGCAAATACTCCCTGCTCGGAGGGTTGCGATCGGCGGCGCAAGTCATCAGTTACGAACTCAATGTCGGACTCTCTATCGTCGGCGTCCTGATCATGGCTGGTTCGCTGAGCCTGGTGCAAATCACAGACGCGCAGTCGGGGTGGTTCTGGAATTGGTATGTCTTCGCCTTCCCGGCCCCGCAAATTTTTGCCCTTGTCGTCTACGTGATTTCCGCGGTGGCGGAAACTAACCGCGTCCCGTTCGACCTGCCGGAAGCGGAAAGCGAACTGGTCGCCGGATTCTTCACCGAGTACAGCGGCCTCCGGTTCGCATTCTTCTATCTTGCTGAATACGCGAACATGGTGCTGGTATCCTGTGTGGCCGCCGCCATGTTCCTCGGCGGCTGGAACGCGCCATACCCTGGCACGCTCATCGGCTATCTCGGCCTGCCCGGGTTTGCCTGGGTTGAAAACACGATGTGGTTTGCGGTCAAAACGTACTCGTTCCTGTTCCTCTTTTTCTGGCTCCGCGCCACATTGCCGAGACTGCGGTACGATCAATTGATGCGATTCGGCTGGAAGGTCATGCTGCCCATCGCCCTGGCGAACATCGTGGTAACGGCGCTTGCGGTATTTTTCCACCAACAGATGAAGTAACGCGCGAGACCGCTTATGACACCTCCGGCAACAACCAGACGCACGGACCTGATGGAATGGTTCAAGACCATCACGTTCTACGAGATTCTCGTCGGCATGAAGTCGACGCTCTCGCACCTGCTCCATTACAAGCCGGTGACATTGCAATACCCCCACGAGAAACGCACATTGCCGGACAACTATCGCGGCATGCTTGCCCTGCTGCGGTACGACGATGGAACGGAAAAATGCGTCGGCTGCGACCTGTGCGAAGCCGCCTGTCCCTCACGCGTCATCCGCGTGGTCAGCGCCGAAGTGCCAGGCGAACCGACGAAGCGCTATTCCAAGGAATATTACATGGACATGACCCGCTGCCTGTTCTGCGGCATGTGCGTGGACGCCTGTCCCGTCGATGCGCTCGGCATGACGCGGGAGTTCGAATGGGCGGTCTACGACAAACGGCAGCTTCACTTGAACAAAGAACAGCTCCTCGCAATCGGCGACCGCTCATATCCGATCCGCGAGAAGCGTCTGGAGCTGCAGCATCCGAACACGGCCTTCTTCAACGTCGCATTCAAGCACATACCGCAAAAACCGGAATGATGAGCAGAATTGACTATCGACTGACCGGCCGGCGCAGCCGAGTCGCGCCGGTGATGTTACGCTCCTGTTGACAGCGAGGACCCTATCGTGGCGCAGTTGTTTTTTGGATATTTTGCCGGAGTCATCGCGTTGACCGCGGTGCTCGTCGTGGCGCTCAGAAACCCCGTCTATAGCGCGCTGGCTCTTTTGGTTTTATTCTTCCATGTGGCCGGGCTGTACGTCACGCTCCACGCCGAGTTCCTCGCCGCCGTCCAGCTCATCGTGTATGCCGGCGCCATTTTGGTGCTGTATCTGTTCGTCGTCATGCTGCTGAACCTCAAACAGGACGACCGTTACCACCACCAATGGCGGGTTGCCGCATTCGTCTGCGTCCCCTTGCTGCTGGAATTCCTGGTGCTGCTTGCCGGAAACGGCGTTGCTCCGCAACCGAGTCCGCTCACGGCCGAACAGACAGCCGCGGCGAGCGACAATACGATGGCCATCGGGACGACGCTGTTCACGACCTATCTCTTCCCCTTCGAGGTCGCCTCCCTGATTCTTCTCGTGGCGATGATCGGCGCCATCATCCTCGCCAAGCGGGACATCGGCGAAGGCGGTCAAACGTGAGCCGCCACCCGTTCGACAAATCCCCACGAGGCATACGGTTGACCATGTGCAATTGTCCGCCGCGTTTCACGAGGCTGCCATGACCATTCCCATTTCGTACTACCTCATCCTCAGCGCGATCGTCTTCTTGACAGGTGTGGTCGGGGTACTGATTCGGCGCAATATTATCGCTATTCTTCTGTCGATCGAGCTGATGCTGAATGCGACGAATATCAACTTCGTGGCATTTTCAGAATACCTGCAAGACATGGGCGGACAGGTGTTCGTATTTTTTGCCCTGACCGTGGCGGCCGCCGAGGTCGCGGTCGGGCTGGCCATCATCATCGCCCTGCATCGCGCCAAAGACAGCATCAATATCGAAGAGTTCAATTTGCTGAAATGGTAACAAACTCGCAGATGGCTTATCGCGTATGGCGAACGGCACGGACAGGAGTCCGATGCTCGTGCTCTCAGCTCTCAGCTCTCAGCTGCTAGAATTATGCTTTACACGCTCATCCCATTTCTTCCGCTGGCAGCTTTTCTGGTGCTGGGCCTCGGCGGAGCGCGCATCAAGGAACAGGCTCACCTGGTCGCCGTTCCGGCCGTCCTGCTTTCATGCCTGTTATCCATCAGCGCATTTACCGAGGTGGCCTCCGGATCCGTCATCTCCGTTCCGCTCTACACCTGGCTCACATCCGGCAATCTGGACGTGCATATCGGCCTCTATATCGACCGGCTCACCGCAGTCATGCTTCTGCTCGTCACCATCGTAAGTTCGCTGGTGCACATTTATACAATCGGCTACATGCACGGCGAGCCGGGATATGCCCGCTTCTTCAGCTATATCGCGCTGTTTACCTTTTCGATGTTGATGCTGGTGCTGGCCGACAATCTGCTTCAGCTGTTCGTCTTCTGGGAAGCCGTCGGCCTCTGCTCCTATTTGCTGATCGGACATTGGTATGAACGCGCGTCGGCCTGCTCGGCGGCAACCAAAGCCTTTCTCGTCAATCGCGTCGGCGACTTCGGCTTTCTGCTGGGCCTCCTACTGGTCTGGTACAGCTTCGGCTCGCTGAATTATCACGACATTTTCCCGGCCGCGCATGAGGCCGCCAATCAGACGATCAACCTCTTGAGCCCCCTGGGTGGGATCTGGGACGTGTCGCTGTTCACCCTCATCGGCCTTCTCCTGTTCACAGGAGCGATCGGCAAATCGGCGCAAGTCCCGTTGCATGTCTGGTTGCCCGATGCCATGGAGGGTCCTACTCCCATTTCGGCCCTCATCCATGCGGCCACGATGGTGACCGCCGGTGTGTTCATGGTCGCGCGTCTCGCGCCGTTGTATAACCTGTCCCCGGTGGCCATGCAGGTCGTCGCCCTGGTCGGCGCGGCGACAATGGTCGTGGGTGCAACGATCGCGTTAACTCAGACGGACATCAAGCGTGTGGTGGCCTACTCGACGGTCAGCCAGCTCGGCTATATGGTCATGGCCTGCGGTCTCGGCGCCTATGCGTCCGGCATGTACCACTTGCTGACCCATGGCGCGTTCAAAGCCCTGCTGTTCCTGGGCTGCGGCTCCGTCATCCTGGCGCTGCACCATGAACAGGACATCCGCCGCATGGGTGGGCTCAAGGACAAATTGCCGGTCACCTACTGGACATTCGTCATCGGATCGCTCGCCTTGGCAGGCTTCCCTCTTACGGCAGGCTTCTTCAGCAAAGATGCTGTCCTGGTGGCCGCTTGGCTGTCAGGACCGCTGGGACAAGCGCTCGCGGTGTTGGGGCTGCTCACAGCGCTCATGACGGCCTTCTACAGCTTCCGGCTGGTTTTTGTGACATTTTGGGGACCGTCGCGCGTCGATCCGCACCATGCGGATCATATTCATGAGCCTTCACGGACAATCACCGTGCCGCTTTTAATCCTGGCAGTCCTCAGCATTCTGACCGGGTACCTCGGCATTCCGTCATTCCTTGAGCCGGTCTTTTCGACGGGGGGCGAACATACAAGGGAACATGGCGCTGCAGGCCTGGGCATCATGATTGCGGCGACCGTGATGGGGCTTGCGGGCATCGCCGGAGCGTACTACGTCTACGTATTGAATCCGGATCTGCCGGATCGATTCGCCCGGCAGTGGGAGAGTCTATACAAAGGCTCGTTGAACAAGTGGTACGTCGATGAAGCGTACGATCGCGCCTTCGTCGAGCCGACCATGATGGCGGCCTCTGAATTATGGAAACGCGTCGATGTCGAGGTGATCGACGGCGCCGTCAACGGCGTCGCCCGCGGCGTCGCCTGGAGCGGATGGCTGCTCCGGCTGGTCCAAAGCGGGCAGATGCAGCATTACGCATTGGCAATGGCAGGCGGCATCGTCGTCCTTGTTACGATGCTCATCCTGTTTTAGGAGACCGTCACCGGTCGTTGGGCCATGGGAACACCGACCGCTTGGCCTCCGGCGAATGATAACTAACGAATGACACATTCCTTTCCCTGGCTCACTCTGCTCATCGTCCTTCCGCTTGCCGGAGCGGTAGCGCTGTGTTTTGCAAAGGAAACCAGCGTCCGGCTGATTGCACTCGGCATCACCGCCGCCGATCTGCTGCTGTCGCTCCCTCTCTGGTGGCTCTTCGACTCATCATCAGGCGGCATGCAATTCAACGAGACCGCCCTGTGGATCTCCACCCCGCCGATTCACTACCGGCTCGGTCTCGACGGCATCAGTTTGCCGCTCGTCCTGATGACGACGATGCTGATGCCCCTTTGTGTGCTGATTTCCTGGCGTTCGATCGACCAACGGATCAGAAGTTTCATGGCCATGCTGCTGGTCATGGAAGGCGCGATGATCGGCGTCTTTGCCGCGCTCGACTTTGTGCTGTTCTACGTGTTTTGGGAAGCGATGCTGATTCCCATGTATCTCCTGATCGGTGTGTGGGGTGGGCCAAATCGAATCTACGCCGCAGTGAAATTTTTCTTGTACACCCTGGTCGGAAGCGTCCTGCTCCTCGTCGCGATTCTTGTGTTGTACTTCCAGAGCGGCCATACGTTCGACATCGTGCAATTGAGCCAGGCCGCCGTCCCGGCGTCATTGCAGTTCTGGCTCTTTCTCGCGTTCTTCGCCGCCTTTGCCGTGAAAGTTCCGATGTTCCCATTCCATACCTGGCTGCCTGATGCGCACGTGGAAGCGCCCACCGCCGGAAGCGTGATCCTCGCCAGTGTGCTGCTCAAGATGGGGGGCTATGGATTCGTGCGGTTCAGCCTGCCGATGCTGCCCGATGCCTCGATGGCCTTCGCGCCGCTGATGATCACGCTGTCGATCGTCGCCATCATCTACGGCGCCTACATGGCGCTGGCCCAGGCCGATCTGAAAAAGCTCATCGCCTATTCGAGCGTCAGTCATATGGGATTCGTCACACTGGGCCTGTTCACGTTCAACATCCAGGGTATCGAAGGCGCCGTGATGCAGATGGTCAACCACGGCATCACCACCGGCGGCCTCTTCCTCTGCGTCGGTGTGATTTATGAACGCACCCACAGCCGCCAGATCGCCGACAATACGGGGTTGACCACACCGATGCCGCGCTATGCCACGCTCTTGGTCATTTTCGCTCTCTCCTCGCTTGGCCTGCCCGGCACCAACAGTTTCGTCGGCGAGTTCATGGTGCTCGCAGGCACGTTCATCTGGAGCAAGTTTGCGACAGCCCTGGCCTCGCTCGGGATTATTCTCGCGGCCGCCTATATGCTCTGGATGATCCAACGTGTGGCGTTCGGCCTCCCGTCTCCGCATATGCTGCCGGCGCTTCGCGACCTGGACCGCCGGGAGATGGCCACACTGATTCCGCTCATTGTGCTGGTCTTTCTGATCGGGATCTTCCCGAATCCGATACTGACCCGCATGCACGCAAGCGTGAATCAGATCCTTGCGCGCACATCAGTTCCTACTGCAGCAACAGCAATGCGCGCTGATGATCAGCTCTTGCCGGCACCAACGGGCGGGGATTCTCCGGCCATGGAGACCCCCAGGCCATGACCTTCTCACCCGGAGATCTGTTCCTCATTCTGCCCGAGCTGCTGGTGATCACCGCCGCCTGCCTTGTGCTTGTACTCGATCCGGTGCTGTCATCATCCCAAAAAGACGGACTGGCCTGGTTGAGCCTCGGCACACTGGCCATCTGCATGGGTTTGATCGCCTCGCAGATGAACCATGCGGCATCGGCCTTCGGTGGGATCGTCATAATCGACGCCTATGCCTGCTTTTGGAAGCTGCTGCTCTGCTTCGTGGCCGGCCTGACCGTCCTTCTGTCCCATACCTACTTGCGGGAAGAGCGGCTGTATTTCGGCGAATACTACGGATTCGTGCTGCTCTCGCTCTCCGGCATGATGGTCATGGTATCGGCATCCGACCTCCTGACGATCTATCTCGGCACGGAATTGATGTCGCTCTCGCTCTATGTCATGGCAGGACTCAAACGGTCTGAGCCCCGTTCACTGGAAGCCTCGGCGAAATACTTCGTGCTGGGCGCCTTCTCATCCGGCATTCTTCTGTACGGCATCTCCCTGCTCTACGGCGCCACCGGCAGCACCAGACTCCCCGCCATTGCGGCCGCCATCGCAAGCCGAAACCTGGACGATCCGCTACTCTTGGCCGCCACAGTTTTGCTCGCCGTCGGATTCGGATTCAAACTGGCCGTCGTACCGTTCCACATGTGGACTCCCGACGTCTATCAAGGCGCGCCAACCTCCGTCACGGCATTCATGGCAGTGGCGTCCAAAGCCGCCAGTTTCGGCGCATTTCTCCGGGTCTTCGTCGAAGGGCTCGGCAGTCTGAAAGCCAATTGGTCTGCCATCTTTCTGCTGTTGTGCATCGCCACTCTGGTGTTGGGCAATATCGTGGCGCTGGTACAGACCAACATCAAACGAATGCTGGCCTATTCCAGCATCGCGCATGCCGGCTATGCTTTGATCGGTGTCGTGGCGACAGGAGTCGCCGGCACCCAGACCGGAGAGACGAATGGCATCACCGCTGTCATGCTCTATCTTGCTCTATACGCCTTTATGACCTTCGGCGCATTTACCATCGTGGCGATGCTGCGCAAAGGCGGGCTCGATGGCGACGAGATTGAGGATTTCACCGGCCTTGCCGCACGCCATCCTCTCGCAGCGCTGCTGATGCTCGTCTTTATGGTGTCGCTGGCCGGAATCCCTCCCACGGCCGGGTTCATCGGAAAATTCTACGTCTTCATGGCCGCGGTGGAAGCGGGACTGACCTGGCTGGCGGTCCTGGCCCTCGTGTTCGCGGCCATCTCGGCATACTACTATCTGCGCATCGTCATGGTCATGTACATGCGAGAACCTGACCGACTGACAGCAGCCTCACCCCGTCTCATCATGTCGCCGGCCCTGTCCATTGTGCTCGCCTGCGCAGTGGCGGGCGTGGTGTTTTTCGGCCTCTACCCCGGTCCCCTTGTCAACCTCGCCGGACACGCCGTCTTAACGTTCAAATAAATTCCTCTCCTGTAAGAATGAGATGCGCGGTATCGCAGCTCATGTTACGCTGCCCCTATGCGGGCCCTAAAACAAGGATTCCGTTTCCTGAGCGATGTGTTCCACGCTTTTCTGCGGCACGGGTGCGCCAGCCTGGCCGCATCGCTTGCATTTTTCTCCCTGCTCTCGCTCTTTCCCCTCGTTTTTCTGCTGTTGTACGGCATCAGTTTCCTGGTCAGCCAGGATGTCATCGGCGAACAGTTCCTCTTGAGCTTCCTCAAAGGATTCCTGCCCTCGTTGGGCGAACGGCTGGCGCATGAACTCCACCGCGTCAGCGAACTGGAAAGCGTACGATGGGTGGTGTTCCTTTCGTTCTTCTGGTTCGGAGGACTCGTCTTCTACGAATTGGATTATGCGCTCAACGTGGCGTTCGAAAGCACCCGCCGGCGGCACCCGTTGATCTCCACCGCGATATCGGTCGCCTTACTAGGCGCCACCGGACTCTTACTCATCATTTCCTATGTCGCGACACAAACCCTCAATTTTTTGACGGCCTATGCGCCGAGTCTCTGGGGTCTGGATCTCGTCGCCCTCGCAGCTCATGATTTCCAGTTGACCTATACGCTGCCCTTCGTTCTTGCATTTGTCGCTGTCGGTTTCCTCTACCGGTATGTTCCCCGTCGCCGGCCGGAATGGCGGGAAGCGATGGCAGGCGCCATGGTATTCGGCGTTCTCTGGGTCTCCGCCAAGTTACTGTTCGTTACCTACAGCAGCTACGCCACAGTTTACGTCCGGCTCTATGGCTCTCTACTGGAGGTGATCTTCCTCCTGTTGTGGGTCTACTATTCGGCAGGACTTCTCCTCCTCGGCGCCGTGATCGCGCACAATCTCCAGCAACGTACGCAAGTACCATCCGCCGCACCGGCACAAAACGAATAACTCGGCCGTTGCCGATTCGCGGCTTGGCTCTTCGTCACTCGTACCCCGTCCTTCGACCCCTCGGCCTCGCTCGGGGTCGTGCCTGAGCGGGGTCGAAGGCTCGACTCTGCTCAGGGCCGTGAGCCTGTCGAACGGTGACGTGTGAATCGTAGACGGAAGGAGCGTTTCTATATCGCACATCTTTGCTGGCTTGAGACGACATCCGTTTCATGACCACGCGATGGTGGATGCCTCCAAATACTTACCTGAAGCCGTTTTCCCTGGTTTGCAACTTCCGGCCATTTTCTGGCGGGAGAGCGTCTTCCCCGATACAATGGCACCCGACACAAGAGGGGGCCCTTTGCATGTTTGAAGAATACGGAAAAGAACTCATGATGCTGGGGGGGACGATTGCGGGGTTCGTCGCCGCCGTGCTCAGCGTTCTGGAAAAGCTTTTGGTGTTCCGGGGCAGCCCCGCGAAGAGTGAATCCACAGCCGACACCAAGAATGAGCCCAAGAGCGAGTCCAGGAGCGACAAACGAGAGTCGTACCGTCCCGAACGCGCACCAGTTGAAGCCGCCCCGAGCGTGGATTTCTTTTCCACAAAGCCGCTGCGCGGCACCTCCTACCTGCTGCTGAACGAAGTCGGCGTCATTGCGGCGGCCGGCGTGCTGCTCAACTATGTAGGCCTCACGCTCAGCCGGCACCTGGAAAGCATTTTGTTTTTGGATATGACAGGAACAGCCCTGGTCGCGATTCTGCTCGGCCCTTGGTGGGGCGCCATCGTCGCCCTGCTCTCGAACTCCGTGGTCAATTGGCTGCTCTTCCCGGAAGCGGGAGCGGACGTGGTGATCTTCCCATGGTCCCTGGTCAATATGACCGGCGCTTTATTCTGGGGGATACTGGCTCGCCAGGCTGGATTTCACAAATACGTGCGCACCAGCAAGAGTTCAGGTTTTGCCCACATGTGGTACCTGCTCAGCTTCGGAGTCATCGGAGCCATCGTCATGAGCGTTCCCGGCACGCTCGTCCAGTCGGCACTCCATGAGAGTTCGGTACTGGCCTTGAACCCCGAAGTCGCCCGGTCGCTCAGCGTGCAGATCGGGCGATGGGAAGCCGCGGTTCAGCTGTACTTGGAATCTGCCATCGGGCTGCAATGGAGTGAGAGTGTCGGCTGGTATATCGTCAACTGGCTCCAGAACTGTGTCCGATACATCCCCGACAAGACGATGAGCGCCGCCATTGCGCTGGTCATCTTGAAATACGGCTATCCCTTGTTCGAGCGGGAACTGATTCACGGCGGCCCGGACGGCGAGCGGCCGCGCGACGAACGAATCCTCCCGCTCATCTTGGGACTCCTTTATGCTCCTTCGTATGCTTCGCTTATCAGCAGCGAGGGGTATGCCGGCACGCTCTACTGGCCCCTGTGGTCACTGCCGTGGTTGTTTATTCTCTATGGCTATTTCCGAATCCGCTACTCAGGACCGACAGACCATGCGCTCCAGCAGGCGCGGCTCCAGCGGGCGGATCGCTATGCCAAGGCATTGAAGCCGGTCGGGAAAGAGCCGTCCTACGAGTTCTGCCGTCGGCTCACTTTTGCGACGCTGATTGCCAGCCTGATCTTTGCGATTTGCCTACCCGTGGTGTTGATGGACTTCTATCGGGTGACATTCAAGTTCTTCTGCGTGGTCTACGGATTCCTGCTCGTCGTCCACCTGATCCGCGTCGCCATTGCCCAAAACATTTCCGTGGCACGGACTGAATGAGACCCTGAGGCGTCCCTCGTATCTCGTCGTCCGCGAGATACGTTCACGGAAAGCGCGTCACGTTTTCTGTAGCTGCAAATAATTCGCAATGGCCGACTGCGTCACTAGTCCGGCAATCTGCCCGTCTTGCATCACCACAAGCTGATCCCACCCGTCCTGCGCCATGCATTCCATCGCCTGAATCACCGACACATCCGGCTCCACGATCAACGACGGTGACAGCGGGCGCATGACCTGCCCGACTTGCCGCCAGGGCCACATCGCCGACGGGACGGTCTGGATCTCCGCCACTGTGATCAGCCCCGCAAGTTGTCCGCCATCTACAACCGGGAAGCTGCCATACCCGTAGGGCTGAAAGTACTGCGTCACCGCCTCATCCAGCGAACACTGCGCAGGAATCGACGCGACCGTCCGCACCATCAAGTCCCGCACCCGGACCATGGCAAGCGTCTGCCGGAACGCCGCCTGACGGCGGCTTGCGAGCGCCGCGGCAAAGAGAAACATCCCGATGAAGACCACCCAGCTGCCGTTCGATGCCATCGAGGAATCCAACTTGCCCATCAACGCCCCGACAACCACCGCAAGCCCCAGCACCCCAAGCAACAGGCCGAACCCAAGACCGACAACGGCCGCCTGTTTGGTCGCACGATAGAAATCCTTCCCCCAGGCCCAGAGTCCTGCGCGTAATACCCGCCCCCCGTCCAAGGGAAATCCCGGAATCAGATTGAAAAGCCCAAGCTGGAGGTTCACCATCCCCAGCAAGGCCCCAAGCATGACCAGGCCGTCAACATCGCGCGGTGGTTGAATCAATTCCGCGAGCGCGGTCAATCCGAAACAAGCCGCCCCCAGCACAAAACTCACGAGAGGACCAGCCACGGCAATAAGAAATTCCGCTCGCGGAGTGGGCGCTTCCTTCCGCATATGGGCCACACCCCCGAAAATGAACAGGGTGATCCGTTCGATGGGAATACGATAGCGTAACGCCACATAGGAATGGCCGAGTTCGTGCAGCAGGACGGAGAGAAACAAGAGAAGCGCGGCAACGCCGCCCATCGCCCAATAGCGCGCGGGCGAGAAGCCCGGCAACCCGTCCGGCAAATACCCGGTCGCCAGAGTCCACGTGACGAGGAGAAACACCAGAAACCAGGACGCATGCACTCGAATAGGAATCCCCAACGCGCGACCGATTTGCCAGGAGGGCCATTGCATGAATACACCGTAACAGTTCACAAATAGAGGGTCAATTTATCGCTGACTAGCCCGCATTATTCATGACGGTTCGTCGCGAAATCGCCAAGCCGCGTGGCGAGAGCGGCGCGCGAAGCCCCGAGGACCTGAGGCGTATTCGTGTAGTACGTCGAAGGCCCGAGAGGCGAGCCCGCCGACCGAAGGCTTGTCGCAGCAGCGGATCGGCGATTGCAGCAGAAGCGCTCATGAATCATGTGGGCCTGCCTGGCTTCAGGTATACTAGCTCCCATGGTCCTGCGATTCCCCACATGGATTCTCAGCCTCCTGCTTATCGGCGGCTTGCCGCTCGGCATTCCAGCCACGAGCGCAGCCCAAGTCATCAAGTCCGGTCCACCCGCCTGCCCGGGCGTTGCACTGACGTTCGACCTCTGCCCTGTCAAGAAGGGCTCAGGCTATGACAAGCCACTGATGGAGTTTTTGATCCAACACCGAATCCCCTCGACCTTTTTCATGTCCGGCAAGTGGGCGGCCAAACACGAAGAAGATGTACGCCATCTGCTCGGCATAGAGTTTTTTGAAATCGGGACCCATGGTGAGGTACATGCCCATCTACCGATGCACGATGCTGCAGAACAGCGGGCTGAAATTCTCCTCCCTGTTACGATGCTGCATGAGCGCTATGCCCACACAGCCACGTTGTTTCGCCCTCCCTATGGTGAATATAACGATGTGACCATCGATGTCGTGAAAGCGCTTGGCCTCCGGTTTATCCAATGGAACATCGAGTCCGGCGACCCGGACCCTACGCTATCGGCCGATCAGATCCTGAGCCGCATTGAGCAACGCGCCAAGCCGGGCAGCATCGTGGTGCTGCATGCCAATGGGAAGGGGAAACAGACCAGAGCGGTGATCGAACAATTGACGACGGACGTGCTTCCCCGCAAAGGACTGCGGCCCATGACCATCAGTGATCTGTTAAATTGCGCGCCGCCAGCCCCATGAACGATTCCCGCGTCCGGACCATGCAAGCTGAAGACTGCGCTGAGGTCGTTCAGCTGTTGAGCCAATCCGATCCTTGGAAGACGCTGGGCTATACAATCGCCGATTGGAATCGGATTTTTTGCCCCCTGCCGCAAGGGCGGGACAGTTATGTGGCTGAACTTGACGGGCGCGTGGCGGGTGTCGCCCTTGTGAAGCAGAAGTTTCTGCTCGGTGACTATCTTGAACTCCTGGGCGTAGCCGAATGGGCCCGCCACAAAGGAATCGGCAGCCTGCTGCTCAAACATGTTGAACAACTTGTCTTCGAACGAACGAAGAATCTCTTCGCGTGCGTCTCGGACTTCAACCAATCGGCGCGAGACTTTTACAAGAAACAGGGCTATCAGGAAATCGGCCCGATGCCGAACTTTCTGATTCCCGGCAGCGCTGAAATACTCCTGCGCAAGACGGCGGGACCGGCCAGGGATACATGAGAATGGTTGATGGCTTATGGTTGATGAGAGAGTGCCTTATTGGGCCATCAACCATGAACCATTCCCAGGGACTAGACTGATGAAAGTTCAAAAGCTCCTCCATACCCGCATGCGCGTGAGCGACCTGGATCAGACGATCCAATTCTATACCAGCGTGCTGGGTCTGGAAGTGATCGAACACAAGACCTCGCCCCGCGGATCGCAGCTTGCCTTCTTAAGGGTCCCCAACAGCGATGAACTCATCGAGTTGACCAGCTTCCCTCCCAGTGGGCCGGTAAGAGTCCAGGAAGATCTCGTCCATCTGGCCTTTCAAGTCGAAAGTCTCGACCAGACAATCGCATCGCTCAATGCGCAGGGGATCAAGATCACCGATGGTCCGACGAAGACTTCCTCCGGCAGCCGGTTTATCTTTATCGACGCCCCGGATGGCTATGAAATCGAGCTGATTGAACGCCCGACCGGTGTGAAGATCGTATAGTCCCCGGAATCCGTCATTCGTCAAACGTGGAATCTCAATCTTCACTCTCTCGCCCACATTGACGACATGACTCTCCCCGCAGTACTTTCTTTCCTTCGCATGACGGTTGACGATTGACACTTGACGAATCCGGAGGATTGCAAAAATGAAGAACGGCTTTTTCCGCGGCCATGGCCTCGGCAATGATTACGTTGTAATGGACCCCAAAGAGCTGAGTTTCAAGCTGACACCAAAGACCATCAAAGCAATTTGTGACCGAAATTGGGGGCTCGGCAGCGACGGGATTTTAGCGTTGGTACCCTCAAGGAAGGCTGATTTCGGCCTGCGCATTTTCAATCCGGACGGCAGCGAAGCGGAAAAGTCCGGAAACGGACTCAGGATCTTCGCCCGCTATCTCCACGCCACCGGCAAAACAAAGAAAACGCATTTCACGGTCGAGACGAAAGGCGGACTCGTCACCATCGATCTGCACCTCGATCGGCATAGAGATGCCGGCGCCGCCACCGTTGAAATGGGGCACGCCACGTTCAAGCCGGCTGCCCTTCCCTGCACCCTCAATGTTCCTGAGCTGATTCAGCAACCGATTGACGCAGCCGGCCGTTCACTGACCTTTACCGGCGTGAGCGTCGGGAACCCCCACTGTGTCGTCTTCAAACAGGCTGGTGAGTCCTGGTCTCGGGAAGAGTTATTGATCCTCGGTCCCGCCTTGGAAAACCACAACCTCTTTCCGAAACGAACCAACGTGCAACTCGCCGTTCCAACCGGGCCAAAGGAAATCTTTATTCTGATTTGGGAACGAGGCGCCGGAGAAACACAAGCCTCCGGGTCCTCCTCCTGCGCAGCTGCTTGCGCCGCGGTTCGGCTGGGACTCGTCAAAAGCCCCGTCACCGTGAAGATGCCGGGCGGCACGCTGAACATTGACGTGGCGGCGGATTTCAACCTCACGATGAAGGGACCAGTGGCCGAAGTCGCCAGAGGCACACTGAGTCCGTCGTTCGTACGATCGCTGAGGTAGCATGTCTCCAGCAAACAGCCGTCAGCGTTCAGCTTGAGTGGCATCCTCCGGATTGCTCGCCACCTCTTCGCGCCGTACAATGTCAGGTATCACCCTGTTGTTTCTCTTACCTGGAAGCTGAAGGCTGATCGCTGATGGCCATCTCATCGGATTTACAATCCAAGCTCGACCATCTGCCGGACAACCCCGGCGTCTACCTTTTCAAGAACGGCCAAGCCGAGATCCTTTATATCGGAAAAGCTGCAGTACTCGCCGATCGGGTTCAGTCTTACTTTCAAAAGAGCGCAGACCACAGTCCTAAAACCACCCTGCTCGTCGGTCAGGTAGCTGACCTGGAAACGATGGTGACCCGATCCGAGCTTGAGGCCCTGATCCTCGAAAGCAATCTGGTCAAACGCCACAAACCACGGTTCAACATCGTCTTGCGGGACGACAAGCAATATCCCTACGTGCGCCTGCCGATTAAGGACGATTTCCCGCGGCTCTCGATCGTACGCCGCGTGGAAAAAGACGGTGCCTTGTACTACGGACCCTATACGCCGGCCAACGCCCTGCGCGAGACCTTGAAGGTGATCAAGCACGCCTTCCCCCTCGCAACCTGCTCGATCGACATTGACGGAAGAGCCGAGCGCGCCTGCATCGAGTTTGAGATCAAGCGGTGCATGGCCCCCTGCACCGGCAACCAATCAAAAGATGACTACCACCAAATCGTCAAACAAGTCCGGCACTTTCTGGAGGGACGAGATCATGAGTTGCTGGATGACCTGCGCGCCAAGATGGAGGCCGCGGCCGGCCGAGAGGAGTTTGAGGAAGCCGCCCGCTTACGCGACCGTCTTTTCAAGATCGAACGGATGCTGGAAAAACAGCGCGTCACACAGACCTCCGCGACCGATCAGGATGTCATCGGCCTGGCGCGGCAAAGTACGGCGGTGGATCTCCAGATTCTTTTCGTGCGCGGCGGGCTGCTGATCGGGCGCAAGGACTTCTTCTGGCCTCAATCGGCGGACACACCGGATGAGGAACTGGTCCGGTCTGCGATCGAGCAGTTTTACAACAAAGACGGCCAGCCTCCGAAAGAAGTGCTGGTGCCAACCGAGTTGGAAGACACAATCCTGATCGAGCGATGGCTGTCCGACAAGCGCGGTGAGTCCGTTCGCGTCCGGGCGCCTGAACGAGGAGCTAAACATCAGCTGGTCCTCCTGGCCGAAGAAAATGCGGCCGCAGCGGTGGCGAATCATCTACGCGATGAAGAACTTGACCGGCAGGCGGTGGAAGACTTGAAGCGGATGCTGCGTCTTGGGCAAGCCCCCCGTCGCATTGAAGGGTTTGACATCTCCAATACAATGGGCAATCAATCGGTTGCATCGATGGTCGTCTGGGAAGACGGCCGGATGAAGAAAGCTGACTATCGCCGGTTCAAAATCCAGACTGTCACAGGAGCGAACGACTTCGCGAGCATGCAGGAAGTCGTGGCCAGACGGTATGGCCAGTCTGAACACCTGGCCCGGCCTGATTTGATCCTGATCGACGGCGGGCTCGGGCAACTCGCTGCCGCAATGGAAGGGCTGAAGCACGCCGGCCATCACAACCAGGCTATTGTCGGATTGGCCAAGGCTCGCGGTGAAAAGGAAGAGCGCATTTTCCTCCCGGGCCGAAAGAACCCGATCGTCCTGAGGCCCACCGCTCCGGCCACACATTTGGTCCAGCGCATCCGCGACGAAGCCCACCGGTTCGCCCTCAGCTACCATCGAAAGCTGCGCGGCAAAGCCTTACTCGCCTCACAATTGGACCAGATCGTCGGCATCGGCGAGCTCAAGCGCACTCGCCTGTTGAATCAGTTTGGGAGTCTGAAGCAGCTGGCAGAAGCCAGCGACGAAGCCCTCCAGGAAGCGGGACTGAATGACGAAACGGTCACGAACCTCCGCAAATCGCTCGGCCCTTCGCCCACATGATTCATGACGGTTCGTTGTGCAACAAGCTCCATGGAATGTTTCGGGTTTCGAGTATTGGGATCGTGTTCCCTGGCAACACGAAACATAGAATCCGAAACCCGCAACTCCATGCCCCGCAATAGCAGATCGGCGAGTGCAGCAGAAGTGCTCGTGAATAATGCAGGCTAGAACAGGTATCGGAAGCTGAAGGTACCCAAATGCACAAAGGCGTGATAGGTCCCGTTGACGACGGGATTCACATTGCCAACAACCGTGTTTGGCTCGTAAAACCATTCCTGATAGGCCAAATCCAGTCCCATTCCTTTGGGCCACAAAGCTGATTCTCTCGAACAAGGGAGAAGCCCAAGAAAGTTCCCTTGCCCCTTACACAAGAACCCCACACCGACAGACAGCGTGTGGGACGAGAGGGAAATCGTCCCAGGATTGAAGGTGGTAGCAGGCACGGGATTCTCTGTCCTGGTGTAGCCGGATCGCACGGCGATATCCCAGTCCGTAAACCACACCGGCTTCAGCCACTTATATTCAGTCCCGACTGCGATCACCGGAACAGGTTTCCAATCTCGGGGCTGTGGGATCGTGGCTCCATTGGCAAGGTGCACATCGAGATTCCTATGGGAATTCCACCCGATATACTCCACGTCAACTTCGACCTTCCATTCCCGTTCACTCGTACGAACCGGCCAGATAGCGACGGCTCCGACCACCATTTGCGGCAGTACAAGATCGGCGGAGGCATCGGCAATCTTTGCTCCGTTGACCATGAGCGATCCACTCAACGGCAAGACCGCCTGGCTGCGATACACAAGTCCCAGAGAAAGAGTCGGTTTGCTCTCATGATTCTTCAGTGGAGTATAGAGCGCACTCACCGTGACGCCTGCGCCGGTGCCGCTGCCATTGAGCTCGACCGATGCGCCGGCTGGAATGCCGAAGCCCCCAGCGCTCACTTGCCTCTGCTCCGCATGCCCCTCGCCAAGAAAACTTGCGAAGGTGTAGATGTCCGCGCTTACACCCAGCGATAAGTCCTCAGTTACTTTATAGGCGATGGTCGGCTTGATGGCGATAAGCGGCAACGCGGCAGTTGTGGTAGCTGTATTGAAGGAGCTATTCACCGGATACTCAGTTTTTAAACCAAATGGCGTATTCAACCCGACGCCGATGGTCACTGCAGAAAAGCGTGGCGCTCCGAGTGCCCCGATATTGGCAGTGATATAGGTATGCCCCGGGGGAGGAAACACAATTGCCCCTCCGAAGTCTCCATGAGTCCCGACCCCAGACTGATTGGTTGCCCTGATCGACCCGCCCATTAACGAGATTCCAAACGACGTCTGCACACCATCAAGTCGGCTGAGCGCTGCTGGATTATAGTGAATGGCTGAGGGATCGTCGGCCTGGGCCGCAAACGCGTTCCCTTGGCCTGCGGCAGCCACTCCTTGAGGCTGAAACCGGAGGGCTTGCGCCCCCGTAAGCGAGGGGATGAGGGAAAACACGATGGCTAGCGTGACGGTACCCGTGAGACATCTGCCGAACAGTTCAACCCTTGCCATGAGGACGACTCAATTCACACCTCGCTTCCATGGAATAGTAGCGTCTTCAAGAATAGTGACTTACATCCTGGATTCATATAGATCCATTAGGACCTATTCGGCAGATCCATATGTCCCCTCTCGTTTTTCACATATTGCGTATGCTAACCTCAGCGCTATACGTCTACTAGGAGGAGCCTCCATGGCACACACCCTGCAGAGACGCGCCTTCCCTAAACACATCTTTGAACAGCTTTCAAAGAATGACTGTCAAAGCTTTATTGAGGCAATCCATTACACCACAGAAGCGGAAACCACGAGCGATGTCAAGGATGCCCTCCTGCAGTTCCAGAATCTGTTCCCCTTTTCACGAGTGATCGGCGGTCTCGCCCGATTGAACGCCAAGGGCGCCTTCGACGGATTTACGAACGTCATCAACGTGAGCTACCCCGAAGAGTGGATTCGCCTCTATTGGCAGAATGGCTACTTCGAGGTAGACCCGGTCTTTCGGACAGCGCTGCAACAACCAGGCTCGCAACATTGGAAGACAACGTATCAGAAGACCGGCTCTGACTCTGAAAAACAACGCGAGTTTGTGGAAACAGCAAAAAAGTTTGGACTGGTTGATGGAATTACAACGGGATCTGCCGATCCCATGTGCGGAGTGGCAACGTTCTGCTCGTTTGCCTCAAACAACACGATAGATGCGACGCGATATATGCCTCTCGTAGAATACTTCGGCTATCACGTCCACCTGGCGCTATTGCGCACCGCCCCTGCCAGCGCGCAATCCCTGGATAAGTGTGTCAGACAACTGACCTTACGGGAGTTGACCATTCTGAATTGGGTCAAGAATGGGAAAACGAATTGGGAAATCGCGACAATTATGGGCATCACCGAACGGACGATACGATTCCATGTCGAAAGTATCTTCACAAAACTTGGGGTCACCTCACGATCCCAAGCCGTTGCCACCGCCATTGAACATGGCCTCCCGAACGTCGTGTAAGCGCCTGACGTCAACACACCCGCCCGCTCAAGCGCTCGGTCGAGGGCCGTCGAACAGCTCAGGCTCCGAGCCGGTTACATAGCCCTTGCGAAGCCCAGGACGCCCCACTCCACAGGCAAGGGCGTAACGTACGAAGAGGCCGATCAGTACAGACCGGAATTGGCCTGAACCGCTCGCTTGGTTCACATGTGCGCGGACAAGTTCCTTGCCTCCATCAGTGCCGCGCATCGAGCTCCTGGGCGACACAAAACAGCACCGGCAGAACGTGTTGAGCATCCTCCTCAAAGGCAAACACCACACTATCCGGCGCTATCTGGATAGACCCGCATAACCACTCGTGCCTACCAAGCTTTCCACTGAATCCAGTCGACCCACCGTGTTGAACGTCGCGTTTCGCCCTGCTATGACTGCACCGTCTACCGTCGTAATAGTGGAGATCCACTGCAAAAAATCCGGACGCTGTGTGGCATTCCGTTCATCAAACTTCTCCATGTCATACAATGCCGCTACAGCGCTCGCTCCAGCCGGTGGAAGCTTGACAACGGGGCCGATGGGCTCACAAGGGAAGCCCAGCATACGAAGTGCCCGCAGAAACCGATGTTCAACTTCGAGATAGTAATAGCGAATCTCATTTTCCACCGCCCATTGATAAATCCCCTTCAACACCGCCAGCATCGTTCGCGTCGATAACTTGGCATCACGAATATCAGGGTCAACGGCAAGCCTGGTAATCTCCGCTGTGTCCGGTGCTTTTCGTATCGTGTACTCACTCGGCAACAGCGCCAGAAAGTCCTTCTCCAGCATGAATGGTCCCGACGAAGGCAGGAGTCGAGCCATTCCCAGCAATGTCCCATCAGTGTGAAAAGCCCCGACCGTGCAACCCCACAGATCATAGATATCGACTTCTTCGCGGTCTACTGAAGCGGGAACCCAGTGCAGCGATTCCGCAAACACTTTGTGCCTAAATCGATAGGATTGTTTGAGTTGAGTTCCTTGCAGAGTCGCCACCAGAAATTCGCCTTCTTGAAACTCAATGTGCTTCAAGTCACGCATCGGACTCCTCCTTTTTGTAGAACGGCAACCTCACCTCAACATTCTGATGTGGCGCTCGCTCATAGATTGCCTGGTGATTCTCAAAATTCCGCCCGTCCGTCACCTGGCGGATCCGCCAGGTGACGCAGAACGTGACAATTCGGTATGAGCTTGTCTGTCGTGGCAACGTATCCAGACAACAACACAACAGGCTCTTAGGGGAGGTTTGCACATCATGTCGGACGGCAGGAAAGGATTCCGCATTCTGGACGGGTTTCGGCATTCCGCACTCGATAGGCGTGCGAATCACGCGCCGAGTCCTTCACGGCGCACGGAAGGCTCATCCGCTCACCGTGGAAACCCGAAGATGGAAGATCTGATGGATACACTCCGGACGATGGAGCAGCGCTTGTCAGCGCTGCTGGAAGACCGCACCCATATCGGACGCGACCTTCACGACTCCATCCTCCAATCGCTCTACGCAATCGGCTTGAATATCGAGGCTGAGTGGCGGAGACACCGCCACACCACTCCGGAATCTGAACAGACTCACGCCCACACCATTGGGCAGATCAATCGGCTCATTCACGACATACGCCAGATGATTCACAGGCTCGACCAGGGTGTTGTGCAGGAATTCGACCTAACGACAGAACTTCAGACATTGAAATCGGTCTACGATCAGATTGGCCACGTGCGGATCCGTTTGGATCTTCACCCCGCTGCCATTGAGGTTCTGACCAAGGAAGAAGAACGGGAGATGCTAAGCATTGCGCGGGAGGGCCTTAGCAACTGTGTCCGCCATGCCAGGGCTACCCATGCCACGATCTCGATCCGCAGGCGCGGCGACAGAATCCGTCTGCAGATCAGCGACGACGGACGAGGGTTCGCTACGGGAGATGGCCGGCCGCAGGGCTACGGCCTTGCCAACATGACCGCCCGCGCAAAAAAGATCGGCGGAACATTGCGCATTCAATCCGAGGAAGGCCGAGGCACCGATATCATTGCGGAATTCTCGTTGGAGCCCATTCTGACACCTGTATGAAACACCCCACTCGCATTGTAATTCTTGACGATCACGAACTTGTCCGGAGGGGGCTCCGTACCTTCCTGGATCGTGAACCGGACCTCCTGGTGGTGGGGGAAGCGGGGACCTTGGCTGATGCACTGCCACTCGTGGCGCGTCTTCATCCTCATCTGATGCTGCTCGACATGAAGTTACCCGATGTCTCCGGTATAGAATCCTGCCGGCGGCTTCTTGATGCCTCGCCCAATCTACGAGTCCTGGTCCTGACCGGTCATGCTGAGGCCACCACTGTCGCCGCGGCCATCAAAAGCGGCGCCCATGGCTACATTCTGAAAGACGTGAAGCTAGACGACCTCGCTCAGGCCATTCGAACAGTTGCAGCAGGCCGCGGCTACCTCGATCCTCGCATTACCCAGTATGCGTTACATTGGATTCGCACCGGGGTATCCCAGACATCCCCCCTTCAGGGACTGAGAGCGCTGTCGCCCCAGGAGCGCCTGATTATGCCCCTGCTGGCACAGGGTAAAACCAATAAGGAAATTGCCGCTCAGCTGAAGCTGAGTGACAAAACTGTCAAGAATTATCTCGTCAACATTTATACCAAGCTCAACGTGAACCGCCGCACGGAAGCCGTGGCCTGGTTCATGCGCGAATGTCCTTCCAGCGAAGCCGAGAATCCCATCAGCCCGTCTGCCTGACGGCGATCCATACCGCATCACGGTTTATTCAAAATATTTCCGGCTTCGAGTCGTGCCCCACTGGACATTGATCTTGCCGATTCCAAACCAGAACCTCGCCCCCCCCAACAGACACCGCCTCAGGCTCAACTTTATCCTGTGACCAAACCTGTTCTGATCCACAATGCCTGAGTGGTCTGTTGACGCTCTTACGACAGCCCACTAAAGCAGCCGGCAGGACAGGCTCAAGATTCATGGCGGACTGCCGAAAAAGGAGCGTTGAGTGCCCTGTCAACACACACGGCAGAAAAACTCATGGCCTTATCGTCCTCGCAGACGTCGCAGCCGACGCCGATTCTGCTGATCGAGCCTGAGAGAGGCCTTGCCCTCAAGGTGCAAGATCTGCTGTTCAATCTTTTTCACGAATCACTCGATCTTGGGGTAGCCCGTTCCTTACTGGAGGGCATGACCTACCTCTCTTCACGCCGAGTTCCCTTGATTCTTATCAGCCTGGCAGTATCCGACTACAAATGGCTCGACGCTGTCCGCGCCTTGCGCCTGACCGCGCCAGACAGCGGGCTCATCGCCTACGGAGCCATTATCGATGAGACTGTCCGGCTCGACGCCATCCGCGCCGGAGCCCACGAAGTCCTTGCCATCACCGGCACCTCGCCGGCTGTCTTCCGGCTCACAATCGAATGCGCCATGATCCGAGCCAACCTGGCGAAAATCGGTGCCAGATCGTCCCCGCCCGAAGAAACAACCGTCCTCCCGCCGAGAATGCAGGAACTGACGCATGCGTTGAACAATGCCATGACCTCCATCAATGGCTTCGCCGATATGCTTCTCGCACGACTCCCGACAAACGACCCGGCGCGGGCCTGCGCCGAACGGATCAAACTATCCGGGAAACGCGCTGCGGAGCTGGTGCAAGAACTGCAAACTCCCCACGAGTCAGCACCTGTCTTACTGACAGGCGCCACGGACATCGCACCACAGGCTGCATAGGCAGCTGCGATTCTCTCTTCAAATTGACAGTCCTACGAGCAGGAATTAGGATACGAGCGGGCATGCGCCGTCACGGGTCATGCCCCATACATACGTTCATAGCAATCCGCTCAAGTCGCGTATTCTGTTCAGGGGGGATCATGTCCGAACATCCGTCGCCGTCCACGCCCGCTTCCAAAGCCTTCCAGCCATCCGGCAATGCCATCGAACGGACCTTCGAATATGCAGTGTTCGCCAGCCGGTGGATTCAAGCCCCGCTGTATGGCGGGCTTATTGTTGCGGAACTGCTCTATGCCTACAAGTTTTTGGTCGAGCTCTGGGAGATGGTGCTCCATATCAATAAGATGGATGAAACCGTCTTCATGCTGGGCGTCTTGGGGTTGATCGATGTCACGATGGTGGCGAATCTGCTGACCATGGTCATCATCGGGGGCTATGCCACGTTCGTCAGCAAGCTGGACCTGGAACAGCATCCGGACCGGCCCGACTGGCTCACCCATGTCGATCCCGGCACGATCAAAATTAAGCTCGCGGCCTCGCTCATCGGCATCTCCAGCATTCATCTGCTGAAAGCGTTCGTGGATGTGGCAAACGAGAACCCCGAGCACATCAAGTGGAAAATCTTCATCCACATGACGTTCCTCGCGTCCGCCATTCTGCTGGCCTGGACCGACAAGATCATGCAAAAGGAGAAGAAGCACTGACGCGGCGCCTCTCGTGAAACCTATTTCGCTTCTCGCAAACGACGCTTCACAAACGACGAGCGACGCGGATCACTGCCACGCCTGAGTACGCCGCCCCGCAGCATCCCGCCAGTGAGGAGTCCAGGCAAGAGCCACGAGCTTGACGGCAATGTTGGCTTTGGTGGGTTTGATTGAAACGGTTTCGAGCTTTTCATTCAACAGATTGATCGCGAAGGCTCGCTGATGGAGAATTCTAGAGTTTCAGATAATGCCATGGGCAGAGGAGAACGGGTGAGGAAATACCTGCGGTAGCTGCGACCACCTTATGGCTACGGGATTCCAAGCTCCGCTTCCGTGGGGGCTGTTTCGTGAGGTACCCAGCGGTCCAGGACCGCTGCCAGGGAGTTGCTCGCAACTGGTTTACTAAGATAGTCGTCCATCCCTGCCTCCAAGCAACGCTCACGATCCTCCTTCATCGCATTAGCCGTCATGGCCACGATCGGGGTATGGCAAACTCCTTGTTCTCGCGCGCGAATGCCCTTGGTCGCTTCAAAACCATCCATCTCCGGCATTTGGCAATCCATGAACACCAAGTCATAATGGATCCGCCCGCTCGCCTCGATCGCCTCACGCCCATTCCCTGCAACGTCCACCCGGTAACCGAGCTTCTCGATCATCTTCACCGCAATCTTTTGATTGATCGGATTATCTTCCGCCACGAGAATGCGTTTCCGGGACCGCGCCCAAACTTCTCCCAGACTATGACGGGTAATAATAGGTGCGGTGGTCCGAGGAGCCGAAGAAACGACATCGGAGGAGTCGGCAAGAACGAGGCTGAGACACTCGTAGAGCTGCGATTGACGAATCGGTTTCGTCAGGTAGGCTGCAAATCCAGCGTCTTGAGCTGCCTTGGCGTCCCCGCGCCGGCCAACCGATGTCAGAAGCACCAGACGCGTGGCGCTGATCACCTGTTCGGACTTGATTATCCGGGCTAATTCCAGACCGTCCATACCCGGCATCAGCACATCTACAATAGCCACGTCAAATGGGATCTGCCGATCCGCCGCGTTGCGCAGGCACTGTACCGCTTGAGCCCCATTCTCTGCACTTTCATGCGTGACTCCATTCTCACTGAGATAATGTTCAAGAATGTTCCGGTTCGTGGCGTGATCGTCCACGATTAGAATTCGGCTGCCTTGGAGCGCTACCGGGAGCGGGGCTGCGCTCGATTCACTCTCCGGCTGGAGACTGAATCGAGCAGTGAACCAAAAGGTGCTACCCTGCCCAACTGTACTGTTCACACCAATCCGTCCGCCCATCAGTTCCGCAAGCTGTTTGCAGATGGCCAGTCCGAGGCCGGTGCCTCCGAACTTCCTCGTGGTAGAACCATCCGCTTGAGTGAACGGTTGAAATAGTTTCGCCCGCTGCTCCGGTGTGAGCCCAATCCCAGTATCCGTCACTTCAAATCGTAGCATCGCGCATGGTTCGCGGGACGAGATATATGCGGGCGGAAGTGCGGCTGTTCCAGCCCCCTCCTCCTTGCCGAGATCGACCTCAACCTTGACCATCAGGACGACTTCCCCGCGCTCAGTAAACTTGATGGCGTTACCGAGCAGATTGACCAGAATCTGGCGAAGCCGGCCAGGATCTCCACGGAACCCCGCAGGCACGCCGGCCTGTACAAGGCAGGCAATCTCGAGGCCTTTGCTATACGCCTGCTCGCTGACGAGGCCAATCGCATCTTCAACCGTCGAGCGCACATCAAAATTAAGGCACTCCATCTCGAGCTTGCCCGCTTCGACCTTGGAGAAATCCAGAATGTCGTTAATGATGTCCAACAAATGTTCGCCTGATCGGCGGACCGCCTCCGCATATTCGCGTTGCTCATTGGAAAGCGTCGTGTCGAGGAGCAGCCCCGTCATCCCGATGACGCCGTTCATGGGGGTCCGAATCTCATGGCTAATCGTGGCAAGAAACTCCGATTTCAGCCGCGCCGTTTCAAGCGCGGTGTCGCGCGCCTGGACGAGCTTCTCCCGGCTGTCTCGAAGCTCTTTCATGGCGTCCCCCGCCCGCAGCATATACCGCGCCCGGTGTCCGAGCAGGAGCCCGTTGATCGGCTTGAGGATAAAGTCGGTGGCGCCAGCCTCGTAGGCTTCGGTGATCGAACGATAATCCTCCAATCCTGTCAGCATCAACACCGGCGTATGTGCGCTTTCCGGCAGCTTCCGCAACTCGGCGCAGACCGCAAACCCGTTCATTTCAGGCATCAGAATATCCAGCAGCACCAGATCCGGGGGCCTCGCGATGACCGCCTCCAGGCCGCGCCGTCCATTTTCAGCTTCTTCGACCAGCCAACCGGAGAGTTCAAGCGCTTCACGAGCCAGCAGACGCATGACGATGTCGTCGTCGATGATCAAGACCTTCGGCCGATATGCGCTCATCATGCCGCCCTTCTCGCTTGATCCAGTTCCTTCTGAAAAACGGCGCAGACGGACGCGAAGCGCCGTTCAAGCTGGCTCACGATCTCATCGAGGCGATTCCACTCTTGGCCGGCGCTCATCGTCTCCAGTTCGCGACAAATGTCCGCCAGCGTCGCAGCTCCCAGCTGAGCGCTGCTGGACTTGAGTCGATGGGCGGCCTCCCGCAGCGCGGTTGCATCGCGAATACGGACGGCGCCGCGCATGCCTGCCACGATGTCCGGGGACGCTTCGACATATTCAGCCAATACACGGGCCAAGATGCTGGGTTGTCCCGGACGTTGGAGCCCTCGAATGGCGGCAAAGGCGGCGGGATCGACGATCGGCGAATCAGCGGCCCACCCATCCAAAGCGTCCATCTTGGGCAAGCACGCCTGTCGTTCGCCGGCAATAGGCTGGGATGCCGCACCGTGAGGCAGCGTGACCCTATCGGCCTGAATTGCCTTCACCCGTGGAAGCCAGCGGGAGAGGACCTGGCTCAACTGTGACAGCGTAAAGGGTTTCGTGAGGTAATCGTCCATGCCGGCGGCCAGGCACAATTCACGATCGCCCTGCATGGCATGCGCCGTAAGAGCGACGATGGGAACACGCACGGCGGTCATCGGAGCGGCGACGGCGTCCTCTTCTCTCGATCGACCCTTGACCCTTGACCCTTGACTAACTTCCCGCTCCCTGATCAATCGAGTCGCGGTCAGCCCATCCATCTCCGGCATCTGGCAATCCATGAAGACAAGCGCATACTCCGTCGCTGCCGACGCGGCGACCGCCTCTCGCCCGTTCTCCGCCGTATCGACTCGGCACTGCAACAGTTCCAGCATGCCGCAAGCAACTTTGCGATTGACGGAGTTGTCTTCGACTAGCAGAATGCGCGCCTCTGCGAAACCGAACGGTGACGGCGTGAATGTTTCAGAGTCGATGTCGCACGTCGAGAGAGGCGACGGCGCCGGCCGCTGAGCCGCGTCGCTTCGCTCGAAATACGCGGTAAACCTGAAGCTGGAGCCTTTTCCAAGCGAGCTGCGAAGCTCGATATCCCCGCCCATCAGCGTGACAAGTTGCCTGGCGATGGCCAGCCCCAGCCCAGTCCCGCCATACGTCCTCGTCGTCGAACCGTCGGCTTGGGAAAACGACTCGAAGATGGAGGCTTGGACGTCAGGAGCAATTCCAATACCGGTGTCGCGGACCAACACCGAGATCCCTTGCCACCCCTTTTTCGACCCATCGAGACAAACGGACACGTCAACCGATCCACGTTCCGTAAATTTGATCGCATTGCCGACTAGGTTCAGGAGAATCTGCCTGAGCCTCGCCGGGTCACCGATATAATGCGAGGGCATCTCTTCGTCGATGTGACAATTCAAGGCCAGCTGTTTTCTTTGGGCGACGGGTTCCAACAACTGTACCGCGTCCTGAATCGTCTTCCGAACATCGAAATGAATCGACTCCAGCCGCAATTTCCCGGCTTCGATTTTCGAAAAATCGAGAATGTCGTTGATGATTGCAAGCAGCGCCATGCCGGATTCACGGATGGATTGAGCCACGCGCTGTTCCTTGCTCCCGAGAGAACTTCGGAGCAAGAGTTCAGCCATTCCCAGCACGCCGTTCATGGGAGTCCGAATCTCATGGCTCATGTTCGCCAGAAACTGGCTTTTGGCCAGGCTGGCGGCTTCGGCAGTTTCTTTGGCCTGACGGAGCAGCCCTTCCGCCGTTTTGCGGTCGGTCACATCGATATTGATGCCGACCATGTGCGGCGAGGTCCTGTCATCATTCTTGATGATCGTTCCGCGGGCAAGAATCCATCGATAGGATCCGTCTTTATGACGAAGACGATGTTCGATCTCGATCTGCGCATCCCTCCTGCTCAGATAGCGTTCGATGGTGTCCAGCGCGCGATCATGGTCCTCAGGATGAATCCGGCCTTCCCATTCTTGGAACGTATTGTCGAGTTCGTGATCGCCATACCCCAACTGCCGCTTCCATTCGGGCGACAAATACAGATCCTTCGAATCGAGATCCCAGTCCCAAATCCCAATATTCGTGTTTTGAACCGTCGTCATCAGACGTCCCTCGCTAGTCCGCAATGCCTGCTCGGCCTTCCGCCTTTCAGCCGCCTCGATGGCCAAGGTCACCGTATTGGCGATCGAAACGGCAAAGTGTTGCTCTTCAAGCTTCCAATGCCGAAGAGGTCCGATGTGTTCGTGCCATATTGCCCCGATCATCTTGCCTTCCGAACGAATGGGCGCATCAAGCGTGGACGCGATCCCGGCCGGCGCGAAATAATTCTCGGCAAACTCCAGCGTTCTCGGGTCGCGTTGCGCGTCATCGGCGGCCACGATTCGCTCGGCCTCCAATTCCTGAAAGTATCGCGGATACGCAGTCGCGGAGAGTTCACCGCCGTGGGAGTGAGATTGCGCGGCCAGTTGATAGCGATCGGCGCATCGCATGACGGAACGGTCCGCCGTAAAAAACCAGATGCTGACCCGTTCCGCCTGAAGACACTCCGCGGCCACACGGGTCACCGTCCGGCAGGCTTCTTCAAGATCGCCGCCATAGATCTGCGGACTTTTCGCCAACGCGGATAATCCCACTTGAATGCGACGAAGAAGGCCTTCGGTTTGTTGCTGTTCTTGCTCGGCCTGTTTCTGCCGAGTAATGTCTCTGAACACAAGGACCGCTCCGATGACCGCCCCGCCAAACAGCAATGGGGTGACGACCAACGCGATGGCTACAAGCCGGCCCTCAGCCGTGAGCAGCAACCCATCGTCAGTCCTATATGGTTCGCCCGACGTCAGGGGCGGCACGGTCATGTTGCTAAACAAACACTCTTCCCGATACTCTTCCGGCCCCGGAGATATCATCCGGTACACGGAGCAGTCCACGAGGGCGGACGCGGTCTTCCCGAACAACTGCTCAGCCTGGCGGTTGACCATCTGAATCCGCCAGGCTGAATCCACCACGCAAAGTCCGTCCCCCATGGCATGCAAGACTGCCTGGAGCTTGTTAGCCTCCCGCGCCAACTGGGTCTCGCTGGTTTGCTTCAGTTGCGCATAGAGATCCTGCATCTCCTTCGAGGAAAGAGCCAGCGACCGTTCCAAGAGCGCATGGCTTTGATCGGCCTCCATGTAGCTCCGATCGATCCGATCAATCAGCTCGCTCCATGCCTCACGTGACGGCGGCGGATCCCGTTCATCAAGACCTAACCGTTTCAGTTGCCGAGCCAGCAAGGGATGCATGAGAAATCAGGCTGCCTCACTCAACGTCGTCAGCGTCATCGTTTGATTGTGAAGATCACACGTGCCTGTCGCAAAGGGGGACAGCTCCCCGTAGGAATAGAACCCGATCTGTTTGGTCCCTTTGGGAAGCACCTCCAGCGTCGCCTCGATTTCTTCTTCCGTTCGCCCCCCCAACACAAGACGACGGCCCACACAACTGATTGCGATTGCAAGCGTGCATGAGTCGACGCCGGTCGATACCTGTGTGGAGAATGCCGCTTCTGACGCCCCTTGAACGAGCCGGTCGAAATTCGCCTTCATCAACTGCGCGAGCGCCCCTTCCGGAATGTCTCCGGCAAAAGTCAGCGAGTGTTCCGTTTCATTCACCGCGAGAATCGTGCGCACGAGGCTCTTGGAATCCGTGTGATCGGCGCGCACCGCGAGCGGAAATAAGAGCCCGGTCGCTGGCAAACCGTCGGCTCGATCGCCGAGATACTCCTTATACAGCTGTAGAGCCGGACGTCCGTCGAGTTCGAAGAGCACGTTCCCTTTCGACTTGGTGACACGGCGTTCGGGGCCGAACCGATCCCATCCCCCTTTCGATCCATGCCCGATCCGAGCGTGATCGCCATAGAAACCGACCGCCGTCACAAAACCTGATTGCGGCCGACCGTCTTGCAACACCCAGGTGCGTTGGAAGCGGTCACCATCACCGGCCAGCCCACCGGTCACCACGACGGAAGGAGGAATCTGAGAGTTCACCCCCCGTACCAGCTCGCTCCCGTTTACACCGAGGCCATCCGAAAGGACGAGAATGCCTCTCAATTCTGAATCGTTCAGCTGTTGAGCAATCTCCTGCCCGGCGGCGAACGAGTCCTCGACAGACCGGGCGGGGGCGCTGGCCATCCGAAGATCCGTGTGGTCGAAGCACACAATCGCCGCGCTCACGCTCTCATCGAAGATCTGGGTTCCCAGAATTTCTCCAGCGGTCGAGCATCCGATGACCTTCGAACGGGGATAGTTGGCCAGCAACTCCCGAATCGGATTGGCTGACTCGATAAAACTGGAGGCTCCGAACAACACGATCAGCGTCCGATGAGAATCGATGCTGGGCTGGGCCGTGAGTGACCACCCTTTCTTCCGATCATAATGAAGCGTATGAATCTCCATCAGGAGTCTCCTTTCCTTCAATGACTATGCGGCCACCGAGCGCCCTGGCGACAACGCACACCGTAAACCAGAACCACGGCCCGTTCCCGATCATCCCATTTGCCCCTCACAAAGAAACGCAAGCAAGACTGGACTACCTCCTGACAGATGCGCCGGCGCCGCCCCGCATGATGGCGTCACAGCCACTCCCCACGATCCAGCGAATACCCGTGAGAAAGGGCATGCCAATCTGCCAGACATGGCATAGAACTGATTGCTAGAACGGCTGTCAGGATCAATGCGTCGTCATCCGTCGCGTGCGCCGCGTGCGAGCAAGCCAAGTCGATACTTTTTCGGCTTTAAGGTCGCAAAACTTGATAGGAACTACGGAAGAGGCGGCACAGCAGAGATATTCAGTGCGCCGTAGGGGACAGCCTGTATACGCAGCAGTTCCGTCAACTACAGGGTTAGCGTCATTGCCAAGCCGCCGTGAGCCGCCCCGCAGCATCCCGCCAGTGAGGAGTCCAGACCAGCGCCACAAGCTTGACGGCAATGTTGGCCTTGGTAGGTTTGATTGAAATAGTTTCGAGCTTTTCGTTCAAGGGATCAGTTGCCGCAGCCAGTGCGTCACTCTCCGACTTGAATTGTGCTTCAAGATCGGCCAGCTGCTGTTGAAGCGCCGCCACATTTTCTTCCGCCGCCCCGACATCCTGCGACTCCTTCATGACCCGGCCTGCACTCCGAACCGCTGTGGTGGCACGCCCGATGTTCGAGGCACTGATCGTCTTCCGCCCGAGAAACGCCCCGAGGATGGAGGCTCCGACAGAAATCGCCGCCTGCACTTGGCTGGAACGGGATTCAGCCTGCTGTTTTTCCTTTGCCAGCGCTGCTCGTCTGATGCGCTCTTGAAGCGTCGTCATCTTCGAGGCATATTTCTGGCGAAGTATCTCGGCGCCCTTATCCCGCTGTTCCCGCCCGGCCTGCTGTAACCGCACGCGAAAATCCCGCTCGGACTCGCCCGGTGTGGAGACCTCCTTCGTGCTGGGGCTCCTGAACAACTCCACCTTCTGCGTCCTGAACAACCAACTGCCAAAATCCTTACTCCAATCAGCATAGCTCTTGGCCTTGCCGGCGCTCGCCGGCAGCGCAAGAAACTGCGCTCCGTCTTCTGAATTCTGTTCCAGATCGGCCACCACCATATCCATCGCGGTCGACCGATCCCAGTCGACAGCCACAGGACCGTCCGCAATCGACGCCAAGGCTGTCATCTCCTGCGTGCTGTCGATCCCACTCTTCGCATCGGAGAAGCGAATCTGTGAGGCCCCCAATAGCATCGGCGCATAAACCAATTCACTTCCTTCCGGCTTACTTCCACGCAGCGGCACAAAATGCTGCGGCACATCCGGGGGCAACATAGGTCGTGAAGCGTGAGGCGTGAGGCGTGAAACGTTCGGAGCCGAAGACTTCGCCTCAGATGTTTCACATTTCACGTTTAACGCTTCACGTCTTATCGGATCCATCAACGTCTTGATCTGCGTTCGTGTCAGAGGCCCACGGAGGTAGGAGAGACACCAGCGTGTCTCAAACACCACCGGCTCATCTTCATGCACGTTATTCATCAGGAAAATCCGATTGCCGAGGCCGGCCAGCGTTTGCTCCATGCGGCCTCGATCGAACCTCTTCCCGGCACTCGTCGATGCCCCTTCCAATCCCTCAAGCACCCGCGCCTTGTCCCGCTCCGTCTGCAATCGCCCGATGAACCAGGTGCCGGTATTGGCCAGCCCTTTGTAGTCGAGATCGACAGGATTCTGTGTGGCGAGGACGACACCAAGTCCGAACGCGCGGGCCTGCTTGAGCAACGTCATCAGCGGTAACTTGGATGGAGGATTGGCGACCGGCGGGAAGTAGCCGAAGATCTCATCCATATAGAGAAGTGCACGCAAGCTGGTAGTGCCAGATTGCGCTCTCATCCACCCGACCATTTGACTAAGCAACAGCGTGACAAAGAACATCCGCTCGGCATCGTTGAGATGCGCGATGGAAAAAATTGCATGCCGCGGCTTGCCCGCCGGCGTGTAGAGCAACGATTGAATATCCAGGGCTTCCCCTTCCAGCCAGGCCTGGAACCCTGGCGCAGCCAGCAGATTGTTTAACTTCATTGCGAGTACAAATCGATCTTTCGAGGGGAAGAAGGACTCCACATCCATCACGCCGATCTTCGACACAGGCGGCGATTGAATGGCTTGGATCAACGTCGCAAGATCAAGATCTTCTTCTTTCCTCCAGGTCTGATCAAGAATCGTAGACATGAGAATGTGCTCGCGGCTTTGGATCGGATCGGCCTCGATCCCGAGTAAGCCGAGCAGACTCGTCACGGTCGTGCTGATGCGTTCACGCATCAGTTCTGTATCCTCACGCACATCAGCAGCCGGTGCGGCAAACGATTTGAGAATAGAAACCGGCAACCCGGCATTGCTCCCGGGCGTGTAGATCACCACATCCGCCGCATCCCGCAAACGCTGAATGCGGGCACCGTCCTGCTGCCATCCAGCGAGGCCTTTTGCCCACAGTTCAGCCTGCGCCTTGGCATAGTCGGCGGGAGCCAGCCCTTTCTTGCGCGCGTCGTCTTCGTTGATCCAGGGCTGGAAGTCTTCGCCTTTGAGAGAGGGAAACGTGAGCATCAAATTGCCGAGATCGCCCTTCGGGTCGATAATGATGGCAGGAATGTTGTCGATCGCCGCTTCTTCAAGCAAGGCCAGACACAGGCCGGTCTTGCCGCTGCCGGTCATACCGACACAGACCGCGTGCGTCACAAGATCTTTCGAATCGTACAGGAGCCAGCCCGGCTTGGCCTGTTTGGCCACCAGATCATAGGGCCGCCCCATGTAAAAGACTCCGAGCTTTTCGAAATCTTCCGCCGATCCACCCACGGAGGGCGCTGCAGCAGCCTTTACCGGCCCATTTGTCTTTGCGGTTTCTTTCTTCTTCGCAGACATCCTTCACCTCAACTTTGATTTCTTCACATTTCCATTCCAAAGGGAGCCGGCTGCCTCACTCACCACTCGTAAAAGATGATGAAGACGGCGCCGACCATCATGCTGAAGCCGACGACATAGTTCCACTTCAGCGGCTCCTTCAGATATAAGACCGAGAAGATGCAAAACACGACTAGAGTAATCACTTCCTGGATTGTTTTCAATTGGGCCGCCGTGAATTCATAGTGCCCGATCCGATTCGCCGGGACTTGCAGGCAATATTCAAAAAACGCGATCCCCCAGCTCACCAGAATCACAATCCACAGGGGCGAATCTTTGTATTTGAGATGCCCATACCAGGCAAAGGTCATGAAGATGTTCGAAATGGCTAGCAATAAGACTGTTTGCATGAGCCTCCTCTAGGCATTACGACCTCGCCATTGTCACATCCCGATGGTCTGTCGCCGTACCCGATTCCCAAGCGCCGGATTCAGTGCCCGGACGCAGTCGTCGCGCCGATGCCGGTCTCCGACCTCACTTGTTGTGCCAGAAATCCGCCGCGGTCCTTTACGGCCTGGCTGCTTCGGTCAAGGATCGAGAACAACCAGATGCCCACGATGCCGATCGTCATCGAGAACAGCGCCGGCGAAGTGTACGGGAACAAGGCACTGCCTTTTGTATAACCCAAGGTACTTTCCCACACCGAGGGCGAGACAATCGTGAGCAGCACCGATGAAATCAGCCCGAGAAAACCGCCGATAACCGCGCCGCGGGTCGTGCAGTCTTTCCACAACACGGACATAAACAATACCGGGAAGTTGGCCGATGCCGCGATCGCGAATGCCAGAGACACCATGAACGCCACGTTCTGTTTCTCGAACATGATACCCAGCAACACGGCCAGAACTCCCAGCGCCACCGTGGTGATACGCGACACCCGCAACTCAGACTCGCCGTCGGCCTTGCCGCCTTTGATGACCGTCGCATAGAGGTCGTGCGACACGGCCGACGCACCCGACAGTGTGAGACCGGCTACAACCGCCAGGATGGTGGCGAATGCCACGGCGGAGATGAACCCGAGAAACACATTGCCGCCGACCGCATTGGCCAGGTGCACCGCCGCCATGTTGCTACCGCCCTTGAGCGCACCGTTGGCATCAAGAAACTCCGGGTTGGCCAACACGAAGGTGATCGCGCCAAAACCGATGATGAAGGTCAGCAGGTAGAAATAGCCGATCCATCCGGTCGCCCACATCACAGACTTGCGCGCCTCCTTCGCGCTCGGTACCGTGAAAAAACGCATCAGGATGTGCGGCAGGCCGGCCGTGCCGAACATCAGTGCCATGCCGAACGAAATCGCCGAGATCGGGTCCTTGACGAAGTTACCGGGTCCCATGATCGACTGCCCGGCCGCCGCCGCTTCCTCTGAGGTCTTGCCCGACGCTGTGGCCAGACCAGCTTTGATCTCAACCGCGTTGGCAAACAGCGCCTCCAGGCTGAAGCCGAAATTCAGCAGCACCATGAAGGCCATGAACGTTGCGCCACCCAGCAGCATGCAGGCCTTGATAATCTGCACCCATGTGGTTGCCGTCATGCCGCCGAACAACACATAGACCATCATCAGCGCGCCGACGATCACAATCGCAATCCAGTATTCAAGACCGAACAGGAGCTTGATCAACTGGCCGGCGCCGACCATTTGCGCAATCAGGTAGAACGCCACCACCACCAGCGTGCCTGAGGCTGCAAAGATGCGGATTGGCGCCTGCTTGAATCGAAAAGCGGCGACATCGGCGAAAGTGAACTTGCCAAGATTGCGCAGGCGCTCGGCCATCAGGAACGTGAGGACAGGCCAGCCGACCAAAAATCCGATCGAATAGATGAGGCCGTCGTAGCCACTCGCCATGACCGCTGCAGAAATGCCCAGGAACGATGCCGCAGACATGTAGTCGCCGGCAATCGCCAGACCGTTCTGAAAACCCGTAATGCCTCCACCCGCTGTATAAAAAGCAGCCGCCGATTTGGTTCGGGCCGCTGCCCATTTCGTGATGAACAACGTGAGCAAGACAAACACGCCGAACATGCAGATTGCCGTCCAATTGACCGTCTGCTTCTGTGTCTGGCCGGCATCCGGACCTGCGGCGTACACCGATCCAGCAATAGCACACAGCGCCGCCACGGTCAGACCGGACCGCACCGCAGGGCGATACGTGCGATGCAGACCGATCACTCCAGTACCTCTTTGGCGATGGCGTCGGACAACGTATCAAACTCGCGGTTCGCGCGATTCACATAATACGCGGTGATCGCGATCGTGAACACGATGAGGCCAAAGCCGATTGGAATACCCAGGGTCATCACGCCGGCGCCAAGCTTCTGCGACAGAAAGCTCTTGTTGAATGCCACCAGCAGAATGAAGCCGTAGTACGCAGCCATCATCACCAGGGTCAGCCGCCGGCCGAAGCGGGTTCGCTTGGCTTTCAGCGCCTGATAGTTCGGACTGTTCGCAATTCGCGTGACTAACTCAGCATCCACGGTGCTTCCCGGGCGTCAAATATACATATCGCTCGCGTAGAGGGCATTGTTACTTGAACATGGCTGTGCTGCAAGAACAGGCGATTTCTGAGCGCCACTCCCCCGTCTTCGATTCCCCATCGACGCGATCGGCCACAACTTCTCTTCTTCTCTCAGCAGGGGTGGAAGGGATGGATCTTCGGGAGTCGGCATGGCAGGTACAGGGCGAGATGACGGCCGTGAAGGTGCCGAGTGCGATGGCATGCGATTCTTATCGCGCTTCAGAATCGCACTCGGCCAAGCATAAGAAGGCAGTTGCAATCACTATCCATCGCATCATAACGACTCTCGAACGATCCCCCCTTACACCCCTGCTTCTTTCAACACCTGCCCCGTGTATGACCGCTTTGCCTTGGCAATTTCTTTCGGCGGTCCTTCGGCGACGATCTCGCCGCCACGATCCCCGCCTTCCGGCCCCAGGTCGATGATCCAGTCGGCATTTTTGATCACGTCCAGATTGTGTTCGATGATGAGGACCGTGTTCCCGGTTTCGACGAGCCGATCCAGCACGTCCAGCAACCGCTGCACATCGGCAAAATGCAGTCCGGTCGTCGGTTCATCGAGAATGTACATCGTGCGTCCGGTCGCCCGTTTTGAAAGCTCCCGTGACAGTTTCACCCGTTGCGCCTCACCGCCGGACAACGTCGTCGCGGACTGTCCGAGCTTCACATAGTGCAACCCGACATCATGCAACGTCTGGAGCTTGGTCTTGATGAGCGGAATATGCTCGAAAAACTCCAGCGCGTCGTCGACGGTCATGTTCAGCACATCGGCAATGCTCTTGCCCTTATGGAGGATCTCCAGCGTCTCACGGTTATAGCGCTGGCCCTTGCAGACTTCACAGGTCACATAGACATCGGGGAGGAAATGCATCTCGATCTTGATGAGCCCGTCGCCCTGACAGGCCTCGCAGCGCCCACCCTTAACGTTGAAACTGTAACGGCCCGGCTTATAGCCACGGACGCGTGACTCCGGCAGGTTCGAAAAAAGATCGCGGATGTAGCCGAACAAACCTGTGTAGGTAGCAGGATTAGACCGCGGCGTACGGCCGATCGGCGATTGATCGATGTCGATCACTTTGTCGAGCGCCTCGACGCCTTTCAATTCCTTACAGCCGTCGATCTTCGGCTTCTTGTGATAGAGCAGTTGGGAGAGTGAGTGAAAGAGCACCTCCAGCACCAACGTGCTTTTACCGGACCCGGATACGCCGGTGACGCAGGTCAGTAACCCCAACGGCACTCTCGCCGTCACGTTTTTGAGATTGTGTTTCTGCGCACCGACGATGGACAGATACCCTTTGGGCTTCCGCTGCCGCTGTGGGACGAGCACGGTTTGGGCACCGCGCAGATACTGCCCGGTGATGGAGTCGGGATTACCCATCACCTGTTGCGGCGTCCCTTGCGCGATCACATGCCCTCCATGCGTCCCGGCGCCTGGCCCCATGTCGAGCAGGTGATCCGCTGCCATCATCGTTTCTGCATCGTGCTCGACGACAACCACTGTGTTGCCGAGATCACGCAGCCGCAGCAATGTCTGGAGCAATCTCCGGTTGTCCCGTTGGTGCAAACCGATCGACGGCTCGTCGAGGATGTAGAGTACTCCGACAAGGCCTGATCCAATTTGTGTGGCCAGCCGGATACGCTGTCCCTCGCCTCCTGAGAGTGTGGCCGCCGCGCGATCAAGGGTCAGGTAATCCAGTCCGACATTGACGAGAAAGCCGAGCCGCTCACGGATCTCCTTCAAAATCCGATGGGCAATGACCAGCTCCCGGTCGGTAAACTTCAACGTGATGAAAAATTCAGCCGCGGCCCTCACCGAGAGCCTCGTCACCTCTGAGATCGACTTCTTCGCCAGTTTGATGGACAAGCTTTCAGGCTTGAGCCTCGCGCCGCGACAGACATCGCAGGGCTCAAGCAAGGTGAAATCGTCTTCCTCCGGACAGCCCGGCGCCATGGCAAACCCGATGCCGTCGCAAGCCGGACAGGCGCCGTGCGGACTGTTGAACGAAAAGATCCTGGGCTCGACCTCCGGATAACTCACGCCGCATTTGATGCAGGCCAGCTTGTCGCTGTAGAGCCGGGGCTCACCCTCTTCCGTCATGACGCCTACGAGCCCGCCTGCCAGCTTCGTCGCCGTCTCAACCGAATCCGCCAACCGGCGCATGAGCGCGTCCCCGGATTTGATCACCAACCGGTCGACGATGATTTCGATGGTGTGCTTCTTCTGTTTGTCGAGCGCAATATCCTCACCCAAATCAGCCATCTTGCCGTCGACGCGGGCACGGACATAGCCGGCCTTTCGCATCTCCAGCAATTCTTTCCTGTACTCACCCTTCCGCCCACGCACGATTGGAGCGAGGATTTGAAACTTGGTCCCTTCCGGCAACGAGGCAATCGCGTCGACCATCTGCTGGACAGTCTGCGCCGTGATCTCATCTCCACATTGGAAGCAATAGGGCCGCCCGACTCGCGCAAACAACAGCCGCAGGTAATCGTAAATCTCCGTCACGGTGCCGACGGTCGAACGAGGATTGTGGCTGGTGCTTTTCTGCTCGATGGAGATGGCGGGAGACAGACCTTCGATCGAATCGACATCCGGCTTACCCATCTGCTCCAAAAACTGGCGGGCATAGGCGGACAGTGATTCGACGTACCGGCGCTGCCCTTCGGCGTAAATCGTGTCGAACGCGAGCGACGACTTGCCGGATCCGCTCAAGCCGGTGATGACGATCAGCCGGTCGCGCGGAATCTCGACATCGATATTCTTGAGATTGTGCTCCCGCGCGCCTTTGATGACGATTGAGGTGCTCATAGGAGGCGGATTATAGCATTCGCCTTCCGTCCTTGACACTGTTGAATCGTACGTCTACCATACGTACGATTCATCGGGAGGACGACATGCCGCGAGCCACATTAAAAAAGGAAAAGTGGACGCTCTCCTTCGACCCGGCGCTGAAAAGCGTGGTCGTTAAAGCCGCCAAGCGCAGAGGCGTCTACCCGGTAACCGTGCTTGAAAGTCTCGTGAGGGAAAAGTTCAATCCGTACGGGCATACGGATGTGGACGACAGCGTCGCCTACGTCAGCGCGCTGCGGAAGCAGGGCCGCAAACAGTCCGATGACGCGTTTCTGAACGAGATTGAAGCATGGCAAAAATCTCGCTCCTCCTAGATACCGATATTTTCATCGACTACATCAATACCGGCCGGTTCCACGCATTGTTCGATTCCAGCCGTTTCACTATCTACTATTCCGCCATCACGAAAAAAGAACTCCTGACCAAACCGGGTCTCCGCGACAACGAGCGCACCTCCATTTTGGCCGAATTGGCCCAATGCCGTCTGATCGCGCTCTCCGATTCAATCACCACACGATATTCCGCCCTTCGCCGCCAGCACCCGTCACTTGAGAAAGGCGATGCCCTTATTGCCGCCACCGCTCTCGTCAAACACCTTCCCCTGATGACACGAAACAAACGGCATTTTCAGATGATAACCGGCCTGACGCTATTCGGGGCGTGAGACTAGCTGGCCTAAGATCGCTTGCGGGATCAACGGCAGGTCCCGTCAAGCGCTTCGCCCCAGCGGATGAGAAATGGCTTCACGAACTCGTGTTCTTCCGCAGGCAGCACAGCCAACTGAGCCAGTGCAAGGCCACGGTCAACGCGAAATGGTATCCCTCCGAGGGGAGGCCACGACACGGCGATAGGTGGAATGGCTATCGTTGATCACAGCCAAGAGGGATTTTGGAGAGCCTCGTATTGACCGACCGGCCCAACAGGTCAAGGACGGTCACAAGTCCATCGCCGCGCCATAAGGGGTCGGAGCCTAACGAATTCACCCAGGGGGGAAGCAGCTCTTGAATTTACACACTCTCAGCGTTGATTGTCCGGCGTGAGTGCAAGATCAAGAGCTAATCCCATCCTCTCTTTCCGTCTGGTCTATCGACTTATCCGGGAATAACCGAAGAATCTCCTCACATGCAGCGAGAACATCCGCCTTGTCATCTTCAATGAGTTTGTTCATTTTTTCATCGAGCCTTTTTAGATAGTTAGGCTCATACTCTGCTCGCAAGTCTCTAAGCGGAAAATCTTCGGTGTCATCTTCAAACGCAACAATTGACTTGAACACTTCATGCTCTGGCTCATCGATTGCGAATCGTAGGTGGTTAATCTTCCGAGCGCCTTCAACCAACTGCATTCGGCCCTCAATCATTGCCGTTGCTATAGTTCGCAACTCAGCAATCTTCCTGGATTTAATGATGTCCGGCAAACTCATTGACGACCTGTGGGTTTGTCAGGTAGCGCACCTGAAAAGGTGTCACCTTTTCCTGAGAGCCCGGAGCTCCTCGACCTATAGTGTGAAAGAGTTTTTTGAGGATGCATCGACAATGCTCAGTTCAGCTCATGACTCGAAAGACACTTGTTCTCCTCTTTTCCTTCCTCGTGTGCTCGCGCCATACCGATGGGTCCTTCCATCGCGACCTAATTCAGGTACTACCCTCTTTTAAGGATAGTACCCTCTTTCGCCACTAGGCTCCTGGCTCGCGTTTGACCGAGTTACTCCCTTACTCCCGAGATAACGCCATCGCGCCGCCGGGCCCTTGCCCTGGCAGATGGCTCGGCGAGATCGGTCAGGTACCACGTCGTCTGCAAGGGTAATGTCTGCGGTTCGGCTGCGAGTTGGCGGAGCGTCATCATAATTTGAAATGCATCAAATTTTTCGCCGAAGGATACCCGTTTCCCAACAGGAAATCACCCGTTCTTAAATATGTACGAAGCATCCTCCGCTCAAGATGTCTCTGCCTTACAGGAGTCAGATGCTTTTACCTGTGAACTATCCCTCCTACTCCCAAGCAAACTAATACGGTCCTCCTAGCCTGATCCGGCTTGACACCGCCTTGAACCAGGTGCTACCACCATCGGCATGGTACAGGTCCAAGAACCGTCCGTGAGGCAGGACCCCCCTGCGCCACCCCAAGCCGTCTCGACGTGGTCGGGACCGGCCCGTGAACAAGCCGTGCAGCGGATGTTCACCTCCATCGCAAGCGTCTATGACCTGAACAATACGCTCCTCAGCTTCGGACTCCATTACCGCTGGAAACAAATCGCCGCGTCGTTTGTCACGCCGGTTGAACAGGGCACAGCCCTTGATGTC
Source organism: Nitrospira sp. SG-bin2 (assembly GCA_002083405.1). Lineage (GTDB taxonomy): Bacteria > Nitrospirota > Nitrospiria > Nitrospirales > Nitrospiraceae > Nitrospira_D. Next base: position 84,557 of record LVWT01000022.1, on the reverse strand, counting down.
GGAGCCGGTACGGCGGATCTCGCGCTGCTTGTTGAGCCACGAATGGGTGCAACCGGACGCGTGGTGGCATCCGACCTCAACTATGCCATGCTGGCCGAAGGCCTTAAGAAAGTGGACGGCAGAGGGCTGACCGGCAAAATCACCTGCTTGCAGGCAAGCGCGGAACATTTGGGCTTTGCCGATAATACTTTCGACGCCGTCACCACCGGCTTTTGCATGCGCAATGTCGGCAACCTTCCGCAAGCGGTACGTGAGATTCGCCGCGTGATGAAGCCGGGGGGCCGTTTCATCTGTCTGGAGTTTTCACGCCCGGTGTTCGGCTGGCTGCGAGCCCTGTACGATTGGTATTCGTTCAAACTCTTGCCATGGGTCGGCACGAAAGTGGCGCGGGATAAGACGGGCGTGTACGAATACCTCCCGGCATCGATCCGCACGTTCCCGGATCAAGAACGGCTCTGCCAGATCTTGCGTGAGGCGGGCTACAGCCAGGTGTCGTATAAGAACCTGACCGGCGGGATCGTCGCGATCCATGTGGCAACCAAATAGCCGTGCGGCGTCAGGCGTGAAACGTAAGGCGACAAAAAGAATTCTGTCACCCTTCACCCCTTACGCCTTACCCCTCACGAAGCAACCACTATGAATTCCATTCTCTATATCTTCCTCCCCTGCAAGAAGGTCTATCCCATCGGGATTACGTATCTGGCGGACTTCATCCACCGGCGGAAGCCGGAAGTACGGCAGCGCATCCTCGATCTGTCGCTGTTTCCCGTACCGCAACGGAGTCAGGCCATTCGCGATGCGGCTGCCGACTTCAAGCCGGATCTCGTCTGCTTTTCCTGGCGCGACATCCAAATCTTTTCGCCTCACGAAGGCGATTCGTCGCTGGAACATGCCTTCAATTTCTATTTCGCCAGCAACCCGCTGAAGCGGATCGCCGCCTCGTTCGCGGGAGTGAAACAGCTCTACCGGTATTACAGTCACATCTATACGATCCTGTCGTATCCCTGGTTGGTCCGCAAGGAGTTCCCCAAGGCTCAAATTATGATCGGCGGCGGAGCCTTCACTGCGTTTGCCGATCAGCTGATCGAAAAACTTCCTGAAGGCACGATCGGCCTGCTGGGGGAAGGCGAAGATGCGATATTGAAGGTAATTGAAGGCCGCTCGATCGAAGACGAACGCTATATCATCAAGGAGGGGAATTCCGTCAGAAAGGGGAATCAAGGCTCACCGGCCTTGCTCGACGCCCAGACGGTCGATCTCCCCTATCTCACCTCAATTTTCCCCCAATATCGAGAATATCAGAACGAATCCATCGGGGTCCAAACCAAGCGAGGCTGCCCCTATGACTGCGCCTTCTGTCTTTATCCCTACATCGAAGGCAAGCGGGTTCGCTATCGGCCCCCGGCGATGGTCGTCAAAGACATTTCACAGCATTACCATCAATGGGGAACGCGCCGGTTCTGGTTTACCGATGCGCAATTCATCACCGGGAAAGAAGCCTATCCGCAATGTACGGAGATCCTTGAGCGGATTCTTTCCGAGAAGCTCGATATCGAGTGGTCCGGCTACATCAGAACATCATTGATTACGCCGGAATTGGCCAAGCTGATGGTGCGCTCTGGCGTCGGAGACTTAGAGGTCGCCATCACATCCGGCTCGCAAGAGGTTCTGAACAACCTCCACATGGGGTTCAAGCTGGAACGACTCTATGACGGCTGTCGTTATCTGGCTGAGGCCGGTTTCAGGGGCAAAGTCATTCTGAACTACTCACTCAACAGCCCGAAAGAGACGGAAGAAAGCCTGCTCCAGAGCGTGGACTCCTACAAGATGGTCGCCTCGATCCTGGGTGAGGAGCGGGTCTTCCCCTTGATGTTCTTCCTGGGCATCCAGCCCAATACGGATCTGGAACATCGATTACTCGAAGAAGGGTACCTGTCGGCCGGGTATAACCCCCTGATGTTGACTCCAACCAGCATCAGAAAACTGCTGTATAACCCGGCACCGCTCAACAGCATCATCGCCAAGGCTTGTCTGCGCGCCTGGGAAAAGAAACAAGGCAGTCGAGACCCCAGAAAATGGACCGGTTCTCTCTCTCAATCCGGCACAGAAACGTCTTCGTATGCGGACAAGAACCTGAGCAAAGGCATCGAAGGGAACTCGGGACGAGACGCCTTACTGGCGATTGAAGACATTCTCCGGTCACGCCGACCCTCCTCCACTCCCTCACAGACGGGGGAGCCACGCGTAACGTCAGCCAGTTAGTCAAGCCGCTCGGCGAGGATGATCTGGCAGGGAGCAGGGAATCCCTCCCATTCTTGCCATGAGGCATATCCTCTGACCATTAGGCTCTTCACCTTCTTGCATTCTAGTTCAAGCCAGTGCTATCATCCGCATTCTTTACGGTTCTGTTAGCACGTCAACTATTTGGTTTTTCACACGATTGTGGCGTTTCGCCTGTCTCATGATAGCGCCCTAAGGAGGCGCCTCCATGTATAAGACTATCTATATCCCGGTTGATAACTCCGATCATTCCAATACGGCCGTAGACATCGGCGTCCATATGGCCAAGGCATTTGGCTCCAAGATTGTCGGCAGCCATGTCTATGCCGCCAAGATGCACGACAAACGCTTCAAACAGATGGAAGCGGGCCTGCCTGAGGAATACCACGACGAGAAGGAACTCGACCGCCAACGTCAGATTCACGACTCGCTGATCACCCGCGGGCTTCAGATCATTACAGATTCCTATCTCGACTACGTCGACAAGAAATGCAATGAAGCCAATCTGCCGATCGAACGCCGATCGCTCGAGGGCCGGAATTGGAAAGTCCTGGCCGAAGACATCAATACCAACGGATACGAGCTCGTCATCATGGGAGCGCTGGGTGTCGGCGCAGTGAAGGACAGCGTCATCGGCAGCAATACGGAACGTGTGGTCCGCCGCGTGCGCAACTCCGATATGCTGATCATCAAGAACACTCAGCCGATGACGACCGGCAAGATCGTAGTAGCCGTGGACGGCAGCCCCTATTCTTTCGGCGGCCTGATGACGGGACTTCAACTCGGCAAAGCCCTAAACATGCCGGTGGAAGCGATTGCGGCGTTCGACCCCTATTTCCACTATGCGGCGTTCCACAGCATTTCCGGCGTGTTGAACGAGGAGGCCGGCAAAGTCTTCCGTTTCAAAGAACAGGAAAAGCTGCACGAGGAAATTATCGACAGCGGCTTGGCGAAGATCTACCAGTCGCACCTCGATATCTCGCGTGAAATTGCGCAGGCTGAGCAAACCGACGTCAAAACCACCTTGCTCGACGGCAAGGCTTTCGAGAAGATCATTCAATACGTGCGGAAAGACGTTCCGGCCTTGCTGATCGTGGGCCGTATCGGCGTCCATAGCGACGAAGATATGGACATCGGCAGCAACACCGAAAATCTTCTCCGGAGCGCGCCCTGCAATGTGCTCATCTCGAATCGGAAGTATGTGCCGCCGATCGATACCCAGGCAGAATACACGATTGCGTGGACCGAGGAGGCCTTGCGCCGGATGGAGAAGATCCCGGTCTTTGCGCGCGGCGTAGCGAAGACAGCCATTCATCGGTATGCCATCGAGAAAGGTCACACGATCATCAGCAACACGGTCGTGGACGCAGCGGTCGGGCATATCCTGCCCAAAGGCGCCATGGATGCCATGCGGGCACTCGGTGGGAATCTGGATGCAGCCGGCATCGACCGCGACAAAATGCAGGCTGACGAAGCCGTGACGAAGGATCTCATGGGCCCAACGTTAAGCGGGATCATGACCCAGATTGTAGAGGAGAAACCAAAAGCAGTCGATGCCTCCACTCAGGCCTACCTGGACCGCATGAGTCAAAACTACTTTGTCTGTGACGGCTGTGGATACATCGGTAAGGGCGATGCACCGGTCAAATGTCCGGTGTGCAGCGCTGATGGGACGAAATTCAAGCAAGTCGACAGGAAGGTTTTTGAAGTCGCGGCGACAGCTGAAGGCGAACTGGAAACGGACCTCGCGTACGACGATGTGCCGATGCAATGGACCAAAGATGCAAAAGAAGCGATCCGGGCGGTACCGGCCGGGTTCCAGCGTCGCCGCGCCAAGGCCAAAATTGAAAAAACAGCGCGCAAGCTGGGGATGACGACGATCACGCTCGAATACGCGGCCCCGATGATCAAAGAAGCGGCCTCAGAAGACTACACGCCAATCTTCGCCAACAAAGGCACCGGAACCTCCGCTGAAGCGACGGCCACACTTGCAGCCGTCAACGGAAACGGATCGCATGGAAACGGCACACCAGAAGCGGGCAACGGCCACGTTACGCTCGATCCCTATACCTGGAGCGTCGAGGCGCAGGCACGGCTGGAACGGGCCCCGGAAGGCTTCATGCGGGACTGCACAAAAGCGCTCATCGTCAAGCACGCGGAAAAGATCGGCGTGACGCACATCACCATCGAGGTCGCAAGCGAAGGCATCGAGCAGGCGAAAGACTACATGGCGGAAGCCATGAAGACCGGCAACCTCAAGGACATGATTGCCGACCTGACCGGAAAGGGAAGTGCCTAGTGCTTGGCGCTGAGTGCTGAGCCTCGTCGGATTTTCTTCGCAACCGTAACCCAGCACTCACCACCCAGCACTCGGAACTAAACAGCATGGGTAAATCGCTTCCGATATTTAACGGCCCCGCTCTGACAAGCGCGTTCGGCTCCATCCAACAGCAGGTCACTCAATTCTTCACGCCGACACCCCAAGGCGTGGCCCCGCACGATGGCCGAACCGTTGATGACTTCAAGCCCTATCTGGTTGCCCTGAACCTGACCAAACGTTGCAACCTCAAATGTGACCATTGCTACCTCGACGCCACAACGAAGTCCGCAGGCGGCGACGACGAACTATCCACGAAAGAATGTTTCACGCTTATCGACCAAATCGCCGAGGTCAACAAGGGGTGCCTGCTCGTCATCACCGGAGGCGAGCCATTAGTGCGCCCGGACATCCTCGATATCGCGCACTATGCCGTGAAACTCGGCTTCATGGTCGTCTTTGGAACGAACGGGATGCTCATCGATGACCGGATGGCCAAAGCGCTGGTCGAGATTGGCGTCATGGGCGTCGGCATCAGCATCGACTCGCTCGATCCGGCCAAGCACAACGCCTTCCGCGGTGTCCCTGGCGCCTGGGAAGCTGCTGTAGCCGGAATCGAGGCCAGCAAACGCAACGGCCTCCAATTCCAAGTCCATTTCAGCGCGCAGCCGATGAATTACACTGAACTTCCGACGGTCATCGACTGGGCCCATCAACTCGGCGCCCGCGTCTTGAATGTCTTTTTCATGGTCTGCACAGGGCGTGGAGAAGAATTGACCGATATTACCCCGGCTCAATACGAAGAAGTGCTCGGATACCTGGTCACGTGCCAGGACAATTACAAAGGCATGCTCGTCCGTGCCCGCTGTGCGCCGCACTTCAAACGACTGGCCTATGAAAAAGATCCGAATTCTCCGATTACCAAGGCCACCGGGTATATGGGCGGAGGCTGTCTTGCCGGCACGAACTACGCCCGCGTGACACCCAACGGCGAATTGACGCCGTGCCCCTATATGCCTCTCTCAGCCGGCAATGTCCGCCAGAACAGCTTCGCCGATCTCTGGGACAAGTCGGACGTGTTCAATTCGTTCCGGTACCCCCAGCTCAAAGGTAAGTGCGGCGATTGCGAGTACACCGATATCTGCGGAGGCTGCCGCGCCCGCCCCTATGTCGACCATGGAGACTGGCTGGACGAAGACCAGTGGTGTCTCTACACACCGAAAGGCGGCGAGAAAATCAAGGTTGCGTTCAATACGCCGGAGGAGTCCGAGGTAGCCTGGGACGACGCCTCGGCGCTTCGTCTCAGCCGCATCCCATACTTCCTTCGCGCCATGGTGAAAAAAGGGGTTGAGAAGCACGCCCGCGAGAACAACGTCCCTCTCATTACCATCGAGTTGATGGAAGAACTCCGCAAGAAGCGATTCGGAAACGACGTCCCGGTCTTTAAATTTGATCGTGACACGTAAGACGTGAGACAGAAAAAGTTCCGGCTTCCGGAGCCTTTCCTTATCCCTGACGCTTCATCCTTTCACGTTTCACGGCACTAGCGATGGACGCTCTGCAAAGCATAGTCATCGATCTCAACACGCTGATTCCAATCATCAACCATTGGTTTCATCTTCTCTCTGCAGTCATTTGGATCGGCGGGTTGGCCTTTCTCGTCATGGCAGTCACGCCCGGCCTGAAACAAGCCGTTGCGAAAGATCAGATCAAGCCCATTACCGATGCGTTCTACCAGCACTACAAGAAAGTTGCCGGCATCCTCCTGCTCATCTTGCTGTTCACCGGCGGTGTGAACATCCATTACGTCAACCAGGTCATCACCTCGCAGACCGGCGTCGGCATCCCGCACCATGCCAAATACCTGATGGTCTTGATGATCAAGCTTCTTCTCGTGCTGGGCCTTCTGACGCTGTTTCTGTACACGGTCATTTTCAAGTCAGACGACGAGGCCGATGAGGGAGAATCCTATGAAGCCATCCCTTTCCAACGCGCCGCCCTCTGGATGGGCTTTTTTATCATTCTCTGCGCAGCGGCCATGAAACATCTGCACCAGTAGTGTCTTTCCTCCTCGACCATTCCTCGCCAGCTATAGAGAGTGGTATTCGACCTTACGGGAGGGGGGAGGCACGTCAAGACAGATTTCAGTTGAGGCGACACCTGATCGAGGATCTGACTCATCCCCATTCGGCCTTAACCGATATCGTGATCTTCCGACAATCCTACCGGGTCACGCCTATCTCGATTGCCTTGAACCGGAGAGCGCACGCTTGAAGACTCCTTTGAGACCGAAGTACCCGATGGAGTCTTTTAGATTTGAATAGAGCCGCTTGACGGGATTCATGTCTGGATTCGTCACGTATTCCATCGTCAGGGCAATCCGCTCTTCTCCCTCTGCCAATGGTGTGACGGCATGCCACAGCTTATCACCGTTGAAAATGACCATGTCGCCGGGCTCAGTCACCAGTTCAAGATGGCGCGGCTGTTTCGATGGGTCGTCCTTAAAAAGTTCGCACACCAACTTGCAGTGAGTCGATCGGTCGACCAGCCTCATCAAGATCGTGTAGCGCGCCCCTTTGTAGTACGACGTATCGTAATGAAACCCGATGTGATCGCCCGGCTCGGTATAGTAATAGAGCGCGCACGAATGCGGATCATCATCCGGACAGAACGTCAATTTGGCGTCAACGAGCCCGCTCAAAAACGACTTGAAGGGGTCCGACCGGTAGAGATCTAGAAACCGGGGAGCCTTTTCCTGCACCGTATAATAGCTGACACTCCCTCCCTTTTTATGACCCGGGATATAGTTCCGATTGAGCTCCCCCTTGACTCCCTGAGCCTGAGGCACCAGCGTATCCTCGGCGAACGCTCTCGGCAGGAATTGCTTGATGACCAGAAACTCGTTCTGATCCCAATACTCACGACGAAGACGTTCAACGTCCAATCCTGCCACCGCCCGCTCGACTGCTTCTGCCACAACACTCGCTTGAACCGTCATATCTCCGAATACCCCTCTGGCGCTCGCGGTCTCACGCCAACCACCACTCGTCATCAACCCCCAAATCGATGCTTCATGATTGATCCATAGCCCTCTGCTGCATACCATTGCCCCTATGGCCCATTCAACACCGGGGCCTTGACGACTTCGACATCCGGCGGAGCTTTAAAATCAAACACCTCGTTCCCTAATCCGGCATTCGGTTTCAGTCCTGAAAACTCAAACGTTGCCACATTGCCGCTGATCTCGTACAACGAGACGGTGCGAAGAAAATACGTCTTCGGGAATACCTCCACGACAATCCGCTGAAGATTCCTCGATGGCTCATGCTCCTTGGATTTAGGAAACAATGTGATCAGGCGAACACCGCCGGTTCCCCGCTCGTTCCCTGGCGTCGGCTCGACATCGAACGATTGGTTCAAACTGGCTGCCCCCTGTAGAAGCTCCAACGGTGCTTGGGATGCCGCCATCTGTGTCAATTTTCCGACCAGCACCTGTTTGTGCTCCGGTACATAGACCCTGACATCGTCCCCGTTCACATAAATTTCTTCGTGCGCGGGATCGAGATAGTCCCACCGTAGCCGGCCCGGCTTCTTGAGATACACCTTGCCGGACGAGATCACCGGACGCTCGAATCCTTCTATCCTCGTCTTCTGGACAAAATCCGCTTGGAGATCCTTAGTTTTTTCATACCGGGCCTGAATCTGCTTCACGACGTCACGGACCTCCTGAAGCGCCTTGTCGTCGGCTGGTCCCTCGGCGCCGACAGCCGGGGAGGCAACCAACAGACCGAGCAGGACCAGAGACCAGTAGCGGTTCATGCTTCTGCAGCCCCGACCGGCCCCCGCCGGCCCAGCACTTCACGGCGTCCATCCCGCCCCGCCGCGCCGACGATCCCCTCCGTTTCCATCTGCTCAATCATACGGGCGGCTCGCGGGTAGCCGACGCGCAGCCGTCGCTGAATCAGCGAGGCCGACGCTTGCCCCGTCGTCAGCACCAGATCTTTCGCCTGTTCATACACCTCATCCTTTTCCTCTTCCTTGGCCGCTTCTTCCGATTGAAGCGATTGCAGTTCCTGATTGTATGTCGGCAGTGCCTGCTTCTTCACGAAGTCGACGACAGCACCTACATCGTCATCCGACACGAAGGACCCATGCAAACGAGCAAGCCGGCCGGTTCCGGAGGCCAGATACAGCATGTCGCCCCGGCCAAGTAGCGCCTCTGCGCCATTGGCATCCAAAATCGTCCGCGAATCGGTCTTTGAAGAAACCTGGAACGCAATGCGCGCGGGGAAATTGGCCTTGATCAATCCGGTCAGTACGTCAACAGACGGCCGCTGCGTGGCCAGCACGAGATGGATGCCAGATGCCCGCGCCATCTGCGCGAGCCGTGCAATTTTGTCCTCCACGTCCTTGGGAGCCACCATCATCAAATCAGCTAATTCATCGATCATCACCACGATATACGGCAGCGGCTCCGGCGGCGTCGGGGCAGGCTGCATGCAGCCTGGCTCACCCTCGGCAATCGCCGTCTCACCGGCAGACAGCCGTTGCTCTTCTGAAAGAAACTGCATCGGCAGTTCCTGCTGCTCGACGGATGGCACGGTCCGATCGGCGAACGCCTCGTGCAAACCTGCAATTTTTCGATTGTACGAATCAATATTCCGCACACCAGCCTCTGCCAAAAGCTTGTACCGGCGTTCCATCTCAGCCACAACCCACCCCAGCCCCTTGGCCGCCGACTTGGGATCCGTGATCACAGGCCGCAAGAGATGTGGAATACCCTCATACGACTGAAATTCCAGCATCTTCGGGTCGATGAGTAACAGCTTGACCTCGCTCGGTTTTGCGGAAAAGAGAATGCTTAACAGCATCGTATTCAGGCTGACGCTCTTGCCGGCCCCGGTTGCGCCTGCGACGAGAAGATGCGGCATGGTTTTGAGATCTGCGGTGACTGGCGCGCCGAAAATATCCTTCCCCAATGCCAGGGTCAGTCTCGAACGAGCCCGGGTGAAGGTCTCGCTCATCAAGACTTCCTTAAGAGATACCGTTTCACGGGAACGATTCGGCACCTCGATACCCACCACCGACTTGCCGGGCAACGGCGCAACAATGCGGAGACTCACGGCTTTGAGCGCCAGCGCTAAATCGTCGGCAAGACTGACGATGCGCGCCACCTTAGTGCCGGGCGCCGGTTCAAACTCATACATCGTCACCACCGGACCCGGTCGCACTTCTGTCACCCTGCCGTCGATGCCGAAACTGGCCAGAGCCTTTGATAGGACCTCCGACTGGGCCTTCAGCTCCTCATCCTCCATGCGGCTTATGGGGCCAGATGGATCGCTGAGTATGGCTTCGGCATCGGGCAAGCGGTACTCACCAGCCTCGACCGGTGCAGCCACAATTTCTGGTTCGAGATCTTCTTCCTCCACCGCAACGGACGGAGGCAGGACAGCCTGCTGAATGACGGGCGGCGCTGAAACAAAGACCGGTTCTCTCTCTTCTTCCGGCTCAGCGCCCGGATCCGTGTTCCTGCCGGCCTGAAGCCGTTTGGGCCTCTTCGCCGGCTCACTCCGCTTACTACTCTCTTCCGGCTCTTCCGCCGAGCGCTCCGGAATCGCCGCGGCCAACCGTTCCCGGAGCCCTGCCCAACGTTGAGGTATTCGACGAACCGCTTCCCCGATCGACAATGGGGTCGTAAACAAGAGGGAAACAAGAAATCCTGCGATAATCAGAATGTGCGCGCCGGTGCCGGCAAACACGGCCCGAAGCCCATCCCCTACTAGTTGACCGACGGCTCCGCCAGGCATACCACGATAAATCATTCCACTTGCCAATGTTGGAATTGCCGTCGTTTCAAGATGAAGAAATGCACTCAGAAAGAACACAGCAGCCAGGGAGCTCCCGGCCGTCCTAATGCGGATACTGGCTGGAGTCTGCGAGAAACAGCGGATTCCAAGCCGGCCCAACAGGAGGGGAAATAGATAGGCCGCCCCGCCGATCAGGTAAAATAACCCGCCAGCCAAGAGTGCGCCGAAGGAACCGATGAGATTGCGTGGCGGTCTGGACGCCGGATCCCCCGCTGCGACGGTTTGTGCCTCACCCGGTACGAACGAGAGGAGACTCAGCAGCATCAGCAGACTGATCGCGATCAAGACCACGCCGATCACTTCGCGCTGAAGATGAGAAGGCGGAGAAGGGGCCTGGCGGGCTTCACGCCGCTTGACCGAGGCAGTAACACCCATGTCGCGGATGCTACCACAGGGAAAAAGTCATTTCAAACAAGGAAGGGTCTAAGCACGATGAAGAACCCGCCGATCTGGCGGCATCTGTCGTTACTGTCATGGGGTACATCACGGCTCGCTCATTCTTTATGAAAATGAGCAGGACAGTCAGACACTCCAGCCAGTTTGCATCGATAGCCGGATCAGAATCGGTAATTGAGTTCGAACAGGTGAATGTCGACGCCGAGCGATTTCGAACCATACATAGTGGCATCGGAGAAATGTTGGAAGCGGTACCCTGTATAAAAGTCGCTAATCAGATTCATTCCAAAGCCTATGGTGCCGACAATTTGCGCCGGCCCTCCGAAGTCCTGCGCGCCGAACTTATATCTGCTGAACAATCCGGCGCCGGCGCCAATATCCATGGAGACGGCCTCGTTTGGAGTGCTGAGGGTGAGGCACGGGACGACCGTGACCATGAAGGCCGTGTCGCCCAGCGACACAAGTTGCCCGGCCGAACTGTGCAACCGCATATCGAGCCTCATACCGGTTAGCGATTCCCGCCATCCCAATGGAAGACCCAAAACTGCGGCAACATCATACTGCTGGAAGTCTTCTATTTGATCTTTGCCGAATGGAGATTTCCCGCTCACGCCGATTCTCGGACCTACTCGAATGAGTGTGATCGCATTCCGTTGCTCCTCATACGAAACGACCCTCTCAGTCCCATCTGTCTCAGCCACATTCGATCGAGACCCGACCATTGCAATCATCACAGGCTCTGCCCAGCTCAAAGAAGAGCCCATCCCGGTCAACAGGATACTCAGGGTCAGAATCTGGAGAAAAAAGAAACGCATAATCGGCCTCAACCGAGACGAAGTCCATGTCTATTGACGGAAACAGGAACGACCACGCCCCATAGCGGGAGAAATCAGGAGGCTCAACCGTCATGTGGACTGTTGGTAGGGAATGCTCGCTCTACTTAACTAAAGCAATATACGAGCCAAGCTTCGACCAGTGAGACCAAAACGAACCTCTTAACAATATCCGTCACTTATGGCCGCCAACACAGATCTGTTTGGAAACCTTGCCACGAGACCATCCAAGTCTGTTCAGGAATGAACTGCAAACGGGAGGGATAGAACTCCAGATCGCTCCGTCGCGGCTCGAAGAGCCACGGCGATTGAAGCAGATGCCTTCATCAATAATGGGAAGTCGAATGCAGGCTATGAGGATACGGGAGGCGAGGTATGGCGGATGATCTTGCCTTCAACGAGGTATACCACCAATTCGGCGATGTTCGTGGCATGATCGGCCACCCGCTCGATGTACTTGGCAATGAAACTCAAGCGGATCGCGCGTGAAATCGTATGTGGGTCCTCGATCATAAAGGACAATAGTTCACGAAATATCTGCTCCATCAGTTCATCCACGAGATCATCGTGCGCGAGTACCTTTCGGGCCAATGCCGAGTCGTCTTTGACGAAGGCGTCGATACTCTCCTTCACCATAATCCGAGCTAGGTTCCCCATCCGCGGGATGTCGATATAGGGCTTGAGTTGCGGCTCTTCGTTCAACTCGATCGTCCGCTCGCAGACATTTTCGGCCAGGTCGCTGATACGCTCGAGTTCGGTGGAAATCTTCATCCCCGTCGTCACCAGCCGCAAATCTCTAGCCGCAGGCTGATGCAGAGCCAGCAATCGAATGCAATCTTCGTCGATCTCCACATCCAGCGCGTTCACCTCGTGATCCCGTTCGATAACACGGTAGGCCAAGGCCGAATCGCGCTTCACCAGCGCAGCCAAGGCCTTATCGATCTGGTCTTCAGCCAGGCTGGCCATGTGCACAAGTTTGGTCTTCAGCTCGGCGAGTTCTTCGTCTAAGTGGCGGTGTGACATCGCGTCTATCCGAATCGTCCGGTGATATAGTCTTCCGTCTGTTTTTTTGCGGGCGTGGTGAACATCTGTTTCGTAAGACCGAATTCCACCAGTTCACCGAGATACATGAAGGCCGTCCAATCGGAAACCCGCGCCGCTTGCTGCATATTATGTGTCACAATAATGACCGTCAGGTCTTGCTTCAAGGAAAAAAGCAATTCTTCAATCTTTGCGGTGGCCACAGGATCCAACGCCGAGCAGGGCTCATCCATCAGCAAGACATCCGGCTTGACTGCAAGTGCGCGGGCGATGCACAGCCGCTGTTGCTGGCCTCCTGACAGACCGAACGCACTGGCATGAAGACGATCCTTCACTTCATCCCACAATCCGGCGCCTTTGAGCCCTTGCTCAACAATTTGATCCAGCTGAGTGCGCTGCCGCATACCGTGAAGGCGCGGCCCATAGGCCACATTCTCATAGATCGATTTTGGAAACGGGTTCGACTTTTGGAATACCATCCCGACGCGCTTTCTCAGATCGGTCACATCCACATCGGGACCTAGAATATTGACCCCGTCGATCAGGACCGTTCCCTCCAAACGAGCGCCTTCGATCAGATCGTTCAGTCGGTTGAGACAACGCAGCAAGGTAGATTTCCCACAACCGGACGGCCCGATGAACGACGTGACCTGATTTTTTATGATCTGCGCATTAATATTGAAGAGCGACTGGTGCGCGCCATAATAGAAATTGATCTGATTCAAGCTGAGCTTGGCCTCTTGAATACCCGCATTCTTGTCAGGCGGCTGCGCATGCCGGTTCGGCACATCAGGCGCTTGTGAATGGAGCGTCGGCGCTGAGGATGGCTCGTGTGCCGACAGAGGAGACGGATACATGGGATCTCCTATAAAACTGAACCGGCGTACTTCTTGCGCAGGTGATTACGAAGAACGATCGCGGTTAAATTCAAAAGAATCACGACCGTAATGAGGACCAATGTCGTGATATAGACCATCGGCTTGGCAGCTTCTACATTGGGGGACTGAAAGCCGACATCGTAAATATGGAACCCCAGATGCATAAACTTTCGATCGAAGTGAAAAAACGGCCAGGAACCGTCTAGGGGAAGCGCAGGCGCCAGCTTCACGACCCCCGTAAGCATGAGCGGCGCCACCTCGCCCGCAGCGCGGGCCATTGCCAAAATTAATCCGGTCAGAATGCCGGGCAGCGCAGAGGGTATCACGACTTTGAGCATCGTTTCCAACTTGGTTGCGCCAAGCGCCAACGATCCTTCCCGAAACTCTCGCGGCACAGCCGCCAGTCCCTCCTCAGTCGAGACAATGACGACCGGAACCGTGAGCAGGGCCAGCGTCAACGAGGCCCAGAGAATTCCGCCGGTCCCGAAGGTCGGCGTCGGAAGCCGCTCCGGGAAAAACAACGTATCGAGGGTTCCGCCGATCGCATAAATAAAAAACCCCAGCCCAAAGACACCAAACACAATGGAAGGTACGCCGGCGAGATTATTGACGGCGATTCTCACCAGGCGGACCATGACCCCTTGTCGGGCATATTCACGAAGGTACAGCGCGGCAAGTACCCCGAATGGAACCACGGCGAGGCTCATGATGATGACCATCATCACAGTCCCGAAAATGGCCGGGAAAATGCCGCCCTCGGTATTGGCTTCTCGCGGTTCAGTGCTAAGGGCAGCCCATACGTTCACAAGATAGATCCAGCTTTTCTGCCATGCACCCATTTCGTTTGGGCGCAAGGCGCGAACAATCTGCCCGACCGCGATCCGTTTTTCCCGCCCATTCGCATCCACCATGACGACGGAGTATTCATCGAACCGTGCGCGCAAGGTTTCCAATTCTGCTGTTTTTTCACGATACCGGGTTTCAGTATCGGCAACCTGGGCCTTCATTTCAGACGAAACGGACGAGGCAGGGTGTTCCATTTCGTCTGCGCGGATCTTCAGCCTCAACCGCTCGATATCCGCATTGATAGCACCGATCTCGAACTGCTCGATCTGCTTAATCTGCCTATGGAGGTTGTCAGCGCTGCTGATTAATGGACCCAACGCCGTCCAGCCTGCTTCATTCCCTTCTGCCAGGAGCTTCTCCCCGCTATAGACCGCTTGAATCCTGGCATACATGTTGCCCCATTCACGACGCTCCAGCAGGACGACATCAGCCGGATAATCCTGCGACACAATTTGATCGTCGTTGACCCATTTGAAATCAAGCCCGGACAAATCGCGATTGCCGATCTTGACTCGAACACGGCTTTTCCCTTCAGGCCGATCCGGCGTAATCGAACGCGGGATGACTTCACGCCCCGCCAATTGCCCCATGACATGCTGCCCGTCTTTAAGGGTGAGGTCGACGATGTCCGAAATCCAAAAGTACCCCAATCCGTTGATCATGATTAGCAGCAACAACCCAAATACCATGAGCAGCGACAGCGACACCCCGGCGGCGCAGCCCCAAATGAAGACATTCCCGGTCGCGAGCATCTGTTTGAATTGAGTACGCATCAATACTGGCTATATTTGGTACGCAACCGTTGCCGGATCATTTCGGCAACGGTATTGATCAGAAACGTAAATGCGAATAACACCAAGGCCGCCAAAAACAGGGTGCGGTACAGGGTGCCGCCATGGGGCGCCTCCGGGATTTCTACCGCGATATTGGCTGAGAGCGTGCGAAAACCGTTGAACACGCTCCATTCCATGATCGGGGTGTTCCCTGTCGCCATGAGAACGATCATGGTTTCGCCGATCGCCCTGCCGAACCCGATCATCAGTGCGGAAAAGATTCCAGGGCTGGCCGAGACAAGCACCAGCTTAACCAAGGTCTGCCAGCGAGTGGCCCCAAGGGCAAGAGACCCGGCAATCAAATGTCGAGGAACATTGGTCAACGCTTCCTCGGAAATACTATAAATGATCGGCACGATCGCAAAACCCATCGCGAATCCGACCACGAGGGCATTGCGCTGATCGTATCGGAGCCCCCAATGGGTCGCAAACCACGTCTTGTAGCTGCCGCCGAAGAGAAGTGACTCCATCGGCTGATTCAAGGCCAGGCAAGCCCAGACGACCCCGATGATGACAGGAATCAGGATGAACGCCTCCATCCCGGGACGCAGACGGCGCGTGACTGTTGCCGGAAGATACTGCCAAAGAACCGATGTGACGATGACACCGGCTGGTACTGCTACCATCATAGCCACCATCGCAGGGAAAATCCGTTCGAGCATCGGAGCAATCCACAAACCGGCCAAAAAACCAAGAATGACTGTGGGAAGCGCCGCCATAATCTCGATGGTCGGCTTGATCTTGGCGCGAAGATGCGGGGCCATGAACATCGCAGTATAGATGGCGCCTAAGAGGGCCAGCGGCACTGCAACCAGCATGGCGTAGGAGGTTCCCTTGAGCGTGCCGAAGATCAGCGGCATGAGACCGAACTTCGCCTCGAAATCGTCGGCGCCGCTAGAGGATTGCCAGACATGTTCCGGTCTGTCATAGCCCTCGTACCACACAGGGGCAAGCAATGTGGCAACCGTCGTCTCCGGATGGGGATTGCTCATTGCATAGGTCCGCAGTTCTCCCTGATCGGAAAGGATAACCGCGCCATCGGCCTTAGGAGAAAACGCGAGGGCACGAATCGCCTGGCCGTTGCCCGACAATTTCAGCACCGTCTGCGAGGATGTCGCGTAGTGGACAAAAAGATTGCCTTGCGCGTCGCCGGTGATGAATCCCTTGTTGCGAAGCGAGGGGGAAATTCCAGTCACAGAAGCAGGATGTGTGTCCAATCGATGAATCAGACGAAAGCGTGTGACTGGGCTTTCTTGAGCCTCACGCACCGGCATCCACACGGACACCTCACCTGCGCCGGTGCCGATCACCAGCGAACGGTCTCCGATCAGGTAGGTCAGCGCCGTGACTGCGGTGCCGGCTGGAGCTACCGAGATAGTTTCGGAGAGGCTGGGCTGCACGCCCTCTCGTAGCTCGTAGCGATACAGCTTCCCGCCAGCCGTGCCGACCGACAGTGTTTCGCCCCGACTGTCAAAGATGAACGAAGTCACAGACTCATTCCCATGACTCGTCAGCGCAACGGGCGAAGAGCCCGATGTCCCGGCTGTATACCAGAGACGCCCTTGATCCGTGAGGACAGCAGTCAGTGGCCCTTGATCCGTCGGCTGATAGGCCAGGCGAAGAATGCGCTCGGCGGCAGGGGTCACCTGCACCGGGGATCCAAGCGCGATCGTCGGCGTGATCCGGCGCTCTCCTTGATCGAAACCGGACGTAAATTCGATCGTCACTGGAATGAGGCGGCCATCCTTCGTCGCGAAGGCGAAACGATGGCCGTTTCCCGCTGCGCGAGCGATGGACACGATGTACGAATCGGCAAGACCTGCCGGAAGTTCCACGGCGATAGGCGCGCCAGATTGCGCGTTAACAAAGCGAATCTGGCGCTCGGCCCCTCCACCGAGCAGATAGATGATCTCCTGATATTCATCCAACCCGACAAGGCTGGATTGCGGAAACCCCTCTGGCGGAGGTTCGCCGGCAAAATGCCCGCTCTGCGTCCCATGAGGAGAAAGGAACAGGGGAACCACTTCTTTGATCAAAAACACGAACATGCCGATGATGCTCAGGATGACTGCGGTCCCGCCCAGCGTCACGATGATTTGAGCGAGTCGATCGAAAGCTCGACGCCGTATGGCGCTCGTCGAGCGTTTCAACGGCAACTGGGGGGGCGTATTGTCATACGCCTCCCCAGAGGGAGAGAGACCCAGAACGTGATCAGAGTCGCTATTCAAGCTTCGGCAGTTCTTTCTCGATCGTGCTGGTGTTCAACGGGAAAAATCCATCCTTGACCACGACCTGCTGTCCTTCTTTGCTGTAGATGAACTTGATGAACTCTTTGACGATCGGATCAAGCGGCTTGTTGGGCGCCTTGTTCACATACAGATAGAGATGCCGCCAGAGCGGGTAGGACCCATTGTCTGCATTTTGTTGGCTCGCCTCCTTAAACGGCGCACCCTCTTTTTCGGCGAGAGGAACCGGCCGCACGTTCGATGTGAGATACCCAATGCCGCTGTAGCCGATGCCGGCTTGATCTTCACTCACGCTTTGGACCACAGAGGCGGATCCAGGCTGTTCCTTGACTTCATCCTTGAAATCGCCGTTCTTGAGGGCATGTTCCTTAAAAAATCCGTAGGTGCCGGAGGCTGAGTTCCGGCCATAGATGCTGATGGGATTGCTGCCCAGATCACCGTCCACACCGGCTTGGTTCCACAGCTGAATGTTCTCTTTGTAGCCCCAGCGCCGGCTCTTCGAAAAAATCGCATCGACTTGTCCCATCGTGAGTCCCTGAACAGGGTTGTCCTTATTGACATAGACGGCAAGCGCGTCGATGGCGACCGGGATTGCGGTGGGTTTATATCTGAATTTTCTTTCGAAGGCATCGATCTCGGTGTTCTTCATCGTGCGAGACATCGGTCCGAGTTGCGCTGTCCCCTCGATCAAGGCCGGAGGCGCGGTGCTTGACCCCTTTCCTTCGATCTGGATTTTGACGTTCGGGTACTGCTTGCGAAACCCTTCGGCCCAAAGCGTCATCAGATTGTTGAGCGTATCCGATCCAATGCTATTGAGATTGCCGGATACTCCACTGACCTTGATGTAGCCTTTCAAGCCTGGATCGAGCGTAATCGGAGCATCGGCATAGGCCGATGGGAGTCCCGAAGCAAGAGCCCCAAGGAGGGCGACGCAGCACGAACTGAACCTGGCAGCTGATATTTTCATTGACACTCCTTTCCCAATTTCCCTATCGTAAGAATGAATGCATCCTATTACCAGAGCGTTACGCCAATGTTACATCGGTGTTACGCCTGGCTAATTCTAGGACTTTCCCGTGCCTTCTGGTGAAGAAGACAGGTTTCATCCCTTCCGTTGAAGCGATCAACGTTAAAAATTCCACTGCAACTGCGTACGGACAATATCCCCCTCTCGAATCGCATAGGGCGCGGTCTGCGTATCGGTGCGTCGACTCCTGGCGTAGGCAATCGTAAGCTCCAGGGCTTTGCCGAATTGCCACTCAGCCCCGACTTCCCATTCCCGGACCACATTGAATGGCGCATTGGTCCGATGCTTCTTTCCGCCACTGTATTCTTGATACCGGACATAGGGGATCACGCTGGTCAACCAGGGCTGATTCACATCCCACTTATACATCCCCTGGACGTAGCCGCCTTGGACGTTCCCCTCTTCCACGCGTGTTTGGGTCGCGTTCAACTGAGGACCATTGCCCCAGTTCCACTCCGCTTGAAAACCGATCGGTTGAGGGAACAGCACAAAATGCACGCCGACCCGCTCGTCGAGAATGTTCCCGTTATTTTCCCGAGCAATAGCTGGACCACCTGTAGTCAGCGGCGCCGTCGCGCCGACATTGAACGATCCACGGTAGGCATCGACGCCAAACTGGATAATCTGCCCGTAGGGCAGTTCCATGGGATAGGTCGCATGCAAGACGATATGTTTGTTGTCATTGCGTTCCGAGACATTGAGTGTCTGGCCGTTATAGACGCCGACGCCTAAAAGGCCGTAGTCTCCAGACCCCTTGAGACCCGAATCGATCAGCCTTCTGAATAATTTCCTGGTCTCATTCGGCGTGTAATAGATGAAGAATCCAAGGTCGCGCTCGCCATTCGCCGAGCTGTTGATCCCGTCGCTTCGGTCGAAGGTAAGCCGCTGTTGACTGGACTGGAGATTTTCGAACCCAAAAGGAACTTTCGATTGCCCGACTCGAACACGCAAGTCCTTTTCCTCAAAGAACAGGAAGGGCACGGGCATAAAAACATCGGCATACGCATCCCGAAGTTGGACAAAGTTATTACTCTGATCTCCAGTCGTGCCAGGCACAGCGCCTGCAAACTCCGGCTGAATATACACTGACAACCAATCCGTCACATCACCTGAAATGACGAGACGGACGCGGCGGAATGCGAAGCCTGTATTATCCCGAATGGTGTTATCGTACTCACTCCGTATCGATTTGTCTCCGGGAAGATAGCTATAGCGCGCTTGTACATAACCCCGTATGCTGATCTTATTGAACCAGTTTTTGATCGCCGACCGTTGTTGAACTATCGCTTCTTCTTTTTCATGCTCGGCTTTGAGCTTGAGCCATTCTTCCTTCGTGATCTGTCCCTTCTCATATAGGAGATCCTCCACGCTGGCTTGGGCCACGTTGGTCTGGGCCATCAACACAAGGCCGATCACACATGCTGTCATTGCTAACCGCCATCGCTCCATTCAACCACCTCCTCATAAAGATCTACACCGTTCCTGCCCTAACAACCGTGGCTAGGATAGTTATGAAAAATTAAGGTGGTGCTATCGGCGGGTTACGGAAATGTTAAATGTCGTTGTGCTAGCCTGCATGCTGTGGGCTTCGAGAAATTCGGCTACTGAGATGATGAGCGAACCGTTACATTCCAACGAGCCTGGTCATGCCGAGCCTCCTCTGTGGTCAATGGGGCTGGCGGTAGCCGTCATATTGGGCGCTCCCCTTGTGTTGTACTCGCTCGCCCCGACCGGTCCGCTTCGCGAAGGTGACACGGCATTTTCTGACGGCCAACAACGCGTGTACCTCACAACTCCCACTAAAGAGCCGCGTCTACAGCCGGGAGACACCTGCCTGCTCGACCCGAATGGTCCCCTGATCGTAGTTCACGTTCCGGATAGCCAACCGAACGGTTCGATCACCGCGCTGGTGCAGGGGAATCCGGCGACAGAATGGCCTTTCTGCCCACTGCATGCAGAGGTCTTAATGAAGGCGCACCAACTATTCCAGAAACCTGCGCTCTTGACGGAGATTCGGACGATGCTGGTCGGATTCTTGAGTCGATAACGGAGGACGGCTAGGCTTTCAACCGTGAGGTAAACTTCTGCCGGAACTTTGCAACCTTGGGACCGACGACGAACTGACAGTAGCCCTGGAGGGGATTTCGAACAAAATACTCTTGATGATACGCTTCAGCTTCGTACCATTGCGCAGCCGGCACAACCTCAGTCACGATGGGAGCAGGATACAGCTGTTCCTGTTCCAACCTTTTGATCAGCGCTTCGGCTGTGTCGCGCTGTGCAAGTGTGTGATAAAAGATCGCCGAGCGGTATTGCGTCCCGATATCGTTGCCTTGACGATCACGCGTGGTGGGATCGTGGATCAGGAAGAAGATTTCAAGCAGCTCACCGTACGAGATGACTTGCGGATCGAAGGTGATTCGAACTGCTTCCGCATGACCGGTACGGCCGCTACAGACCGCTTCATACGAGGGATTGTCGACAGCACCGCCCATATACCCTGATTCGACGGATTCAACCCCCCGAACCTGGTCGTAGACTGCCTCAAGACACCAAAAGCAACCGCCTGCAACAGTGCCGACCTCCCGTTCGAGTTGAGCCGATGGCATCACCATTCTCCTCGCACCATTTACGTCCTAACTCTAGGCGACGGATTACTCGTCCTCTTCTTCCTCGATATCCTCAATCCCCTCATAACTCATCTCTGGAAATGCGGCCGCTGCCTTTTCGCAGGCTGTTTCGACCATTTCCTCAGCATCTTCTGCCGAATCCGCGTCTACCAAAAACTTCACCGTAATTGCATACCGTTGTTCCACCGCTAACTCCTTTCTCTGCCTGCTTCCCCGGAATCGCTCAGACGAATATTCCGAGCGTCTTTGTAAAGTCTCATCGTGAATGAGGGCATCCACGCAGATGGCTCTGTCATGGAGGGCCGTACTTTCTGACAGATGCAACCGCTGTGTCAACTATGACAAACAGAAAGTGGATCAAGGAAGAAATCCGAGCGGTATGAATCTCCGTCGAGAGCACGGACTCAGAGGAAAGGCGGCGCGGCGGTTACGGGAACGGACGAACGATTATTCCTCACATTCTAGATCTTTGAGGATGGCCTCGATCTTTGAGACCTCTTTTGGAGAAATCCGTGTAAAGGCAAGCCCGAAGGTATTGCCTTCAACCCAGCGGACCGTGGCTTCATCGATCCGTAGCGGCCAATCGAATCCGGGCACATGGAGGCGACATTCGAATGTCGCCCCTTGCACAACCTTCATGTCGCTTTCAATCTTGCACCCGCCGGAAGAAATGTCGAGCGTCCGGCCTTGCCCCTCTTTATTCTGGCCGGAAAAACTACTGCGGAATTGGGTTGTGAAACGTGGCTGAATACGCCGCTCATGCGACGATGACTTGGCAGGAACCTGCTCGACAGCCTCCGACTTGAAGAGGGAGCTGAGTTTTTTTAGAGCGTGCGCCGTCATCGCTCCCTCCGTTCTCCGAATGAGCTATCGAAACGGATCGGCAGACCTCTCTCCAATCGTGGCCCCCGAGAGAAGTCTACCGAAAGAATTGCAACAACCATCACGTGTGACGCTGCTCACTTCTTGATATTGAGCAACATATGCCCGCGACGGTTCTGTTGGTAGCACGATTCATCGTGATCTGAACAGAATGGCCGCTCCTTGCCGAAGGACACGATCGCAACCTGTTTCTCGCTCACACCCGACTCAATAAGGTAACTACGGGCGGCCTTTGCCCGTTTGTCGCCCAGCACCAAATTATAGTCGCTGGTCCCTCGCTCATCACAATGTCCTTCGACCCGCATGACTGCCCCCGGATGTTCCTTGAGGTAGGCGGCATCATGATTGAGCGCCTCCATTGCAGCATCTGCCACAGCCCATTGGTCGTATCCGAAGAACACATCCTGAAGGCCTGCCTCCATCGCCGCTTTTTCCGCTGCTTTCTCTTCTTTAGTGAGTTCGACCCGCCGTTGCGCGTTTCGATTCATCGACGTGGAAAATCCCCCTTGCCCCAGACGCTCTTCCGATGGATTCTTGGAGAAACCACTCAACTCGCCGCTGGAACCTCCACGAGAGATTTTTGGGATATCCCCGTCACCGTCGGACTGGAGCCACTTCGTCCCGCACCCTTGACTCGACAGGACAATCATCCCCATGATGACCATGGCTCCGGACTTTGCAATCATTCTATTCATGACTTCTCTCCTCTGAATGAAGTGATCAACTAGCCGTTCAATTTGTTCACGAGCCTGCGACCTCTATGATCGGCACTTCGCGCGCCCCCAGAGGACACAACAAATATAGCACCGATGCTGAAATCCGCCTGATTCAGTAGATTCTTTATGCACGAATGGGGCAACCCAGTAGTTTCAACGACTTACGAGATTGCCACAACAGAGAGAAAGTGTGTGTGATGAGGTCGTGCTCATAGTATCTTTTTCACGGGTCAACCGATGGTACGGGCTGGCTGGATCAGGAAAAATACGAAGAACTCTACAGCAGGGGCCTTCCTGAAGAAGAATCAAGACAACAACGCGTGCGAGAACATGAGCGCACAGCTGCCAAAGAAAAAACCGCAAGGCACCGCCCCGAAAACGTCGTCATCGACAACGTTCAATGGCTAGGGATTCGCTTCCGGTCAGACCAACGGATCGGTTGCAAGACAGTTCCCAATGCCGCAATCGCGCAAATGAACAGCAGCATCGCCAGAACAACCATTAAAAAAAATCCTGCTTTCATGTCGTGCATTACAGGGATCATACCGCCTCCCTCCTCTTGCTCGACTCACCTACTCCGCCAACTGAGCCTGGGAACTATCTCGGCAGATGCCTCTGCCTACTAAACGCCTTTGCTTGAGTGTACACCTCGAATGTACCTCGTGCCGAAGAAAAGGTCTATGCCGCTTTGGAGGTGGAACCCCATTACAATAAGGGCAGGAAAATCTTTCGGAACCTAAGGCTATGTCTCCCACAACTCATTGATATTATTGATATCAATGAGCGCAATCTAGTCTGGTGCGCCCGGCAGGAATTGAACCTGCGACCTACGGGTTCGAAGCCCGGCGCTCTATCCAACTGAGCTACGGGCGCACGTGTGCCACATGAATCATGTTATGCGAAGGCTTGTCAAGAATACGATCCGACACCACAGGCAGCACTCACCGGCTACAGCCGGGCAAGAATTTCGTCTGCAATCTGCACGATCGGCCGCCCATCGGTTGCAATGACATGATCGGCCGCAGCCTCATACTTCGGGGTTCGCTCACGCAAAACATCCTGCACTTCGTCGATGAACGACTTGGTGCCCGTCAGTGAAGGACGTTGCGTATCTCGTCCGATGCGTTTCATGATTGTTTCCACCGAGGCCGTCAGCCAGAAAATGGTGCCTGCAGTTTTCAGCCTGTCGACATTTTCCGGTCGAAGGATTGCACCTCCCCCTGTATCGATAACCAGTCCATCCTCATGCGCCATATCGCGGCAAACCTGAGATTCAAGATCACGAAAATAGTCCCACCCATGCTGCGCGACAATCTCAGGAATGCTCTGACCGGCCCGTTTCACAACCTCCGCATCAGTCGATACCATGGTTCGGCCAAGGCGCGAGGCCACCATCTTCCCTACGGTGCTCTTCCCGGTCCCACGATACCCGATGAGCACGACGTTCATTGGAAGCGAGACTCCAGCACGGCACGCATCACATCAACCGGAGCGGGCCTGTTCGTCCACAGTTCAAACTGGGTCACCGCCTGGTTGAGAAACATTTCGAGGCCAGGAATCGTCTTGCACCCGGCGCCCTTGGCTTCGATGAGCAATCGCGTTGCCCTTGGATTGTAGACAATGTCCATAACAGCAAGGTCTGGATGAAACAGCGAGGCCGGCACGCAGGTCGCGTCGACCTTGGGAGACATGCCGACAGGGGTGCAGTGAATCAGGATCTGCGCGTCAGGTACCGTCCGGCCAAGAGTGCTGTCGTCGAGAAACGCATCCTCAATGGCCACATTCGACTTGGACCGGAGATCGCTTGCCAATGCCGTACGTTCTTTGTCATCGACTCCGAGCAGGGTCAACTTGTCTGCTCCGGAATCCGCCGCCAGGGCGAATGCGATAGCCCGCGCGGCACCTCCTGATCCCAGCATGACGATGCGCCGGCCCGCGAGCTTGACCCCGCCCTCACGCAACGCCCGCAAGGCGCCCGTGGCGTCGGTATTGTAGCCGATCAGCCGACCGTTCTCAGCCACGATAGTATTGATCGCGCCAATGTGCTGCGCCGTCGGTTCCAGATCGTCCAGAAACGGGACCGCAGAGACCTTGTGCGGGATGGTCACACTGGCACCGCGAAAGTTCCCCAACGCGCGGAGGCCCTGGATCGCTTCTCCAATCATCCCCACTTTCCACGCCAGATATACACAGTCAATGCCAAGCGCCTGAAAGGCCGCATTGTGGATGGCTGGAGAGAGCGAATGCTCGACAGGATTTCCGATCACCCCACAAAACTGAGTGTGAGCGCCAATATCCATCTGCTTCATGTCACACACCCTACGGGGAAGCTTTGAACTACCCCTTATAGACGGTCATCCCTCCATCGATCGTGAACGTTCCGCCGGTCACCCATATCGCTTCATCGGATGCCAGGTACAACACCATACCAGCGACCTCCTCGGGAGTCCCCGCACGACGAATTGCATACTGTGCAAGAATCGACTGCAGCATCTCCGGGTTTGCCATAAGCGGTGCCGCCATTGGTGTATCGATCAGAGCGGGATTCACGACGTTGCAACGAATCCCGTCTTTGGCGTAATCGATGGCAACTGCTCGAGTAAGCGCATCGAGCCCACCTTTTGAGGCGGAATAGGCGGATAACCCTGGAATACCGACCACACTGGCGACAGATGAGATGTTCACAATGGAACCGCATCCTTGTTTCAGCATCTGAGGAACAATGGCCCTCGTCATTCGGAACACGCCGGTGAGATTGATGTCGAAGACCTTGTCCCATGTTGCATCATCGATTTCATGCAATCGCTTGCCGAAGTCGCCGATCCCGGCATTATTGACCAATACGTCAATCCGGCCGAAGCTGTCGATGGTTTTCCGGACAACGTCCTGGGCATGCACCTCATCCGTCACGGAACCGGCAACAGCCAGGGCTCTCCCATTGCTCTGCCGAACGATCTTCACCACCCGGTCCAATTCCTGTTGGCGGCGTCCAGTGACAACCACCGACGCGCCTTCCAGGGCAAAACGCTTGGCCACCGCCTCTCCAATCCCCGCATTCCCCCCCGTAATGACGGCAACTTTCCCTTCAAGCCGCTTCATTCCAGCTAGCCCCTTTCTTCACTCTCCAGCTCTGTACCGAAAGTCTCGTCGCCTATTTCCCGCTCCTGGCCTGCAGTCAGCAAACCCGGTTCCACTTTTCTTGCCACCGTGAGAAAGCCCGAATGGGCAACCATGCGGTGATCGGGCCGCACACTTCGACCTTGAACCGACCAGGTCCTCAGCAACGTCTCAAATGTTTCCACCATGGCAAAGACTGCCGTACGCTCAAGTGCCTCGACCGTTTGCATAACTTGAGGAACTGTGGGAACGAAACTCACATAGATCCCGCCGGACCGAAGCGCACTGGCGGCATGAGGAATCACCTGCCATGGCTCCGGAAGATCGAGGACCACGCGATCGAACGGGATGCCATCATCAAGCAGCTCAATGCCCTCATAGGCATTCTTGCGCAATGACACCAGGTTCGAAACAGGCCCCATATAGCGCTCGATGTTGAGCAGCGCAGTGTGCGCAAAGTCGTCCCGCACGTCATAGGTCACCACCAGGCCTCTGAGCCCGACGGCGCGCAATAGTGCCATGGTCAAAGCTCCTGACCCGGTTCCGGCCTCAAATACCCGGGCCCCCGGATAGATATCCGCCCACATTGGAATAAGCGCAAGATCCTTTGGGTAAAGCACTTGCGCGCCACGTGGCATCTTGAGCACATAGTCCCCAAACGTCGGCCGGATCGCCAACATCTTCTTCCCGCGGGACAACGTCACCATAGTCGCATCAAGGCGTCCTATAAGCGCATCGTGCGCGATAGTCTGCCCACTGAATTGATATATTTCCCCGGCCTTCAGTGTCAGCGCATAGTGACGCCCCTTCTGATCGACGAGATGAATCCGTTCACCATTCGCAAGCTGCAACATGGCGGCATTCTAGGGGGTTCATTCTATGGTTTGCAACCGAGCACCCGTCCTTCGGCCCGATGTTTCATGACAGTTCGTCGAGGAATTATATAGAGAGACAAAGCCTGAAAACCGATCATCCATCGCACGCAATCGGATCAAGACATCAAGCATTGGTCGTCTTGATCCCGCCCGGTCCCGCACCATAAGCCATACGCCCTGGACTTTAAAACCGGATGACATCTCAGTTCGTAGATGCACTGGTAATCATGCCGGTTAATACGCCCCGTCACTCGGATGGTGTGGCGATTCAGCCCTAGGACTGTAGGCAATTCTGCATAGTTGCCGCACAACTGAGACAGAACGATCTCATCTTCTTCATTAAGTCTTTTTAATAGTCTTGCAATTTCGAGGTGATCGCGCCGACCCGTTCTCATCTTCAATCCAGCACTCCTTTTGCTTGATAGAGTACTAGACAAAGGAAGGGCCAAAATGAATCCTCTTGCTTCCATCACGCTCTAACAGAAGTAGACGGATAGGCAACCACAAGATGAAAGGTGATGCCATGCATGATGAAGGGCTTCGGACGACGGATGAAGTTGAAAGCAAGGAGACTGTCGACACCGACGTGGATGCCGATGACCAGCAGGCAAGCGGCTTGCTTGGGGTGATCGGCCGTAACGACACACAGAGAGCCGCGCAAGAGGAACAATCTGCACCAGCCATGCGTACGAGTCATGGTGCAAGTCCGTTCTTATTGGAGTCCCTGTACTTCCGCTCGTTCGGTCAGAGGGAGCTGCTCACACGCGAAGAAGAAGTGGCTGTTGCAAAGCATGTCGATCAGGGTACACGTCGAATTCGAGTTGCCTTGCGCCATGTGCTAAACATACTCGCCCGCTCGAAACACACGCCGGCTTTGTCGGAGGCCGTCAAGAAACTCCAACTCGTTAAGCGACTGAGCGGACTCTCAGCCAAGGCGCTGGATGATACGGAGCAGACGCTCCTTGCCATACTGAAACCGCCGGTTCGTACGATGAAACCTGCCGCCACGGCAGGAAAACGGCTGAAGGACCTGCTCGATGAAATTCGGTCTGCGCGAGTCGTCCTCGAACGAGGCAAAGACGAACTGGTGCGGCGAAACCTGCGATTGGTAGTTGATGTTGCGAAACACTATACCGGCCGAGGGCTCGCCTTGCTCGACCTCGTCCAAGAAGGCAACATCGGCCTGATGAAAGCCGCCGAACGCTACCAGTACCGAAAAGGATTCAAGTTCAGCACCTATGCCACGTGGTGGATTAGACAAGGCATTACGCGGGCTATTGCGGATCAATCGCGAACCATCCGCATTCCAGTCCACCAGACCGAAGCCTCCCATCGCATTGTTCGGGTGACGCGCCGCCTTGGACAGCAGTTCGGACGTCCTGCTCGCATAGAAGAGATCGCACACGTACTTCGCATGAGACCCGATCGGCTCCATGACACTGTTCAGGCGTTTCAAGAACCGGTGGCGCTGGAAACGCCGATTGGCGATGGCGAGACCCAGTTCGGGGACATGATTCCAGATCAACTCGCGGTTCCCCCCGATGCCCACGTACACCGAACTGAGATGACGACGCAGCTGGATCGAATCCTCGGAATTCTCACGCCGAGGGAACAGACAGTAATCCGCCTCCGCTTCGGGATTGGTTACGAAGAGGCCCGCACCTTGGAACAAGTCGGCCAGAACTTGTCGGTCACGCGCGAGCGCATCCGCCAAATCGAGGCCAAGGCGCTCAAAAAGCTCAAGACACCTGAAATCCGGGAACTCTTCGCTGCCATCAAGTAAGCACTCCGGTTATTCGCAAATCCGCAGGCCGGGCGAATGCCCGGCCTGCGAGATCCCGCTTTCCCCCCGATAACAAGTTATGCGACAATGATTCGTCTATGGATGTGCGCGACATCGCCACAAGAGACTTTCTCCATACCACACATCGCTTATTCCGATGCCTAGATATCTATGCAGACCGCCCTTTACTCCAAAAATAGATCAGTGACTGAGTCCTGTGCCTTGGAGCGTCCGGCCCGCGCAACAGATCCTGCGTTTCCAACTGCCATTGCTGGATCACTCCTTGTCTTCCCCACACCTCTCCCCTATTCCGTCGCATGGGACCTACAGTCACGCCTTCACCATGAGCGCCTCTCTGATGTGAGACCGGATACAGTCGTCATCCTTGAACACCAACCTGTCTATACACTTGGACGCAGCACCGATGAATGCGATTGGGGCGGGGATGAAGCCCTCTTATGCGCCAATGGAACGGCACTGTATCGGGTGAATCGCGGAGGATCAGCCACCTACCATGGCCCCGGACAAATCGTCGTGTATCCGATCCTCAAGTTGGCTCAGCACGCTCCAGGCCCGAGACGACTCGTCCAGCTGCTTGAAGACGTGATCATTCGCCTGCTGAAACACTGGGATATCGACGGCCATCGAATCGAGAAGAGGCCGGGAATCTGGGTGCTGACGCCTCAACCGGCAAAGATCGCGTCTATCGGAATCCGCATCGAACGAGGCATTACCCTGCACGGATTTGCGCTCAACGTCGATATGGACCTGACTCCCTTTCAACGAATCCGTCCATGCGGATTTGCCGATAGCCTGGTTAGCTCCATGAACGCGCTCTGCGGCAAGACCATCCCTCTCGATGAGGTCAAATCTGATCTTGCCCGGATATTCAGTGAGGTGTTTTCGATTGAGTGGACCACTGTAGCGACACATCCCGACAACCACCTTACTGCAGCCGATGAGTTCGCACGGATCAACTGATTCAACTTGTAACGGATCGAGGGCTTATGCAGGAGCTTGACACCCACACCTTTCGTTTGGCAGTTGCGCAATTCGATCGAGCGGCTGAGGCGATGCAGTTGGACCCAAACCTCCGTGAACGGTTGAAGCTGCCCCAGCGTTCGCTCATCGTCAGCCTGCCGGTGCGCATGGATGATGGACGGGTGGAAGTGTTTACCGGCTATCGGGTGCAACACGACTCCTCGCGCGGCCCCTGTAAAGGAGGCATTCGGTATCATCAGGACGTGAGCCTCGGAGAGGTCTCGGCCCTTGCCATGTGGATGACGTGGAAATGCGCCTTGGCGGGCTTGCCCTATGGCGGAGCAAAAGGCGGCATTCAGGTTTCTCCGAAGAAGTTATCCCACGCTGAATTACAGCGACTCACTCGGCGCTATGCCGCTGAAATTTACCCCCTCATCGGCCCCGACAAAGACGTGCCCGCCCCCGACGTGGGAACCGACGCGCAGGTCATGTCATGGATCATGGATACCTATAGCCAACAGGTCGGCTATGCAGTTCCAGGCGTGGTGACCGGCAAACCGCTCTCGCTTGGCGGCAGCCTCGGGCGCGAAGAAGCCACCGGACGAGGGGTCGTCTATGTCACACTGGAAGCGCTCCGCCACCTCAAGCTATCGATCGAGAATTCGACGGTAGCCATCCAAGGCTTCGGGAATGTCGGCTCCCACACCGCGCTCATCATGCAACAAGAAGGCGCGCGAGTCGTCGCCATCAGCGATGTGACCGGGGGCATCTACAATACCAGGGGGCTGGACATTCCTGAACTGATCAGGCGTTACCGGAACTCAGGACAATCGCTCGCTGACACGAAGATGGGGGAGTTCATTACGAACAAAGAATTACTGCAGCTGGACTGCACGGTACTCGTTCCCGCAGCCCTCTCGGAGCAGATTACTGAAACAAATGCCGCCCGTCTTCGCTGTCGCATTCTATCGGAAGGGGCAAATGGCCCAACGACCCTGGAAGCCGACCGCATACTCGAAGAGAAAGGCATTTTTATCATTCCCGATATTCTGGCAAATTCAGGCGGGGTGATCGTGTCGTATTTCGAATGGGTGCAAGATCTTCAACGATTCTTTTGGAGCGCGAGCGATATTCAGCAGCGGTTGCACAATATCATCACATCGGCCTTTCATCGTACTCTTCAGTTCTCAAACGAACGACACACATCGATGCGCATGGCAGCGCTCATGAGCGGAATCGACCAAGTCGCCCAAGCGCATCTCCAACGCGGACTCTATCCGTAACGGAGCGGTAGACAGTGGCACGAGACGAAGTATCAACAGCGTGGAAACACCATTGTGGTGTGGGCTGGCCCCAATTCTCAAGCCCACACCAAGGCCAGTTGATGACCCTCGATACTGTCATCAGCGGGTGTGTGGTGTTCTTTTTGGACAGTCCAGAAGGACTCGACCACCAGCGGATGGCCCTTGTGCGAGACTGTTTGGACGAACTGACCGAGCTGACCGCAGAACTGGATGCAGACTCCCAAACATACTTTCTCCGCCTGCGACAGCTCGGAGAAATGCTGCTGACCACAACACCACAGCCATAATCGCAATTCAGGAGTAAAGGAGCAGAGAATGGGGAAGTATCGTGCGGCACTCATATCGGTCTTGGCTATTGTAGCTCCCCTCGCCAGCCTCATCCCTTCGGCTCACGCCGAACCGTATGAGCTGAGTAAGCACGATGTGACAGAGTCTGCATCGATTTCGAGCGCCACCATCTCGCTCTTCGGCATTAAACTCGGTGACTCAGAGACCGCCGCCATCGAGACCCTGGTCAATGGAACAATACCGGGTGTCACGGCCGAGCAGGAAGCGGCCTTCATCTTCCTGCTCGATCAACGAAAACCGACCGGCCCCATGGCCGGTGTGCGCATCCAGGATGGGAAAGTCGATCTGATCTTTATCAACAACCGATTCGCGCACAAGACCAGAGGCATCTTCCGCAATGTCCTGAACAGCGAAAGCCCGGATGACATCCGTAAATTGCTGGGCAAGGAAGACTACGGTGATGAAAACGTGCTGGGCGCCGTCATGGCCTATGATAAGCAGGGCTTTCAGGTGAACTATCTGGGGAAAGACATCAACATCGAATTCGTCCCTCCGCGTTAACTCACCGTACCCCTCGCACTCGGCGACCCCACCCCCTCGGATGGAGTCGCTCGAACGTGCGGAGCTCCGCTGTTCAGTGCATAGTGCTACCCGATGCTGACACGCCAGACTTTTCTCCGGTTGCCGCCTTCGAACGCCCTTTTGCGCTGATTCGATCACGAATCTTGTCATAGATGCCATTCGATAGAACCTTGCGGGCTTTCAATTCATCAACGGACGAGTACGGCCGGCCCTCCACAATCTTCTTCGCGTGCGCGGCCCCTACGCCTGGGAGTGACTTCAGGTCCGTGAGCGTGGCCGAATTGATGTCGATCAACTTCGTGTCACCGCTGCTTGCCTCCCCAGCCTTTACGGTTTCTGATTGGGGCAGCGGCTTCGGCGGCGTGCCAGCTGTGGCGGTTGAAGTCAGCGCGAGCAGGGCGATTGAAAGGGCCAGGAATCGGACAGAGTAGTTCATGGCATTCCTCCTTGATTGCAAGAACCGTTGGATAGTTGTGTGGATCTCAACCGTGCGCCTCGGTTGCTGGTGATCCGTTTCTTGCCGGCACTAGGCTTACTGCGAGATTCGTTCCACTATCGAAGACAAGGGAAAACCAAATCATTGACCGATTTGGCTAGTCCGAGCTGTATCTCGCAGGAGAGGGCTCGTATCGGGAGGGATACAGCCAAGGCTGATTGAATGGATCAGGTGGAGGAAAATAGAACCGGTTACTGCACCCTCTCACTCGCGCATACCCCGCAGTCGACCAGGCACCTCGCGATGACCGACGGGCAGTTGGTTGAGAATTTAACGCCTGACTCCATCTATTGCCCCCCTCTATTTGACCTTGGGAGATGACGTCCTCGACCACGCAGTTTATCCACCAACCTCCACGTGTTGACGATACCCTCATTTGGGTGAGTACTCCTTCCGGCCGGAGGGTCGCGCATCCTGGAAAGCCTCCAACTCGGCAAGCGCATCGAGATCTTTAGAGCGGCCGGCATTGCATCTTTGAGAATGGACACAACCTGTGTCTCGGTGAATTTCGACTGGCGCATGGGAATCTCCGTCCAGGGTGGCTATTCTGCCAGAAAGCCCTCCTTCTGATCTGTCTACTTTTCAGGGGAGCTTACGCCGTTGGGCCTGGCTGCCCGGTATTAGACAGTCTGCATAGGGGACCATGCTGGTCTGGTTACGTCCCGATGGTCAATCCAGTGGGTCCCAGACGCAGAGATGGGCGGTACAATGAAGGAGGCGAAGGGACCGGCGGACTTCAGACCACCGCCGTAACACCCAACGGTCTATCGGATGACAGAAAACGGCCGGAGATGGGCTACTGAGTGGTTTCCGAGAGTTTCAGGCCGTAAGCGATGAGGCTTTTGGCGGTGTTCCAGCGGCGCTTGGAGTTGAGAATGACGAGCAACAGATCGCTCCCGTTGTGAGAGACTTTGGCGATCAAACATCGTCCGGCTTTTGACGTGAATCCTGTTTTTACCCCCTCGACGCCGGGAATACGCCCCAACAGACGATTGGTATTGTGCAGAAGATAGGCCCGACGGCCGCTCACGGGCGTAATCATCTCCCGTTCTTCACGGACAAGTTCACGGAACACCGGATTCTGCATCGCAGCTTCACTGAGCCGAGCCAGATCCTCAGCTGTTGAATAGTGCTCCGCTCCATCGAATCCGCATCCATTGCTGAAATGGGTGTCATTCAGCCCAAGCTCGAACGCCTTGGCATTCATCAGCGCAACAAACTGTGGTTCGTCGCCGCCGACATGTTCGACGGCCGCCAGACACGCATCATTTGCAGACACAATCAGCATCGCCTTGAGCAGATCTCCCAAACGAAACACCTCACCGATTTTCAAGCGTAAATGCGTCTTGGGCGCGCGCGCGGCATTCTTGCTGATCGTAGCCTGTTCATCCAAATGCCCTCGCTCGAGAATGACTAGCGCCGACATGATTTTCGTCAAGCTCGCCGGCGACATCCGTTTCTCAGACTCATACTCGTAGAGAACACGGCCAGAGCGAAGCTCTTTCAGCAGCACGCTATGGGCTGGGACGATTCTCCAGGGCAGCGCCCTATCCGACACACCAGGCTCCTGAACCATCTCTCCATTATGCCGGTTGTGATGTACGGCTTTCGCAAACACGGTGGATGGAGATCCAGCCACCAAGCATGCACACAGCAGTATCCCGACTCCGCATGACCCAAAGAAGTGACACGCAGACCATGGCATTCTGTAATACTGGCTTGGATTACTCCGCATAACGATGAACGCCGCCCTTTACAGTGAGAACGTCTCCCGCACCTTATCACCTTTCAGTCCACTATCAATCACTTTGTGAAAAAACCGGAGCAGGTCGGCCAGATCAATCCAGAATCCGCAGTTGAGGCAACGGGCATAGATTCGCCTGTTGATGAGGGTATAGTGCCGTTCGACCATCATAAACCCCTTGCACTTGAGACACTGCATACATGCCCTGTTCTCTCTGCTTATCGAAGGCGGTTCATCACCAGCGCCACACATCCGGCGAGCAATCCTCCGCCGATGAGCGTGGTGCCGAAATAGACGAAGACATTGGTATCCCCCGCCGGCTGAGTCCCCTCCCACAAGTCGCGCACGCCGCCCTGGACCATGAGGACCGACAAGGTCATCAGCGCCCCCATAAGAAACCACCATGCAAAGGATCGAAGCGCCATTGTTAGTCTCGCATTGTGTGCGGGAACTTGCTTGTGGCCACTCTAGCGAAGGGCCTCAGGGCTGTCAAGAATTGCAGCCATTGCTCTGAAACTGCTGAGCCACCACCGCAGCGTGCAGTGCTCCAAGCTGCAATCCTACTCTTTCGCCTCCGGTTTCAGAGCCGTTTTCACCCCGCGATGAAGAAAGATGGAGACACTGCCGCTTCCGTTGTCGGCAATGACCAGGCCCGGCTCTTCCGTCCCCGTAGTCGTTACACGAAAAGAAGAGATGGCGAAAGGGCCGGCCTTCGTCCGGTAATTTCGAGGCGGGTAGTGGAACGTCCCATCCCCTTTCCCAAACAAGATCGACAAATCACTCGATTGGAGATTGACGATGGCCACATCCATCCAGCGGTCCCCGTTGAAATCCCGTGCCAGCCCGAAATTCGGACCCGCATTGGCGCCGGAATCCCTGCCGGGGCGAAATGTGGCATTGCCGTTGCCGAGCAGTGTCGTGAAGCTGTCTCGTTCCCCATTGATCACTAACAGATCACTGTTCTGATCGTTGTCGAAATCTGCCAAACTGACTCCCAGTGGTCGCTTTCCCGCCGAGTAGTCCTTGGGGCCTCGAAACGAACCATCGCCATTACCCAGCCAAATCGACACCGCATTCGACATAGGCCCTCCGTTCGTCACAACCAAATCCAGCCTCCCATCCCGATCGAGATCGGACAGGGCCACAGAAGTTGGAGTGTCACCGTACTCATATTGGGCACCATGCCGAAACTCCCCCGTCCCCGTACCCAGGAAAATCTTGACCTTGTCGTTACGAAGCGCCACGACCAAGTCAGAATGACGGTCGCCATTCACATCGCCGATCGCCAATGCGACCGGGGTCCGATACACCGGATAGTGGGGCCCTTCGGCAAATTTCCCATTCCCATGTCCGAGCAAGATCGCGATTTCGTCCC
Source organism: Nitrospira sp. SG-bin2 (assembly GCA_002083405.1). Taxonomy (GTDB): domain Bacteria; phylum Nitrospirota; class Nitrospiria; order Nitrospirales; family Nitrospiraceae; genus Nitrospira_D. The sequence goes on along the minus strand of LVWT01000022.1, from coordinate 49,220 downwards.
CGCCAGGACAGGCCAACGCCACATCGGCATGCCCGTCATGATTGAAGTCATCCATCGCAAGCGCGCGCGGCTCCTGACAGACATGCACCTGCACTTGATCCTGAAACGTTCCGTCGCCGTTACCTAATAGGATTGAAAGCGTGTTGCTTGCGATATTCGTGGTAACCAGATCAGTGAGGGAATCGTGATTGAGATCACCGGTTGTAATGGTAGTGGGATTCTTACCGACCTTATAGCTGGCAAAGTAATAAAAGAGGTCCGGAGGATTATACGGTTCGGTTTTGGAGCAGGCGATGACACCGCCCAATACCAAACAGACCGACAGGACCCCGAGCACATGTTTTCTGGAATGGGATTCTCTGAATCTTGACACACCCACGCTGTCTTCCTGTATCGACAAAGACGTACCGATAGGCCTATTGCCTCGCTGCCCAGAATGCCCAGTATACAGAGGCGTTCTTTTCTCTGGCAATGTTGCAGAACATATACAGGAACCTTTGAATTTCACTCTCTGCTTGCGCTAGAATGCATCCTCTTTTTTGAGGAGGGCTCCAATGAGTAAGATTGTGAACGTTGATATCACGATGTACGGAATCGCTGAAGTGCTGCACTGGTGCCATACTCGCAATAAGGGGCGCGTCGGAGGTGTGGACACGGCCGGCTTCGAGAAGATGAAGGCCTACTTGGCCGAAAAACCCCAATCGGGTGATTACTTTACGCTGGACCAATTCTGGAAGAAAAAAGTGACGCTCCCGTTGACCGAGGAAGAAGTGGAAACGATCGACCGTTGCCTCTACGACATCCCGAACTTCGACAACGATCCCTTGCCGCAAATTCGCCACAAGTTCTGGCCTCAGGAGAAAGCAGCGCACTGACGATCGTACTCATCTGCGCTTCGCAATGAGTACCGCGTGAGTTGCGAGGCTGAATCGGCCCGTTGTGTATGAAGAGGGGTGAGCTATGTCTTGTCACTCACAACGCAGCACTCATAATTGAAAATGGAACGGCGGTTCGGCTTGAAGAGAGGGACGAGCGGAGAAGAAGCGCATCACAATAATGCGGGTCAGAGAGAGCCTTCGCCCTTCAGATACTTGCGAAATCGATCCATTAACTCAGCTCCCAATGTGCCGCCCTCAGGCTTCTTCGTCGCAGGGTTGGCAAAGTGGCTGCGAATTTCCTGAAGACGTTTTTCCGCTTGATCGTTTCCTTGCAGCCGCTTGGTTTTCTCGAGCGCAGTCCCGAACGCATCGAACGTTAACTCCTGATACCCGAACGAACGAATGCGCTTGACTGCTTTCATCATCGCTTGATTTCTAAATTTCGTAAGATTTTCCTCGTCGATTTGGGATAGCCCGAGCTTCCGCGCCCTCCGCTCCGCAGCCTTTCGAATCCCGCTTCGCACAAATTCAGGGGCCGTTTGCAGCCGCTTCCAGGCTTCGTCAGTCCAGGCAACACGCTCGTGGGGCGTCTCCCACAACTCACGAAGGACGGCTTCATCGATGCGGACAAGACGCTTCTGCCTGGCCAGGTCCTCGGCATCCCGTTTCATCATGTCGGTGACGAAGTCCAGCGCGATAGACGGCGACTGTTTGATTTTCTCCTGAAGCTGCGCCAATGCGCCTTCCGTCCATTCCATCGGAGATCCGGCGGCTTCTTGAAGATCACCGAGCGCCTCCACCTTCTCGTAGAGCTCGACATTCACTTCGAGATGGCCCCGCTCTTTCGCGACCTCCTCAGCAATTTGTTTAATCATGGCCCGCATGAACTCAGGAACGTTTGCGAGGCGCTCCTTGGCAGCCGCAGTCCACGGCAGGTGTCCCTGCGCCATATCCTCGGCAGCCGCCGCCAGCTCGGATTCTCCACCCATGCCGCCCATCATCTGCCCCTTGAATCGATCCAGAATCTCCTCCGTAATCTCTTCATAGCCCAGCTCCCGCGCCTTTTTCTCAGCTACACGGCGGACCATGCCACGCAGGAATATGGGCGCACGTTCCATACGCTTGAGTGCGCCGGCAGTCCAGCGAAGTTCTGTTGCGGCGGATTCCGGTGAATCTGAAGTCGGCATGACGATCCTTTTCAAAGGGCTATTGATTCAACAGCTCTTTCAATTCCTTGCCGGCCTTGAAGAACGGCACTCGCTTGGCCGGCACAGCCACCGTCGCCCCTGTCTTCGGATTACGGCCTTCCTTCATGCGGCGCGCCCGCAGACGGAAACTGCCGAATCCGCGAATCTCCGTCTTGTCGCCGTTTTTCAATGAATCTCTCACACAGTCAAAAATCGTGTTGACGACCACCTCGGCTTGCCGTTTCGTCAACGTCGTGACTTGCTCGGAAACCCGCTCAATGATCTGCGCCTTCGTCATGCCTTGCTCCCTTCGCTCAGTTGATCCAAGTTCATTTCCTGGGAACCTGCCGGCACACACTTCCGCCGCTAAAAGGCCATCAGATACTTCATGCTCACACCCGGATGAAAGTCCAGCTTGGGAAACAGCCCTGTGAACTGCGACTCCAGCAAGTCGCGAACCGAAAAACGCCGGCGCGGCTCGACGACTTTCGGTTCGCCTTCGATACCGACGGTATCCGCAGCCAATTGAATGGCGTCGTCCAGGTTGCCAAGCTCATCGACAAGCTTCGCCTCCTTCGCCTGACGTCCCGTGAAAATTCGTCCATCCGCCAACGTCTGAGCCTCGGCCAGCTCCATCGCCCGTCCCTCCGCCACCGCCTCGATGAACTGCTTGTGCACATCGTCCATGACGGCTTGCATCAAGCCCCGCTCTTCCTCGCTCATCTTGCGGAGCGGAGACCCGACATCTTTGAATTTCCCGCTCTTGATGACCACGCCCTCGATGCCGATCTTTTGAAGCAAACCCTCGACATTGGCCGTCTCCATGATGACGCCGATACTACCGGTCAGCGTCCCGGGATTGGCGACGATCCGATCCGTTGCCGCGGCAATATAATAGCCTCCGGAAGCCGCGACGTTCCCCATGGAGGCAATCACTGTTTTACTGGTTTTGCTCCGAACCTGTCTGACTGCATCGTAAATTTCTTGCGATGGCACGACCCCGCCGCCGGGACTGTCGATGCGCAGCACGATCGCCTTGACGGAAGGATTCTCGCTGAACCGCTTCAACTCTCCAACCGTCACCTGCGAATCCATGATCACCCCTTCAATACGGATCACGGCGATCCGGTCCCCGGACGACAAATCGAGATCCGGAAACAAGACATTCAGTAGAACCATCACCCCAAGTCCGGCCGCCAGCACCCAGAACAGAGTGCGTACCGGCCGGCGCTTGGGAGCGCGCTCTTCCCTGATCAATTCATCCGCCATGATACGTCACCCGCTTCAAGATCAGCGTCAATGGGTTCGGGCTTAATCGTCCGACTGCGATCGCTTCCGGTTCTGCTTGGCCGCGCGACCAAAGCTTTGGTCCGGAACCCCCTGCGAGGAATGATATTCATCTACCTGTTTGCGATCAGAATCCAGCTGATGGTCGCGAAGGCTGAGCGCGATCTTGCGTTCTTCCCGATCAACCTTAATGATCTTGGCGGTCACGCCGTCTTGAAGCTTGAACTTCTCTTCAAGTTTGGCTTGCGGCTCAACGCCGGTCTCACTAATGTGGATCAACCCTTCGACTCCGCCCTCCAGCTCAATGAAAATTCCAAAATCAGCGATCTTGCTGATTTTGCCGGCGACCGAGTCACCAACATGGTATTGCGCAGGGATCGCATCTTCCCACGGATCACGGATCAGCTGTTTATACCCCAGCGACAACCGTTCTTTCTCCTTGTCGATGCGCAACACAATGGCTTCAACCTTCTGCGCCTTTTTGAAGAGTTCAGAAGGATGCTTGATATGTTTCGTCCATGACATGTCTGAAATATGGATCAGCCCGTCGATGCCTTCTTCGAGTCCGATGAAAGCCCCGAAATCGGTCAGGCTCTTCACCTTCCCTTCGATGCGTGTCCCGATGGGGTATTTGCTTTCAATCATGTCCCAAGGATTAGGGGCAGTCTGCTTCATCCCGAGCGAGATTTTCCGGCTCGCCGGATCGACGTTCAACACCGCCGCTTCCACCTGATCGCCCACCGCCACCACTCTCGACGGATGCCGCACCTCATGGGTCCAGGACATTTCCGAAACGTGGACCAGACCTTCAACGCCCGGCTCAAGTTCGACAAATGCTCCATAATCCGTGAGACTGACAACGCGTCCGCGCACCCTCGTGCCGATCGGATACTTGCCCGCAACGTTGGTCCAGGGGTCCGCGCTTTTCTGCTTGAGTCCCAACGAGATGCGGCCTGTTTCCCGATCGTACTTCAATACCGTCACTTCAACCTTATCGCCGACGGTAAACAATTCGGAGGGATGCCCCACGCGCCCCCAGGACATATCCGTGATATGCAGCAACCCGTCGATGCTGCCAAGGTCAATGAAAGACCCATAGTCTGTAATGTTCTTGACCGTGCCCTGAATGAGCTGCCCCTCCTTGAGGTTGGCCAGCGTGGTCTGCCGCTTCTTGTCTCTGGTTTCCTCCAGGAGAACCCGGCGGGACACAACGACATTGCCGCGGCGGTGATTGATCTTGATGATCTTCAGAGGGAAGGTCTTGCCGACAAGCCCGTCGAGATCGCGCACAGGATGGAGATCGATTTGCGAGCCCGGCAGAAACGCTTTGACCCCGATATCCACCATCATCCCGCCCTTGATGCGCGAGATGATCTTACCCTCGATGCTCTTTTCGTCCTTGTAGAGTTTTTCCAGCTCTTCCCAAATCTTCATCTTGTCCGCTTTTTCTTTGGACAAAACAAGATTGCCGTCCGAATCTTCACATTCTTCGATGTAGACTTGGAGTCGATCGCCGACCTTGAGATTTTGAAGTTCTTCGGCCGAGAACTGATCGCCCAGAATCACCCCTTCCGATTTGTACCCGATATCGACGACCACCTTGTCCTTGGTGAGCGCCACCACACGGCCCTCGGTAATCGTTCCCTCTTCGAGGTTCCGGAATGTTTCTTCGTACAACGCGGCTAACGTCTCGCGGTCTAACTGCACTTCACTGTCTTTGGACACTGTACTCATTGTGAACGTCCTACCCTTCCGACTCGCGTCGGGTGCTGATGGTGAATGCCACCGGGCTCACTCAGCGTTGCGAGCACCGGCGATCGGTCCCTGCGGTGTTGCCTGCGGCTGGTCCTCTTTCCCTGCGGGAGGAGGCACGTCACCCAGCACTGCAATCTGTTCAATCACCGTCCGGCTGACCAGCTGATAAAACTGTTTGGTCTCAGCTTTCTCTTTCCGCTCTCCTGCTTCAAATGTAATCGGAGCTCCGAATCGCACGGTAATGTGGCGCCATCGAGGCCACCGAGCTCCGGTCGGCAGCACATCGAATGTCCCTTTCAGATAGGCCGGAACCACCGGGCATCCTGTCTGTGAAACAATCACCCCGATGCCGGCCTTGGGCGGCTTGAGATGCCCATCCCGGCTTCGCCCGCCTTCCGGGAAAATGACCACCACTTTGCCGTCTCGAATCAAACTGATGGCCTTTCCGAACGCCTCTCGATCCAGCCGGCCCATCCGTACGGGAATCCACCCCAGCGACTGCAGAATTCCATTCAGCACCGGAATGGGAAACAGATCGTTGCGCCCAAGATACCAGGCCCTCCGGTTCATCCCGCAACCGAGCATCGGAATGTCCAGGTAGCTGGCATGATTCGCAGCAACCAGCACCCCTCCCGTGGCGGGAATCTGCCCTATGACCCGATATCGAAACCATAGTATGCCGATCGCCCTTGCCAGAATCCAGAGAATACCGTACGCGATGTTTGTCACAACGCAGCCGAGACCGCTGCCATCATCTGTTCCACCACCTGATCGACACTGAGCGCAGACGTGTCGATGGGCCTTGCATCGGCGGCGGGAATCAGCGGCGCAATTGAACGGTTCCGATCCCGCATATCTCGACCCGAGAGATCCTGATAGGTCTCTTCAATCGCTCTCCCATGGCCTGCAGCAACCAGCTCACGATGGCGGCGCTCCGCTCGTACGGTCGCATCCGCCTCCAAGAAAAATTTCAGCGGAGCGGAGGGGAACACCTTCGTGCCGACATCGCGTCCTTCTGCGACGACCGAACCCCGCTGCCCGATTTGGCGTTGGATCGGCAGCAACCACTCTCGCACCGCCGGAATAGCGGATACGATGGACGCCGTCCCCGTCACCTCCGGCGTGCGAAGCTCGCCGGTGACCTCATGCCCATCAACTAGGACCTGCATTGCGCCGTTGTGAAACTGCATATGTACCGAGGTGCTGTCGAGCAGTGCCGTCACCTGTTCATGGTCCGTCGGCTGCACCTTCGATTGAAGCACCTTCCATGCAATGGCACGATACAGCGCGCCGGTATCGAGATACAGATACCCGAGCCGGGCTGCCAGCAACTTGGCCACCGTGCTTTTCCCCACTCCAGCCGGCCCGTCAATCGCGATGATCACGCAACGCCCTCCGCATCATGGTGCCTTCAAGACAGAAGGCGTTACCGCCCTCTCGCCTCATGCGTCAACAATTCGGAAAGCACGGCCTCGAACTTCGGGAAAGAGGTTTCCACGCAGCCACAGTCGGCAATCGTCATGCTGGTGGCAGCAGTCAACCCTCCAATGGCCAACGACATCGCGACCCGATGATCTCCATGGCTTTTCGCCCTACCGGCGGCGCTCAGGCGGCCGTTCTCTCCGGCTCGACCAAGCCCACGAATGACCATACCGTCAGGCTTCTCAGTAATCTGCGCCCCCATATCCCTCAGTTCGGCGCTCATCGTCGCAATGCGGTCGCTTTCCTTGACCCGCAACTCTTCCGCCCCGGAAATAACGGTGTCACCCTCCGCGACCGCTGCGGCCACACAGAGGATAGGGAACTCATCGATCGTTTGCGGAATAAGTTCGGGGCCGATTTCGATGCCTTTGAGTGAAGCGGACTTGACCCGCAGATCAGCCACCGGTTCTCCCGCTTCCTCCCGTTGACCGAGGATCTGGATATCGGCGCCCATCCGGTTCATGACATCGATCAACCCGGTCCTGGTCGGATTGATACCGACGTTCCGGATCATGATATCCGAACCGGCCACGATCGTGGCGCCGACGATAAAAAATGCGGCGGCTGAAAAGTCTCCGGGAACGACGACCCGGCGCCCGGCCCATCCAACAGCAGGCCGCCCCTGCATGATCAACTCACCGCTGTCGCGCGCGAGGGAAATCCCAAAAAACTGAAACATGCGTTCGGTATGGTCGCGCGAGAGCCGCGGCTCCCGCACCCTGGTCGTCCCTTCCGCAAACAACGCAGCAAGCAAGAGTGACGATTTGATCTGCGCGCTGGCAACCGGCGAACGATACTCGATACCATGAAGCCGCTTACCCGTCAGAGCCAACGGAGCCAGTTCTCCACCCTTGCGTCCTGCGATGACCGCCCCCATCTCGCGCAAGGGTTTCACCACCCGCCCCATAGGACGTCGGCGAATCGACTCGTCGCCGGTCAGCACAGTGAAGAAATCCTGGCCGGCCAGCAGCCCCGACAGCAGCCTGATGCCCGTGCCTGAGTTGCCGCAGTCGATCGGTCCATTCGGCTCACTCAGCCCCCACAAACCCTTGCCGTGGACGGTCAAGAGTTCGGGGGTCTCATCGATCCGGATACCGAGCGACTGAAGAGCCCGCATCGTATTCAGACAATCTTCACCCCGACAATAGGCCGACACCGTACTCATTCCTTCCGCCAGGGCCGTCAGGATGATGGCACGATGGGTAACGGATTTGTCTCCAGGAACCACGATCGTTCCCTGGAGTGGCCGGCCTGGATTGATGGTGAACGTCGTCATGATCACGTCACGCTTTGACCGGAGCTGGCACGCTCAATTTCTCACGCTCGCCCTTTGCCCGTTCGAGCGCCTTTTCTATTCCGGCCGCATCGCCGGTCTTGATCAGCCGCTTGAGATCTTCCAACGCCCTTTGATACTCGTCGATATAGGACACCAGATTGTCTCGATTCCACAAGAAAATATCACGCCACATCTCCGGTGAACTGGCGGCGATTCTGGTCGTATCCCGCAACCCGCCGCCGGAGTGGCCGGCAAGATCCAGGGCGGACAGCCTGTGATCGCGAAGATCCGCCAACGCGTTCATCAGCGCAAAGGCGGCGATATGAGGCAGGTGGCTGACGGCGCCGAGAATCTGATCGTGCAAATGGGGGTCCATGGTCAAGACGATCGACCCGGTTTCTTCCCATAATTGTTTGATTCGTTCCAGCGCCTGCGGATCGGTCCGCTTCGTCGGCGTCACAATACACCGCGCGCCTTTGAATAGCTGATCGGATCCGGCAGCCACTCCGGTCTTTTCCTTTCCCGCGATAGGGTGCGCCCCGACAAAATGCACACCCGCCGGCATGGCCGCTTCCGACTGCTCAACCAGCGTTCCTTTTACACTTCCGACATCGCTCACAATCGCTCCGGGCGCCAGACAGTGCGCCCATTCTTTGAGATGGCGGTCGTAGGTGTCGACAGGAGTCGCCAGAACCACAAGATCCGCCCCCTGCACACCTTCTTTAGGATCGGCCACATACCGATCGATCGCTCCCAATTCAACGGCGGTCTTGAGATTTTCCACACGCCGGCCAATACCCACGATGTGGTCCGCCAAGGCCTTGCGCCGGAGAATCATCCCCAGCGATCCGCCGATCAACCCCACACCGATGATTGCGACCTGCTTGAAATGAACCGTCATAGGTATCCGGCTAAATTTCCCGCCCCACGGCTTTCGCAATAAGCCCGAGATCACGCATCAGCGCCTTGAACTTCGAGGGCTTGATCGATTCTTCTCCGTCGCAGAGCGCGCACTCGGGGTTTGAATGGACCTCGATGAGCAGGCCGTCAGCGCCGGCCGCAACCGCCGCTTTGGACATGGGCGCGACGAGATCCCACTTCCCCGTAGCATGGCTGGGGTCCACGATGACGGGGAGGTGCGACAGTTCTTTTAACGTCGGGATGGCCGCAAGATCGAGCGTGTTGCGATACTGGGTTTCAAAGGTGCGGATGCCCCGCTCACAGAGCATGACATTACGATTCCCCCGCGACATGATGTACTCCGCAGACAGAAGAAACTCCTTGATGGTCGCCGACAGTCCTCGCTTCAACAGCACCGGCTTGTCGTATGCCCCGACTTCCTTCAGCAGCTCGAAGTTCTGCATATTCCTCGCGCCGATTTGAATGATGTCCGCCTTTTCAAGAAAGAGTTCGATATCTCGCGTGTCCAGGATTTCGCTGACCACCGGCAGCCCGGTTTGCTTTTTCGCTTCGACCAGGTAATCCAGCCCTTCTCGTCCCAAGCCCTGAAAGGAATAGGGCGATGTCCTGGGCTTGTACGCGCCCCCGCGAAGAATTGCGGCGCCGGAGGCTTTCACCTCATGCGCGATCCCGACAGTGAGCTCAAGCCGTTCGACCGCGCAGGGCCCCGCCATGATGGCCAACTTCTGGCCGCCGATCTTCACCCCACCGACATCAATGATAGTCCCTTCCTTCTTGAACTCGCGGCTCACCAGTTTCCATGGAGCCAGGATCGGCAACACGCTCTCCACGCCGGGAAGCGCCGTCAGCGGCTGATTATGAAGAATCCGGTCATCTCCAATGACACCGATAATGGTGCGCTCTTGGCCGGTCGAAATCTGCGACTTCAGGCCGAGATCACGCAGCCGGTCGATAATATGATCGACCTCGCTCTCGGACGCCTCTGGTTTCAATACGATAATCATGGTTCCCTCGCTGTGCTGTTCCTACAACAGGACTTTACCGAGCGCATGGAGGAAGGCGGCATTTTCTTCAGCTTGCCCGATGGTGACTCGGAGCATAGTCCCCTGAATATGCCGCACGATGATCCCTTCACGGAGCAACGATTCGAACACCTGCCGCCCGTCCCGCTTAACATCGAAGTAGATAAAATTTGCTTCGCTTGGAATCGGGTGAAAACCAAGCCCTTTCAGTCCCTGTCCGACTTGCTCCATCCCCGCAGCATTGACGGTCCGGCTCTTGGCCACATGCTCATCGTCCCCCAGCGCGGCCAGCGCCGCCCGCTGAGCCAGGCTATTTGCGTTGAAGGGGGGCCGCACCCGATTGAGCACATCGTTGATCTCAGGAGTAGTGATGCCATACCCAATCCGCAATCCCGCCAACCCATAGATTTTGGAAAACGTCCTGAGCACAATTGCCTGCCGCCCCTCTTTCACATACGCGATCGTGTCGGGAAATTGAGGATGACGGACATATTCGAAGTAGGCTTCGTCGAACACGATGATCACATCCTTGGGCACCTCAGCCATAAGCCGGCTGATCGCCTCGGCCGGCACCATGGTCCCCGTCGGGTTGTTGGGATTGCAGATGATGAGCAGCCTGGTCCGTGGGGTGATGGCTCGAACCATAGCGTCCAGGTCGTGCGTCCAATTGACGAGAGGAACCATGACCGCCTTCCCGTGCGCAGCGGTCACCTCCATCTTGTAGATAACGAACGTATGATCAGCCATGACGGCTTCGTCGCCGGGAGCCAGGAATGCCCTGGCCAGTAGTCCGAGAATCTCATCAGACCCATTGCCTAACACAATCTCATCGATCGAGACCTTCCACCGCTCAGCAATGGCCTGCCTGATCCGATAGCCGCCCCCGTCCGGATAACGATGGAGGGTATTGAATTCTCCGGCAAGCGCCGCCACGGCCTTGGGCGAAGGCCCCAGCGGATTTTCATTGGAGGCCAGCTTGATCACCCGGGTGAGTCCGAGTTCCCGCTGCAACTCGTCGATCGGTTTCCCGGGGACATAGGGACTGAGCGAGAGGATATCTGGATGGATGTGGAGCGCCATGGGTCTAACTAACTGTAGATAGGATAAGAACCCAAAATTTTCATAAAGAGACAGCGGCCCTTCACTTCTTCAACCGCCCTGCTGACCCGCTCCTCCGTGATGTGCCCCTCGACATCGACGAAGAAAATGTATTCCCAGGCTTTCCGCTGTGAGGGCCTGGATTCAATCTTGGTCATGCTGATGCCATGCGACGCGAAGGGGCGCAGCAAATCGTAGAGAGCGCCGACCTTATCCTTGATAGACAACATCAGCGACGTCTTGTCTTTCCCTGTCCGCTCCGACGGTTTCTGAGACAGCACCAGAAATCTGGTCACATTGTTCAAGTTATCTTCGATGCGAGGCTTGATGACTTTCAGCCCGTACAATTGGCCCGCCAGCTCAGAAGCAATCGCAGCCGACGACGGCTCATCAATGCAGAGTTCGGCCGCCCGCGCCGTGCTGGCCACTTCCATTGCCGGCACATGCGGCAGGTGGGTTTCCAGCCAATTCCGGCATTGCGCGATCGCATGCGGGTGGGAATACACTTTCTTCACCTCTTCGATCAGACCGGACTTCGACAGCAGGTGATGTGAGACCTCCTGGAGAACCTCGCCGTAGATCAGCAAATTGGAATCAATGAACATGTCGAGCGTATGGTTCACCACGCCTTCGGTCGTGTTTTCGATCGGCACCACGCCGAAATTAGCCCGCCCCCGTTCAACCTCGCTGAACACTTCCTTGATGCTATGGACCGGCACATACTGAGCCGATGAGCCGAACTTCTGCATGCAGGCCATGTGGGTAAAGGTCGCGCGGGGTCCTAAGTAGGCCACTTTCTGAGGCGCTTCCAGGGACAGGGAGGCGGACATGATCTCTCGATAGACCGATCGAATGGCTTCGCTGGGAAAAGGACCGGTGTTGAGCCTGGTCAGCCGTTCGATAATGGCCGTTTCCCGTCCTTGGGTATGAAGATTGGCCGCCGCATCCTTTTCCTTCTTGATTTTTCCGATCTCGATCACGCTCTTGGACCGCTCGTTCAGCAGACGGATGATTTCATCGTCGATCCGATCGATTTCTTGACGATATTCGAGCATGTCTCTGGGCATATAGAGTACGCCTCGGACTTGAAGCCTAAAGAACCCGATAGGCAAAAGCCCCAACTGGGCAAGTGGTGAAGTCTACAGGAACTCTCAAATATTTTGCAAGGATCGCCCGGCGGTTTCGGGGAAGACGAAACGGAACGGTCGAAACACCGACAGCTTCATCTGACGCTACAATCGTGGCCAGACTAGATCAGCATGGTGGGTGGTTTCTTGAAATGGTCAAACGTCAGCTTCGTCACCTGCCGACCCCGACCAGTCCGATCCAAGAAACCGGCCTGGATCAGATACGGCTCATAGACGTCTTCGAGCGTACCTTTGTCTTCCTGCACCGCCGCAGCCAACGCTTCCACGCCGACAGGACCGCCATTGAACTTATCGATGATTGTGAGAAGGATCTTGCGATCCATCTCGTCAAAACCGGCCTCATCGATTCCTATCCAGGCCAGACCTTCCTGGGCGACCTGCTTGGTGATATGCCCATCGGCCTTGATTTGCGCATAGTCCCTAAGCCGCTTAATCAACCGATTGACGATCCGTGGCGTTCCGCGCGCCCGGCGTGAAATCTCCGCCGCCCCTTCTTGGTCGATCCCGACTCCCAAGACCTCTGCAGACCGGGTCACGATAGCCTCCAGCTGGGATGGCGAATAGAACTCCAATCGATACACCAGGCCGAACCGGTCCCGGAGGGGTGACGTCAGAGCGCCAGCCCTTGTCGTTGCGCCCACAAGCGTAAACCGCGGCAGGTCAAACTTGACCGTTCTGATCGTTGGCCCCTGGCCGATCACCAAATCAAGTTGATAATCCTCCATCGCTGGATAGAGGGCCTCCTCCACGGAAGCCGGCAGACGATGGATCTCATCAATGAAGAGCACGTCATGTTCCTGAAGATTGGTAAGGATCGCGGCCAGATCACCGGCATGAGCCAGAACCAGCCCAGAAGTGGAACGAAAGGACGCTCCCATCTCCCTGGCAATAATATGGGCGATGGTGGTCTTCCCAAGTCCCGGCGGACCATAGAAGATCGCGTGATCGAGGGGTTCCTTCCGCCGCTTGGCCGCTTCGATGCATACTCGAAGCGACTCCTTCATTTTCTCCTGCCCGATATAGTCATCGAGCGTTTGAGGGCGCAGGACGTTCTCCAAGCCTCGCTCGTCATCCATCGCTCGATTCGTTATGAGTCGTTCCGTCATCGCGCCGCACGCAGGATTAGATTATTTGTTGTCAGGTATTTGCTGATACTTGGGAGGAGGCGGCAAGGCTCCCTGCCCTGGTGTAGCCGTATTACCGCAATCGGGCGGACAGGTTTTGTACCCTTGAGCCGGGTCGGGCAGGTTCTGCTCCATTTTCCCCAACTGACATTGTGATAATCGCCCGCCATCCTTATTGCCGCACCGCGCAGGGAGCGAAGACCCGCCGATCTCATTGTAACCTTCGGGACAGGAGCCGCACACACCCAGCATGTTCGCCCCAAGCGGCACACATTGCACCAGAGTCGGATCGCCCTCTTTGCAAATTTCCGGCGATTGCGTGACCCCGGTAGTGGCATATCCCTCGGGACAAGACCCACAGGTCATTCTGATGCTCTTGGGTTCAGCTGTTCCTTCGGCAAATCCCGGGACCGGGAAGACTCCAACAATCAGAGACACTCCCATGCAGGTCATGGCCGCAAACCTCCCGATCACGCCCGCTTTGTCTATGCGCATGTTTACCCCCTTGCAAGCTCCTTGAGCCCTTCGCGAATCAGATTCTTCAGGACAACGGGACCTGAGGTTCCCTTCGTGACTCGCCGCAATGCTTCTCTGGCATCTTGCGGTCGATACCCCAAATTCACCAATGCGGACAGCGCATCTTCAAAAGGACCGTCGAGTCCGGGCCCTTCAGATGCAGAGACCTGAACAGTGGCCGGTTGAATCTTGCCTACCTTGTCCTTGAGTTCTAGCGCGATACGGCTTGCGGACTTTTTCCCGATACCTGGCACTGTCGAGAGCTTGTCGATGTCTTCGGCTTGAACCGCACGAACCAGTTCCGTGACCGGCAAGCTGGACAGAGCACTGAGCGCAAGCTTAGGACCAATGCCGGACACGGTCGTCAGCAACAGAAAGAGCTCTTTTTCACTGTGTGACAGAAACCCGAACAGTTGGATGGCATCTTCCCGAAGATGCGTATGGATATTCAGCGCGGTGACTTCGTCAAGATTCGGAAGAGCGTAATAGGTGCTCAGAGGGATATGCACTTCGTACCCGACCCCCTGCACATCAAGCGTGAGGTGGGTCGGCGCTTTGAATGCCAACCGCCCCGTGAGAAAGGCGATCATCGCGTCTCGTCACTCTGGTGGGAATGCGGCACCCGATCGGCGGCCCTGTCACCCTGCTGCGACAGCAACCTTCTCCATCACTTCGTCCGGGATATCAAAATTGGCATGGACTTTCTGAACATCGTCGTGCTCATCCATAATTTCCATCAGTTTGAGCATCTGTTCAGCGGGCTTCTCTTCCAGGCGCACGGTATTCTGGGGAATATACGTGATTTCAGCAAGCACTGTTTCGATCTTCGCGTCGACGAGCGCTTTTTTTACGGCTTCAAAATCATGAGGGCTGGTGATGACATCAAAGCTTTTGGTACCGACTTTGACATCTTCTGCGCCGGCATCGAGCGCCAGGGAGAGGAGCGTGTCCTCGTCGACCTTGCCCTTCTCAATCGCGATCAGCCCTTTCTTGTGAAACTGCCAGGCTACCGCGCCGGCTTCCGCCATATTCGCGTGATTCTTGGTGAGCAGGCTGCGTATTTCGGCGACGGTCCGATTCCGGTTGTCGCTCGTGATTTCGAGCAGCAGCGCCGTCCCTCCGGGCCCATACCCTTCCAGAGAAAATTCTTCGTACGTGACACCCGGGAGTTCCCCGGTCCCCCGCTGAATAGCTTTCTTCAGGGTATCGCCTGGCATATTCGCTTCTTTGGCCTTGGCAATGGCCAGCCGAAGACGTGGATTCCCATCCGGATCGCCGCCTGAACGGGCCGCGATCGTGACCTCGCGAATGATTCTCGTGAAGATCTTTCCGCGCTTGGCGTCCTGGGCCCCTTTGTGCCGCTTGATGGTCGCCCAATGGCTATGCCCGCCCATGTGTCCCTCCTCAGTGCCGGCCTGTCTGTTCAGCCGGCTAAGGATAACGACGAATCAGATTCACCTATGGGTGTAGACCTAGCACAGGCCTCAGAAAGGTGTCAATTACGCAAGATCCTGACAGCGCCCGCTTATTCAAAATACACAAGAAGCTGTTGCGCAGATACATCCAATGGAGCAGCGAATGACCCACTGACCAGAACAAAGAGAACGAACGCGTACCACCACCGTTTCATACAAGAACTGCCCATGGGTAACACAGACAATAGAAAGGCCCATCCAGACGGCCGGATGGGCCTTTGAATAATCTGCTATGAACTCGTTCCTTACATGAACTTCAGAAACTTGTCTTTGGCTTCATCCATCACCTGAGCGGTGATCGTCGAGACCCCTCGCTCCTTGGCCAGACGTTCAACCTCTTTCCGGGCCATGGGACGGATGAAATCCGGAATGTTTTCCAGACGCTGTTCAGCTTCGCGCGACCAGGCCATGCCGTTCGCCGTGTCGTTTTTCGAGTCATCCATTACTTGCAGGGTAATGGTCTTGAAGCCCTGTTTGCGGGCATAGGTTTCTACGCTGCCCTGCACCATCGGCTTCACAAACGCAGGCAGGCGGTCGAGTTTTTCCTGAGCGTCCGGCGTCCAGGTGAAATCGGACGGGGACGACCCGCCGTCGGCCTGTTTGCCTGAGCTCGTGAGGCCCATCTCGGCCACCATAGCGGAGAACGGACAGCCGCTCGCTTTTTCAGTCGCCTTGGCGGGCGATGTAGAGGAAGCAGCCACAGCCGGCGTCGATGCCGCCGGTTGAGCCGCAGCAGACGCAGCCTGACCGTTCCCGGCGAGTGCGCGCAATCCCTCCATCGAGGCGTCAGGCGCGGACTTCGGGCTCAGCTTCAACCCTAAGGCATTCATCATACTGGTCTCGCCCGTATTGGTGACCATCGAAAACTTCGCATTGCAGGACGGACAGCCGAAGAAGACACCGAGGGAGCCCTCAGCGGGTTTTTCGACCTTCTCGAGGCTCATATAGGTTTCGCAGTTGAGACAGACAAATTTCATAAAGACTCCTCTGTCGGTAGCTTCGCAGCGGTTGGGACGAGGAGGTACGCTATCATACGGATTTTCAAGGAGTCAAACCGTTCGGAAGGAGGGGGAGTAAGGTGGTAAGGCACTCGTTGGTCTGAACGTCACGACCGGCCCAGGTCGTCGTAGATGTATTGCGCCTGGCAGGCAAGAGCTGGCGTCGAGACAGACGCACCGAGCAGCGACAGGCAGGTCACAACTGACCGGATTTTACTGACCGTCATCGGCTTCATCAGACCCTGGGGCATGTCAGCCCGGTTCAGTTTAAGCCATCTATGTGCCGTGGCTCGGTGTCCATGAAACCGGGAGTAACTCAACTCACGTGTCAATGTTTGGGCCCCTCTTTCTTCAACGACAGTTGATACTTTTCCATTTTTGCAACATCTTTGCTGTTCGACACGAGCGTGAGTCCTTTGAGATTTGCCCCCCTTAATACTTCCGCAGCTTCGCTGCCGCACAACACAAGTGGATGCTTCTCATCAAAGCTGCCAAACTCAAGATCGGTCCTGACAAATCCTCGCCCTGGAATCACGGTGTTCGAGGCAAGAAACACTGGCCTCGCCCCAACGACCGATTCATAGTGACCACACTCCTGGCACTGTTTGAGAAATCGGGTGCCTCGGCGTGCCGCATCGAACGGGACGCTGACTTTCGGACGGATGGAAAAGAGCCCGGCCTGTAACGGGGCAAACTCTAACCCTGTGAGGGCGTTGTCCTCGACACAGGCTCTAAACCGCTTCGTGACGACATAAACACCGCTAATGCTGCTGGACACATCATATTTTGGCGCGCGCCTGATCAGCACGCGGCTCAGATCTTCCTTCCACTTGTCGAGTAAATCAGAGCAAGCTGGGCAGCGCTTCACATCTTGACGGTCTCTAAAAAAATCGAGATCATTATCTTCTGCGGACAATTTATACATATCGCTCGTACTCATTTTAGATCTGTGGGAGCGAGGCAATAGGGACATTCTGATTTTCTTGACGTGTGATTCAAGCGTCTGCTCACAACAATTCAGAATGTCCCCATTCCCGCCATTCAAATTACTCCCGATCCCTTAGTCTTCTCTCAATTCTCTGTATCCATGATTAATTTTGCTACTCCAACGCGTTCAGTAAGGACCGTTTTCTTGTCCTCCATATCCGTCGCAGTCACCGTTGCGATATCGGTTCCCGGATCGTAATTCAGCTGACCCCGTAGATAATGATCATAGGGAACGTCCTCAGGCGGAACTGTCCACTGAGTAAGAATGTTGGCCACGGCACCTTCTGCAGGTCGATAGAGCAAGAAGAACTCGTAGGAATGGCGAGCCGATCGGGGTGGTGACATCCCAGAATGAAAAGTAAGACTAAAATGAAATAACTGCGGTTCCACTCTCCAGCGACTCTTGCCATACAGCTCAACAATGCCACCATTTTTGCGAGGGGCGGCATACAAGAGGCCGCCCTCTAGTCGCCATCCCCCTTTGGTCAACAACCCTGCGAAACTCGTTTCACGCAAGTCCTCCAGCCGGATGCCTCGGTCGGAAAACGAGGCATTGCCGACTTTCCCTTCATACCTTTGATAGGGAGTCCCACCAGAGCGGAGTTGTTCACCATTAACTAGCGCGAAACTCTTACCTTCCAACATTAGGCTTTCCCATTGCCGATCCAGGATCGTGTCGGACGTGTCTGCCCCGGAGGCGACATTGTTCGCCAACATTGGTAGGGCTCCCAATAGAAGGAGTGATATTCCAACTCGAATCAAACTCATAGGCATCGTGATGTCCACGAAAGTGGGGCTAGCTCAGTTTTCAGCCCGCTCTGATTCCCACTCAGCACATGTCAAACTTTACCTGGAATACCTCGGCATGCTTGGATCGCACCACCCATGCTACCACTCAACTTTTTACCTCCCAAGCGCAAAGTCAAACCATGCCCTCAGTTCACTGGTATTGACGGACTGACCCGCCGGCCCTCCCCGCGCAACCCACAACCTTTATCGCGGCGATCGTCGGAGGTCCGTCTGAAATGGCGTTCTTGTTCTGGGATGAAACGACTAGCTTGGCGGAAGGTGAACCCGGCGATGAGTGCGCGGCACTATCGCAGGCGCACACATGGCTGCGAGCCTCGGCTTAGCTGGCCAGCTTGTGGAAGGAAATTCCGGTCATGTCGAGGTCTTTTCCGGCGCTGAACAGCCGTTCGACCATTTCACTGATCTTGAGGGCTGTCTTGCCGGGGACGCTCCTCGTCCCGCAACGGCTGCAGAGCATCGCATTGACGTTATCCACGTCAGCGTAAAAACCACCGCGTTCGAAATGCAGGGTTGTCCTGCCACGGCGCATAGCTGCTCCGCATTCAGGACAAGCCCTGCCGTCTACGTCCTTGGGGGTTTTCGAATTTGGCTTTTTATCCATCTGACGATTCTGCTTATCCAGCACGCAGGCACTAAATCGAATACTGGAATGTCGGCTTGGACCCGATGGCCTCGGCCAGCACGCCCCGACGCTTCAGTTCGTCCATGACCCGCTTGACCGCCAGATCGACATCCATCGGGCCGCTCAACACCACGTCGGTGTTCGGAGGAGGCTCCTCGTCGGTCTTGCTCATATGGACAGCGATGACCGGCGCCGGATGGACGAGCGTCCGAATCGGCTGCACGGCGTCCCGATAGGCCAGTCCGAACGGATTCGTGGTGGAGACGACGATCAGCCCCGTATCGATCAGCACCCGCGCGACTTCACCATACCGTCGGGCCATCTCCGCCGTCTGTCCCCGCTCTTCCTCGCTCAAATCGGCATCGAGGCCGCGGCGCAGGTTTTCGCCGTCCAAGAGATAGGCATGACGCCCATCCGCCACGAGACGTCCTTCCAGCTTTCTCGCCAGGAATGATTTGCCGGTATGCCGCCCTCCGGTAAACAGCACCACCGCCGCCCGATGGCCATACTGTTTGGCGCGATCTTCGATGCCGACCTCGCCTTTTACCCAGGCAAAGTCCCGGCGCCGCGCTTCTTCCCGCAAAAATTCCTGCTCGTCATGCACCAGTTCCGTGATAATGCCGCCCCCGGCGATATCGTACTCATCGACGAGGACAAACCGGCCGGTGGCTTCAAACGACGAGGAGAGGTCGAACGCCAGCGGCATTTTCGTGCGCACGGTCAACTCTGCCACTTGATTCTTGCCGACCGTATTACTGCCCTGCTGTTGGGCCAAATCCATCGTGTCGATGATGCGATGGATGGCCGCGACTTCGCAGTCCACCTCTTTGGTCGCCACGCGAAGCAGGTACTTACGCCCCTTTTCAAGAGCCCTCTTCCCCAGCCAAAACACATTCGCGCGAAACGCCGTCGACACCGACGGCAGTTGCTCCTGGTGCGACGCGATTTCGCCGCGCTCCACGAAAATCTGCTCGTCCAACGTGATGCCGATCGACTGACCCGCCTCGCCCATCATGGGCTGCGGCTCGATATTGAAGGCTTCGACGGACTTGACGTTGGCCCGCTTGTTCGACGGCGAAAAGACGAGATGGTCCCCGACCTTCACGCGGCCCGCCGTAATACGGCCGGTGATGATGCGGCGCGCGTCGAACTTGTACACGTCCTGCACCGGCAGCCTGAGCGGCTGCTCCGACCGGGCCGCTTCTTTCTTAAACAGGCTCAACGTATCCAGCACCGTCGGGCCGCTGTACCAGGACATGGCCTCGCTGCGATTGGCGATATTGTCCCCGAGCTTGGCGCTGACAGGAATAAAGTGCGTCGGGGCGGCCTTGAACTGCCCCAGGAACTCCCGATACTCCTTCTCGATCCCGTCGAACACATCCTGCCGATAGCCGATTAAATCCATCTTATTGACGACAACGGCGAACTGCCGGACGCCCAGCAAGGACAGCAGGTAGCCGTGTTTCTTCGACTGTTCTTTCACACCTTCCAACGCATCGATCAGCAAAATCGCCGCCTCAGCGCGCGCGGCGCCGGAGATCATATTTTTGAGAAATTCTTTGTGGCCCGGCGCATCGATGATGATGTATTGGCGTCCTTTCCAGATGAAGAACGTGCGAGCCGTATCGATCGTGATCCCCTGCTCCTGCTCTTCCAGAAACGCATCGAACAGAAACGCATACTCAAATTCTTTTCCCTGCTGCCGGCAAATCGCCTGCACCTTTTCGAGCTTGCCGTCCGGCAACGAGCCGGTATCGGCATAGAGCCGCCCCAGCAACGTAGACTTGCCGTGATCCACATGGCCCACGATCACGATGTTCAGACTCTCAGAAGGTTTGCTGACCACCATATTCATTGCTTCACTCCTCAGAATGCTCAAACGGGCTGACCAGCAAAACCGCAGGTATGACTTGCGCGACTCGCCCCTCGCGCTTATCCCGCCGGTCTCGCAGTTTCACATGTACCCGTCTTTCCGCAACATCTCCATGCCGCGGCCTTCATCTTGGGCGCGGCCCGACCGCTCCGCCACCGTCGTGTGGCGAAGTTCTTCGATAATGTCGTCCACAGATTTCGCCGTCGACTTGATCGGCGTCGTACAAGGGGCACAGCCCAGACTGCGATAGCGGGTGCCGTCGCCCTTGTCGAGATAGAGATCGATGAAGGGAATGTTCTCGAGCTTGATGTATTCCCAAATATTGATTTCAGTCCAGTCCAGCAGCGGATGGATACGGATGTGCGTGCCCGGAGGGAACGTCGTCTTATACTGATCCCAGAGTTCCGGCGGCTGATCACGAAAATCCCAGTCACCATGCTTGTCACGGGGAGAGAAATAGCGTTCTTTCGCCCTCGTCCCTTCTTCGTCCGCCCGCACCCCCAGAATGACGCCCGTGTACCCTTTATGTTCCAACAATTGTTTCAGCCCATTTGTCTTCAGCGCGGTACAGCACACGACACGGCCCAGGGTGTGATTCATGCCGGCGGCCAGCGCCTCTTTGTTTTGACCGACGACCAAATCCAGCCCCCATTCACGAGCCAGCCTGTCGCGGTACTCGATCATGGCCGGAATCTTGTAGCTCGTATCGACGTGGAGCAAGGGGAATGGCACGTGGCCGAAGAACGCCTTTCGGGCCAGCCATAACAGCACGGTGGAATCTTTGCCCATCGACCAGAGCATGCCGAGATTGTCGAAATGCTTGTAGGCCTCCCTCAAGATATAGACACTTTGATCTTCGAGTTGCCGGAGATGTTTCATGATTGCACTCTTTGGTTTTCAGTGTTCAGTTCACAGATTCGACTCATCACTCATTGCTTATACCTTGGCCGCAGCTACCGGTTCCTGCACCAGATCGTCCAGCTTACGCGCCGCCGCACCCTCTTCGATCGCCGACCGCGCCATGAGATAGCCGTTGGCAAGCGACTCGCTTTTCCCCGCTGCATAGAGCACCATCGCAGCATTCATGAGCACCCAATCTCTTGGCCCGCCCTGCGTCTTATTCTGAAGAATTCTCCGGAGCAGGTCCGCTTCCTTATCCCGCTGTGCCGGAGGAAACCCCGCCATCTCTCGCGTCGAGCCTGACGGCACGCCAAAATCCTTAGGCGCCACGCCCAACGGCGCGATACGCTCATTCCGTAATTCGAGCACTCGCGTGACCGCCGAAAGAGACAATTCGGGATCACCCTCGACGCCACGAATCACCAGCCCGCGGGGACAACCGAGCATGCGCAAGGCTTCGACCGTTTTCTCAAAGTGCGGCGGATGCGACAATCCGACCACCTGAGAGGCAGCTCGAGCCGGATTCAGCAGCCTGGCAATCGGATGAAACACATTTCTGACTCCAAGCTCCTGACGCATTTCCAGAAATCGATAGACCGGGGGGTGGTAGAGGCCGATGTCCAAATAGGCAAAGCCCTTCCTATTCAGTTCCTCGGTCGCCATCCTGGGCTCAAAGTCGATGGGAATGCCCAGCGCCTTGAGTACCCCGGCGCTGCCGGGCCGTCCGGGCACTCCGTCATATCCATGCATCAGCACCGTGGCGCCGGCCGACGCCGCAATGATCGACGCGGCGATCAACGCATGGAACGTATCCTGTTTGCCGGCATAACTGGGAATATCGACCAAGGCGGCATCCCGCGACACAGCAAGCGGCGGCACATATTGCCGGGCGGCAGCGGCCATGGCGGCCAATTCCGTAACCGACTCCGACTTGAACCGCATGGCGATCAAGAACGCCCCCACCTGCGCCGGGGTCGCGGCCCCTTCGATCAACGCCTTGATGGCCTGCTTGGACTCTTCCCACGTCAAATCCTTGGATACTTTGGGGCCCTTCGCAATTTTGGCAATGATGTCTTGAATGGGCATTGTTACGCCTTGTGCAAGCCGCACTCCGTCTTGGTGAAGTTTTTCCAGCGGCCGGCTCGTGGATCGTCGCCGTCTGCAACCGGTGCAGTGCAATGGGTACAACCGATACTGGGATAATTCCGATCGTGCAGCGGATTATAGGGAACTTCATAGACCTTGATGTAGGTCCAGACATCAGTCCACGTCCAGCGCGCCAGGGGATTCACTTTCACAAGACCAAACTTGCCGTCCCACTCAATCAATCCGGCGCCGGCCCTGGAGGGGGCTTGGTCGCGCCGGATGCCGGTGATCCAGGCATCGTACCCTTGCAACACACGGGTCAACGGCTCGACCTTCCGTAATTGGCAGCAGCGGTCGGGCTCTTTCGTCCACAAGGCATCGCCGTATTGGGCCGCCTGACGTTCCGGCGTGAGCAGTGCGGTGACTTGTATCACCTGTGTCGGCTTCAAGTGATAGCGCTCGATGATGCGGTCTCTTGTCGCATACGTCTCCGCAAACAAAAAGTCCGTATCCAGGTAGAACAGCGGTACGGACGGGTCCAGGCGATGAATCATATCGACCAAGACGACATCTTCCGCACCGAAGCTGCATGCAAGGACAAGCCTGCCCGCATAGCGCGGGAGCACAGCCGCCAACACATCCTGGGGCTGCTGTGATTCGAGCGAATCACTCCATCCCTTGAGATCGGCCTGGCGGTCGGCCATCGATCCGGCTCCGTCGTGTGACACCATCATCACCCTGACTTCCTCTTATTCACCGACCTTCTCGACCAGTACTCGATAATGACTCGCTTCCGATTCCAGCGCCTCTTGCAGCAACACTTTGTGGCCATCGTTCTTGAGGCTCATCGGCACGTTCTTGATCGGCTCGCCCGCATCCAGCCAGACTTCCAGTTGCTCGCCGGCATCCATCATTTCCAATTTCAACTTCGTCTTCACGTAATTGAGCGGGCAGGCCACCCCGCGCAGATCGTATACCGGCGCGCCGGCCTGAGCCGGAACAGCCGTGGTCACCTCGGCTGGCGCCGGCGGGGCCGGCGCTTGTACTTCCTGCACCGGGGCCAATTTCAGATCCTTACCCATCTGTTCGGTCGCCGCTCGACAGGCATCGACAAATCCCTTTGCAAAGGCCATCTTCTCGCGCGCCGATTGCTCCGTCGTCTCCTTCGGGCCGAGATCCCCGACGGTCTGATTCAGATTCCGGTAGATCGGAGACACCGTGCCCTTTTGGGCAATCCGGCTGTCGAATTCAATGAAGGTTTCGGAATCGGTCGATGGCTCAAGCCCCTCCGTCACCAGCAACGCCTTGGCTGCCGCCAGCACCGCGCGGTACGACTTGTTCACGGAGACGGAATACTGGTGGTTGTCCACCAGAAGCTTCGCCTGGTAGAGCTCCTGATCGGCTTCGAGAATGCCGTTTTCGATCATTTCAAGAGCACCGCCGGCGCATTCGCCAGGCCCAAGATCTTCGAGAATAAACTCTTCTTCTCCCTCCCAGTCGTAATAGTAGGTCGGGTCATCCTCATAAGCCGGAACGATCGTGTAGGGGATCAATTCGTCTTTCAATTTGTTTTTCCCCACACGGACGATGAAGCCCGGAAGGCCTTCGTTCGCCAGACGGTCGCGGCGATAGACATCGATCAAATGAGTGAGCGCCGCCGGCACCGCTTTGGCCGGCAGTTTGACCGTCATCTGGCCGATACGGGGCGTGCCGTTGACGGAACCGCCCAGATGCAATTCATAGTGCGGGGCGACATGGTTCCCCAGGCGTTTGCCGACCCCATGCAGGCCGATCGTAGAAATGTGGTGCTGCGCGCAGGCATTGTGGCAGCCGCTGATTTTCACATCGACGCCCGCCAGGTCCTCCGGCACCCGGCCTGCCGGAAACACCTCGGCCAGCGCACGCGCCAGTCCCTTGGAGGATGTAATGCCCAATCCGCACGTATCGGTGCCGGGACAGGCAATAATATCCTCGACCAATTCAGCTCCCGGATCGGCCAAGCCGTGCAGGGACAGATCGTCGTAGAGAGCCTCGACCTGACTCTCGGGAATCCACCGGATCACGAGATTCTGATTGATCGTGGTCCGGAGATTGCCATTGGAATAACGCTCCGCAAGATCCGCCACAACAAGCAGCTGCTCCGACGTAATGTCGCCCATGAACAATTTAATAGCTGCGGTGGCGTATCCAGCTTGCTTTTGCGGCACCACGTTCGTCCGTTTCCACATCTGAAACGGTGTTTCACTCCCGATGTGACCGGCATGTCCATTTCCATTCGTGGCAGCAGGGCTGGATCCGTTTTTAGCCGGCATGATCAGCGCCGTCGGTTCATCCTGATGTTGAAGAAGCCGAATCCCCTCATCCTTGGGAAGACTGTGACCCATCGAGGCATAGGCCGCTTCCCATCGGCGTTTGAATTCCTCGAACCCCAATTTATCGATGACGAACTTCAGACGGGCCTTGTTCCGGTTCTTCCGATTACCGAGCGTATCGAACACTTTGATGACCGCTTCAATACTCGGAATCAGCTCATCCATCGGCGTAAATTCGCGCAACAGTTGCGCGACGCGCGGCGCAGAGCCGAGCCCGCCGCCGGCCACCATACGGAAACCGATGGCTCCGTCCGCGCGTTTGACTGCCAACAGCCCGACGTCATGGATAGGAGTCAGGGCGCAATCGTGCGCGCATCCCGAAAATGCGATCTTAAACTTCCGAGGCAGACTCTGGTTGAGCGGATTGCGCAGAAGATGGTAGGCGATCGTCTTTGCATAGGGAGTAACATCGAAGACTTCGCCCCGGCAGACACCGGCTAAGTGGCACGCCGTAACATTGCGCACCGTATTGGCGCAGGCTTCCCTCGTCGTCAGCCCGACTTCGGCCAACCCTCGCATGATCGCCGGCACGTCCTTCAGCTCGACGAAATGGAGCTGGATGTCCTGACGGGTCGTGACATGGCCGACCCCTGTGGCGTAACGGTCAGCTAACTCCGCAACCTGGCGGAGCTGATTGGCGGATATCCCTCCGAACGGAATTTTGATCCGCACCATCTGCACACCAGGCTGCCGCTGCCCATAAATTCCGTGCTGCAGACGGAACGGCCGGAAAAGATCCGAGGAACCATCGCCGGCAATCAACCGCATGGCCTCGGCTTCAAAAGTTTCGATTTCTTCAGCAATGGAAGGCGGAATAGGAACCGTCTTGATGTCTACTGTCTTCAGGCGTTGGGGAGTCATTGGCGCATCTCCTCTCACTCACGTTCCCGCAAAACACTCTTTAGCGGATGCGGATCGTCATCCTAATTTCTAAATGTGGTACATCGGGTTACGGTGCTGTTCGATCGCACGCTGGCGACTGGCTAACTCATTGATCGTAATTCGATGGAGCACATCATGTTCGGCTTCGGCCACTTGCTTCCAGACATCCCCGAGCAATAATTCCTGTTTAGGAAGATGCCGGTCGAAGGCCGAGTCTCGATGGACGGCTTGATGAAGCACCGGCCCATCTAACACTTCGAGAATATCTGCGACCGAAAGAGCTGACGGCTCTTTGAGCAGGAGATAGCCGCCTTGCGCGCCCCGGAGACTATCAATAAGCCCTGCCTTCTTCAAGGAATGGAGGACCTGTTCGAGAAATTTGATTGGAATCGCCTGCCGTTTTGCTATGGCTCGAGCCTGAACTGGAACATCTTTTCCATTCATGGCCAGGTCAATAACCGCCATGATTCCATATGTTGTGCGTCGAGACACTTTCATTCTTTACTATTCCTGTATGAATTGAACCAATATCTACATCTTTGCCGACCTGGCTGTCAAGTGGCAGCTCACCTAGAGATCCGTAGCGTTTCTACAGCACGACACAATTCGCTGTTCCTCACTTCGTTACCCGTATCTGGTTCTTCGACTCTACTGAGGGCCGTGAGCCTGCCAAAGAGTGAGCGTAACCCCCGCAACGTGCCCTATATTTATTTGCGGGATACCAGACAGACGCGCACCGGCAGCGGAACCAGCGTCGCAATATTTTTGATCGCATGATAACCGGAAAGGCTTGCAGGGAGCACTCCGGAAGCCTGTCTCCATAAAATTCAATTGACATCGTTGGCACCCTGGGCAATAATCCGCCCCTCTTGTTCGCGTGGTGCCTTCATGGCGGGTTCTTCATCTATCTTTTCTATTCTGCTACTGACTTCGGATGCCGAGGTACAGGCTCAGTTCAGGCAGGCTTTCAAGGACGCGTCTGTTACCATCGCACGAGATGCGGCGGCCTTTCAAAAAGAGGCGGCAAAACATCAGTTCGATGCCGTGGTGATGGAGTCCCGGGTCGCCCACGAAGGGGCAATGCCTCTTCCCAATCATGTCGATCCGTCTCGCAGCCTGGTCATCACCGGCTCACGCACGGTATTGAAAAGAACGGTGAAAACCCTCCAGCTCTTGAATCAGCATAACGGGTCCATCCCCCAGCAGGGGAAGATCCTGGACGCCTCCCTGGAGAGCTACCTCGATATGAAGATGGGCGATTTCGTGAAAGGCATGAGGAACGGATCGGCGAAAAACCTGCACCCGATTCTGATTTCAGCCGTCGAACGCCCCTTGATCACGTCCGCGCTTCAAGAGACGCAGGGGAATCAAATTCAAGCAGCCGAGCTGCTGGGCCTGAACCGGAACACATTACGAAAAAAGATCGCGGCATTGCATATTCCTTTGAAACGCACGAGGGCCAAAACACGCCGGAGGGCGTAGCGCCTCTTTATCGATGAGGTATCGTCAATCCGGACTTATTGTTTCAACACCCACCAAGGAGGGAACTCGATGACAAAGGAAGAACTCATTGCAAAAATGGCCGCCTCGGCCGGGATCACGAAAGTCGCTGCCGGCACCGCCCTTGAGGCGTTCACCGGCGCAGTCACGTCCTCGCTCAAGAAAGGCCGGCGCGTGTCGCTCGTCAACTTCGGCACCTTTACCATCTCTAAGCGCAAGGCACGGATGGGGAGAAATCCACGAACCGGTGAAGCACTCCGTATCCCTGCCGCCAAGGTTCCCAAGTTTTCAGCCGGTAAGGAGCTGAAGTCGGCCGTACGGTAGACTCGGCCGACGATCGATTTCACAAAGAGAAGGCGGCCCCTCCCGACATGGGACGGATGCCGTCTTCTCTTTGCTTTTCTTGACACTTCGGGCAACCGTATATTAGCATGCGCGGCTGTACGATAGGCGCGTAGCTCAGGGGGAGAGCGCTACCTTGACACGGTAGAGGTCGACGGTTCAAGACCGTCCGCGCCTACCACTCGGCCGAGGCATCCGCGTACCTCTCGGAGGCGGGGTGCCTTTGTCATTTTTTGTGCGTACATCGGCTCGCATCCACGATGAACATTACGATTAAAGACGGGCTCAGCAAAGATGTCCAGACCGGCCAAACGGTGGGAGACGTCCTGTCCGCCTTAGGGATTTCCCTGGGCAAGGATATATTGGCGGCACGCGTGAATGGAACCGTTGTGGATCTTTCGCACCCCTTGTCGGAAGATGCCACGATTGAACCGCTCCGGTTCGACAGCCCGGAAGGCCGTGAAGTCTACCGCCACAGCAGCACTCACCTCATGGCCCAAGCCGTCAAAGAGCTGTTCCCCACGGCTCAGTTGACGATCGGGCCGGCGCTGGAAGACAGCTTCTATTACGATTTCGCCTATGATCGGCCGTTTACACCGGAGGACCTTGCCAGCATCGAAGAGCGCGCCCGTGACATCGCCAAGCGCACGCTGCCGATCGCCCGACGAGAGTTTTCCAAGCGAGACGCGATTGAGTTCTTCAGGGCGCGCGGCGAGCAGTACAAGGTCGAGTTGATCGAGGGATTCCCCGACGGGGAGCCGATTTCAGCGTATACGCAAGGGGACTTCGTGGATTTGTGCCGTGGCCCGCACCTGCCTTCGACCGGCCATATCGGCGCCTTTAAACTCCTGACCACCGCGGGAGCCTACTGGCGCGGCGACGAACGCAATCCTATGCTCCAGAGAATCTACGGCACCTCGTTTCCGACGAAAACGGAACTCGACGCGCATCTGGCCAGGCTGGAAGAAATCAAGCGGCGCGACCACCGCAAGGTAGGCAAGGACCTGGACTTGATTTCCGTCCAGGATGAGATCGGCCCCGGTCTGGTGCTCTGGCACCCGAAAGGCGCGGCGATCAGGCTCCAAATAGAAAATTTCTGGCGCGAGCAGCATATCAAAGGCGGATACGAGCTGGTCTATTCTCCCCACGTCGCTCGCCTTGACCTGTGGAAAACCAGCGGACATCTCGATTACTACCGCGAGAACATGTTCGCCTCGATGAAGTTGGAGGGCAGCGAGTATCAGCTCAAGCCGATGAACTGCCCCTACCACATCATGATCTACAAGTCCCATCTCCGCAGCTATCGGGATCTGCCCATCCGCTACGGCGAATTGGGGACCGTCTACCGCTACGAGCGGACCGGCGTTCTGCACGGATTATTGCGCGTGCGCGGCTTTACCCAGGACGACGCCCATCTGTTCTGCCGGCCCGACCAGATTGAGACCGAAGTCAGCCGGGTGCTGGACTTCACGTTTTTCATTTTGCAGACATTCGGATTCACGGATTTTGAAGTCTTTCTCTCGACGAGGCCCAAAGAATCGGTGGGGGCCGATGAACATTGGACACTGGCCACCAGCGCGCTGGAGGCAGCGATCAAGAGCCGGAACATCGCCTACCGCATGGACCCCGGCGGCGGCGCCTTCTACGGCCCGAAGATCGACATCAAAATCAAGGATGCGCTGGGCCGCTCGTGGCAATGTTCCACCATCCAAGTCGATTTCAACAACCCCGAACGATTCGAATTGAGTTATATCGGGGAAGACGGCAAGGCCCACCAGCCCATCATGATCCACCGGGCCTTGATGGGTTCGATCGAACGGTTCTTCGGAATTCTGATCGAGCATTACGGTGGAGCGTTCCCCGCCTGGCTGGCACCGGTACAGGCCACGGTGATGAATATCACCGATAACCAGCGTGATTATGCAGCCGCCGTCACGGCGCAATTGAGAAACGCCGGCTTCCGGGCCGAAGCCGACATCCGCAACGAGAAGATCGGGTTCAAGATACGCGAAGCGGAGAAGGCAAAAGTTCCATTTATGTTGGTAGCGGGCGATCGCGAGGTCCAAGGCGGCACCGTCTCGGTCAGAGGCCGAAGCGGGGCAAACCTCGGAAGCATGACGGTCGTCCAGGTCTTAGATCTATTGCGCGCCGAGACCGCGCGCGTGCGGCAGGACATTTAACACTTATACGAGGAGGTGGCTTATCGTTCCCAAACTGCGCGTGAATCGTGAAATCCGGGTCCGGGAAGTGCGGGTCATCGGCCCAGAGGGAGAGCAACTCGGTATTCTCCCCACACCGGATGCCCTTCGCCAGGCACAAGAAGGCGGCTACGATCTGGTCGAAGTAGCCCCCACCTCGGTGCCGCCGGTCTGCCGGATCATGGACTATGGCAAATACAAATACGAGCTCAGCAAGAAGGACCATCAGAACCGGCGCCATCAGAAGTCCACGCAGGTGAAGGAAGTCAAGCTGCGGCCGCGCACAGACAAGCACGACTTGGAGATCAAGATTCGGCAGATGAAGACGTTTCTGGAAGAGGGCAACAAGACCAAAGTCACCCTCACCTATCGAGGCCGCGAAATGGCCAACCAGGAAATGGGCCGGTCAGTGATGAATTCGGTGATCGCAGAGCTCACGCAGTGCGGCACGATCGAATATGCCCCCCGCATGGAGGGACGGAGTTTGATTATGATCGTGGCGCCGAAAAATTGACGAATGTGATGCAGCAATCGGCTAACCAAAGGAATGTATGATATGAAAGTCAAAACGCATAAAGGCGCCAGCAAACGATTCTCCAAAACGGGAAGTGGAAAGATCGTCCGGCGCAAAGCGGGCAAGCGCCATCTGTTATCGCACAAGAGACACGACCATAAGCGCCGTCTGGGCGGCACCGCGATCGTCGATGCCACGTCCACCGCGGTATTGAAGCAGCTGCTCCCACGCTGATCGTTCAGCACAGGGAGTTCTTTTAGAACGAAAAGGAGTATGGAATCATGCCTCGCGCAAAAGGCGGACCGAAAACAAGACATCGGAGAAACAAACGACTGAAGCTGGCCAAAGGGCAGTACGGCGGGAAAAGCCGGCTGTTCCGTTCGGCCACGGAGAGCGTCGATAAGGGGCTGGTCTATGCCTACGTCGGACGCAAGGACAGAAAAGGCGATTTCCGCCGTCTGTGGACCGCGCGCATCAGCGCCGCGGTGCGGAACCACGGGCTGACCTACAGCCGGTTCATCAACGCCCTCAAGAAAGCAAATGTGTTGCTGGACCGCAAAGTCCTGTCAGACATGGCGATCAAGGACGCCGTCGGCTTTGAAAAGCTCTGCGGCCTCGCCAAGCAGCACATGACCCCGGCTACGGCATAAGCCGTTCCGTTACTTCGTCACGATACAGAAAAGGGAGCGACGAGTCGTCGCTCCCTTTTCTTTTCGGATCAGCATCTGTACGGACTTTCGCAGCTCTGTCACCTCTGTAGACCAGATGGACCATCCCCTCACCCCAGCTAATCTTCGCGCCGCATTTCTGCCTCACAGGGCATCACTGCAAGTATCGAAAGTAGATGTGCAGTAGCCGTCCGGTCATTGCACGGCAAGCGGCGTTGGCCTTGACTTCCAAGCTTTCCTAGAATACGCATTCTGCGATGTCCCCATGTCTTTCTCGCTTAGTTCTTTTCGTGGTTTCCCTGTGCAATGCGCTGTGACGAACAACTCTGGTATATGCGTCAAACAACCGCTTTCGACCCAAAGCCGAAGTACATGACCGATCGCTACACGAGGGGGAGTCTTATGCCGATCCGTATAAAAACCCGTGATAGATGGTCGTGCAGTTTCAACTCATTGAAGCGACAACGAGCATAGCGTATTCTTAACGAACCGCAGTGGTGTGTTAATCGGACAGAAATGGTCGGATCCAGCTCTTATGCGGAGCCCCATGACTACCATCCATCGCTTCGTCATAACCAACAACGGCGAGCTACAGAATTTCTTGACGATCAAGGAAACGAAAGCGGGCGATCTGATCCACTCTGCGCGAGGGAAGCAGCATTCCGTTCTAGTTGGTTCGGAAGCTTCAACGACTACTCGCATCGAGGAGAACTCAGTCAGGTCATCAAGTATCACTATCCATCCGAATCTGAACTCTGACATCGGATCCATTACCATCAACTACAAAGACAATGTCCAAGGAAACCAAGAGCGCAAGATAGCCGGCGTGCTCGATGTAAAATTCGGGCAGAGACTTTTCCCGATCATCACGAGTATAGGCCGTAATATCGGCCGGCCTGGGCTGACGATTGACCGCAGCAAATATCAAGACGAAAACCTTATTGAACTGTGGCCAGGCAATGGAATCGACTTGACCTGCGACTCTCTAGCGTACTCTGTTCTTGTCGCAAATCCCAACATACGGTTCGCCTTCCCTGAAGACTTTCCAAGACACGTGGTTTCCCTATTCTTTCAGCACTTTCAGGTGCTGTTCCTTTATTGGTTATTCAACCAGCCAACAAAGTTCAGAGGCACGACACTCACTTTCTCAACTTCTTCCCAAAAGTACATTAATGGCTTTGAGTTTCATGAAGCGTTGAACTTCACAAACGACATTACGTTGGCCCACTCGCAGGCTTATTCCTCATTGCCGGACTTTCCCGGGGCCAACCCACCACTCAACACGGACGCGCCGACAAGCGCCGAGCCGGTCAGCTGAAGCGTTAATGCGACAGGGCTGAGGACCGGTTTACGGCGGTGCGATCTCGGTGCCGAACGTCCGCACGTGGCCGATGGCAGTCTTCGACCCAAACCAGTCGATCACCGAATTGGAAAACAGCCATTTGCACCACCATCGATGATGGGATATTGTTCACGATCTTTGAAGGTGTGTTACGTAGATAGAAAATAGCAGATCCGGCTCTTATTATGGACCCGCCTACCATTGCTAGAGGCGCAGCATGAGCTTCATAAAACTCCAAGAGCACACGGCAGAGTTCTTCCATCGTCATTGGCCATCCGCAGAGGAGATACCAGCCCCGGTCTGGAGTGATCGTTGGGACTTCATTGGAACTATCCCGAACTACGATAAAGCGG
This sequence comes from Nitrospira sp. SG-bin2, assembly GCA_002083405.1. GTDB lineage: Bacteria > Nitrospirota > Nitrospiria > Nitrospirales > Nitrospiraceae > Nitrospira_D. The sequence goes on along the minus strand of LVWT01000022.1, from coordinate 16,604 downwards.
GCTGCTATGCCTTATTCTGCGGAGAAGAATTGATCTACGTTGGTGTATCTGAAGACACCATCGCAAAAAGAACTAACGACTACACGCGTATGGCCGCAGGAGCCCGCGCTGTTGATGTAACTAGACGGCCCTACGTGCCTACGCCCCATTGGGCGGAGAGAGGGATGAACGGAATACGGACCATCGGCCTACCGGCAGAATATTTCTATCTTGCTCCGGCGTTGGAGTCATATCTAATCGGTAGTCTTGGAGCCATTCTGCGTGAAAACACAAACAAGAAACGCCTCTAACAATTCGCTGCAGGTCGACGGCCCTGTCGGGCCTCGGCCTGAGATCAAACGTTAATACGACAAAGCTGAGGACCGCTTTATGGCGGTGCGAGCTCGGCGCCGAACTTCCGCACTTGGCCGATGGCAGTCCTCGACCCGAAGCAGACATGGGGTCCAAGCCAATAGATTTGTAGGGCGACAACAGATCCTTAAGGTCCACATACAGCGTCCCGTGAGCTTCTGCCTTCTCACCGTGAGACACTCGACCGTCATCCGCTTATCTAGAGTGGATCATTTGAATCTTTTCGTGAGGTCAATACCTATGATCGTAATATCCTCGACGTGAGAGTGCTTGTTCGCGATGGATTCCCAGTGGTTCTGCAGGGCTTGGACTAATCCGTCAAAGTCCGCAAGGTCGCTGGATGGCAGTTGCCACTGCTTGGCGGACGAAAGGTTCACGAGGGCAAATATCCCACGGCTAGAGCGATTGTCGCGGAGGTAGTCGCCGGACAGCTGGTTTTCCAGTCGCTCGAAAAGGTTGGGCCCTGTCCACCTATCTGCAAGCTTGAGCTCGGCAGGTACCGGCGCGTCGAAGCCAGCACCGTGGAAGCGAAGATCGGGACGTTTGTCGTCGGCTAACTCCTCTTCCTGGGTGATTGTATAGCGACCCAGCGCCTTCTCGCGGAGTTGGTGCGCGAGGAAGTTCCGCATCTCGGGCTCTTTCTCCACGCGACGAAGGACCCTCGCTATGCTATCGTCTCCGTTCTCGAGATCATCTTTGAGGTCGAGGAGGCGCAGTATTGCTAAGTCGGCGAGCTCACGGTGGTTCGACGGCGTACGATCGAGGTGCTCATGAAACTCACGTACTTGCGAAGGAAACCATGCGGTAAGGTCTGAGTCCTGCTCCGCTTTGGTCTTGGCATAGGAAGCCAACCACGGACGTGACTGCGCCTTTGGATGTTGCTTGGCGATCTCGTCCAACGCAACAAAAGCTTCCTTGCCAGGAATTTGCGTGAGTTGATTGAATAGAGCGCTGCGTGCATCCTGAGCCCTATCGCGCAAGCCTGGCGAATACGCGACGCCTCCGACGCGATTGATATCTTCATCCTCCCGGATGTACATCTGCATCAGAAGGAACAATTCCTTGAGATGCTTGGGGGTCACACAGGCTTGTCGAATCCCGGTTGTCTCAGAGCGCCTACTTACCGATAACCGCGTGACGAATGTCATCGCAAACTCCGTTTGTTCCTCGGCACTCGAGAGGGACGATAGATGTCCAGCAACCGCAGGAATACCGCTTTCTGGCATCACGCCTACCCAAACCGCATACCAGATAGCGGCAAGCTCTATACTTTCAGTGGATTTCGCTTTCTGCTCTGCGAGTAGCGCTAGATCATAGTCTGTGACCGATGTGCTGCCCCGGACAATCGTGAGCAGTTTGTCGAGGTTGTACACGTTGGTAACTTCGTGCTCCTGCAGCAACTTATGTAGATCTGGAGCCAGCTGTTCCCATGCCCATTGCCCAGACCAAGTAATGTCGCTAAGCAGGTAGTTGGATTCGGTGTCGGGTTTTCCTGAAATGACCTCCTGTTTCATTTCGCTTAGGAGAAATTCACCAACTATGCCGGGATACGCTTCAAATAGCTTGGGGAACCATGGCGGAAATCCATTCAGCTCGTGGGCGGCGTAGCGGCATGCAAGAAGAACCTCATCCTTGGATAGTTCTGACGGCCAATGTGGGGTCTCGGCCGCTTCAATGTCGAGACCTGTGAGCCCAAAGATGACCATTATTGGCGTAGAATTTGAGAGCGCGCCCTCCGAGCGGAGTGCTGGTCGGTATTTGCGCCAGTAGTTTATGACGCCTTCCCGGTAGGCCTGCGCAACCTCTGCACCAAATTCAGGGATTAGGTCTCGCCAGCGGCCAACCGTCCACCGGTTTGAATTTTTAGCTCCCTCACGAAGACGCTCGTGCAGATACCACTGTGCCCGTGAGATATCCGTTGGCTCTTTCAGTTGCGGAGCACGAACAAGCTCGATGTGCGAGAGTATGAAAGCCTTAGATTTGTCGCGCTTACCCTGTTCCTGTTTCTCACGCGCTGTGGCACGCTTCTCCCGCTGTCTGTTTTCGAGTTCGTACTTGTTGACAGGCGGATTGAGCAGGAGATCGAGTCGCCCTTCAAGCTCGACGTTGCCCTTGACCAACTCATGGAGCCGATCTAGCCATATCTGAGGACGATTGCCTTTAGCGTAGATGTCGAAGGCAAGTGTGAGGGCAACAAGCCTGTCATCTTGATCTGCCGACGTCGAAATAGACTCGGCCACATAGTCGAAATCATCAACACCGAACTTACAATAAGCGCCCAAACCATAAGCCTGCCAGAAGTTGGTAAGGCGTGTGCCGTTGTTAACGAAGCGAGCGGTCTGACGAAGTTTCCGAACGCCATACCAGAACGCGGCTCGATTCAGTTCAGGCCATTGCGGCACTAACGTGCCGAATTCTACCTTTGTATCACGTAGGTCATTGCCCCAGTCGCGAATGGCATAGAGCTTACAAAGGATATCTAGCGTGGTACTGTCGAGGGCTTCTGGCTTTCGCTCTCGTATGAGCCTTTCAGCTATATCTGATGCCGCCTTAATCAGCCAAGAATGTTTCTTCGAGACCTCGCAGAAGCCATGATCGATGAATGGCGGTTCGTCGAGCAGTTGATTCAAGCCTTGAAGGAGATTTGGCACTATGTTGAGGGGGGCGGTTTCGACGAAGCTGGCGACCGCATCTGTGAGCGAATCAACGTGGTAGCGTTCCTTTTCTTCCACCCTGCCTAGCGCGGACAAAAGCCATGTTGCGGTCTCAATTGATGGGGCTGAAGCCACGACGATTTCACTGAGCCAATCCCGTTCTAGGATAGATGTCTCATTTGTAAAGGATTGTTGCAGGTCATCAATGTCTTTGTTTGTGGCGACTGCGGATAGAGCACGAATAGCGGCAATACGTGTATAGTGAGGTGTAGAGGGTGCAAGAGCCAACTTCTTTACTTCGTCTTTGAGCGAGGCGATCCGTCCGAGCCACACCATCCTGACAAGGAAACTCACTATTTCATCATCGGACGCATACTGTTTGAGAAGAGCGCGAATATCGTCAGCTAGGTCAAGGCTGGCGAACCGCTGCACGGCCGAATAGTCGAGCGCACTCCGACCAGATATCCCAGCTGCCAGCTTTTTACAAACATCGGAAAGGATCACCTTGCGCGTTACAAGTGGCAGTGCAATCGGGTCTCCACCCTCAAAGAGAACCTCAGGCGTATCACGTAGAATTCGTTCGCGGATGCGTTCATCAAAAATGGCAAGCCAGGGGAGCACTGGCCGCATCGTCGGCACGATAACTTCGATACCGTACTGGATACGGAAAAGTAGTGCTTCGACTGCTCGCCTCGAAGCTGACCGTTCAAGTAGCCCTGCCAGCCACTCAGCAGCCAGAAATTCGCGAACCGATCGGTGGTGAAAGCGAACCGTGCCATAGATCGCTTCATCGAATATCGGGCGAGAGAGGAGCGTGAGTTGATCGCGATCATTCCAATCCGGCAGCACCGCCTGAATCGCGATACCCTTGTTGTTGTGAGATCCATCTGGTACCTGGATGGTAGACTCTCGGCCAAAGACCGATGCTGCAGCCAAAAGGCGGGCACCCTCGCGGGCCCGCGCCGCAGAGAGTGGGTGTGCCTCGCGATGGTTCTGATCGCGTTCTTCAAGACGACGATGGACACTGTTTCGCATCAGCTCCAAGCGCGTTCCGATACGTCGCTCCTTGGTCCAAAACTCGACGAGTTCCTCCAGGTCTTGGGGTCTGGTCGTAAAAGATCCCGCATCGGCTCGCTCAATCTCGTCGAGGAAGGCCTTTGTGTCTGTGACACCTCGGGCCCGAGCAAATGCGTCGATCTGTGATGTGGACAGGTCATCGAGCGCGACAATTCGAAATCCAGATCGGGCTTCTTTCTGTTCTGAGACCTCGGTGCCGAATGACTGACTATTGGAGTCACCGAGCAGATGAGGTTCCTTCGGGGGTTCTGCCTCCTTCACTCGCATCGTTTCGGGAGCAACCGGAAAGTATGTTTCACAGAGCGCGAGGTCGGTCTTCGCGCGCCAGGCGCTCGTGCGGCCAGTAAGTACGATGTGCGCCCGCGCATTGCCAGCCTGGATGCGTCGTCCGAACTTTCGGACCGCGCGCTCAAAATCTCCGGGATTTCGAAGACGCGCTTCGTCGACTGAATCCAGCAGGATCCACGCCTCGTCCGTTGAGGAAAGCCACTGCTCAAATTCATCAAAGGTGCTGACCTCGAAGGCGTCCTCGAAGGCGTCGGGAATGTGCTCAAGTCGTAGGAAGAACGCCCTCGCGCCTGCAGCCCTGAGGTGTTTTGCAGTTTGCCGTATCTCCTCGGTCTTTCCAGTCCCGGCTTCAGACAAGATGACTGTTCGGAACCCCTTGAGCAAATCTTCCCAGCTGAGACGCGGGCCAGTGACGATTGTCTGGGTTAAGTCAAAGGAGTCGCTCTCCCGAGCATGCTTGGCAAGTTCGTGAAATGTGCGGCCCAGTTGGACGAAGTCATTTGGCTTTTGACTATTGGACATGCGAGCGATTCTAGCAGAGTTGAGGGAAAAGCAAGAAGGTCGGACCGGTTGTGAACCGCTATCCCCAAGCTCCACTCATCGTACAGCACGAGAGCGCTAGTACTTAGGCGCTGGAAGAGCGATGCATTCCGACTGTGGTTCAGAGCAATGCGCAATACATAGTACCGTTCCCTAATCGGGCTGGAAGTCCGCTCTTGGCCGGATGCCGACGGTCGCAAGATGGCCATTTACCGTCCGTTTTGAGCAAAGCGAATTGCCAATCTCACCGAGCTCAAATTTCAAGAGTTTAAGGATAGGCAATCTTTAAAGTTTTGTGGAGAGTCAGACGTTCTGGGCAATAACCGGTCGGTCATTGCACAGACAGGACTATTAGATTCTGGCAATACGAGAGATCACCCAGAGCTACGAGGGTCTGCTCAGGTTCAAACGGCAGCCATTGGATAGAAAAGTACAGATCGAGAGACTCGCTTACGCTCGATCGGTCAACTGAGACAGGTTCACGTCGAATGAGACGACGGGGACGGCGATTTGCCAACGTTCGAGCACCTCTGGATGGACCTCGCCGATCACGCCGACGGGTTTGCCTGCTACGATAATGTGTCCCGCCCGGCCTTCTAAGAACGAAGGATGTTGCACCGGTTCCAGGCTGTACTCCTGCCCGAGATGGTAAAACAGCACATCGAGGCAGGAGTGGATTTCGGAGAAATGCGCGGTCGCATGGGCGAGGACGGCGCCGAGTACTGTATCTGTGCGCGAACCCAACTCATGGGCAGGGTCCGGAATCGCCACGTCACCAGCCTCGAAGAGACGATGGGGATAGAAGGCTCTATTTGAGGCGGCTTCAACGCGAAGCAGCGACGGCAACATCCATTGCCGTAGAGCGGAGAACGTTACCGCCATCGCGTTGTCGACTTCGACCATCTTGCCCCAGCCCGTTCCATCGAGCCGCATAGCGGTGGAATAACTCTCCGGCGAACCGAGGATGTTGGAGATGATCTCCTGAAACCCCAGCCCGACCATCAACTCACGCGCCCGATCGGAGGTCTGTTCGATGCGCGACAGCCCCCCCACCGTAAACTGCGCGGGCATTTCAGGCGCGAACGATCCATAGCCGCAGCTCATTGCCACATCCTCGACCACATCCATCTCGTGCATGAGATCCTGCCGATAGGGCGGCAATTTCGCCTTCACCGCGCTCTTGCCGGCTGACACGTCGTAGCCATAGGTTTTGAGGGCCTGGGTCACGGTCTTCCCGCCGAGTGCCTGACCCAGCGCGCGCTCGATCGTCTCGATGCGGATCGACCGCGGCTTCCCGAGATCCTGCGGCGTCACGACCTGCCGGCCCAGCGGCGTCTTGTGCGGATACTGTACGGCGACCGGCTCGATCATGGCTCCGCGATCGGCGAGGTTGACGGCAAAGATATTCAGCGTCAGCACCACCATCGCCAGATCAGTCCCCGTCACTTCCACGAACAGTTCGTCATCCCCCACCCGCACTTCCCCGATCTCCCGGCTGTTGATGATCGGCGGAAAGGACAGGGGTTGGCGCTTCGCGTCGCGCAGAATCGGCAGGCGGCTGTGCCCGGCCAGGATACGCCCGTGCTCCAACCCCTTCGGATGGACCATCAGGATTTCGGACAGCGTCATCACCGTTTCCATACCCAACGGCGTGAACCGCGCTTCATCCGGTTTCACCAGTTCATAGGTGACAGGAAACGCGATCTTCTGCAGCTGATAGATCCCGATCGAGACCGTTTTGCGCTTATGGCCGAAAATGTCAGCCAGCTTCTCCTGTGTTTGAATGAGCTGGGCCAATCCTTCCTTAGTGACCCGGTAACCCTTGGCGGTGCAGGCGGCAACGTAGGGGCGGACCCGTTCCATACCGGCGCCGACGATCACTCGCTGTGTCGGCTTCGATTGCTTGCTCAAGAACGGATAGGCGCGCAGCTTGCCCTGCTGCTTGATGCGGATTTGCCGCGCAATGCCTTCGCAACACCAGAGGTCGGGCCGATTGCTGTCTTGCAACTCGACGCGCAGCTCTCCGGTTTCCGCGTTATGGCCTTTCAACTCGCCCTTCACCAGCATGAGCCACTCTTCGATCTGGTCGATCGAAACGGCGCCTGCCCGCCGGCTGTCGAGCAGGGATTCAAGATCGTCTTTGAAGATGGAGATCGTAGGCATGGTGTTCGCTAAAAAATCCCTCGGGTCGTGCGAATCAATTCAAGACTGTCGGTAAACAGCTCGCGGATGTCGTGAATGCCGAGCGCGACCATCGCCATGCGGTCGAGCCCGAGTCCCCAGGCGATCACGGGCACCGTCACACCCAGCGGCAGTGTGACTTCCCGACGGAAGAGCCCGGCGCCGCCGAGTTCCATCCATCCCAGGCGCGGATGGCGCACATGCATTTCAACCGACGGCTCCGTGAACGGAAAATAGGCCGGCAAAAACTTGACCTCTTTGGCTTGCGCAACTTCACGGGCGAACAGGTTCAGCAGTCCGAGCAAGGTCCTGAAATTGATGTCCTCGCCCAACACGATCCCCTCAACCTGGAAAAAATCCGTGGCGTGCGTCGCATCGACCTGATCGTAGCGGAAACATCGCGCGATCGAAAAATATTTTCCCGGCGCCTCCGGTGCTGCAGCAAGGGTTCGCGCGGACACCGCGGTTCCCTGACTCCGCAACACCAACCGTTTCGCCCGCTCACCGTCGAAGGCATAGCGCCACCCGGTGGAGCCGGTCGCGCCGCCGTTCTCATGCGCCTTGGTCACGCGCGACACAAACGGTTCGGCGATCTGTGCGGCATGCGTCGGGTCTTTGACAAAATAGACATCGTGAATGTCGCGCGCCGGATGGAACTGCGGCATGAAGAGCGCGTCCATATTCCAAAACTCGGTTTCAACGAGCGAGCCCCGCATTTCCTGGAATCCCATGCTCACCAGTTTGGTCTTCACCGTATCCAGAAACTCGCGGTAGGGATGCTTCTTGCCGATGCCGACTCGCGGCGCTCGTAAGCTGATCGTGTACTTCCGGAAACGTTTCCGGCGCCAGCTGCCGTCCTTGAGCAACTCCGGACTCAACTGCGAGACCTCGTCGACCGTTGCCTGGGAAGTGACGTGATCGACGGCCGCCGTGCCTTCCGAAGACAGCACGTACCACCGGGCCACGCGGTCCTCAACCCGGAAGGGCTCCTTTGCGCTGCCGCGCCTCACCGCATGCTCCTGAATAAGCTGGCGGGACGGCTCCGGAAACTGTTCCATCTCGCGAGGAGCGTCGTGCAGCTGTTGGAGAATCGCGCGCATGGCCTCAGTTGAAGGACTGGGCCGTCCGGTGGATTCGAGACAGCCACCCTGCACGATCAAGAGCGCGCCTTCTTTCTTCAGCCGGCCGACCGCTTTGCTCACATCGGCGGGGTCGAGGCCTTCTTTGGCATGGAGATCCGGAATGGTCAGCCGCTTCCCTGTGCTGGATGCATCCCGCGCCGCAGAGAGGATCCGCTCGATCGGTGAAGACTGTTCGAAGTAGGTTTCCCCGAGCGGCGTCAGCGAGGCGATCGGCGTAATCGTTTCAGACTGCACGACGAGCAACTGCTTCGCCAGAAGCCATTCGATTGCCATGCTGAGCTGGGAGGGTTCCAGCCCAGTCGCAGCGGCCAATTGCTCCGTGGTCAGTACCGTCCCTGATGGACCTGCCCCAAAGGCGGTCAGCACTTTGATTTCGAGGGGGTGCAGATTGTCGAACGAGGATGTCGTATCCACCCGAATCCTATCGATGCACAGGAGCCTGCTGCCCCGCTGTGCGTAGCGCGGTGATGCGAGCGGCGTAGTCCGAACCGGAGAAGATCGCAGAGCCGGCGACAAGGACATCGGCGCCCGCCTCCAGCACTTGGGCCGCATTCTCGGCCTTCACCCCGCCATCGACTTCCAACAACGCGTGGCTGCCGATCCGGTCGAGCATCTGACGAACCGCCTTCACTTTACCCAGACAGGAAGCGATGAACTTCTGCCCGCCGAATCCCGGGTTGACCGACATGATGAGCACCAGATCGACGTCGGCAAGAATCTCTTGAAGCGAATGGACCGGCGTGGCCGGATTGAGCGTCACCCCGGCTTTCACACCAAGTTCCTTGATCGATTGGATCGTGCGATGCAGATGTGGACAGGCCTCCACATGCACGGTCAAATAATTCGCCCCGGCCCTGGCGAATTCCGGAATAAACGCATCGGCATTGGTGATCATCAGATGCACATCGAGCGGAAGTTTCGTCACCTTCCTCAATGATTCGACGATCGGCGGCCCGATCGTGAGATTCGGGACGAAATGCCCGTCCATCACGTCGATATGCAGCAGGTCTGCGCCGGCCCGCTCGACCGCGGCCACTTCATCGGCCAGCCGCGCGAAGTCCGCGGAGAGAATAGAGGGGGCGATCTGGATCGGCTTAGGCATTAGGAAATCTTCCTCAGTCGAGCGGCATAGAAGCTATCCATCCCAAGTCGATTGCCCATGGTCGAAAGCGCACCCTGAGCCGTCACGAATGGGAGAGCAGCGGAAGGAAGCCACGGCACGACGGATTCGCGCATCCAGCCGGGATGAGCGCGGCAAAACTGCTGAATCACGTCTTCGGTTTCTTCCTGCTCGGTCGAGCACGTACTATAGACTAGCACCCCGCCGGGCCGCAAGACAGCCGCCACTGCTTCGAGGATCTCCTTCTGAAGTTGATGGTGCCGGGCGAACATCGCCTGATGCTTGTTCCACTTGGCTTCGGGATGGCGGCGCAGCACACCAAGCCCGCTGCACGGCGCATCGAGCAGAACCCGATCGACCGATCCATCCGGCGTCGCAGTGGGCCGGTCCGCACGGCCGCCGCCCTTGCTGATAATACCCGACATCTCCTGTGACCTTCGCGCATCTCCCATGGTCGGCGCCACGATATTGACTCCCAAGCGGCGACAATTGTCTTGCAGGCGATCGAGGCGAGCCCGTTGACGATCCAACGCAACAATATGTCCGTGATTCTTCATCAACTCCGCAAGATGCGTCGCTTTGCCTCCCGGCGCGGCACAGGCGTCCAGAATCTGTTCGCCCGGCTGCGGATCGAGGAGCGGCGGGATCAGCTGGGCCGCCTCATCCTCGACATAGAACTCGCCCTCCTGAAAGCCGGGCAGCGCTGTCACGGGACCGCTCTTTTCACAAATGACACCGGCAGGACTGATGGCTGTTGGACGCGCCGTGAACCCCAGCCGGCTGAGCCGATCCAGGAACACGTCTCTCGTCACACGCAGCCGGTTCACTCGTAGCGTGAGAGAAGGAATGTCACTGGTGGACCGGCAGAGGGATTCGGCCTGCGCCACCCCCAACTGTTCGACCCATCGCCGACAAAGCCAGAGTGGAAGCGCATACCGAATGGACAAGGCCAGATCAGGATCGGCCTCGATATCCGGCAGTGCCGGCTCAGGCCCGCGCGTGAGATTGCGCAGAACCGCATTGATCAACCCGCTCCAGTCCCGTCCCAGCTTCGGCATATAAGATTTGGCGAGTTGCACGGATTCGTTCACTGCCGCCGAGGCAGGAATACGATCCATGCACAGCAACTGATAGGCCCCGAGGCGCAACAACATTTGCACCACAGACGGGAGCCGTGGGAGAGGTTTCTGGAGAACCGGCGCCAACCGCCAATCGATGAACTCCAGTCGTCTCAACACACCATAGGCCAGCTCCATCGCCAGGCCACGATCGCGAGAGTCCAACCTGAAATCCGTAGCGCGCTGCTCCATCTGATCATCAAGCATCGTGTCCTGTGATTGGCAGGCAAGTAACACGGCCAAAGCCGCCGCCCGCGAGGAAGATGGAGCATCAGGAGAAGACCGGTCGGATGGCATAGCAACAGGCCCTTCAGAACATGTAGAGGAATCGGGATCAGTCAGAGCTAGAGTCAGCTCGCGGCGGCGCCTAATGTTTCACCGGAAAAGACTCGGTGTCCGGAAAGAAATTGCCCGACGGGCATGCGCTTGGAATTGGCTGTCTGGATTTCGAGGAGTTCCAGCAGGCCGTTGCCGGTCGCCACCCGGAGCGACTGCTTTGCGACTCCGACGATCGTCCCAGGGGCATCGCCTGTCGGCTCGTTCACGGCAACTGCGTTCCAAATATTCCAACGCGCCTGGCCATGGAACGTATAGGCGCCTGGCCAAGGAGACAAGCCCCGGACACGATTGGCCAACGCCTGCGCGCTCATTGTCCAATCGAGTAGCCCATCCTCTTTCTTGAGCAACGGCGCCATCGTGGCCAGCGCATGGTCTTGTTGCTGCGCAGTGAGGGTACCGGCCTTGAGTTGTGCGATGGTCTCGACCAACAACCGGCCGCCAAGTTCCGCCAAACGAGGCGCCAATGATCCCGTCGTATCTTCAGGCAGAATCGGAAGCCGCGCCTGCAGCAACATCGGACCGGTATCCATTCCCTCATCCATGAGCATCGTGGTGATGCCGGTTTCCGTTTCCCCGTTGATCACCGCCCATTGAACGGGGGCTGCGCCTCGATATTTCGGCAGTAGTGACCCATGCACATTCACACAGCCCCTTGGTGGAAGGTTCAAGATCGGCGCGTGCAGGATTCGACCGAACGCCGTCACGGCAATCAGATCCGGCTTCCAGGCGGCCAGCGCCTCAAGAAAGTCGGGCGTCCTGATCTTGAGCGGCTGGAGAAACGGGATATTCTCGCGTTGAGCGATGAGCTTGATCGGAGGAGGCGCTAGTTCCTGGCCACGGCCTTTCGGGCGGTCCGGCTGAGTGACGATTCCAACAACCTGGTCCTCCGACTTGAGTAACGCCTCAAGGGAAGGCACGGCAAATTCCGGTGTGCCCATGAATACAATGCGCATGAGATGGCTTTACCATCGTGTTTCCGCGAATGCAACGGCGGAAACCGTTGGCTTGACTTGCCGTTCCACGCTTTGTTAGTCTCCGACCGCGGGGTGGAGCAGCCTGGTAGCTCGTTGGGCTCATAACCCAAAGGTCAGAGGTTCAAATCCTCTCCCCGCAACCAATCCTCTTCTTTTTCTCTTTCAACAACTTACCAGCGGTTTGCTTCTACAGCGTGATAGGTCGTCGCTTTAGATATCATCTCGATCAGTTTCAACAGCTTCTGGCAAAGCGTCCATAGTTCTCGCCCGTCCGGCCTGTTGCCAGCCGGCATAGTTGGGATTGTCCGCATGTAGCATTTTGGCTAGGAGCAAAATGCGGGTGGGATAGATTACTGACCTCAGTCCGCACTCCTATTGTTGCAGGAGATTGCTGTAACGAGGTTCCAACTCAACAAGCTTTGTGAACGCTATACGAGACTCGTCCTTCTGACCGATTTGCTTATAAGTGTGCCCCAACAGGTAATAGGCTTCCGCTGCTTGGGGATCAATTCTCGTAGCAGCTTTAAAGTAGTCAATGCCCTTCGGTATATCACCGGCGTCGCGAATCAATGCGCCAAACGCACAGTACAATTTGTAATTGACATGCCTGCTTGCTATGGGTTCAAGAATTTGCACGGCGAGAGCTCGCTGTCCTAGTTGGCCGATAGTCCCCGCTAAGTTGATGGCGAAGGAAATATCGCCTGGTTCCTCTTTCAAGTATTGCTGTGCATTTCGGGATACCAACTGAAACCTGCGTTCAGCAAGATCGAGCATCATGGTTTGTTTTCTCAGCATCGAATCATTGCGTCCACTTGCGACGAGCGTCGCCAGAGTCTTCTTGTAGTCCGGAACAATCTCATCCACCCAACTCACCCCGAATGCTCCTTCGTACATGACGAAACTAATACCTTGACCGGGAAGAATGCGCTGAAAGACTTTGGCGTCGACAAAAATGAATCGTGGAGATGCCTCAGCATCCTGCACCATTATTTGAAAGTGTCCTGCCGGCCCCCAAGGACCTAATTGAACAGGCTCCTCTGCCGCCGTCAGCACTTCGGCAAAGTGCTTCTGCGGTGGTGCGGTCGCGAGTATTCCATTGAGATAGAGGCCGACACCACAAACGATATATGCCAAGGCGGCTAAGTCGCCCACGTGCAAGAACGGCCTGACCATCATCCATATTTGCCGGTTGGGCGACACCCGCTCCGCAATCCGTATTACGAGTACGAGCAGGCACAGTCCCACCACCGTGGCTGTGATTGCACCCATAAGAGGCCATGGGCTCAGTATGGGATAGGTCAACTGTATCGAGCTTACCCATAGACAGAGCGCGATCAACCACCGCGAAATAATGCCCCAGCGAAAGAGATTGGGAATCAGTTTTCCGAACCAACTAAGCATCTTCATGGGTCATTCACTAGTACGAATGTGTTATAGGCGCGAGATAGCTCACTCTTGCTTTGTGTACAGATGGACGGAGGTTGCTCATTCGTGTAGAGAGTACAGTATTCAAGCCATTGGTTTGGGTTGTCGTACCCGCCCATTTGAACCGTGATTTCAAATTCTCGCCGAGCTTCTCCAACTCGGTTTTGTCCTTTATACAGTCTCGCCAACTCCCGATGCGGGTCAGGCCTTCCACGATCCAAGAGGACACTTCTCTGGAGCAAGGCTTCTTCTTGACCATCATCCCCTAGTCGTCTGGCCGCCCAAGCTTTCCACTCCAATTCTTCGGGACCCCGTGCTTCTAGCGTAACAACGTGCTGAAGCACCTGCTTTGAAAGATTATGCTCTCCCATATTCTCCAACGCCCACGCGAGGTGTACATGAGCGGTCAGATTGCCCGGTTCAGTCTCAATTGCGGTTTGCATTACACGTGTGATGGCGTACCACTCTTGTTTGCGGGCAAGACGGTGATAGAGAGCCGAGAAATGAAACGGGTCAGCGGGAGAAGCCTTTGTAGCCTCCTTCAGGAAAAGGTATTGATGTAGATCATCTTGCCTCCTCGCATAAAGCCGTGCTGTTGCATAATAGGCACTGGCGTGGTTCGGATCGGCCCGTACTGCTTCCTGATACGCACCCAACGCTTTGTGCGGCCATCCCGTCTTCTCAAAGATCACTCCCATGCCATAAAAGGCTTCCCCCAGATGATCCCCCTTGGCGATCGCACGTCGAGCCATCGACATGACGCGATTGGCCATACCGGCATCGTGAATCATGAGGATGCGGTGATATAACGTGATCAGACCATATTGTCGTTCGCTTCGTGGTTGGCTCTGAAGTTGACCGGCGATTTCCAGGGCATGGATGAATGATGGCAGGTTGCGCGCTGCCGTTCCTGTCCTCAGCGCCATATCCAGATAACGAAATGGATCTCCCTGCGAGGGGTCCCGGGTGGCAATGAATGCGGCGAGAAGGAGTGCATCGGTGTTATCCCAGTACAATGCCAGAATACGCCGAGTATAGTTGGCAGCAGTTGCATACTCTTTCTTGTCATACGCCACACGCGCCAACGCGAGGAAGGCTTCAATGCTATTGGGATTCTGTGTAAGTTCCCGTTGAGCCCATTGGACTGCTCCCTCACTGTCTCGCCGAAGAAAGGTCAGGAGATCCGGCGACACGTCCTGTAGAGTCTGCAAGTAGTCCGCGTAGTCTTTGCGATAGTGTTTGGCCGCGCTTGAATACGCGCCAATTTCATACAGCGCTAATGCCTTCAGACTTTTCGTTTCCGGCCCATAAAAGATTTCGCTCAACTGTGTGACTCGCTGGACCACATAGTAGCCGACCAGACTTCCGGCGATGAGCAGGCAAAGTGAAAGAATGAATCCACGCGTGCGGATCAGAGAAACGATCTTGTCTACAAAAGGAAGGGTGACAGGAGGAGGTATACCGTATGGCAAAGGAGAGATCATTAAGGAACCATAGCAAAGTATCTTGGATTTGCAATGACACGATAACTATGGGGATTTCTATTGTCGGTTGTAGCGGCGGATCTGGAAATATTCAGGCAGGAGGAGGTCTACGTAGAAGCAGTCATGTGATGATCCGCTAGCGTATGCTGGCCGGCGAATGCCGCAACAGCATGTAATTCGGCCTTATAGACGTGAGATCCTGGTCACCGTGGGGCGCACAAGGCCAAGGTGCGTGTCCTTATGTAACAATGAAAGAGGAAGGAGACGGATACCACCGTAAGATCGTTATCAGAGACGCTTTCGGGAAAGAGTGATCGGATAGCCTCGATAGTCGGACATTCTTTTCACGCTCGTTGCTTCCTCAGACACTAGAAACCCTTTCGTGTCGGGGGAGTGGGAGAGCGGAGGGTATTGTTAACGCTTTGACCCCTGGAGAGAGTGGAGGCCGCGGTTAGGAGCACTGATCCCGTGATGGCGAGAAAAGAATAATTGCCATAGTCCCGCCACAGTGCCGGTGATGCTCGTAATCGGTTGCTCGGTTGTCATACGGGGAATCGTGGACTCCACGACCGGTTCCTGATCTTGATCCAGAGAAGCAAGCCGGTCCTGGAGACGCCTTTGTTCCACAACTGATATCTCGCTCGCTTCCAGGCCGATCCTTCCCTGGTCGATCCATCGGACGGTATAGAGCGCACAATCGACAGGGTATTCGCCATCCAGCACCAGGACCCGAACAACGACACAGGCCCCTTGTGTGATAGAGCTTTCCGTGGCAACGCGTAAACCCTGCAGTGATATGTCCACCGTCCGCCCTTCAACAAACAACCCGTCAGTGAATACCTGAACAGGATATTGGACCTTCCATCGCTTTGCTCGAGTAATAGCCATCCGGCCCTCCCTAGTTACGCAAGTCTTGTGGCAAGTGTAGAGTGCTGATATGTGATTGCCCATTCCCCATTCGGGTTAACACGTTCGCGCTAGAGGTGGCTGTACACCGTTGAAAGATAGGCTGAAGTGAGAAAACAGGCTGAAGATCGGGCAGTTAAGAACCGAGTGTTTGCAGCCTCATAACCCAAATGTCAGAGGTTCAAATCCTCCCCCCGCGACAGTTGAATGTTTGATGGTAGTTACGTTGAGTCTTTTTCTCCATGGGCGGAGGTTAAAGATGAAGTGGTTACAGAATGTCGCGCGGTGAGTCAAGTTCGCTCCCGAGTCACACGGCTATTCTGTGAGTCGAGATAGGATAGAACAGCAAAAGGCGGCCAGTTTCCTGGCCGCCTTCGTTGGCACATGGTCTGCGATTGGCAAAGTGTACAACCAGGCAACCCTCAAAAATTTGAAAAATCTGTTGGAGGCGGTGGCTCAGTCGTCGGAGGCGAAACAGGTGGTGGCTCAGTCGTCGGAAGCGGGCCAGACAGTGGATCTGTGGTCGGAGGCGGCAGCGGGTCGTCAGCACAACCATCCAACGTAATGTTCTGGTGTGACGCCGCGTTGCACCGTCCCTGCATCCCATGTGTGCCGGCAGCCTCCTGTGCATTTCTCAGTCCGAAGCCCCTGGCACTATCATTATCATTCGCCACGCTCACTCCTGAGAGGATGAGAGCAGTGGCAAGAACAGCACTCGTGATAATGAGCGTCTGTTTCAACATAGATACCTCCTTGAACCCGATTGTGGCCCATGGCTACGGTCCATAACACGGGGCACTGCCCACCTGGTAACGCATTCGTCATGCCAGTCGAAAGACTATAAAAATAAAGAAAGAATTAATCAGAAGTGCATTGCCCTAAACACCAAATTGTCGGCAAGTGACAAATATCGTACGCAGCCACCATGAAGCTTGCTGGAGTTGATTTTGGGAAAGACTGGATCTTTTACTTAGCAGGCTGTTGACAAACCCTCTTCTCCTCCCG